>NZ_JAAAYE010000018.1 GCF_013282575.1 Paraburkholderia sp. NMBU_R16
ATGACGGGGGACTGCTCGGCGCGGCGTGGCGGCAGCGGTTCCGGGCTACGCCCTTCACCGCTGCCGCCACGCCAGTACTCTCATCCTGATTGACGCGCTGCTCTCATCTTGTTTGACGCGCGGCAGGGTGCGAGCGCAGGCACCTTCGTACGTGCGCCGGCCGACGCGGTGGAAGACGCAGTGTGGTCCGCGAAGCGCGATACCGACACGGGCTACGGCATTGCGGTGTTCGATGTCGATCCGGGCGAGCGTGGCGGCAAGACCACCATCACGATGAACTACTATCACGCGCCCGGCGCGGACCGCGTCCCGACCGGGGAGTACGAACTCTTCGAGACGGTGACACTCGCGAAGGCACGTCGTTGAGATGTAAGTTGACTGATGCAGGGGCGGCTTCATCACCCCCTGCATCGGAAGGCAGGCGTAACGGCGTTGCTGCTCGCTGAAGGTTGCGCGCGTACCGATGCAGTCGCCGCGTTGCATTCTTTCTACTTTTCGCTGTTGTCCTCTGGTTTTCGTCCGCCATCCCGCCCGTACCGTCGCGACTTTTCGACAATCCTCCTGCAGCACTTCACTAGCTGACTCCGAATGATTGCTCTTGCGCAACGCTAACGGTTGCCGCAAGTCGCAAACGTTTTCCTTCCTCGCCCCACGGCGATTTGCCTCGTATCCTTAAAAAGGAATGTCCATGCCGAAGAAGCTTCATCATGCTGCCTATCGATGCAAGGACGCCGCTGAAACCGTCGACTTTTATGTCGACGGAATCGGGATGAAATTTGCGGCGACGATGATCAATCACATCCCGTCGACCGGCCTCAAGGCCATTAACAACAATGTCTTCTTCGAAATGGAAGACGGCAGCTATATCTGCTTTTTCGAGATTCACGGCAGCAAGGAACCGGTACTGCCGGTCGAAAACGATTGGGCACAACATCTCGCGCTCGAGGTAGAGGATGAAATGCGCGCCGAGGCCATCTGTGCACGGCTGCGCGAGCGCGGCGTGGCAGTCGAAGGACCCGTCGTGCACGGCGAGCTCGCGAGCTCCTGGTATTGCAACGATCCGAGCGGACATCGGATCGAATTGATCGTCAAGCCCAAGGTACCCGCGACCGCGATCTGGGAACGCTTTGCGGCAACCGCATACGACGACTTGGCCAAGTGGGCCGAATTCAAGAAGACCGCGGTCTGAGCGGGTCCCTACGGTCGCATTCGTCGACCGCGCATTCCGTTGCAAAAACGCAGATCGAGGTCGCGCATGAAGGAAACGAATTACTGGAACTACCTCAAAGTCGAGGAGTTGTTGGCGCTTCAAACCGGCCGCGGTGAGGAGGAATCGGGAGTCGGTAACGATGAACTGCTTTTCATCGTCGTCCATCAGATTTACGAGCTTTGGTTCAAGCTCATCCTGCGCGAATTGACGTTCGCGCGCAATGCGCTAAGCGAGGAGATGCCGCACGATCATCGCGTCGCGCCGGTCGTACGCTCCTTGCGCCGGGCCATCGTCATTTTCGAGCAGGCGAATCAGCATTTCCGGGTAATCGAGACGATGACTACACGGGATTTTCTCGATTTCCGCGACGCGCTTACGCCAGCGAGCGGCTTTCAATCGGCGCAGATGCGCGAAGTCGAGATCCTGCTGGGGCTCGAGGAGCACGAACGCATTTCGCTTGGCAACCGATGCTTCAAGGACGCGCTGAAGTCGGCGGACGGCACGCCCTCATGGGCGGCCCGACGCGTCGAAGAGCGTATCGCGCAAGGCCCGAGTTTCAAGCATTGCCTCTATGAATGGCTGTCCCGTCTGCCGATCGTCGGGACGGTCGACGGCTTCATCGGCGACTATGTGCGCGCCATTCGCGACGAGAACCGAGGCCGCGCGCAAATGCTCGTCGAGTGCGGTCTTCCGCCCGACGATATCGAGCGCCTTGCCGTCCGACGGCGGGCCGACGAATCGAACGTCGAGGCTTACCTGCGCGCGCAGGACGACCCCGAAGCCGATAGCGCGACGCGCGTCAAACGTCGTGCGGTACGCGCCGCGTTGCTCTACATCGAAAGCTACCGCGAACGACCCGAACTCGGATGGCCGCGCGAGCTCATCGAAGCCGTGCTCGATTTCGAGCAGGCCTTCGTGATCTGGCGGCAGCGGCATGCGCGGATGGTCGAGCGGATCATCGGACGCCGCGTCGGTACCGGCGGCTCGAGCGGCGTCGACTATTTGGACGAAACGGCGCTGCGCTATCGCGTGTTCTCGGATCTTTGGGCCGCGCGTTCGTTGTTGTTGCGCAAGGCCGCGGTCCCGACGCTCGATCCGGCGTTGGAGGATCGATGATGACGCGCATTCGCGTGGTCGTCGTCGGGGCAAGCATGGCGGGCTTGATGGCCGCGCTCGCGCTCGCGCGCAAAGGCGCCGACGTTCAATTGCTCGATCGCGACGATATGACGCCGCGCGTCGATCATGCATCGAGCGGTGAAACCCCGTTCGACGCGAGCTGGCGCAAAGGTGTACCGCAGGCGCGTCATACTCATGCGCTCGCGGCACTTGGGCGCCAGGTACTGCGGTCGCGCGCGCCCGACGTGTGGCAGGCGTTGCTCGATGCGGGTGCGATCGAGACGCCGTTTGGCGGCACGCTGCAACCGGGCAAGCAAGCCGTGCCACGCGTCGACGATGAGACGTTGTTCGGCCTATCGTGCCGGCGCTCGCTCGTGGAGGAAGTCGTCCGCCGCATCGTATGCGCCGAACCGAACGTGACGCTGCACGATCGGGTGGTCGTCACTGGACTGCTGGCGGCGCCCGGACCGTTACCGGTCGTCGAAGGTGTACGCACGTCGGAGGGCGACGTGCGGGCCGATCTCACGATCGACGCGCTGGGACGTGCATCGCCATTGGGAAAGTGGCTGCAAGCGCTCGGCGCATCCGCACCGGTGGAGAGCTCGGAAACCTGCGGCTTGTCCTATCTCACGCGCTGGTATCGGTCGCGCCAACGGCCGGCCGTGCAGTTGACCGCGGGTCTTTCCGCCGGCGCCTATGCGGCATCGAGCGGCTGTATCGCGTGCCCCGCCGATCACGGCTATGTGTCGGTGACGATGATCGTTCCGCACGGCGACCTCATGCTGTCGCCGCTATCGGATGCGCAGACGTTCACTGCGGCGGCCCGTTTGCATGCCGGCCTTTCCGAATGGCTCGATATCGAGGGAGAACCGGTCTCCGACGTCCTTCGCTGGCCCGTCTGCGAGAATCGCTTCCGACGCTTCGTTGTCGATGGCCGGCCGCTCGCGCTCGGGCTGATCCCCGTCGGGGATTCGATTTGCGTGACGAACCCGGTCTATACACGCGGCATGTCGCTTGCCGCGCGCTACGCGTTTGCGATCGCGGACAGGGTCGATGCGCTCGGTGTGGGCGACGGCTATCGACTCGCTCTCGCATCCGACGCGCTCGCACAAACGCTGCTGCGGCCCTGGTTCGACGACAGTGTCGCCCAGGATCGTACGCGCCTTGCGTTTTGGCGCGGCGAGGCTCATCCGTCGATGGGCGACGAATCGATTACGCTCCACCACATCGCGACCGCGGCGCGGCATGACATGGAGGTGTGGCACGCGTTGGCCCGCCGCACGGGCATGCTCGAGGAGCCCGATGCGATTTTTACGCGTGGCGCGCTCATCGAGCGCGTGCGCCGGACGCTGGCGGCGCATCCTCCGTCGCCGCCGCCGGGGCCGACGAGGCAGGACCTGCTGCGGGTCATCGATGCGCGACGCGCACATGTGTCGCAGCCGGGAACGCACGCTGGTATCGACGCCTCCCGATCGCACGAAGCTCGCAGCGAGCCGGCCTTCGATGTCGCAGCCGCGCGTGAGCGCTTTCTGCTCGACGATCGCATCCTGTGTCTCAACCACGGCATGCTCGGCGCCTGTCCTATCGAAGTACTCGATCGGCAGACCGAGTGGCGCGCGCGAATCGAACGCCAGCCGGCTGCCTTCGTTCTACGCGAGCTCCCGGCTCGACTCGACGATGCGCGTCAGGCACTGGCGGAACTCATCGGCGCATGCCCGGGAGATCTGGCGCTGCTACCGAACGTGACGACGGCGCTCAGTGCCGTGCTGCGATCGCGCTCGTTCGCCGCGGGCGATGAAATCCTGACAACCGACCACGCGTACCTGTCGTGCCGGAATCTGCTCGATTTCGTGGCGCGCGAAACGGGCGCCCGAATCGTCGTCGCTCGGATAGAGACGCCCGTGGCCCACCCCGATGCGGTCGTCGACGCCGTGCTCGATCGCGTGACGGCGCGCACGCGGCTCGCGGTTCTGGATCACGTGACCAGTCCGACGGCGATCGTCTTTCCTATTGCGGCGCTCGTCGACCGACTGGCGGCCCGCGGTGTCGATACGCTGGTCGACGGCGCGCACGCGCCGGGAATGTTGCCGCTCGACGTCGACGCGATCGGCGCCGCGTACTACGCCGGCAATTGCCACAAATGGCTTTGCGCTCCGCGCGGTGCGGGCTTTCTGCATGTGCGGCGGGATCGCGCCGACGGTTTGCATCCGCCCGTGATCAGTCGCGGCTACGGCGTATCGAGCGCCGATCGTCCGCGGCTGCATCTCGAGTTCGACTGGCTGGGCACCGCGGACCCCACGCCGCTGTTGTGCATTCCCGACGCGATTCGCTTTTTGCGGAGTCAACTGCCCGGTGGATTGCCGGCGCTTTACGCGCGCAATCGTGAGCTTGCGATCGATGCCGCGCATGCGTTGGTGCAAACAGTGCCGCTCGCACGGCTCGCACCCGATTCGATGGTCGGCAGCATGATCGCGTTCGAACTGCCGGACTCGTTCGCCGCGGCGCGCACCGACGCAGCCGCATCGCTGCAGCGCCGCCTGTACGACAGGCATGGCATCGACGTATCCGTTGCGTCCTGGCCGGACGGCCGGCGGCTTGCGCTGCGTATCTGCGCGCAGATCTACAACTCGAGCGACGATTTTCGTCGACTGGGCACCGTGCTTCGCGAACTCGCCGCCGACGTGCGAGACGGCGACGCGGTGTCCGACGATCACCTTAGGAGTACTGAATGTTGAATGGGAATCACGAAGCAACCCGGCGTGTGTTGTTGACCGGCGGAAACGGCGGCATCGGCATCGAGCTGATTCGGGTCTTCGCCGAGGGTGGGGATCACGTCACCTTCACGCATCGCCCGGACGACGACAGCCGGCGCCGGGCACTCGATCTGATCGAGCGGTTTCGCGATCGCCGCGTCGACGCTTTGCCGCTCGATGTCGGAAACCGTGCGAGCCACGCGGAGCTGGTCGAGCGCCTCGCCGAACCTGTCGATGTCCTCATCCACAATGCCGGCGTCGGCACGAAGACGGTGGAGCGGGTTGCGTCGCACCCGAAAGCTCAGGACGAAGCGTTCTTTCGCGTGAATGCGCTCGGGCCGCTTTGGCTGACCGACGATCTATTGCCCGCGATGCGCCACCACGGTCGCGGCAAGATCGTCTTCGTGAGTTCGGTCGATGGCGGCATCACGCATTTTCCACGTTTTCGCGCGGCGGATGGAATGAGCAAGGCGGCCGTCGCCTTTCTCGGGCGGCAACTCGCGGCATCGCTCGCGTATACCGGCATCGATGTATTCACCGTCTGCCCCGGCGCAACGGATACGCCGATGTTCCAAGCCAGTACGCTGCGCGGGCTGACGGCCGAGCAGCGGCAGGCGCTCGAATCCTCGCTGCCAGGCGGGCGACTGATCGAGGCTCGCGAGATCGCCGATCTTTGTTTTTATCTGTGTCGCGACGAAGCGCGCATTTTGCGCGGTGCGGTCATCGATGCGTCGCTGGGTTTGGGCGTGTGCCCGACCGTCTTGAGCTAAGGAGCCCTCCATGCCCGTTCCATCCAATAGCTTCTGGGAGCAATGGCTCGTCGCGCATCGCGCGAAACCCGAAGCCTGTGTGACGTTCTCGCTTTCCCCCTCTCCCTCGTTGAAGGAGTTCATCGAAGAGCTCGACGGCAGCATGCCTCTCGATTGGTCGAGCGAAGACTATCAGGGAGCGCGCGGCCTACGCGCCCAGGTTCTCGACCGTTACGGGTACCGTCCCGCGTGCGATATCGACGATGTGCTGATCACGGCGGGTGCGCAGGAGGCGAACTATCTCGCGTTGACTCAGTTGCTTCGCCCCGGCGATGAACTCGTGATCGATGCGCCTGGCTGGCAGCAGCCGATCGTCCTGGCCGAGCAAATCGGTGCCGTCGTGAAGTATGCGCCGCGCCTCGAGGCGCGCGGCTGGGCGCTCGACGTCGATCGGCTCGAAGCGCTCGTCACGCCGAAAACCAAGGTTGTTTTCATCTGCAACCCGAACAATCCGACGGGGCGTGTGGAGGACGAAGCGACGCTGCGCAGGATCGTTGGCATTGCCGAGCGTGTCGGCGCGTACGTCATCTCGGACGAGGTTTATCGCGGTCTCGAATGGGAAGGGCCGCAAACGCCGCGCGTCGCGACGATGTACGAGCGTGGTATCAGCACCGGCAGCGTGTCGAAACTGCTGGGCTTGCAAGGCCTGCGCACCGGCTGGATGATTACGCGCGATCGAAAGGTGATTGCCGACGCGATGGTATTGCGCGAGAACACGAGCGAGATCATGAACGTGATGGGCGAGCGTATCTCCGAGATCGCATTGCGTCCGGATCGATTCGCCGTCGCCGTCGAGCGCTCGCGAGCGGTCGGATATGCACGGATCGAACGGCTCGACCGGTTCGTCGCCGATCAGCCGGCATTGCGCTGGCGCCGGCCGGCGGCGGGGCTGCTCGGACTCGCATACCTGGATCTGCCGATATCGGCGGGAGCGTTTGCGCATAAGCTGCTGATGCCGCCGTACAACACGTTCGTGATGTCGGGCGACGCGTATGCGTGCCCGCAGCATCTGCGGCTCGGGGCGGGCGGCGTGTCCGACGAGGAGCTTGAACTCGGGCTTACGCGAATGGCGCGTTTGCTTGGGAGTTGAGCCGGATAGCTCTCGATGGGCAGGCGGGCAGTATCGAATCGGAGCGATAGGGTGCATTCGACGAAATCGCATGTCGCGCTGTCCGGGCACGCTTTGAGCTAACTGCGATAGGTGCGGACCACTCCTGTCCGTGGAGGCACCGTGTCGAAGAAATCGGCCAAATCCGCGCAATATCCTCCGTCTGACGCCAGGCAGTGCGTGCTGGCCGAGTTGCGTCGGCAGAAAATGGCGCGCTCGCCTCATGCCTATGAGCGGGGCACCGCCGCTCACTTTTACGAATGGGTGAAGACACAGGCGGCCGGCAGATTACCGGCGGGGCCGGACGTGTGGATTTGCGGCGATTGTCACCTGGGCAACCTGGGCCCGGTGGCCAACGCCGACGGAGAGGTTGCGGTTCAGATCCGGGATCTCGATCAAAGCGTGATCGGAAATCCGGTGCACGACCTGCTTCGGCTGGGACTATCGCTGGCCACCGCGGCACGCCGTTCGGACTTGCCGGGTGTGATCCTGAGCCGCATCGCGGGTGCGCTGCTCGACGGGTATGAACAAGCATTCGACGACCGCCGCGCTGACGACGCGAGCCGGTCGCAACGACCGAAAGTGGTCAGGATCGCGATGAAGGAAGCGCTGCACCGTTCGCAGCGTAAGCTCGCACGCCAGAATATCCGGCATATCGAGCCCCACATCCCGCTTGGCAAGCGGTTCTGGGCAATGTCGGACGATGAGAATCAGGCGGTGCACGCGCTGTTCGAAGCCGGTGGCCCGGCGCTGATTCGTACGGTGCTGGGCGAGACGGAGCGAGACGCGTCGGCGATCCGCGTGCTCGATGCCGCTTATTGGGTGAAAGGATGCAGCTCGCTAGGGCGGCGCCGATATGCGGTGTTATTGGGCACCGATGGGGCGAGCTGCACGGACGGCCCACCGCGCCTCATCGACATCAAGGAAGCGGCCGCGCCTACGGCGCCGGTTGCGCACGGGCATCGCATGCCTCGCGACAATGCGAAACGTGTGGTGGAGGGCGCACGCCATGTCTCGCCGTTGCTGGGCGAGCGCATGATTGCTGTACAGCTCGATGGTTGCTCGGCAGTGGTCCGCGAACTGATGCCTCAGGATTTGAAGGTCGAGGCTGAGCATCTGTCTGAGCGCGACGCGGTGAAAGCGGCGTATTTTCTGGCGCTTGTCGTCGGTCGCGCGCATGCGGGACAGATGGCTGCAGCGACTCGCAAAGCGTGGCTCGCCGCATTGCACACCAGGCGACCGAAGTCTTCGGAGGCGCATTCGTGGCTCTGGAGCAGCATCGTCGAGTTGCTCGTGATGCATGAAGCGCAATACCTCGAACATTGCCGGCGTTATGCGTTGGAACGGCCGTTGAGGGACGAGTAGCTAGCGGCGCGCGCGAACAGATGAAAGCCGGGGCTCGTGATTCATTGGCGGTCTTTAGACATGCTCATACACAACCTTCATGCGATGTCCGAGAACGTCGCCGAGTTCGTCGGCAAGACGCGCGCTGATGGTCCAATTGTTGAAGCCGAAACGAAAATGGCGTTGCTCATAGGTTCGCTCGACGAGGCTGCGCTGGCGGAGTGGTTCCGGCAGCGGCTAGTCGAGTAGCCGGCAGACATTAGCGTCTCAGCGGCGACGCTGCGGACAGCATCCGCTCCACATACCGCGCGATCAAATCAACCTCGAGATTGACCCGGCTACCTGCAGACAGATGCCTGAGCGTCGTGACTTCGACGGTATGCGGAATGAGGTTGATCGAAAACTCGCAACCGTCGTCCCGATCGACAATGCTATTGACCGTCAGACTCACGCCGTTGACGGTCACAGAACCCTTATACGCAAGATAGCGGCCGATCTCGCGCGGCGCCAGCACGCGTAACTCGTGCGACTCGCCCACGGGCGCGAAGCGCGTGACGGTGCCGAGCCCATCGACATGTCCCGAGACGATATGCCCGCCCAGCCGCTCATGCGCCGTGAGGGCTTTTTCAAGGTTGACCTCGCCGGGCTCCCCCAGCCCCACAGTGCAATTGAGGCTTTCGCGCGACACGTCGACGTCGAACGTTTCGCCCGTCTTGGCGATGACCGTCATGCAGGCACCCTGGATCGCAATGCTGTCGCCGATGGCGACGTCCGTCAGATCGAGCGCGCCCGCGCGCACCGTCAAACGCACCCCGGCGTTTGCCTCAGTGCCGAGCGGCGCTACTGTCTCGATGCGGCCCACTGCCGCGACGATTCCCGTGAACATCGTGTCTGTGCCTCGTAATCAGAATGAAGAGGGCGTCGGAGCAGGCGCCGGCGAAACCGGCTCGGCCGGTGCAATGCGCGCCAGCACGCGCAGATCGTCGCCGACCCGCTCGACGCTGCGGAACACGAGCCGCGTCCGCGCATCGAGCGTCGCGGGAGCGGCAAGCGCAAACATGCCCGACGAATCGGCGCCGAGCAGGCTCGGTGCAAGATAGACGAGCAACTCGTCGACACATCCTTCGCGCAGCAGCGACCCGTTGAGCTTATGCCCGGCCTCGACGTGCAACTCGTTGATGCCGCGTCGGCCGAGTTCCTTGAGCACGCCCGCCAGATCCACCTTGCCGTGTGCATTCTCCAGCGCGACGACTTCCACGCCCCGCTCCGCGAGTGCCTCCGCTCGTGCCGCATTGTCCCCGTCGAGGCCCGCGCAGAAAACGAGCGGCGGCGCACCTTCGAAGATATGCGCATCGAGCGGCGCGTCGAGCCGGCTGTCGATGAGCACGCGCAGCGGCTGGCGCGGCGTCTCGATCGCGCGCACCGTCAAGTGCGGATTGTCTTCGCGCACGGTGCCGACGCCGGTCAGGATCGCGCAGGCGCGTGCGCGCCAGGCATGTCCGTCGGCGCGGGCACTCGGCCCGGTGATCCACTGACTCTCACCGGATGGCAGCGCCGTTCGGCCATCGAGCGAGGCTGCGATTTTCATGCGCACCCACGGCCGTTTGCGCGTCATGCGCGAAACGAAGCCGATGTTCAGCTCCTGCGCTTCATGGGCCAGCAACCCGCAACGAACGTCGATCCCGGCGTCGCGCAGCATCGTGAGACCGCGGCCCGAGACCTGCGGGTTCGGGTCTTCCATCGCCGCGATCACCCGCGCCACGCGCGCCTCGATCAGCGCATGGGCGCACGGCGGCGTGCGCCCGAAGTGGCTGCAAGGTTCCAGCGTCACATAGGCCGTCGCGCCATGCGGATCGTTGCCGCGCCGGCGCGCGTCCTTCAGCGCCTGCACTTCGGCGTGGTCCTGGCCGGCAGGCTGCGTGAAGCCTTCGCCGATGGCGAGCCCGTGCTTGACGAGCACGCAGCCGACGCGCGGGTTGGGCGTCGTCGTGTAAAGCCCCCGCGCAGCGAGCGCGAGTGCGCGCTGCATGTGGGCGAAGTCCGCGTCGGAAAACATCGTCGGGTGCTCGTCGGCGCGCGGCGTTACGCCGCAAGCGCGGCAAACGCACCGCGTGCGGCATCGAGCGTGGCATCGATGACGGCGTCGTCGTGCGCACTCGATACGAACCCTGCTTCGTACGCGGATGGCGCGAAATGGACGCCAGCGTCGAGCATGCGATGAAAGAACGCGTTGAAGGCGGCAATGTCGCTGCGCGAGACATCGGCGAAGCTGGCCGGCACCTGCGCGGTGAAGTAAATGCCGAACATGCCGCCGAGCGCATCGGCGCTGAAGGCTACGCCGGCCGCACGCGCCGCCGCCGACAGCCCGTTGGCCAGGCGCGCAGTCTTCGCCGAGAGCTGTTCGTAAAACCCGGGCGCCTGGATCAGTTGCAGCGTCTTCATGCCCGCCGCGACCGCGATAGGATTGCCCGATAGCGTGCCGGCCTGATAGACCGCTCCTTCGGGAGCGAGGTGCGCCATGATGTCGCGCCGGCCGCCGAACGCTGCCGCGGGCATGCCGCCGCCGATGACCTTGCCGAGGCAGGTGAGATCCGGCTCGATGCCATAAAGCGCTTGTGCGCCCCCCAGTGCGACACGAAAGCCGCACATCACCTCGTCGAAGATCAGCACGGCACCGTATTCCGTGCAAAGGCGCCGCAGCGTCTGCAAGAAGGCCGGGTTGCCGCGCACGAGGTTCATGTTGCCGGCCACGGGCTCGACGATCACGGCCGCGATTTCGCGGCCGAATGCGGCGAACGCCGCTTCGAGCGCCTCGCTGTTGTTGTATTCGAGCACCGTCGTATGTTTGGCGATATCGGGCGGCACGCCGGCCGAAGTCGGGTTGCCGAACGTGAGCAGCCCCGAGCCGGCCTTGACGAGCAAGCTGTCCGCGTGCCCGTGATAGCAACCTTCGAATTTGACGATGCGGCTGCGATCCGTGAATCCGCGTGCCAAGCGCAGCGCACTCATCGTCGCTTCGGTGCCGCTCGAGACGAATCGCAACTGCTCCATCGACGGGACGAGCTTGCGGATTTCCTCGGCGATCTCGATCTCGGCTTCGGTCGGCGCGCCGAACGAGAAGCCGTCGGCCAGCACACGCTGAACGGCTTCGAGCACTTCGGGATGGACGTGGCCCAGGATCATCGGTCCCCAGGAACCGATGTAGTCGATGTAACGGGTCCCCTCGGCGTCCCAGAAGTAGGGCCCGTTGGCACGTGCAATGAAGCGCGGCGTACCGCCAACCGAGCGGAAGGCCCGCACAGGCGAGTTCACGCCGCCGGGAATGACGCGCTGCGCGCGTTCGAACAGAGCTTGATTGCTAGGCATGGAGTGAGGGCAGCTGCAATGAAGGATCGGGCCGGGGCGACACCCGTTCAATCGGGCGCCGCGGCAAAAAACGGCCCTACGATGCGTGGAATTGTACCGGAGCGGCGTCGCCCGGGCGTTTGCCGATCGCTTTCTCGTAGAATCTGCGCTTTAGGCGCCGTGCGTTCGCGCTCGGTTGCCTGACTCGCCGCTTGCAGCCCCCGCATAGCGCCCGCCGTCTTTATCAGGCATTCCATTCGATGACCGAAACCGACAAACGCCAGCCTGATCTACGCCTCATCGTGCTCCTGGGCGCGCTCGCGGCGTGTGGCCCGATCGCGGTCGACATGTATCTGCCGAGCCTGCCTTCCATCGCACGCGCGTTCGGGGTCGCCGACTCGGCCGCCCAGAGCACGCTGACGAGCTTCATGCTCGGCTTCGCGATCGGCATGCTGGTCTACGGCCCGCTGTCCGACCGCTTCGGCCGGCGTCCGATTCTGCTCGGCGGGCTTGCCCTTTTTCTCGTCGCGAGTATTGCCTGCGCGAGTGCGGGATCGATCGATCTGCTCGTCGGCATGCGCTTCGTCCAGGCGCTGGGGGCCGGCGCGGCCTCCGTGATGGCGCGCGCGATCGCGCGTGACGTGCATGCGCCGCACGACGCGGCACGCGTGCTCTCGATGATCGCGATCGTGACGGGGGTAGGCCCGCTGCTGGCGCCGCTCATCGGCGGGCAGTTGCTGCTCGTCGGCGGCTGGCGTGCGATCTTCGCCGTGCTGGCGCTCTTCGGTGCACTCGCGTCGACGCTCGCCTTCATGCGCGTGCGCGAATCGTGGCCGGCCGACAAGCGTGCCGGCGCAGCGCTCTGGCATTCGTTCGCCATCTACGGGCGGCTTCTCGTCGATCCCGTCGCGCTCGGCCATCTGTTATGCGGCGGCATGGCGTTCGCGTCGATGTTCGCGTACATCACGGCGACGCCGTTCGTCTACATCGATTATTTCCATGTGACGCCGCAACACTACGGGTTGTTCTTCGGCCTCAATATCGTCGGCATCATGCTCGGCAACTACCTCAACGCGCGGTTGATCAGCCGGTTGGGCTCGCTGCGGCTCGTCGCGGGCGCGTCGTTCGTGAGTTGCGGGGCCTCGTTGTTCGTCGCGCTGGCTTGCCTGACGGGGTGGGGCGGCCTCTGGTCTATCGTTGCAGGGCTATTTTTCGTGGTGGGTGTCGTGGGTGTGCTGACCGCGAATTGCACGACCGATCTCATGCATCGCTACCCGCGCAACGCGGGCGCCGCGGCCGCTGTTTTCGGTGCCGGGCAGCTCGTGCTGGGCGCGCTCGCAAGCTTCGTCGTCGGTGTGCTGCAAAACGGCACGCCCACCGGCATGGGCATCACGATCGCTGGGACCGGGGCGCTCTGTTTCGCAGGGCGCACGATGGTGATCCGCTGGCACGGCCTGCCGGCGCGCGGTACAGCGATGCCGCGCTGAAGGCCGAACGCGAGACGACCGCGATAAAAAAAGGCGCCGACAACGCGGCGCCTTTCGAGTGTACTGCCGATCCCGCTGTCGTCCGGCAAAGCCGAAGCCTTGCCGGCGCGCGGGTTGTTACTTGTCGGTTTAGAACTTGTGACGGATACCGACGCGTGCGGCGACCTGGTTCTTCGTCGTGCTGGCGCCCGAGAACTCTGCCGCGTAGATGTCAGCCGTCACACCGCCGCTCATCGCGTGCTGGTAGACGCCCATCGCATACACGTCGGTACGCTTCGACAGACGGTAGTCGGCGACGAGGTTGACCTGACCGTACTTCGGCTTCTGACCCGTTGCATCGACCTTGCCGAACGTGAACGTATAGCCCGCGCCGAGCGTCGTGGCCGGCGTCAGGCTGTACTGGCCCCACAGCTCAGCGCTGTCGAACCGCACTTTGTTGCCGCCCACGCCGTTCGCGTCGTCGAACCGCACGTCGGAGAAGTTGGCGCCGAAGAGCGCCGGTCCCATCGTGTAGGTCGCGCCGAGGCTGGCAACCTGCATGTTGCGGGGCATTCCGACGAGACCCCAGATGCCCGTCGTCGGATTGACGGCGGCCGGTGCCTGATTGGCGTTGAAGTTGCCGTCGTCGAACTGGACGCCCGGGTTACGCGCGTAGAAATAGCCCGCGCCGACATACAGAGGACCGGCCGAGTAGCTCAGTGCGCCGCCGATCGTGCTGTTCTGGCCGAACTGACCTGCCACGCCGCCGAATGCGTACATCGCTTCGGCTTGCAGGCCTGCGAACTTCGGCGAGACATACTTCACTGCGTTATTGATACGGAAGCCGTTATCGGTGTTGTCGATATCGGCCGGGTGCGAGAAGAACGCGCCCCACTGGCCGTTGAACGTCGTCGACTGAACCATGTCGACCACCGGGTCATATTGGCGACCGAGCGTCAGGGTACCGAACGAGTCGTTCGTCAGACCGACGTAGGCCTGGCGACCGAACATGCGGCTATGCTGAGCCAGCTTGCCGTTGGCCGCGTTGAAGCCGTTTTCCAATTGGAAGATGGCCTTGGTGCCGCCGCCCAGGTCTTCAGCGCCCTTCATGCCAAAGCGGCTGCCTTGCAAGATACCGCTTTGTTCTTGCCACTGCGAATGACCGCTAGTGTTGTTAACGTAGCTGATACCGAGGTCGATGATGCCGTAAAGCGTGACGCTGTTTTGCGCGAACGCCGGTGCTGCCATGGCGCTCGTCACTGCGAGGGCGATAAGCGATTTTTTCATTAAACGGTCTCCGAGACGTTGAACTGCAAATTGAGCACCCGGGGTGGTGAGTGCAGCGGACTAGCGCATCTTTTGAACACGCCGGATCCCCGCCGCGGGTCCAGGTAGTCGTCCGGATACTAGGCATGTCGAAATCAGCCCCTTATTAGTGGAAACACTAGTTGCTTCCCGTCGTTGCGGTTTTTGAAACGGTGTATTTCGCGAAGAGCCTCTTCCACAGCGGCGCCGGCTGTGCGTTCCGGTGAAAGCGGTTGCTTAAATATGCACGACAGCGTTGCCGCGCCGCCACAGATCGTGTGTCGGAATTGTTGCGCTTGCGTGGGGAAAAACAGACGAAGAAACGCCCGTCTTGCCCAACATTGGGGCGGCAGCACCTGCTCCATGCACCGAAAAAGGGGGGTGGGCCGGTGAGGATGCCCCTTGCCGACAAAAAAAAGCCCGGGCCGGCGGACCGGAACGGGCTCTTGGAATAAAGCCGGCGAATCGCAACAGTCCCCGGCCGATGCAGTGTAGCAGCGTGAAGATGCCCCTCCGATGAGGGTTTTCGCCAAGCTCGAGCGTCAATCGGTAGCCGAGGATGCCGCTCCATGGCTGAGCCAGTCGAGTACTGCTGCCGCCGCATCGTCGTTGCGGGTCGCGCGAGCCTTGGCGACGGCCTCGGTCACTTCCGGGCTCGGCACGGCGCGCCGGATCGCCACGCCCACCGCGAGAATGTCGATCATCACGAGATGCAGAATGCGCGAGATCATCGAAAGCTGGGATTCGCGAATCTCGATGTGATCCGTTTCCAGCGCCACGGTAGCCCGCTTGGCCAGCGGCGTGTTGCTCGAGGTGATGGCGATCACCTGCGCGCCCGCCTGCATGGCAACGTCGAGCACACGCAGCAGCTCGGGCGCCCGGCCCGACTTCGATACCGCGACGATGACATCGCCTTTGCCGAGCAGGGCAGCGGAGGCGGCCTGCATATAGAGATCGCCGTAAGCGATGGTCGGAATGCCAAACCGGAAGAACTTGTAATGCGCGTCCTGCGCGACGATGTTCGAATTGCCCAGTCCGTAGAACTCGATGCGCCGCGCGCTGTTGAGCATGTCGATCGCCCGCTCGACGTGCTCGAAGTTCAGGTGCTCGCGCAACTGCAGGATCGCCGAGACCGTGTTGTCGAGCACTTTCGCGCCGAAGTCGGTCGCCGTATCGCCCAGATGGACTTGGCTGTGGCTGACCGGAATGGTTCCCGTCAGCCCCGTGGCGAGCTTGAGCTTGAAATCGGACAGGCCCTGGCAGCCCAGCGAACGGCAAAAGCGGATGACCGTCGGCTGACTCACGTCGGCCTTGCGGGCGATGTCGACGATCGGATCGCTGATGATCGAGCGCGGATGATTCAAGGCGAGATCGGCCACGCGCCGCTCGGCCGGCGTCAACGCATCGCGCATTTGACGAATGCGCTCGAACACAGCCGAGGAGCCGCCGCCGGTACGATTCGAGAGCTGCTCCGCGAGAATGGCCGACACGCCCAGGAACGCCGGATACTCGGCCGTGATGACGTAGGTGGGCACGTTGGCCAAATACGGCTCGAAGCGGCCCTTTGCTTCGAAGCGCTCTCTGAACCGCGAGCGCGCGAAGAACTCGCCCAGCTTCAGCACGACGCCGCCGCCGATGTAGATGCCGCCGAGCGCGCCGAGCGTCACGGCGATATTGCCCGCGAACGTGCCGAGAATGCCGCAAAAGCAGTCGACCGATTCAGCCGCGAGCGGATCGCCTTCGAGCGCGCGGCTGACGACCTCCGCGGGATCGAGCGTGGCGCCGACGCGCTTTTTGTCGCGTGCCGCAAGCGCCCGGTAGATCAATTCGATGCCGGGACCTGCCGCGACGCGTTCGAACGACACGTGCGACCATTTCTTGCGCGCATAGTGCAGCACGATGTCCTCGCGCTCGTCGGACGGCGCGAAGCTCGCATGGCCGCCTTCGCTGCCGAGGGCAATCCAGCGGTCGTCGGCGGGAATGAGGCCCGACACGCCAAGGCCCGTGCCGGGGCCCAGCAGGCCGATCACGCTGTTCTGGCGGCGCGTGCCGCCGCCGATCTGCACGCGCTGCGCGTCGGTCAGGCCTGGCAGCGCCATCGCGAGCGCGGTGAAGTCGTTGACGACGAGCAGCGTATCGAAGCCGAGCGCGCGACGCGTGGCTTCGATCGAGAACGTCCAGTTGTGGTTGGTCATGCTGACCTGATCGCCATCGACGGGGTTCGCGATCGCGATCGCCGCATGGTTGACATGGCCGACCTTCGTGTCCTTCAGATACTGCTTGAGCACCTCTTCGACGCTCGGATACTCGGCGCAGGGATAGACGCGAATCTGCGCAATCTCGCCGGGGCCGATTTCGAGCGCGAAGCGCGCGTTGGTGCCGCCGATATCGGCGAGCAGCCTCGGGCCGTCGGCGTGCTGACGGGCGCCCGGAATGGCGATTACCTTAGTTTGCACACCAGTAGACATCGAGTCTGACTCCCTTGTCGTTTGCCAGCTTCGAGATGGCGTTTTCCTGGGCGGTGGATGCGGCTGCCTTGAGCACGTCGAGCTTGGGCGTGCCGGAGATCAGCAGATAGAGCCGCCCGATCTGCTTCAGTGCGGCGAGCGACAAGCTCACGCGCGCGTGGGGCGCTGCCTTCGGATGGACGGCGACGAAGCGGGGCGCATCGGGGGACGTGATCCGGGCCCACTCCGGAGCGTCGGCAAAGAGCGACGCGGTATGCCCGTCTTCGCCCATGCCGAGCACGGCAACGCCTGGCAACGCGCGCTGCGCATCGGCGTTGAGGGTGGCAACGTTTGCTTCGAGCGTGACGGCCGTATCGACGAGCGGCAAAAAGCGCGCATCGCCCGCACCGTCTCGCAGCAGTGTTTCGCGCACGAGTCTCGCGTTGCTGGCAGCATCGGTTTCGGGCACCCAACGGTCGTCGACGAGCGTCAGGTCGATGCGCCGCCAGTCGACCGGTTCTTTCGCCAATGCGAGCAGAAACGGACGCGGGCTCGTTCCACCGGATACCGCGAGCGTCGTACGCGAAGCGTCGCCGGATGCGGCGCACGATGCGTTGAGCGCATCGCCGACCGCTCTCGCCAGCGCGCCGGCCTGGGCGCGCGGATCGTCAAAAGCGTGAAGCTCGATCACTTCTCCTCCTGAGCAGCTTTTTGTATTCCCCAATGGGTTCGTTCGACGGGGCGCCGCGATACGCAGCGCCCCGTCCCGGCATGCAACCCTTGCCTTAGTTTTCTTCCTCGAGCCAGCAGGTGTCGTGCTGCGCGAGCATCGCGCTGGCGGCGGCCGGCCCCCAGGTGCCCGACGCATAGGGCTTCGGCGGCTTGTTCGATGCCGCCCATTCGTTGAGAATCGGTTCCACCCAGCGCCAGGCGGCTTCCTGCTCGTCGCGCCGCACGAACAGCGCGAGCCGGCCGTTGATGACATCGAGCAGGAGCCGCTGATACGCCTCCATCTGTCCTTCCTTGAAGAACTGATCGAAGGCGAGATCCAGGTGCACGCTCGCGAGATTCATGCCTTCGCCGGGCTGCTTGGCCAGGCAGTAGAGCCTGATCGATTCGTTCGGCTGCAGGCGGATCACGAGGCGATTGGCGCCCGGGCGCAGCGCCGGCGCGCCGAGCGCCGAGTGCGGCACCGGGCGGAAGTTGACGACGATCTCCGCGATGCGGTCCGCGAGCCGCTTGCCCGTGCGCAGGAAGAACGGCACGCCGGACCAGCGCCAGTTCTCGATCTCGACTTTCAATGCGACGAAGGTTTCGGTCGTGCTGTGCGGCTTCACACCGTGTTCGGTCGCATAAGCGGGCACCGAAGCCCCTTTGATGACGCCGGCATGGTATTGCCCGCGCACGGCGACCTTGGAAATGTCGCGCGTATCGATGGGCTTGAGCGCGCGCAACACGCGCAGCTTCTCGTCGCGGACCGAATCGGAGTCCATCGAATGCGGCGGCTCCATGGCGACGATCGAGAGAAGCTGCAACAAATGGTTCTGCACCATGTCGCGCAGCGCACCCGTGTTGTCGTAGAAGTCGCCGCGGCCTTCGACCCCGAGCTCCTCGGCAATGGTGATCTGAATGCTTTCGACCCACTCGCGGCGCCACAACGGTTCGAACAGCGCGTTGCCGAAACGCAGCGCGAGCAGGTTCTGCACCGGCTCCTTGCCGAGGTAGTGATCGATCCGGTAGATCTGCTCTTCCGTGAAGATTTCGCCGACCGCGTCGTTGATCGCGTTCGACGAGCGCAGATCGTAGCCGAGCGGTTTTTCGAGCACGATCCGCGCGTTCTCGTTCAGGCCCACGGAAGCCAACGCGCGGCAGATCGGCACGAACAGCGACGGACCGGTTGCCAGATAGAAGACCCGAATCCCCGGATGCCCGTCGAGCGCATCGCGCAGGACGACGAAATCCTCGGCCTTGCCGAGATCGAGCTTTACGTAGGCGATGCGTTCGAGAAAGCTCCGCCAGACGGCATCGTCGACGCCCGCCTTGGAGACGTGCGACTTGACGTTCGAATTGATCCATTCGATGTAACCGTCGCGATCCGCCGCGTGCCGCGCTACGGCCACGATCCTGCCGTTGTCGGACAGCATGCCCGCACGGTGGGCTTCGTACAGCGCCGGGAGAATCTTTCGCATCGACAGGTCGCCGGTCCCGCCGAAGAGAACGAAGTTAAAGCCTGAGTCGATTTGCATGAGTCGTGAGCCGAAGGTCAAAGGTTGCTGAGCGCGCGGACCAGGTGCAGGTTGCGTCGGATTGGGGCTTGGGTCGAACTAGCGTCGTATCTGAGGTGGTGCTGTCTCCAGTTTGCCTCTCGCACATTCTTCATCGGATCGATCGCGCGCGGCGGAGCCGGCACTGGGACCGAGTTGTAGCGCGATAAAATTTTTTTTGACACTGAATTGTAGTTTAACTACAATCCAAATCAAGAGGTAACGTCGATTCGATGCAAAAAGCATGCGTCGCCCAAGCGCGGCGCGGTGTTTCGGGCGTGAATCGGCTGCGAAGCGCGCTGGCACGTCGGCGCGCTCGGGTATGCGCCGCGCGCTGCATCTTAGCGTCAAGCGGCAATCCGTTCCGCCTCCCCGAGTCCGGCCGCGCGATGCGTGTCGGGCCGGTCGAATCAAAACAGGAGACAAGTCGTTGAGTTCGGAATCATCCAATTCCTGAAGCGTCTTCCGGCCGGGCGTGTGTGTTCAGCCGTATCGAATGGCGCCAGGTCCGGCCTGTCCAGTGTTGTTCTGTTTGACCAACCACCGTTCCCCATCGCTAAGAAACGGGGAGCAATCGTATCTTGTTCAGGTGTCCGGAGGAGATAAAGAATGAAAGTTCGCGCGATCATGGCAGCGCTCGCCGCCACGGGGCTGATGGGCGCTGTTTCGGCGCAAGCGGCCGAGTCCCTCGAAGTGCTGCATTGGTGGACCTCGGGCGGCGAATCGAAGGCCGTCGGCGTGCTGAAGGACGACATGACGAAGCAGGGTTACACCTGGAAGGACTTCGCGGTCGCCGGCGGCGCGGGGGCCGCCGCGATGACGGCGCTCAAGACGCAGGTCATCTCGGGCAACGCGCCGTCCGCCGCGCAGATCAAGGGGCCGCTGATTCAGGAGTGGGCCGATCAGGACGTGCTCGTCAATATCGATTCAGCCGCGAAGGACGAGAACTGGAAGAAGAACCTGCCGCCGGAAATCGACAAGATCATGCAGTACAAGGGTCACTACGTCGGCGCACCGTTTTCGGTGCACCGCGTGAACTGGCTCTACATCAACAAGGCCGCGCTCGACAAGGCGGGCGGCAAGGTGCCGACGAACTGGGACGAGTTCTTCGCGCTGGCCGACAAGATGAAGGCAGCCGGCATCCAGCCGGTCGCGATGGGCGGCCAACCCTGGCAGGATCTGACGCTGTGGGAAGACGTCGTGCTCTCGCAAGGGGCGCCCTTCTATAAGAAGGCGCTCGTCGATCTCGACTCGGCCACGCTGAGCTCGCCGCAGATGCTGAAGGTCTTCGAAACCGTCCGCAAGATCCAGGGCTACTTCGACACGGGCCGCACGGGCCGTGACTGGAACCTCGCCACGGCGATGGTCATCAACAACAAGGCCGGCATGCAGTTCATGGGCGACTGGGCCAAGGGCGAGTTTGCCAACGCGGGCAAGAAGTCGGGCACGGATTACATCTGCGCACCGGTGCCCGGTACCGACAAGGCCTATACGTTCAACGTCGATTCGTTCGTCTTCTTCCAGCAAAAAGGCCAGAAGGCAGCAACGCCGGGGCAACTGGCGATGGCCAAGACGATCATGAGCCCCGAGTTCCAGGAACAGTTCAGCCTGTACAAGGGCTCGATCCCCGTGCGTCTCGGCGTGTCGATGGCCAAGTTCGACGATTGCGCGAAGAAGTCGTATGCGGACGAGCAAACGGCGATCAAGGCCGGTGGCTACGTACCGTCGCTCGCGCACGGTATGGCGCAGCCCGACGCCGTCGCCGGCGCGATCACGGACGTCGTGACGAAGTTCATGAACTCGCAGCAATCGCCGGCTGACGCCCAAAAGGCGCTCGTGCAAGCCGCGAAGACGAAGTAAGCGAAGGCAGTGCCCAAGCGCGGCGCGCCGAATCCGGGCGCGCCGCTCTCAGCATCACCTACGCCGGTCGCCGCGCTGCGGCGCAAAGCAGGGCGCGCGCCGGCAGGCAAGATTAGGAGTCGAGTAGTGGCTGCCTCTCTTAGCGATAAAGGCAACAAGATGGCACATGCGTATCGTCGTTCATCGTCGTTTTCGGCGGTAGCCGATCGCTGGATCCCGAAGATCGTTCTGGCGCCCAGTATCGTCATCAGCCTCGTTTTCATTTACGGTTTCATCGCTGTCACCGGCTATCTGTCGCTGTCGAAGTCGCGGCTGATGCCCAATTACACGTTCGCGGGCCTCGACCGCTACGTGGAGCTCTTCAACAACGATGTCTGGTGGACGTCGGCCAAGAATCTTGGCTGGTTCGGCATTCCATTCATCGGTATTTGCGTGGGGCTCGGTCTTTTTCTCGCGATCCTGCTCGATCAGAAAATTCGCAACGAAGGCGCGTTGCGCGCGATCTTCCTTTATCCGATGGCGCTCTCGTTCATCGTGACCGGTACCGCCTGGCAGTGGATTCTCAATCCGGGCCTGGGCCTCGAGAAAGTCATGCACGACTGGGGGTTCGCCGGGTTCTCGTTCAACTGGATCGGCGATCCCGACAAGGCGATCTTCTGTGTGGTCATCGCCGCCGTCTGGCAATCGACCGGCTTCGTCATGGCGCTCTTTCTGGCCGGTTTGCGCGGCGTGGATGCCGAGATATTCAAAGCCGCGCAAGTCGACGGCGCCTCGCTGCCCACGATTTATCGCAAGATCGTCATTCCGAGCATGCGTCCGGTCTTCTTTTCGGTGCTGCTGATTCTTTGCCATATCGCGATCAAGACATTCGACCTGGTGGTCGCGCTGACCGCAGGGGGCCCCGGTACGTCCTCGTCGCTGCCGGCCATCTTCATGTACACGTTCTCGTTCAACCGCGGACAGCTCGGTGTGGGCGCCGCGTCGTCGATGATGATGCTCGCAACGGTCGTGGCCGTGCTCGTGCCGCTCATGTATATGGAATCGAGGAGCACCCGCAATGCAGCCTGAATTGAAACAGCCGCTTCGCCCGCTGCCCGCCGACGTCGGGGGCGGCCCCGCGCGTACCGGAATGTCGGTGAGTCGTGTCGTGATTTACGCGGCCCTCATTCTGTTCGCGCTTTATTTCCTGTTCCCGATCTACGTGATGCTGTCCACGTCGTTCAAGGATATCGACGAGCTGCGCACGGGTAATCTGCTCACGCCGCCGATGCACTGGACGCTCGCCCCCTGGGTGAAGGCATGGAGCCAGGCCTGTACCGGCGTACGCTGCGACGGGATGCAGCCGTTCTTCATGAACTCGATCCGGATGGTCATTCCGGCCGTGTTGATCTCGTCGATCGTCGGCGCGTTCAACGGTTACGTCCTCACGCACTGGCGCTTTCGCGGCGCCGACGCGCTTTTCACGATGCTGCTCGTCGGCTGCTTCATTCCGTTTCAGACGATCTTGCTGCCGATGGCGCGCCTGCTCGGCTCGATCGGTATCTCGAACACGATCACGGGGCTCGTCTTCGTGCACGTCGTCTACGGGATCGCCTTCACGACGATGTTCTTCCGCAACTTCTATGTCGGCGTGCCGGCCGAACTCGTCAAGGCTGCGCGGATCGACGGTGCGGGGTTCTTCATGATTTTCACGCGCATCCTGTTGCCGCTGTCGCTGCCGATCTTCATGGTGTGCGTGATCTGGCAGTTCACACAGATCTGGAACGACTTCCTGTTCGGGATCGTGTTCTCCGGCGTCGATTCGATGCCGATCACCGTCGCGTTGAACAACCTCGTCAATACGTCGACCGGTGTGAAGGAATACAACGTGGACATGGCCGGCGCGATCATCGCGGCTTTGCCGACGCTTCTCGTCTACGTGATCGCAGGGCGCTACTTCGTGCGCGGGTTGACCGCGGGTGCGGTCAAGGGCTGAGGCGGTCGGGATTCGCGCCCGAGGGCGCGGCACGCCGGACTGCGCACGAAGCGCAACGCTTATTCGCAAGCAGCAATGCAGATTAAAGGATTCTCAGCATGGCAAGCCTTTCCATCCGCGACGTATACAAGACTTACCCGAACGGCGTACCTGTCCTGAAGGGCGTCGACATCGAGATCGAGGACGGTCAGTTCCTGATTCTCGTGGGCGGCTCGGGTTGTGGCAAATCGACGCTGCTCAACATGATCGCCGGACTCGAGACCGTCACGAAGGGCGAGATCCGCATCGACGACAAAGTCGTCAACAACCTGTCGCCGAAGGATCGCGACATTGCGATGGTCTTCCAGTCGTATGCGCTTTATCCGTCGATGACGGTGCGCGACAACATCTCGTTCGGACTCAATATCCGCAAGGTGCCCAAGCGCGAACAGGAGCAGATCGTCGAACGCGTTTCGCAGATGTTGCAGATCGATCATCTGCTCGATCGTAAGCCGGGTCAGTTGTCGGGCGGTCAGCGTCAGCGCGTTGCAATGGGCCGCGCCCTCGCGCGAGACCCGGTCATGTTCCTGTTCGACGAGCCGCTTTCGAACCTCGACGCGAAGCTGCGCATCGAAATGCGTTCGGAAATCAAGCTGCTGCATCAGCGCCTGGGGACGACGATCGTCTACGTGACGCACGATCAGATCGAGGCGATGACGCTCGGCGATCGTATCGCGGTCATGAAAGACGGTATCGTCCAGCAATTCGGCGCACCGCAGGACATCTACGATTCGCCGTCGAATCTCTTCGTGGCCGGCTTCATCGGCGCGCCGCCGATGAACTTCATCGAGGGTAAGCTCGTCGAGCAGGGGGCCGGTGCCGGTATCGAACTCGATACGGGTGTGAGCCGCAGCGTACTGAATCTGCCATTCGACCTGGCGCGTGTGAAGGGTTCGATCGGCAAGAACGTGATTCTGGGGCTGCGCCCCGAGCGGATTACCGACGCACGTCATGCACACAACGGGCATGGAGAAGGGTTGCAGCCGATCGAAGTCAAGATCGACGTGATCGAGCCGACGGGTCCCGATACGCTCGTATTCGCACAGGTCAACGGCAAGCGGATCGTGAGCCGGGTGCATCCGGCGTCGAATCCTCAGCCGCTCTCGAACATGACGCTGCTGTTCGATGTCTCGAAGGCCGTGCTGTTCGATCCGGCCACGGAAGCGCGCATTGCCTGATTGCAGGGCATAGGCTCGCCCGCGCTTGCCGCGCTTGCCGCGCTCAATGCGGCAAGCGCACGTCGAGTTTGAATGTCACGAGCCGCGCGATGAGGATGAAAGCGGTTGCGGCCAGCACGCTGTAGACGGGGTCGACATCGGCTTTCGCGAGCAGCAGGTAGAGGCCGCAGCCCGCCAGTGCGCACGTGGCGTAGGGCCGCGAGTCCCTGAGAATCAGCGGCACGTCGTTGCAGAGCACATCGCGAAGAATCCCGCCGAACACACCCGTCACCACGCCCATCATCGCCGAGATGAACCAGGGCATGCCCGACTCGAGGGCAATCGACGTTCCCGATACGCTGAAAAGCCCGAGACCGACCGCGTCGGCGATCAGCAGGGCACGCTCGGACAGTACGCGCGACGCCATGCGCAGCATGACCGGCGCGAAGAACGACAAAGCGAAAATGACGATGACGTACGTCTGGTGCTCGACCCAATAGAACGGCCGCCGGCCCAGCAGGACGTCCCGGACCGTGCCGCCGCCGAATGCTGTGACGGTGGCGACGAGAAACGTGCCCACCGCATCGAGCCGCCGCTTGCGCGCCTCGATGAACCCCGAGACCGCAAACGCGAAAATGGCGAGCCCCTCGATGATCGACAGGGCGAGGGTGAGCCTCGGATGCATGCGTGCGTTCGTGAAAACTCAGGCTGGACGAATGGGCGCCTTCGGCGCGCTGGGGGGCTGCAAGAGTACGAGTACCGCGCCGGCGCCTCCATCGCGCTCGCGTGCCTGACAAAATGCAATGACTTCCGCTTTCTGCACGAGCCAGGCGCGGACCTTCCCCTTGAGCACGGGCTCCTTGCCGACCGAGCCGAGTCCCTTGCCGTGAACCACGCGTACGCAGCGCAAGCCGCGCTTGACCGTTTCGCGAATGAATTCCGCCAATGCTTCGCGCGCTTCGTCGCGCCGCATGCCGTGCAAGTCGAGCTGGGCCTGCACGACCCAGTGACCGCGCCTGAGCTTGCGCACGACTTCGTGGCCGATGCCGGGCCGGCAGTAAAAGAGCGACTCGTCGGTATCGAGCAGTACTTCGGGATCGAATTCGTCGGAGATCGCCTCCGCCAGCACGGCACGCTCGTCGCGCCGCGTCTGGACCGCGACGGCCGGCGGCGCCGCCCGCTCGTGCACGGCACGCGCCGAAGCCTTCAGCGGCGATACATTGCCGACTTCGCGCCGGAAAAGCTCCGCGTCGGCCGAGGCCTCCCGGGCGGCTTTCGCCGCGGCGGCGCGCTCGCGTTCGCGCTGCGCCGCGCTGCGTTCGAGCGCGTCGCGCAGCGCGCCGAGATCGGCCAAGCCGCCAGCCCGCACGGGGCCTTCGCCCGGTTTGACGCTACCGGGAGGCGTTCGATGTCTGCTCATGACACAACCGAACTGCTTTTCGCCGTTAGCGGTCCGATTCGTGGCTCATGACGTGATCCTGGTGCACTTCATGGATGCTTTCCAGGTAGCGCTGCGCATCGAGCGCCGCCATACAACCGGTGCCGGCGCTCGTGATCGCTTGCCGATAGACGTGATCCTGCACGTCGCCCGCAGCAAATACGCCCGGTACGCTCGTCGCCGTCGCGTTGCCGCTGAACCCGCCGTTCGTGACGATATAGCCGTTTTTCATCTCGAGCTGGCCGGCGAAGATATCGGTGTTGGGCTTGTGGCCGATCGCGATGAATACGCCCTGCAACGCGATATCGGACGTTTCGCCCGTCTTCGTGTGCTTGATGCGTAGGCCGGTGACACCCGAATCGTCGCCCTTGACCTCGTCGAGCACATGGTTCCACTTGATCTCGACGACGCCTTCTTTTTCCTTCTCGAGCAGCCGGTCGATCAAAATCGGCTCGGCGCGGAACTTGTCGCGTCGATGGATGACGGTCACTTTGCTGGCGATACCCGCCAGATAGAGCGCTTCCTCGACGGCCGTGTTGCCGCCGCCCACGACGGCCACGTGCTGCTGCTTGTAGAAAAATCCGTCGCACGTCGCGCAGGCCGACACACCGCGTCCCATGAACGCTTCTTCCGAAGGCAACCCCAAATATTGCGCCGACGCACCCGTCGCGATGACGAGCGAATCGCAGGTGTACTCGCCGGCATCGCCGATCAGACGGATGGGCTTTTCGTTGAGCTTCGCGGTGTGGATGTGGTCGAACACGATTTCGGTGTTGAACCGCTCGGCATGGTCGAGAAAGCGCTGCATCAGCTCGGGACCCTGAACGCCGTTGGCGTCGGCGGGCCAGTTCTCGACATCGGTCGTCGTCATCAGTTGGCCGCCTTGCGCGAGGCCCGTGACGAGCACCGGCGACAGATTGGCGCGCGCCGCGTAGACGGCGGCCGTATAGCCGGCGGGGCCGGAACCGAGGATGAGGACTTTGGCGTGTTTGCGCGTGGACATGGAGATCGAATCCGTAATGATTACCGCGAAATGAACTGACGGGGCGGCGGCACAGCCGATGCTGGCGATTGGCAGCGCGCGCCCGTTGCGCGTCTAGGCCTAAATGGGGCACACCCGCGCATTATAAAGGGCAGGGGCTTGGCTTGCCGCGCAGGGAATTTCAATCGTGGCGATAGCCAGCGCCCGCCGTACCGGCGGAGCGGCTCCAGCGTCCGGCGCGCGTACGAAAGCCCCAGCTGTTGCGCCGTTACCGTCATTTACAGCCCGTCGTGCGACGCAGCGTTTACAATAGCCCGCATCGAACGACCGGCGTGCCGGCGCCTACCGGCCTGCACGCCAAGCCTTTACGGATTCATGGCCAAAGCTCCCTATTCGGCGCACGCGCAAGCCTTACCGCATCGTATGTCGCGCCTTTTCACCGAAATCCGCTGGATATTGCAGGTCGCGCTCTGCGTGTTCCTCGCGATGGCGCTCGTCAGCTACAGCCGCCACGATCCGAGCTGGACGCACGCCGAGCAGGTCGAGCGCATCGCGAACTGGGCCGGCCGGGTGGGTGCCTGGACATCCGACATCCTGCTGTTGCTGTTCGGCGTGTCCGCCTATTGGTGGGTCGCACTGCTCGCGCGGCGCATCGCCGCGAACTACCGCCGGCTCACGCATCAGGTGGAAGCCGAAGAGGACAAACCGCGCGAATCGTGGTTTGCCGATGCGTTCGCGTTCGCGCTCGTGTTGCTCGCATGCGACGGAATCGAAGCCTTGCGGATGTGGTCGCTGCCGCTGCCGTTGCCGCGTGCGCCGGGCGGCATCGTCGGCGATGCCGTGGCGCGCGGCGTCTCGCATGCGTTCGGGTTCACGGGCGGCACGTTGGCGCTTCTGATCGCGCTCGCCATCGGCTTGTCGCTCTATTTCCGGTTTTCCTGGCTCTCCGTTGCCGAGCGGGTGGGCGACGCCATCATTTCGGCGGTGACGTTCGCGAAGCTGCGCCGCGAAGCAGGCCGCGATCGAAAGCTCGGCGAAGCAGCCGCGGTCAAGCGTGAAGGAAAGGTCGAGCAAAGCCGCGTGCGCCTCGAAGATCACGAACCCGTCACGATCGTGCCGCCCATCGTGACGCCGGCCAAGTCCGAGCGCGTCGAGAAAGAAAAGCAGGTTCCGCTGTTCAAGGACCTGCCGGGCGACACCACGCTGCCGCCGATCGCACTGCTCGATGCGGCGCCGGCCGTGCAGGAGTCGGTGTCGGCCGATACGCTCGAGTTCACCTCGCGTCTGATCGAAAAGAAGCTCAAGGATTTCGGCGTCGACGTGAGCGTGGTGGCCGCCTACCCGGGCCCGGTGGTCACGCGCTACGAGATCGAGCCGGCCACGGGCGTGAAGGGCAGCCAGATCGTCAACCTTGCGAAGGATCTCGCGCGCTCGCTGTCGCTCGTTTCGATCCGCGTCGTCGAGACGATTCCGGGCAAGAACTTCATGGCGCTCGAATTGCCGAACCAGCGCCGCCAGACCGTGCGTCTTTCGGAGATTCTCGGCTCGGAGGTCTATGCCGACGCGGCATCGAAGCTCACGATCGGTCTGGGCAAGGACATCGGCGGCAAGCCGGTGTGCGCGGACCTCGCCAAGATGCCTCACCTGCTCGTGGCCGGCACGACGGGCTCCGGCAAATCGGTCGGTATCAACGCGATGATCCTCTCGCTCGTGTACAAGGCGAGCGCTGACGAAGTGCGGATGATCCTGATCGATCCGAAGATGCTCGAAATGAGCGTCTACGAGGGCATTCCGCATTTGCTGTGCCCCGTCGTCACGGATATGCGGCAGGCCGGCCACGCGCTGAACTGGACCGTGGCCGAGATGGAGCGCCGCTACAAGCTCATGAGCAAGCTCGGCGTGCGCAATCTTGCCGGCTACAACCACAAGATCGACGAAGCGGCCAAGCGCGACGAAAAGCTGCCGAACCCGTTCAGCCTGACGCCCGACGAACCGGAGCCGCTGACGCGCCTGCCGAACATCGTCGTCGTCATCGACGAGCTGGCGGACCTCATGATGGTGGTCGGCAAGAAGGTCGAGGAACTGATCGCGCGCATCGCGCAAAAGGCGCGCGCGGCCGGCATCCACTTGATTCTCGCCACGCAGCGCCCGTCGGTCGACGTCATCACCGGTCTCATCAAGGCCAACGTGCCGACGCGGGTCGCGTTCCAGGTTTCGTCAAAGATCGATTCACGCACGATCCTCGATCAGCAGGGTGCCGAATCGCTGCTGGGCATGGGCGACATGCTCTACATGCCGCCCGGCACAGGTCTGCCGGTCCGTGTGCACGGTGCGTTCGTCTCGGATGAGGAAGTGCATCGCGTGGTCGAGAAGCTCAAGGAGCAGGGCGAGCCGAATTACATCGAAGGGATCCTCGAGGGCGGCGTGGCGGGCGAGGGCGACGAGGGCTCGGCTGCGCTCGGCGGCGCGGCTGGCGGGGCGGAGGAGTCGGATCCGCTTTACGATCAGGCCGTCGAGATCGTCGTCAAGCACCGCCGCGCCTCGATCTCGCTCGTGCAGCGCCATCTGCGCATCGGCTACAACCGCGCGGCGCGGCTGCTCGAACAGATGGAGCAGTCGGGGCTCGTCTCGGCGATGTCCACGAACGGCAATCGCGAAATCCTCGTGCCCGCGCGCGACGGCGACTAGGCATCGTCGAGCATCGTTGCCGCTCAGCCCATCCGCCGCGCGGCGCAGTTCATCACGGAGAATCACCCTCATGCAGCATCGTTTCCGGCATTTTGCGTGGCGCGCGCTTGCGTCGTTCTCATGGGCCTCGTCGCGCCCGTCGCGGCTGGTGGCCTCGCGCCCGATGGGCCGCGGTCTTGCGGCGGCGCTCCTCGGTGCCGTGCTTGCGGCGGTTGCGCCCGCGGCATGGGCCAGCGGTACCGAGCAATTGAAGGCGTTCGTCTCGCAGGTGCACTCGGCGCGCGGCGAATTCGTGCAAAAGGAAGTGAAGGCTCCGTCGAAAGCGCAAGGCGGCAAGCCCGCGATGGGGGGAACATCCAGCGGCACGTTCGTGTTTTCGCGCCCTGGCAAGTTCATCTGGACGTATGAGAAACCGTACGAGCAGGTCTTGCAGGCTGACGGCGAGAATCTCTACGTGTACGACAAGGACTTGAACCAGGTCACGATCCGCAAGTTGGGCGGCGCGCTCGGTGCAAGCCCGGCTGCGATTCTGTTCGGCAGCAACGATATCGAACAGAACTTCACGCTGCGCGACGCGGGCGTGAAGGGGGGGATCGACTGGCTCGAGCTGCGGCCGAAGTCGCGCGACACCCAGTTCGAGCGGGTCGGGATCGGCTTCAAGGACGGCAATCTCGAGGCGATGGAGCTGCACGATGTATTCGGCAACGTGACGCTGCTCACCTTTACGAACATCCAGAAGAACCCGCCGCTGAAGGGCGATTCGTTCAAGTTCACGGTGCCGAAGGGCGCCGACGTCATCAACGGTTGAGCCTTGCCACCGGGATTCGCGCCATGTTCGAAGACACTCGCGGCGGTGCCGATGCGCCGCTTGCCGAAAGGCTGCGGCCGCGCACGATCGATGAGGTGATCGGCCAAAAGCACCTGCTTGGGCCGATGAAGCCGCTGCGCGTTGCGTTCGAATCGGGCGAACCGCATTCGATGATTCTCTGGGGGCCGCCCGGTGTCGGGAAGACGACGCTCGCGCGGCTCATGGCGAATGCGTTCGATGCCGAGTTCATCGCGCTTTCGGCGGTGCTTTCGGGGGTGAAGGACATTCGCGAAGCCGTGGAAGTTGCCCAGACACATCGCGCGCATGGCCGCCGCACGCTGGTGTTCGTCGACGAAGTGCATCGCTTCAACAAGAGTCAGCAGGATGCGTTTTTGCCGCATGTCGAGTCGGGCCTTTTCGTGTTCGTCGGCGCGACGACGGAAAATCCTTCGTTCGAGGTGAACGGCGCATTGCTTTCCCGGGCTGCGGTCTATGTGTTGAAAAGCCTCGACGATGACGAACTGCTCGCATTGCTAGAACGTGCGCTTGCGACGCTCGGCGGCCTGCAGGTGACCGACGAGGCGCGCGACGCGCTGATCGGCTCGGCGGACGGCGACGGCCGCAAGCTGCTCAACAATGTCGAGATCGTCGCGCGTGCGGCGGCTGCGCAAAAGGCTTCGCAGATCGACGGCGCGTTGATCGCGAGCGCGCTGACCGAGAATCTGCGCCGCTTCGACAAAGGCGGCGACGCGTTTTATGACCAAATCAGTGCGCTGCATAAATCGGTGCGCGGCAGCAATCCCGATGGCGCGTTGTACTGGTTTTGCCGGATGCTCGATGGGGGCGCCGATCCGCGCTACCTTGCTCGCCGCATCGTGCGTATGGCCTGGGAAGACATCGGTCTTGCCGATCCACGCGCGCCGCGCATCGCGCTCGACGCGGCCGAGACCTACGAGCGCCTCGGTACCCCGGAAGGAGAACTCGCACTCGCGCAAGCGCTGATCTACCTTGCGGTCGCGCCGAAATCGAATGCTGGCTACGTCGCCTATAACGAAGCGCGGCGTTTCGTCGGCAAGGACCGTTCGCGCGGCGTCCCCGTGCATTTGCGCAACGCGCCGACGAAGTTGATGGAATCGCTCGGCTACGGGCGCGAGTACCGTTACGCGCACGACGAGCCCGATGCCTATGCGGCCGGCGAAACGTATCTGCCCGACGGCATGCGCGAGCCGCACTGGTACCGGCCGACGCCGCGCGGGCTCGAGGGCAAGATCGGCGAAAAGCTCGCGCGCCTCGGCGAGCTCGATCGAGCCTGGCGCAAGGAACACAAGACGCAGGACAGTTGAGCGCCGGCATTCTCGCGGCCCATGGCCGGGCGTCGATGCGGGTGCGTTAAAATCGCCGTTTCCTCTTCACGACAATCGACTTTCCCCATGCTCGACATCCAGTTGCTGCGCAAAGATATCGAAGGCGTCGCCAAGCGCCTTGCCGCACGCGGCTACACGCTCGACGTCGCGGCGTTTTCGGCGCTCGAAGCCGAACGTCGCGCCATTCAGACCCGCACCGAAGAGCTGCAATCGCGGCGCAATGCATTGTCGAAGCAGATCGGCGCGATGAAGGGGCGCGGCGAAGATACTTCGGCGGTCATGGCGGAAGTCGGCACGCTCGGCGACGAAATGAAGGCATCGGCCGCGGCGCTCGACGGCGTTCAGGCGCGCTTGCAAAAGCTGCAGCTCGAAATGCCGAACCTGCCGCACGAAAGTGTGCCGGTCGGCCGCGACGAGACGGATAACGTGGAGGTCCGCCGCTGGGGCACGCCGCGCCAGTTCGATTTCGAGGTCAAGGATCACGTCGATCTCGGCACGCCGCTCGGGCTCGATTTCGAAACGGGTGCGAAGCTGTCCGGCGCGCGCTTTACGTTGCTGCGCGGGCAGGTGGCGCGTTTGCACCGTGCGCTTGCGCAGTTCATGCTCGATACGCATACGGAGCAGCACGGTTACACGGAAACGTACACGCCTTACATCGTCAATCCCGAGGTGCTGGAAGGCACGGGGCAGTTGCCGAAGTTTGCGGACGACATGTTCCGCGTCGAGAAGGGCGGTGCCGACAATGTCGTCACGCAGTATTTGATCTCGACGTCCGAAATACCGCTGACGAACACGGTGCGCGATAGCATTCTCGATGCGGGTGCGTTGCCGGTGAAGCTGACTGCCCATTCGCCGTGCTTCCGTTCGGAGGCTGGGTCCTACGGTCGCGATACGCGCGGCATGATTCGTCAGCACCAGTTCGACAAGGTCGAGATGGTGCAGATCGTCGCGCCTGAGACCTCGTACGATGCGCTCGAGCAGATGGTCACGCATGCCGAGGCGATTTTGCAAAAGCTCGAGCTGCCGTATCGGGTCATCACGCTGTGCACGGGCGACATGGGTTTTTCGGCGGCGAAGACGTACGACCTCGAGGTGTGGCTGCCGGCGCAGAACACCTATCGCGAGATTTCGAGCTGTTCGAATACGGAAGCGTTCCAGGCGAGGCGAATGCAGGCGCGCTATCGCAACGCTCAAGGCAAACCGGAGCTCGTGCATACGCTCAACGGTTCGGGCCTGGCCGTGGGACGCACGCTCGTGGCGGTGCTCGAAAACTTCCAGAATGCCGATGGGTCGGTGACGGTGCCCGCGGCGCTGCGCCCGTATCTGGGTGGTGTGGAGCGGCTGGAGCCGGCGCGGGCGTGATCGGGTGCGGCGCTCGGCTTTTTGCGCTTCTTTCGTAAAAAAGCTTGGAATGCCGATTTCGATGTTCTATAATCTTCGCTTCGCCAAACAGCGACCAGCTTGGCGAAGCGAGTAAGTGACGGTGCGGCAGTCCAGCTGCACGCTGTCGATCAAGACGGAAAGGTGGCAGAGTGGTCGAATGCGCCGGACTCGAAATCCGGTGTACGGTTATACCGTACCGTGGGTTCGAATCCCACCCTTTCCGCCAGGACATCAGCAAAACGGGCCTTTCGGCCCGTTTTGCGTTTCTGTGCCAGAAAAAATCCTGGCCCCTACGCCTTTGTGGCTCCCATCGCCGCGCGGTGGGGAAGCGGGGATGAGTTCGAGCATATCCGTTGTCCACGGAAATCGATTATCAACGCCACCCTTCTTGAAGCGGCCAATTTGGAAATCCGCGATCGTCTCGTCAAAATCGAGACGAGGTTGAATGCGCTCGCCTCGAAAGAAGATTTAGCGCATCTCAGGGCCGAACTTCATGCCTCGCTGAACGTGCAGACGTGGCGAATTATCGGCGCCGTGACGTCGCTGACCGGCGCCGTTTATTATTTGGCGAAATTCGTCCACTGACACGGTTCGGTCCACATCGCGCGGGCTGTCGTCGATATCACTTGAAACGGCTTTACCGACCCTCACGCGGTCTCGCAACGGGGCACTCCTCGTTTCGATCGCCGAACAGCTGTCGCAATGACAGCACATGCAGCAAGACCGAGCCTTGTACCACGACCGCTGGTGTTAGCACATCTGGCATACCGCTTCAGGCGGTAAAAATGTCGATGCGGGTATTCCCGGTGCGCTCGGTCCGAGTAGCGGATTGCGAGCCGACTTTCCCTAGACTAATATCCCTCTCGCCTGCACTTATTTTCTCGGTCGATTGAAGTCGCATACATCGATTGACCGTTTATCGCGTGCACAAGGAAGTGATGCGAGAAATGGCCAACACTGGTGGTGGACATCTGAGCCTGCGGTCTGCGTCTGAAATCGATATTGAATTTTTACGTACGGTTTTTGAAAGCACGCGCGCGCAAGAATTCGCGCAGGCGGGATGGAGCGTCGAGCGCGTTAAGGCATTACTGGCCGATCAATTTTCGATGCAGCATGAGTATTACCGTCGGCATTACCCCCATGGCCGCTTCGATGTAGTCATGCTGGGCAAGACCGCGATCGGACGCCTTTATCACGATTGGCAGGGGGCCGAGGCGCGGTTGATCGATATCGCACTCTTGCCCGCTTATCGACGCGGGGGTATCGGCGGGCGGCTCGTCCGTGCATTCGTCGCGCAGGCGGCCGCACGGGCGATGGCGGCGGTGTTGTACGTCGAAATCGACAACCCGGTGCAAGAGCTGTATCGGCGGCTCGGGTTCGAAGCGGTCGGCGAGAACGGTGTGTATCTGCAGATGCGCCGTGCGGCTGCACCGTTCATCGATGAACGCGCCGTGCCTGTGCCAGGGCTGACGGCGGAGGGCGCGATGTAGCGCAAGGCGCGGCGACGCGCGAACATCCGCGGCTCGCGTTGTGGTGAGCCAGGCGAATCACGTATCAAAACGATAGGCCATGGCCGGCAACGCCGACCAAGACAGATAACGCATCACACAATGAATAAGAACCGGGGGCTTGCTTGCGGACTATCCCTACCCATGACGAGTTGCTCGAAGCGATCGGGCAACGCTTCACTTTCGCTTCCGTCGACGGGCATACCGTCGAGGCGGTGCTCGCGCACGCGCCTGCCGGCATTGCCATGGATGACAGCTTCATCTGCTACTCGGCTACGTTCGAGTTGCCCGCGGGCGTTTTCCTTCCCCAGGACGTTTATCGCATAGGCTCGCCGGGCGGCCGAGCGTGGGACCTGCTCGCCACGCCGACGCGGCCCACCGGGGACGGGCGATCGACGCTTACCGTCGTTGTGCACTGCCGCGCCGATGCACTGGCTATGGACGCCGGTTCGCGGGGCGTTAGCTAGGCATCTTTTCCCACTCTTGACTCGACTGGAGGTGTTGGATGAGCGATCCGTACCTGGGTGAAATTCGCATGGTGGGCTTTGACTACGCCCCCAGTGGCTGGGCGTTGTGCAGCGGGCAAACGATGGCTATTTCGCAAAACCAGGCGCTGTTTGCGCTGCTCGGCACGTTTTACGGCGGCAACGGCACGACGACCTTTCAATTGCCGAACTTGCAGGGCCGTAGCCCCGTTGGCGTGGGGCAGGGCGTGGGGTTGTCGAGCATTGTCATCGGCGAGCAAGCCGGTACCGAGAATGCGATGCTGACGACGCAGAATATGCCCATGCATACGCACACGGCGACCGTGTCGAGCGGCGGTTCGGCCACGGGCTCCGTCGCCATTCCGGCCACCACATCGACGGCGTCGCAAAGCGCGGTTCCCGGTACAACTTCGGTGCTCGGGCCGGTTAGCGTCAGTAATCACCAGGGTTCGCTCTACAGTACCTCGGCGCCCAATACGACACTCCAGCCGTTCAATGTCACGGTGGAAGGTTCTGCGCCGTCGGTGCAGAACAGCATGGCCGGGGGCAGCACGCCGTTTTCGGTGCGCAATCCGTACTTGGGCATTACCTTCATCATCGCCTTGCAAGGGATTTTTCCCTCGCGCGGATAAATTGAGGCGTGCCGCGAGCGGCACGCCGTCGGGGATATAACGCGATGAGATTTGCCGCCAGCCTCTCGAAGCTTCTCTCTGCGGTGCGCGGGTCCGCCACGACCGCGCGCCGCGAATGTACCGCCCTGCCGGCGCCGCTCATCGTCGCGCTCGAGCCGCGCATCGTCTACGACGCATCGGCCGCAGCCATCGGAGTAGCAGCCGCTGCCGCCCCGCATCCGACGAACGTCGATGGACATGCCGCGAGTACCGCGCACGAAGGCCCGTCGGCTTCAACGTCGACGCGTGCGGTGCATGGCTTCACACCCGCGGCAGTGGCCGCCGGTCAGGGCGAAGCGGGCGCGCAAAACGCGGCTGCCACAGCGCGGCATGGCTACATGAGCACGCCGTTTTCGGGCGTTACGGGCGATGCTGCCGCGACGCGCGCGGTGCACGGCTTCACGGATTCGGCTGCGCAGTCGCTCGATCGCCAAGTCGTCTTCATCAATTCGAACGTCGCCGATCTTCAAACGCTCGTCGCTGGCTTGCCGGCGGGCACGCAGTATGTCGTGCTCGATTCGACGAAGGACGGGCTTGTCCAAATCGAGCAGTATCTGCAGGCACACCCCGGCGTCAGCGCGATCCATCTCGTGTCGCACGGCGCCACGGGCGAGTTTCAGGTGGGTAGCACGTGGATCAACGAAGCCGATATGTCGACGTACAGCGCGGAGTTCGCTCAGATCGGCGCGTCGATGAAGGCGGGTGGCGACTTTTTGATTTACGGCTGCGACGTCGCCGGCAATGCGGACGGCAAGGCGCTCGTTCAGCAGATCTCGTCGATATCGGGATTGAACGTGGCGGCGTCGACCGACGCAACCGGCGCGGCGTCGCTGGGCGGTGACTGGTCGCTCGAATACGACGCGGGTACCGTGCATGCGGGCGTTATTTTTTCGACTGCTTCGGAGCAAAACTACGGTCACGTGCTGTCCGCGTTCGACGAGACCTATGACGGGTGGGTCGGCTTCGATACGGGCGCGACACCCGTCGCTTCGACGACGCTCGACGGCCTGACCTATACAGGCGATCAGGCTGTCGAGTATCAGGTCGTCAGCGGATCGCTTCCGTCGAGCGGGTCGGGCGGCGAGTTCATCGTCAACACGCAGGGCACGCAAATGTCATCGCTGACGATTCAGCGGCAAGATGGCACTTTGATGGCGGTAGAGAGCTTCGATATCGATATATTTGTCAGCAACCAAGTGACGGTCCAGGCCCTCGACGGATCCGGCAACGTCGTTGGGAGCATAGTCCTCGATTTTTCCGCTGGCGCCACTGCGTACACGCCGGGCCACGTGTCGAACAATTCGCTCTTTCACGTCGACCTGTCCAGCAATGCTGCGTTCTCACAGGTCAAGAGCATCAAGCTCATCGAGACTAGCGGCAACGGCACATTTCTCTCGCCCACACTGGATAACTTCACCTATCTCGCGCCCTCGTCCCCGCCGACGCTCACGGCCACCGGCGGCACCACGTCGTTCGTGGCAGGCGACAACACGGCGTCGACGCCGGTCGCCGTCGATTCCGGCATCACCTTGACCGACGGGAATTCGAGCACTGCCGTGAGCGCCACCGTGTCGATTACGGGCAATTTGCACAATTCGGAGGACGTGCTGGCGTTCACGAACACGAGTGCCGCCACGTATGGCAATATTTCGGCGGGATACAACGCGGTCACGGGCGTTCTGACGCTGACGTCCTCGGGTGGCACGGCCACTATCGCGCAATGGCAGGCTGCACTTCGCGCGGTGACCTACACGGATACGGCCGTGACGCCGAATGCCCTCACGCGCACGATCAGCTTCGAGGTCACCAACGACGGCCTCACGTCCGGGAATACCACGACCAAGCAGGTCAGCGTCACCGATACCGATCAAACGCCGATTGTCACGACGTCGAGTAGCGCGCCGAACTACCGCGAGGGTGCGCCCGCGATCACGATCGACAGTGGCGTTTCGGTCAGTGATCGCGACAACACGACGCAATCGTCCGGGACGGTTTCCATTTCGACCGGCTTCCACAGCGGCGATTCGCTTTCGTTCACCAACACGAGTTCGGCGACGTTCGGCAACATCGCGGCTTCGTATAACGCCGCGACGGGCGTGTTGACGCTGACGTCGTCGGGCGCTACCGCGACCGACGTGCAGTGGGGACATGCGCTGTCCGCAGTGACGTTTTCGAGTACGAGCACGACGCTCGGCAGCCGCACGATTTCATTCGCGACGAGCGACGGTGCGAAAACGAGCACCGCGGCGACCGACACCGTGGATGTATTGACCCCGATCCAAGTCACTACGGATTCGGGCTCGGCTGCGTTCGTGGCGGGCGACAACACGGCGTCGACGCCTGTTGCCGTCGATTCGGGGTTGACGGTGAGCGACACGGCCGCGACGACGCTTGCCTCGGCCACCGTCGCGATCACGGGCGGCTTTCAAAGCACCCAGGATGTGCTGGGGTTCACGAACGACGGCTCGACGATGGGCAACATCACGAGTTCGTACAACGCTGCGACCGGGGTCCTGACGCTGACTTCGGCAGGTGCGTCGGCAACGCTCGCGCAATGGCAAAGTGCGCTCCGGTCTGTGACGTACACCGACACGGCGGTGACGCCGAACAACACGACCCGTACGCTGAGCTTCACGGCGGTCGACGGCGTGGGCAACACAAGTGCGGCGGCCACCCGCACGGTAACGGTTACCGACACGGATCAAACGCCGATCGTAGTGACGACGGGCGGCACGACGAGCTACGTGGGCGCATCGTCGGCGGTGACGATCGACGGTGGCGTCTCGGTCGCCGATCTCGACAATACGACGCAATCATCGGGGACGGTTTCCGTTTCCAGTGGCTTCCATAGCGGCGATACGCTTGCATTCACCAATACGAGTTCGGCCGCGTTCGGCAATATCGTAGGTTCGTACAACGCGGCGACGGGCGTGCTGACGCTGACGTCGTCGGGCGCGACAGCCACCGACGCACAGTGGGCGAGCGCGTTGTCGTCGGTGACGTTCTCGAGCACGAGTACCACGTACGGGAATCGTACGATTTCGTTCGCGACGAGCGACGGCACGAAAACCAGCGCGGCGGCGACCGACACGGTCGGCATGATTGCGCCACCGCAGATCACGACCGATTCGGGTTCGGCTTCGTTCGTGGCGGCTGACAACGCCGCGTCGACACCGGTGGCGATTGATGCCGGCTTGACGGTGACTGACGGTAGCGCGACGACGCTGAACTCTGCGACAGTCGCAATCACGGGCGGCTTCCATAGTGGGGAAGACGTCCTCGCGTTCACGAACGACAGCGCGACGATGGGCAACATCACGGCTTCGTATAACGCGACGACGGGCGTCATGACGCTCACCTCGGCCGGTGCGACGGCAACGCTGGCGCAATGGCAGAGCGCACTCGAGTCGGTGACTTATACCGACACGGCCGTTACTCCGAATACGGCGACCCGCACGATCAGCTTCGCGGCGATCGACGGCGCAGGCAATTCAAGCGCTACCGCCACGCGCACGGTGACGATCACGGACACCGACCAAACGCCGATCGTGACGACGACGGGCGGCACGACGAACTACGTGGGCGGCACGTCGGCCGTGACGATCGACGGCGGCATCGCGGTGAGCGATCTCGACAATACGACGCAATCGACAGGAACGATATCGGTCACGAGCGGCTTCCACAGCGGCGACACGCTGACGTTCGTCAACACCAGTTCGGCGACGTTCGGCAATATCGCCGGGTCGTACAACGCGGCGACAGGTGTATTGACGTTGACCTCCTCAGGCTCGACGGCGACCAACGCTCAATGGGCCAGCGTATTGAGTGCCGTGACGTTTTCCGCCGGCTCGAGCGCAACGCCGGGCAACCGCACCATTTCGTTCGCGGTGAGCGACGGCATAAAAAGCAGCGCGGTGCAGATCGACACCGTGGATGTATTGGGGCCACCGACGATTACGACCGATTCCGGATCAGCCTCCTTTGTGGCGGGCGACAACGCAACTTCAACGCCAGTGGCAATCGATGCCGGGCTGACCCTGACCGATGGCGTGTCATCAACGCTGGCGTCGACGACCGTCACCATTACCGGGGGATTTCATAGCGGCGAAGACGTGCTCGGATTCACAAACACGAGCGCGACGACGTACGGCAACATCGCCGGATCGTACAACGCGGCAACGGGTGTGCTGACGCTCACATCCTCAGGCGCATCGGCGACGCTCGCGCAGTGGCAGGCTGCGCTCCAAGCCGTGACGTACACCGATACGGCCATCACACCGAACAACACGACGCGCACGATCAGCTTCACGGCCGTCGACACCGGCGCCTTCACGAGCAATACGGCAACGCGCACGGTGACGGTGACCGACACCGATCAAACGCCGATCGTTTCGGTGGCCGGCGGCACGACCAACTACGTCGCCGGTGCGTCGGCCGTGACGATCGACGGGGCCATCACGGTCAGCGATAACGACAACACGACGCAATCGGTCGGCACCGTATCGATCACGACGGGCTTGCAGTCCGGCGATACGCTGACGTTCATCAACACGAGTTCGGCGACGTTCGGCAATATCGTCGGGTCCTACAATGCCGCGACGGGCGTGCTGACGCTGACATCGTCGGGTGCGACGGCGAGCGATGCACAGTGGTCCAGCGCACTGAGCGCCGTGACGTTCTCCGCCGGATCGAGTGCCACGCCTGGCAATCGCACGATTGGATTCGCGGTGAGCGACGGTACGAAGACGAGCCCTGTGGCAAACGATACGGTCGCCGTACTCGGGCCGCCGACGATCACGACCGATTCGGGTTCAGCCTCGTTCGTGGCGGGCGACAACGCGACATCGACGCCCGTGGCTATCGATTCGGGACTGAGCGTGACCGACGGTGGTGCATCGACGCTGGCCTCGGCCACCGTTTCAATCACGGGCAACTTCCATAGCGGCGAGGACGTGCTCGCCTTCGTCAACACGAGTTTGACGACGTACGGCAACATCGCCGCCTCCTACAACGCGGCGACGGGCGTTTTGACGCTGAACTCGGCCGGTGCGACGGCTACGCTCGCGCAATGGCAGGCGGCCCTCGATTCGGTGACCTATACGGACACCGCGATCACGCCGAACACCGCCACGCGCACGATCAGCTTTACCGCGGTGGATACCGGCGCCGTGACGAGCAACACCGCGACGCGCACGGTGACCGTGGCCGACACGGATCAAACGCCAGTTGTCGCGGCAGCGGGTGGCACGACGAGCTACGTGGCGGGCGCATCCGCCACCATCGTCAACCCGGGCGTGAGCGTGACCGATCTCGACAACCCGACGCAAGCGTCGGCAACGGTGGCGGTCACCGGCAACTTTCACGGCGGGGAGGACATCCTCACCTTTACGAACAGCAACGCCACGACGTTCGGCAACATTGCGGCCACCTACGATTCTGCGACAGGCGTGCTCACGCTGAACTCGGCCGGCGCCACGGCGACCGACGCGCAATGGGCGAATGCACTGAGTGCCGTAACGTTCTCGACGAGCGGGACGCACTTCGGCAATCGCACCATTTCGTTCGCCACGAGCGACGGCTCGAAGACGAGCGCGGCGGCAAACACAACGCTCGTCGTGCTCGATCAGCCGCACATCACGCCCGATGCGGGGTCTGGCTCATTCGTGGCAGCTGACAATGCCACGTCGACGCCAATCGCGGTTTCGCCGGGCCTGACGTTGACCGATGCGAGTAGCGCGACAGCCTCCTCGGCGAGCGTTGCGATCACGGGCGGGTTCCACTCCGGCGAGGACGTCCTTGCGTTCACCAATGACAATGCGACGATGGGCAACATCGCGGCCAGCTATAACGCAAGTACTGGCGTGCTGACGCTGACGTCGGCGGGCGCCACGGCCTCGCTGACGCAATGGCGAGCAGCGCTTGCATCGGTCACTTATACGGATACGGCTGTCGTGCCCGACACCACGACACGCGTCATCAGTTTCAAGGTGACCGATGGAAACGGCGCCGTGAGCACGGCGCAAACACGTAGCGTCACGGTGACCGCTACGGATCAGACGCCGCTCGTGTCCGTCGGCGGCAGCGTGACGTTCACATCGCTAGGGGCGCGTTCGACGCCGGTAGCGATCGCGCCGCAAGTGACCGTCAGCGACCGGGATCCGAACGCTACATTGAGCTCTGCGCAAGTGACGATCAGTGGGGGTTTCGATGCGTCGAACGATATGCTTGCGTTCACCGGCAGCGCAGCAACGGGCAACATCGCCGCAACCTACAACGCCGCTACGGGTGTGCTGACGTTGACCTCGGCCGGCGGCACTGCATCGCTCGCGCAATGGCAGGCCGCACTGCAATCGGTCACATACTCGGATGCGAAGTCGGGCGCGAGCGGCAGCCGCACCGTGGCGTTCACTGTCAGCGACGGCGTGAAGACGAGTGCCGTTGCATCGAACACGATCACGATCGTCACGGGACAGACGGGTATCGTACCGGTTTTCCCGACGCCGCCGACAGTCATCGAATCGCCTGCAGCAGCGCAGCCGCCGTTGTTTACGGGCTCCGATCTCAACGGGGCGCCCGACGTGCTCGACGAGTTCGATGAGCCGCTGCCCGTGGGCTCGGTACCGATCGTGCCGACAATGACGTTCTCCGATCCGAGCGCGCCGCGCAACATGCAGCCGCTCGATCGTGCCTCGGTGTCGCGCTTCGACGCGGCGGCGCTCGATGCGGCAATTGCGGTCGGCAACGCCGAGGCGCTCGTGCCGCTTCCCGACGTCTCGTTTGCAATGGGGCCGAACGACCCGTTCTCGATCGAAGTCGCTACGCTGTTGCCGCCTTCCGAGGCGATGCACGGCGGCTCCGACGTCACGGTCCGGCTTGCCAACGGCCGTTCGTTGCCGGGCTGGATCCATTACGACGCGGCAAGCGGCGTATTACGCGGCAGACTCCCTCCCGGTGCGCAAGACGTCCATATCGTCATTCAGGCGCGCGACGCATCGGGTCATGAAACGCGCCGTCAGATCGTGCTTGCACCGCACGACAAGCATGGCAGCTCGCACGATAAGCGTAGTCAGCATGATCAGCAGCACGGGCAGGACAAGCACGGCGTAGTGCATCCGTCGCCGCAAGGGCACACGAGCCGGGCGCCCGCCGAACCCTCGGTCGCGCGCGCGGCGCGACCGGTCGGCAAGCCGTCGCTCGATCAGCAGTTCGCCCAGGCCCGCGCTGCGCTGCATGTTTCGCATCCCGGCGGCGCGACGCGTCGCGTATGAGTTACCGTCATCCTCCAAGACCAATGAGACCTCAATCGACATGTGCCGCAGCCATGCCTTCGTCCACCACTGAGCCGTCCGGTGCGTCGGCAACAGCTTCCAGGGGCATCTTGCGCCCTTCGCTGATCGCTCTTTCGCTGGCCGCGATGTGGCTATCGGGCTGCGCCATCCACCCGACGCCCTTCACGGACGCTGAACGCGCCCAGAGCGCGCGTGCCGATCGCACGGCGATGTTCGCGGAGCAGCCGCCGCTCGCCGGACCTGTTACGCTCGACGAGGCCATGGCGCGTGCGATCCGCTACAACCTCGATCATCGCTTGAAGATGATGGAAGAGGCGCTCGCGCAAAAGCAGCTCGACGTCGCCAGTTTCGACATGCTGCCGCGTTTGACCGCCGCTGCCGGCTACACGACGCGCAATCATCCGCTCGCCTCGAGATCTGTGTCGCTCGCCACGGGCGAACAATCGTTGGAGTCGTCGTACTCGACCGACCGCGACATTCGCACGGCCGATCTCACGTTCTCGTGGAATCTGCTGGACTTTGGGGTGAGCTACTTCGAGGCCAAAGAGCAGGCCGATCGCGTGCTCGTCGTGGAACAGCGCCGGCGCAAGGTCGTGCAACTGATGATGCAGCAGGTGCGCGAGGCCTATTGGGAAGCGACGGGCGCGCAGCGTCTGGAGAGCCGCATTGGCCCGCTACTCGAGCAAGCGAAGCAGGCGCTCGATGAATCGCGGCAATCGCAGAGCGAGGGCTTGCGCTCGCCGCTCGACACGCTCGCTTATCAACATGCGCTGCTCGATATCATGCGCCAGCTCGAAGCCGTGCGCGATCAGCTCGAGGAAGCCAAGCCGCGGCTCGCCTCGCTGATGAACATTGCGCCCGGCACTGATTTCACGCTCGCGCCGCCGGCGGATTTCACGGTGCCTAGCTTCGCGATGCCGATGGACCGCATGGAAGAGACGGCGCTCGAGCGCCGGCCCGAACTCGTCGAAGCCGGCTACAACGAGCGCATCAGCATCAACGAGACGCATAAGGCAATCGCCAAACTGTTGCCCGGCATCGAGGTGCAGTTGGGCGGGCATTACGACAGCAACAGCTTGCTCGCCTATCACGCATGGCGTGCCGCAGGGATCAATGTGAGCTGGAATCTGCTGAACCTGCTCAACGCGAAGAACATCCGCGGCATGGCCCGTGCCCAGCGCGACGTCGCGCATGCGCAGCGACTCGCGCTGTCGATGGCCGTGCTTACGCAAGTTCACGTCGCGAGCGCCGAGCTCGGCGCCAAGCAGCGCCAGTTCGATTTGTACAAGCAGCTCAACGACGTGGATGGTCAAATCCTGCAGCACACGCACAACGCGACGATGGCGAATGCGCAAGGCAAGCTCGAGGAGATCCGCGCGGCCACTTCGGCCATGATCTCGGAGCTGCGGCTCTATCAAAGCTACGGCGAGCTGGAAAGCGCCTATGGCCAACTGCTTGCGACGCTCGGACTCGACCCGGTTCCGGCCGATGCTCGCAATGGCGATCTGAAATCGATCGAGCAATCGCTCGACAAGGAGCAAGCGCGATGGGCCGAGTTTGGCCACGCGAACGGAGTTACAACGCAATGAACCGATGGGGCAGGGCAGGGCTTGGTGGTGCGGTATTGATGATGGCGGTTCAGGGTGGTTGGGCTGCAGGGATGCAAGCGGGGACCCAGGCCCCGGCGGCGTCGGGATCCTCGGGTGTGCCCGTCGCGCATGCCGAGGACGACGGACGCATCCGTATTCAGCTCGTTGCGCGCGACGAGGTCGAAGTGTCGAGCGAAATCAGCGCGAAGATCGCCTCGATGCCGTTTCGCGATGGCGATGCGTTCCGCGCGGGCCAGACGCTCGTGTCGCTCGATTGCTCGCTATACGCGGCTCAGCTGCACAAGGCGCAAGCCGAGTCCGACGCCGCCGTGGAGTTGAAGCGCGTCAACGATCGGCTGTCGCAGCTCCATTCGATCGGCCAGATCGACGTCGAGCAGGCCGCGGCAAAGGCGAAAGCGAGCGCGGCCGAGGTGGCCTACATGCAGGCGACGGTGCGCAAGTGCGCCATAGCGGCGCCGTTCGACGGGCGCGTGGTCAAGCGCAGCGCTTCGGCGCAGCAGTTTGCGCAGCCCGGCAAAGCACTGATGACGATCGTCGACACGAGCCACCTGGAGCTCAAGATGATTGTCCCGTCGAAATGGCTCGCCTGGCTCAAGCCGGGCCATCCGCTGACGGTCAAGGTCGATGAGGTCGGCAAGGTGTATCCGGCCACGGTCGCTCGCATCGGCGCGCGCGTCGATCCCGTCACGCAGACCATCGATGTGACGGCCGCATTGTCCGGGCACGCATCCGAGCTCCTGCCCGGTATGAGCGGGTGGGCGAGCTTCGCCGGCGCGAGCCGCTAGCCGTCATGAACGCCCCCTTGCGGATCCAGGCGGACGCGCTCGCGCTGCTATGGCAGTTGTCAGCACGCGCGCGGCAAGCACCGAGCGAGGAGACGCTCGGCTTCGTTATCGTCAATGAGTCCCTTTCGCTCGTCCCGTATCGTCAAGCGGCGTGGTGGCGCGCGCCGGCGCCGGTTCCGGGCGCGGTCGCCGCGGTCTCGGGGCTGCCGCAGAGCGATCCCGGCGCACCCTATGTGCAATGGCTCGCACAAGTGTGCCGCGAGCTTGAAAAACGTCATTCGACGCAAGCGGACGCGTCATCCACATCGCAGCAGGCGGACGTGCGCGAGGGGGCGGTTGCCGGCGATCACCCGGCCCTCGATTGGCCCTGTGCCTTTGTTGCGGACAGCCTGCCGGAGCCGCTCGCTGCCGAATGGGACGCCTGGTGGCCGGCACATGCTCTATGGGTACCGCTTTTCGATCGCACGGGCCGCTCGCTCGGCGGTGTCCTCTTTGCGCGCGACGAGCCGTGGACGCAGCTCGACGAAGCGCTGCTAGCCGAGCTCGCGCGCGTTTGGTCGCATGCCCTCGCGGCATTTTCGCCACGCGCTTCCTGGCTGCAGCGCACGAAACTCGCCCTGCGCGCGGGCAAACATCGACGCCGGTTGCTTGCAGCCGTCGCCTTTGCGCTTGTCATACCCGTGCCGCTGACGGTGCTCGCGCCGGCCGAAGTCACGCCGAAGGATCCGTTCGTCGTGCGCGCGCCGCTCGACGGCGTCATCGACAAGCTCTTCGCGCAGCCGAATCAGCGCGTCGAGGCGGGCGCGCCGCTCTTCGCACTCGACTCGACGACACTCGCTTCGCGCTATGCGCTTGCAAACAAAAACTACGCCACAGCGCAGGAGGAATACCGGCAGACCGCGCAACTGGCCGTCACCGACGACAAAGACCGGCTCGACATGGCGTTGCGCAAAGGCAAACTCGATCAGAGCGCGGTCGAACTCGACTATACGGCGCGCGAGCTCGCGCGCGTGCGCGTGAATGCGCCACGCGGCGGCGTCGCGGTGTTCTCCGATCCGAACGATTGGAACGGCAAGGCGGTATCGATCGGGGAGAAGGTGATGCTGCTCGCCGATCCGGCCCATGTCGAATTGACTGCCTATGTGCCTGTTGCCGACAACGTCGATGTCGTGCCTGGTGCGACCGTCACGCTCTATCCGAAGAGCTCGCCGCTCGCGTCCTACGATGCCCGAATCGATACGGTGGCGTATCGCGCCGAGCCGACACCCGACGGCGTGGTCGCCTACCGTGTGAAAGCAACCTTCGTCGATACCGCCAAGCCGCCGCTCGGCACGATGGGTACCGCGCGCATTCATGGTCGATGGGTGCCGCTCGCCTACTATCTGCTGCGCCGCCCGCTCGCATCGGCCCGGCAGTGGTTTGGCTGGTAGGTCGGTCCATGACCACGCCTTGTGAAATGACGTAGCTTCGATGCCCCGCCTTCCATCCCTTCGCCAAGAACTGAGCCTGACGCCCGGCGGCGCGACGCCGGACGGCGCCCCGACGTGGATGCTCCACGATCCGGCGGCGAATCGTTTCTTCCAGATCGGGTGGCCCGCGTTCGAGATGCTCTCGCGCTGGCCGCTCGACGATGCAAACGCGATCGTCGCTTCGGTCAACGCCGAGACGACGCTGAGCTTGACGATGGAGGACTTCGAGTCGCTCGTACGGACGCTGCTTCATCAGAATCTTCTCGTCGCGACGAGCGCGGCCGACACGGGACGGCTCGCGAGCGCAGCCGCGGCGGGCAAGCTGTCGCACGCCATGTGGCTGCTCAAGCATTATTTGATGGTTCGCGTGCCACTGTGGCGGCCGATGCCTTTTCTGCGGCGCTTCGCGCGTTACGCCGAACTCGCCTACCGCCCGGCGTTCTGGATCGGCGTCGCGGTTGCGGCGTTGATCGGGCTCGTGCTCGTGTCGCGACGCTGGGACGAATTCGTCCACACCTTCCACGGCTACGCCGATCTACGCGGGCTTGCCGCGATCGCTCTCGCACTGGGCTGTGCCAAGGTGCTGCACGAGTTCGGTCATGCGTTCACCGCGCATCGCTACGGCTGCCGCGTGCCGACGATGGGCGTCGCGCTGCTCGTCATGGTGCCGGTGCTCTACACCGATACCACCGAAGCCTGGAAGGTGCCGGGGCGTGCTGAGCGGTTGCGCATCGGCGCTGCCGGGATGCTGACCGAGCTTGCATTGGCCGCATTCGCCACGCTGGCCTGGAGCCTGTTGCCCGATGGACCGTTGCGCGCGGGCGCATTCCTGCTCGCAACGACGACCTGGATCGGCACGTTGACGATCAATGCAAGTCCGTTCATGCGCTTCGATGGCTATTTCTTGCTGTCCGATTGGCTCGACATGCCGAATCTGCACGATCGCGCGTTTGCGTTCGGCCGCTGGTGGATGCGCGAGCAACTGTTCGGTTTTGGCGATCCGCAACCCGAGCCGTGCGCAGCACGCCGCAGACGCTTTTTGATCGCGTTCTCGTTCGCGACCTGGCTCTATCGGCTCGTCGTCTTCTTTTCGATCGCGCTCGTCGTCTATCACGCTTTTTTCAAGGCGCTGGGCTTGATCCTCTTTTGCGTCGAATTCGGCTGGTTCATCGCACGGCCGATCGTGCGCGAAGTCATCGCCTGCTGGCATCGCCGTTCGGCGCTGCGTTGGTGCCGGCAGACCCGGCGTAGCGCGGCCCTCGGCGCGATCCTGTTTGCGCTTGTCGTGCTGCCATGGCACGGCGGTGTGGGCGCGCCGGCCGTGCTTGGGCCGCAGCGCGCGCAAGGCCTCTATGCTCCCGAGGCGGCTTACGCGAGCGGCGAGGCACCGATCGCCCGCGACGGTCAGCGCGTACATGCGGGTGACGTACTGGCCGTGCTGAGCTCGCCCGATCTGACGCATCGACTGCGAGCAGCACGAGCCGACGAAGCGTTGTTGCGCTGGCAGGTCGAGCAGCAGTCGTTCGATACGCGGCTACTCGAACAGGGTGTCGCGCTGCGGCGGCGCTGGGACGCTGCCCGCGAAACGGTGGCGGGGCTTTCGGCGCAAGTCGCGCAACTCACGCTGCGTGCGCCGTTCGACGGTGTCGTGCAAACCGATGACGCGCTCGCGCCCGGTACCTGGCTGCCGCGCGGCGAGCATCTGTTCGACGTCGTCGGGCCGATGGGGGTGAAGGGCGAGGCGTTTGTCGGTGAAGACGATGCGGCGCGCATCGCGTCCGGCGAGCCGGTGACATTCGTTGCGTCGCTGCCCGAACGGGGTGCGCTGCACTGCCGCGTAACGGCCGTCGATCGCGTCAATCTTGCCGCGCTCGATGTGCCATCGCTGGCAAGCGTGTACGGCGGGCCGCTGCCGGTGCAGTCGCAGCCGGGCACGCATCAGCTCGTGCCGCTCGCGGCCACCTATCGCGTACGAATCGGCGCGTGCCCCGGGAACGAGGCGTGGCCGCGCGAGATCGTCGGCACCGCGACGATCGGCGCGGCGCGTCAAAGTTTTGCGTGGCGAGCGTTGAAGTGGCTTGCGGCCGTATTTGTGCGCGAGGGTGGCGCTTGACGATGCGATCGCCTTCCGTGGCGACCATCGTATGCCGAAGACGATCGCATGCTCGGCAGTTACTTCACCGAAAACGTATAACGTCCCTGTGTGCGATGCCCGTCCGCCGCAACGGCGACCCACACCACGGTGTACTTACCGGCCGCGAGTGTGCCGACCGAAACCGACATGTACTTCGGGTTCGCCGCATCGACAGCCGACTTGCCGCTGACGACGGACTTGCCTTGTGCATTGGTCACATCGATCGAACTGAGCGCCGGTTCGAGACGGTCGTCGAAATCGATGGCAACTTTGTTGATCGTCGCCGTGATGGTGGCGCCGGCGGCGGGCTCCTGACGAGTCGGCCTGGCGTGAGCGAACGCGAGCGAGGCGGCGGCAAGCGTCAGTGCGGCGGCGGCAATGTGCGCCGCGGAAACGATCGATAGATGCTTCTTCATATCCTCAGTGACCTTCAATGCAGTGCAAGGCGGGCGCGTGACTAGGGCTCCGATCCTAGCCGATCGGTCGTAGTGTCGCAAACGAGGCATGCCACACCATCGGGGGCACGCGAAAATGCATGTGATAGCCTACACATCGTTCTCCTGCCATATCGGACGTCGCTCGCGTTGCTCACGTTGCTCACGTCGCGCACATTGCGCACGCTGGCCGTTGCCGTTGCGATGAAAAGACAAAAAGAGGAACACATGCGCTGGATCTTTGGGGTGGTGGGCCTGGTGATCGGCTCGGCGATGGCGCGGCTTGTCGGTGCCTCGGATGTGAGCGGGGCGATAGTGGGAGCGCTGGCCGGCTTCATGTTCGGCGTGTGGCTCCGCCGGGCATCGCCGGCGCAAACAACCGCTGACGCGGGCGCGGAAAAAGCGCTCGACGGTTCGACACCGCTCGCTGCGCGCGTCGAGCAGCTCGAACGCCAGGTCGCCGCGTTGACGCAGGAACTCGCGCGGCTGCATTCGACCGAGGCGCAACCCCCTCAGGTGTCTCCCATCGCGCAGCCGCTTCCCGGCGACGCTGTCGCCGCGCAGACGACAGGAGCGCCTGTCGGGCCCTCCGATTCCGGCACGCCGCCGCTCTCCCGTGACGACGCAAGCGAAGTTCAGCCCGGCATCGCGGCGATGTCCGCGCCCATGCCCGGCGAGCGCAATGAGCAGACCGTTCCGGCCGCACCGACGGTCTTCGAGCGAGCAGTGCGAGCGGCGCGTGATTGGCTCGTCGGCGGTAACACGGTAGTGCGGGTGGGCATCATCGTCCTCTTTTTCGGCGTGGCGTTCCTGCTCAAATATGCGGCCGACAACGCGATGCTGCCAGTCGAGTTCCGCCTCGCGGGTGTCGCGCTCGGCGCCGTCGTGCTGCTCATACTGGGCTGGCGTATCGGCCCGCGGCGCGGTGCTTATGGCCTCGTGCTGCAAGGCGGCGGTATCGGTGTGCTGTACCTGACGGTGTTTGCGGCGACCAAGCTTTACGGGCTGCTGCCCGCCAGTGCGGCGTTCCCATTGATGGTCGTCATTTGTGCCCTGGGTGTGTTTCTGGCTGTACGCCAGGACGCGCCCGCGCTTGCGTTTCTCGCGAGTGGGGGCGGCTTCCTGGCGCCGGTGCTGATTTCGACAGGTGGCGGCAGTCACGTCGTTCTGTTCAGTTATTACGCACTGCTCGATGCCGGTATCTTCGCCATCGCCTGGTTCAAGGCTTGGCGCCCGCTCAATTTGCTCGGCTTTACGTTCACTTTCGCCATCGGTACAGCCTGGGGAGTGACGTCGTACCGGCCTGAATTGCTCGCGAGCACCGAGCCGTTTCTGATCCTCTTCTTTCTGATGTACGTCGGTATCGCACTGCTTTATGCGATGCGCCGCGAACTCGCGATCCAGCATTACGTCGACGGCACACTCGTATTCGCCACCCCCATCGTCGTGCTCGGTTTGCAGGCTGCGCTGATGAGGCACATCCCATTCGGCCTTGCCTGGAGCGCGGTCGCGCTCAGCGCTTTCTACCTGATCGTGGCCGCGTGGCTCGCGCGTCGGCGCGAGCGATTGGCGTTGCTGTTTCAGTCCGCGGCGGCCATTGGCGTCATCTTCGCCACGCTCGCTATTCCACTCGCGTTCAGCGGACCGACGACGAGCGCGGCCTGGGCGGTCGAAGGCGCCGCCGTCACCTGGCTCGGCGTGCGTCAACGGCGCTACTTGCCGCTTGCTTTCGGGCTTCTCATGCAGCTAGCGGCAGCCGGCGCATTTTTAGTGAGTCAGCTTTTCGCAAGAGCACCCGCTACGCCGGTGCTGAATGGCGCCTATCTGGCGACATTGCTGATTGCGGCGGGCGGCGTTTTCACCGGTTGGCAGCTGCATGGGCGCGACGAAGGGCGCGCGTGGCGTCCGTGGACCGGGCAACTGGGCCTCGCGGCGGCGATCTGGGGGCTCGTCTGGTGGATCGGCGGCGGAGCGGACGAGATCGCGGCCTACGCGCAAACGCATGCCGTCGGGGCGCCACAGCGTTTCGCTATCGATGCCTCGATACTTTTTGCCGTGCTGACAGCCTGGTTCGCGCATGCGCTTCGCCGCGTGCTTGCATGGCCCGCGGCGCGATGGCCCGCACTGGCGCTTGCGCCGGTACTGGCGTGGCTTTCTCTCGCCGCGCTGGGCTTGAACGGGGCGCCGCTCACGGGTCTCGGGGCGATTGCGTGGCCGACTGCATTTGTTTTGGGATATCTGCTGCTATGGCGCGAGCAAAGCGATGCGCCTGGCTGGACTGCGGATGCGCTGCATACGGTGATGTTCTGGGTGCTCTGCTGTGTGCTCGCCCAGCAAGCGTATTGGCGTTTGCGCACGTACGTGCCCGAGGGTGCCTGGAGTTGGAGCGCGTGGGCATACGGCGTCGGCATGGCGGTTTTACTCGTGTCGGCCGTCGGGACACGCTTGCGTTGGCCCATCGGGCGATTCGCGCGTGCCTATCAGCTCTGGGCGGCCGGGCCGCTTGCCGCACTGCTCTGGGTATGGACCCTGGTTAGTTTGCAAAGCGATGGCAGCGCGGCGCCGTTGCCGTGGCTGCCGCTATTCAATCCACTCGATGTCGCGCAGATGCTCGTGTTCGGTGCGATGGCGGCATGGCTGCGGCGCGCGTCGACATTCGGTTTTGCGTTACCGTCCCGCGTGTTCGCTTACGCGACACTGGCCACGGGATTTCTCTGGCTCAACGCGTTGCTGTTGCGCGCGCTTCATCATTGGATCGGTCTGCCGTACAGCCTCGGCGAAATGGCGCGCTCCACGTTGGCGCAAGCCTGCGTCTCGATCCTCTGGACGGTGAGCGCGCTTGCCATGACCATCTGGGCCACGCACAAGGGCGCACGCGCGGTCTGGTTCGTAGCGGCCGGCCTGCTCGCCTTGACCGTCTTGAAGCTGTTCGTGTTCGACTTGTCGCACGTTCAGGGGCTCGAGCGCATCGTGTCGTTCATCGGGATAGGCGTGATGCTGCTGTTGATCGGCTACTTTTCGCCGCTGCCGCCGAAAGTTTCGGATCACGAAACAACGGGAGGGAACCTCACGTGAAGCGTTTCGTTGCAGGCTGCGGCGCGGCGGTTCTCACGGCGTTCGCCATTGGGCTGCCGGTTGCGGCGCAAGCTGCGCCAACGCCGTTCATGCATCGCTTTGCGCTCGAATTCGACGGCAGCGCGCCGTACTACGTGCTTGCCGTGCCGCCGGCCGTTTATGTCGCGAGCCGGCGATCCGATCTCGGGGATGTGCGTGTGTTCAATGGAGCAGGCGAGCCCGTGCCTTATTCGCTCGATGCTCCCGTGGCCCATCAGGCGCCGACGCTGCGTCCGGTCAACTGGTTTCCCTTGCCGGCCGCCGCTGCGAACGCGCCCGCCGCAACGGCCGGCGTATCCATCGCACAGGATGGGACATTGCGCCTCACCACGGCCGCAGCGAACGCGGGCGCGCGCGATGCGGACCTGCTCGATATCGGTTCTGCCGCACAGCACGTGGGCGCGCTTGTCATCCATGTGCGGGAGGACAGCTACCAAGGACGCGTGCATGTCGATGCCAGCGCCGATCTGCAAAGCTGGCGCGCAGTGGCCGATGCCTCGATTCTCGAGGCCAATCACAACGGCGAGCGTCTTGCGCAGGAACGCATCGCGCTCGATAACCTCGGGCAGAGAGAGCGCTATTTGCGGCTTCGGTGGCTTGGCGGCGGCCCGCAGATCGCATCGGTCGACGTCGAGCTTTATCCCGATGAAGCCCGCCCATCCGATGGCGCGCGCCAATGGCGCGAGGGCCTCGTCGCCCATGCGGGCAAAACTGCGGGCGAATATCTGTTCGAAACGGGCGGCGCCTACCCGGTCGACCGCCTCAGAATCGATGTGCCGCAACTGAATACGGTGGCGCAAGCCACCGTCTACTCGCGCCCGAACGGCGATGTGCCGTGGCGCGAGATTGCGCACGCGCTGCTTTTTCGCGTCGCGCAACACGGTGAAGCGCGCAATCCGCCTTTGGAATTCGCGCCGGATACGGATGGTCAATGGCGAATCGTCGTCGACATGCGCAACGGCGGACTGGGCAACGGCACGCCGAGCGCGGCAGTGGGCTGGCAACCGGCACGGCTCACGTTCGTTGCTCGCGGCGCCGGACCGTTCTCGCTTGGCGTCGGCAATGCGCGCGTTGCTGGGGCTGCCGCGCCGCGCGACGACATCCTCGTGGGGGGCGAGGGCGGGGCGGGTGTCAAGCCGGCACACCTGGGCGCGCCACTGCCGGTCGACGAGAATGAAGCGCGGCGAGCCGCCGGCAATGCCGACTCAACGCGCCGATACGTGCTCTGGGGCGCGTTGCTATTGGCCGTCGCCGTGCTCGCCGCGATGGCTTGGCGCCTCTTGCGGCCGCAAGATACGGCGCGGTCGTGACGCTCGCCAGTGCCGACGATCGGCACGCCTGACGTTTCGCAGTGCCAACGCGAGAGCTTTCTTTCAGTGTGCTTACATGCTATAGATGCGCGTGGTCCGGGTCTTGCAAGACTCTTTAGCGTGCTCGCCCGCGACGACTATTTGACTCGCTCGCCGGTTAGGGCGAAGCTACGCACCGGCATTTCTTCCGCCCATCGGATATTCATGAGTTCATCGCTGACAGTTCGCCGTATTGCTGCCGACCAGGGCCCAACACTGCGCGAATTGCGCACCGCGGCGTTACGCGAAGCGCCCTACGCGTTCGGGCAGACGCTCGAGGAGGCGCTCCACGAACAGACCGAAACGTTCGAAGCGATCGCCGCCCGCCATGCCGGATCCGACACCTCCACATCTTTCATTCTCTACACGGAAGGTTACCCGGCGGGGCTGATCGGCGCTTACTTCGACGACGGGCACAAGGCGTTCGTCTGCGCGCTATGGGTCGCGCCGGCCGTGCGCCATTTGCGCGGTGGGGAGTTGCTGGTCAATACGGCGAGCGAATGGCTCGCCGAGCGCGGCGCCGACGAAATCCACGCGTGGGTGACCGATATCAACCGCAACGCGATGCGGTTTTACGAACGTCTCGGCTTCGGGCCGACGGGCGACCACGCACGCATGCCGCGTGAACCGGAAGCGTGGGAAACGCTGCTGGTGCGGCACGTCAAGCGCTGAGTGCGCCCCATCCTGCCTCCTACGGCATCTCCTTCGGAAGTGGCTCTGACGGCGTGTGCACCGTTCGCCGCCAGGCCATTCCCGCCACCGCGGCCCTTCCTCGTAGCGGAAAAATCGTCGCCGCACGCGCGGACCCCTGTAAAATACGCAAAATTTTTTGCCTCAACGCTATGTCGCTGAATAAATCGCCATTCTTCGAACTACGCAGCGGCTCGGTCGATACGCTCTTGTTCGTCGTCAAGACGACCGACCTCGATGCGCTGAAGAGCGAGCTCACGCGGCGCTTCGAGGCGACTCCCGAATTCTTCGCGGGCGATGTCGTCGCCATCGATGTACGGCGCTTGGCCGATGACGAGCGCGTGCCGCTCGACGAACTGACGGCGCTGCTGGGAGAAGTCAGAATGCGCGCGCTCGGCGTCGTTGCCGCGCCGCATCAGGCCGAGTGGGCCGCTCGCGGCGGGCTGCCTTTGCTCGAAGCGCGCGACCGGCGCGCAGCGCCTTCGAAGGGCGAGCAGGCAGGCGCCGCCGCGCCGCAGCCTGCGGACGTTGCAGCGCCAGTGCCGCCGCAGGTTGCCGCGTCGGCGCTCGTCATCGACAAACCGCTGCGCTCGGGGCAGCAAATCTATGCGAAGGGCGATCTCATCGTGCTCGGGCTCGTGAGCTACGGCGCGGAAGTGATCGCCGAAGGCAACATCCATATTTACGCACCGCTACGCGGGCGGGCACTCGCCGGCGTCCACGGCAATCACGACGCGCGGATTTTCTGCACGTGTCTCGAACCGGAACTGATTTCGATCGCAGGCATCTATCGGACGTCGGAAAACCCGTTGCCGCCCGAATTATTGGGCAAGTCGGTGCAAATCCGGCTTGCCGACGAACGACTGATCATCGAGCCGCTGCGGCTCACGTGAGATGTGCGATACGCATCGCGCATGCCTCATCGACTCAATTGACGAACACAGGGTAAGGGGAAATGGCAAAAATCGTTGTGGTGACTTCGGGCAAAGGCGGCGTGGGCAAGACCACGACGAGCGCGAGCTTCGCGTCGGGCCTCGCACTGAGGGGCTTCAAGACGGCCGTGATCGATTTCGACGTCGGCCTGCGCAATCTCGACCTCATCATGGGCTGCGAGCGCCGCGTCGTGTACGACTTCATCAACGTGATCCAGGGTGAGGCGAACCTCAACCAGGCGCTCATCAAGGACAAGAAGTGCGAAAACCTCTTCGTCCTGCCCGCGTCGCAAACGCGCGACAAGGATGCGCTCACGCTCGAAGGTGTGGAGAAGGTCATCAACGATCTGAGCGGCATGGGCTTCGACTACATCGTCTGCGACTCCCCGGCCGGAATCGAATCGGGTGCGTTGCTCGCCATGCATTTTGCCGATGAGGCACTCGTGGTGACGAATCCCGAAGTGTCGTCGGTGCGCGATTCCGACCGTATTCTCGGCATCCTTTCCTCGAAAACGAAGCGCGCCATCGAGGGCAAGGATCCGATCAAGGAACATCTGCTCATCACGCGCTACAACCCGAAGCGTGTGAGCGAAGGAGAAATGCTTTCGCTGTCCGATATTCAGGAGATCCTGCGTATCGAACTGATCGGCGTGGTGCCCGAATCGGAGGCGGTGCTGCACGCCTCGAACCAGGGCTTGCCGGCCGTGCACATGGACGGCACCGACGTGGCCGAGTCGTACAAGGATATCGTTGCGCGCTTTCTGGGCGAGGAAAAGGCGTTGCGCTTTACCGATTATCAGAAGCCGGGGCTTTTGCAGCGCCTCTTCGGCAAGTAAGCGGAGCACGCCATGTCGATACTTTCCTTTTTGCTCGGCGAAAAGAAGAAGTCCGCGGCGGTCGCGAAAGAGCGGCTGCAACTCATCATTGCTCACGAACGCGGCGGTGGGCACGCGCCGGCCGATTATCTGCCGGCGCTGCAGCGTGAACTCGTCGCGGTCATTTCGAAGTACGTCAAAATTTCGGACGACGATATCCGCGTGAGCCTCGAACGGCAAGACGATCTCGAAGTCCTCGAAGTCAAAATCGAAATCCCTCAGACTTGAACGCGATGCGGGCGTCCGACGTCCGCATCGCCATCGCCGCTGCGCAACTTGTGTGGCTTGCTCATCTCCCCGGTTTTGCGCGGTTGTCGATCAACTGCTTCGGTCGTCAGCCGGCTTTGCCGGCGGCTCCTCGTCTTCGAAAAGCGGTTCGAGCGTCTTGGGCGATTCGGGCGCGGCCGCGGGCTGTGCAGCCGGCGTCAGATAACGGTGCGAAAGCGACTCGTAGAGCGGCGGCGCAATGAGCCGCGACACGCGGCTCGCGATCAGTGCGGTCGCCATCAACGAGATCACGAGCGCATGGCCGTTGATCATCTCCATCACGATGACGAAAGACGTAATCGGCGACTGCGTCACCGCTGCCAGATAGCCCACCATCGCGAGCGCAATCAGCATCGGCAATTGCATGTTCGTGAACACCATGTGCAGCAGGTTGCCAAAGCCGGCACCGATCGATAGCGACGGCGCAAAGATGCCGCCCGGTATGCCGGGCAAATACGAGCCGACCATCGATACCAGCTTGAGGAACGGATAAAACGCCGACAATTGTTCGCGTCCGTCGAGCAGGCCGCGCGCTTCCGCGTAGCCGCTGCCGAACGTGGTGCCGCCCGAGACGATGCCCACGACCGCAATCACGAGTCCGCACAGCGCGCCGAACAGTACCGGCCGCTCGCGATGCAACCGCTGCAACGCGGCGGGCTGCCAGCGCGAGGTATGCAGCAAGAGCCACGCAAAAAAACCGCCCGCAAGCCCGGTTACCAGCGCAGTGATGACAACGGCGAGCGCGAGCAGATCGGGGAAATGCGAGCCGAGCTGGATCGTGCCGAAGTAGGTGTAATTCCCATTCATGCCCAGAGCGATCACGCCGGCCACGATGATGGCCGTGATCAGCACGCCGCTCGCGCGTGCTTCGAAGCTGCGCGTCAACTCCTCGATGGCGAACACGATGCCGGCCAGCGGCGTGTTGAAGGCTGCCGAGAGGCCCGCGGCCGCACCGGCGAGCACGAGCTGACGCTCGATGAGGGCGTTCGAGCGCGGATAGAAACGGCGCATGTTGTACATCAGCGTTGCACCAACCTGCACCGTCGGCCCTTCGCGGCCGATCGTAAAACCGCCGAGGATCGCGAGAAAGGAGACAGCGACCTTGCCGACGAGAATGCGCATGCCGAGCATGCGCGGCCCGAGCCTGGACGGGCCTTCTTCGAGCGTGGCGATGACCTGCGGGATGCCGCTGCCTTCCGCGCCTCGGAAAAAGCGTCGCGTGGCCCAGACGCACGCCGCGCCGACGGCTGGCGTGACGATCAGCGGCAGCCATGCGTGGCGATGCTGCATCGCCTGAAAGGCGCCGTAGCCCCAGTCGATCAGCCGCGCGTAGAAAACGGCGAGCAATCCGACCGCAATCGCGCCGAGCCAGAAAACCCCATAGCGGCGCCATAGGTGCCGCGAATAGCGGACGAGATCGGGAGATCGGGCGAGCTTGGTCCGGAGCATGGGATAGTGGGCGGCCAAAGTGGCGACTATAGCGAGGCATCGTCTGCCACGCCTGGCAAGAATCGAAGCGATGTTCTTGCAGGATTGGGCGCTGCGCGCATTACAAGCCTGTTAAATCTGTGCCCGTTCGTACGGTGTTGCCCCCCTGTCGCCAGCGTACGCACCGTGTTCGACGCGCGATGCCGATGTTCTGTAATACGTCCGCATCGGCTGCTTACAAATTGCAACGCTGCGGCATCGCGCGCTGCTGTCCAATCGACTCATCCGTCGAGTTGCCGCAACGATTCGACGTTTCCGATGTTTCGATATGCGTCGCACGCACGCGCTCGAGGGGAGAAGACGAAATGAAACGCTCGATACTGACATGGATCGCGGGGGCGCTGCTGGCCGCGACATTGGCCGGATGTGTCGTGGTACCGGCCGAAGGTTACTATCCCGGCTACTACCATGGCGCCTATCATGGCCGTTACTACTATCGTTGAATCCACGCATCGTTGCGCGGCGCACAACCCGCGCAGGCGCGAACCCTGCTTTTCATGAACGGCATCCCCTCGACGAGGAACGGACGGGGGAACAGATTGTCCATCGCATTTGTTCGTCAGGAAACGAGGATCGAGGCGGGGCGCCGATAGCATTGCCGGTTGCCGTCGTCCGATTCGTTCGAGGGGATCCGATGAGTGTGACAGCGGGACGTTCGGTCGAAGTGGATTTTTTGCGTGGTGCGGTGTTGATCGTCATTGCGATCGATCACATCTCGAGGGGGATACTGCAACACGCGATGCTGCATAGCTACGCGTATTGCGATGCCGCCGAAGTATTCGTATTCCTAGGCGGCTATGCTTCCGCGGCGGCCTATGGCGCGGTGGCTTCCCGCAACGGCGATACCGGTGCCCGTCGACGCTTTCTCAAGCGGGCCGGAGAAATCTATCGTGCTTATCTGCTGACGGCGGCGCTGATGCTCGTCGGCGGTGCATTGTTGACCCGCGTGCCCTGCGCGCAAGCGGCGATGGCGGATACAGGCTGGCCCGTCTTCGCACGCCATCCGTGGCAGACACTGGCGGACATTGCGCTCTTTCGCCGTCAGCCTTATCTATCGGCTGTATTGCCGATGTACGTGCTGTTCGCGCTGGTCGTGCCGCTCATCGTGCCGCTTACGCGCCGCGCGCCGGTGGCCGTGCTGACGTCCAGTCTCGCCCTCTGGCTCGTCGCGCCATGGCTCGGCGCTTTGCTGCCGGCGGCGGGCGACGGGAGCTGGCCTTTCAATCCGTTTGCCTGGCAACTGATGTTCATGTTTGGCATCCTCGCACGGATTCACCCGGTATCGGCCGAGACGCTGGCGTCGGCGACCGGAAAGCGGATAACGCGGGCCGCCTTTGTCGTGGCCCTGACCTTTGCCTTCGTCAAGCTTTGCATCGATGCGCATCCGTCGCCGGGCTTCATGAAACAGAATCTCGCGAGCGTTCGCATCGTCAGCTTCCTCTCGATTGCCTGGCTTTGCGCACAAGCAGTGCGGCTAGGATGGTTGCGCAAGCTGGCCGATCGCTTGCCGGGCGTGGTGACGATCGGCAAACAAGGCCTCATCTGCTTCGTGGGCGGCACGGTGGTATCGATGTCGATCGATGCGGCGTTGGCGCTCGCACGTGTGCAGACGAGCGATATCTGGACGGACTGGCCGATCCGTCTGCTCGGTGACGCATCAGCCGTTGTCTTGCTCGTTTCGCTCGGACGCGCGGCGAGCGCGCTGAAGGCTCGCAAGCGTCCGGTCAGCGTGCCGGCAGCGATGGCCTGGCTTCCGGCACGTTCCCGCGAGCGCGAGTAGGAGCGGGGCCGGGCGGCTAAGCGCGGGCCCACCCCGTGCGCAAACGAAACGCTCAGTTCAGCGCAATACCGCGTGTCTCGCGCATGGCGAGGACCGCGACGAGACTGACGGCGGCGGCGATCGAGACATAAGCCCCGACCCACGCGAGGCCGCCGCGGGCTGCGAGCATCTGCGCGATATACGGTGCGACCGATGCGCCGAGAATCCCGCCAAGGTTGTACGACACGCCTGCGCCGGTGTAACGCACGCTCGTAGGAAAGAGCTCGGGCAACAGCGCACCCATCGGCGCAAACGTGATGCCCATCAGAAACAGCTCGATGATCAGAAAGAGCGCGACGAGCGGCGGCGATCCGCTGCCGACGAGCGGTGCCATCGTAAAGCCAGAGGCGATGGCGGCCGCAATACCGGCTATCAGGACCGGCCGGCGGCCGAATCTGTCGCTGGCCCATGCCGCGAGCGGTGTCGCGAGCGCCATGAAAACGACCGCTAGGCACAGCAGCCCGAGGAAGCTTTGCCGTGAAAAATGCAGCGTCGCGACGCCGTACGAGAGCGTGAAGACGGTCGAGATATAAAAGAGCGTATAGCAGACGACCATCGCCAACGCGCCGAGCAGCGTCGGCCCGCCGTGGCGTGCGAACAGCGTGACGAGCGGTACGCGTACGCGCTCGCGCCGCTCGATTGCCGCGCGAAAGGCCGGGGTCTCGGCGATTTTCAACCGGACGTAAAGCCCGAGCGCGACGAGCACGGCGCTCAGCAGGAACGGCACGCGCCAGCCCCAGCTGCGGAACTGGTCATCCGACAGTGTGAGCGCCAATCCGAAGAAAAGTCCGTTCGATGCCAGAAAGCCGACGGACGGTCCGAGTTGCGGGAACATGCCGAACCAGCCGCGACGACCTGCCGGCGCGTACTCCGTGGCGAGCAACGCGGCGCCGCCCCATTCGCCGCCGAGACCGATTCCTTGCCCGAGACGCAGGATGCAGAGCAGCACCGGTGCGAGGCCGCCGATCGAATCGTAGCCGGGCACGAAACCGATCAATGTCGTCGATACGCCCATGACGAGCAGCGATGCAACGAGTGTCGACTTGCGGCCGATGCGGTCTCCGAAATGCCCGAACAACAGCGAACCGACCGGCCGCGCGATGAAGGCGAGGCCGAACGTGACGAACGCCGAGAGCGCCTGAGCCGTGGGCGAGCTGTGGGGAAAGAATACCGGGCCGATCACGAGCGCGGCCGCGGTGGCGTAGACGTAGAAATCGTAGAACTCGATCGCAGTGCCGATGAAACTCGCGAATACGATGCGCGAGCGGCTCGTGGCGTTGTCTGCGTCGGTTGACGTAGCCATCGCGGGGGATGACGGCGAAGCCGGCATAGGAGTCTCCGTGGTCGTGACGTGCGATGCGAGGCCCGCGCGCGAAACCGCGCGGAACGCACGCGGGGTCCGTTGTTGTGGATCGATCGGAATCGCTGCGTTGCTCGACGCATTGGCCGCCAAGCGGTGCGACGCGGCCAGCGGCGCGATGCAATGCGGTCTGGATTATAGCGAGTCCGCCGACCTTGGCGTCGGCGGATGCACGCTCGGTTCGCACGGCATCCGGGCGGGGGCGCCGCACAGGATGCCTGGCGCGAGGGTGTCAGTCGAACGCCTGTGCCTGTGGCGCGGCAAGTGTGCGCAGTTGGAACTTGCCGTCGTCGTTGAATAGCCAATCCTCGAACATTTCAAGTTGGCCGAGCGCGTTGAGCAGCTTGGGCGGCGGCGGTGGCAGCGGCGCGGCGCGGCGCAGCGACGCCAGCGCCGTGGTTTCCGCCTCGTCGTCGCCGTTGGTGCGGTAGACCGACGACGAGACCAGCTTGCCATCGCGATCGACCTTCATTGCAACGACGACGAGCGAGCGCAGCATCGCTTGCGGCGGGCGTTTTTGCACATAGGAAGGATTGCGCTCGACGATACGCTCGGCGACTAGCTTGCGGTATTGATCGAGCGTCGCACTATTGACAGCGGCCGGCGGTGGGGCCGTCAGCGCGGACGGCCGCTGAGGCGGCGTGAATGTGCAGGCGCTAGCGAGAGCCAGCGCGCCTAAGGCTGGAATGCGCCAATACCCACGGACGCGCGGCGCGGGAAGGCGGCGAAAAGTGGCAATCATGGCGAGGTGTGGCTATCGATAGATGCTCGGCTGAGCGGGGGCAACGGGATAAGAAAAGAGTAGGCCACCGCTCGCTATTGCGCATCCTGGTTCGCCCGATTTTGTGTGCGCATGCGAACGAGCGCGAACTCGCGGACCTTCGTTTCGACGTGATCGAATCTAGTATGCGATCAGCGACTCCACCCAAGTGTGAAGCCCCATGTCGCCCTGCCCATATCTCACCCAGTTGTAGTCGCCATAACCGGCGCCCTCCCCCGGCCAGGGGTTCATGAAGTAAAGCGTTTGCGAAGCATCATCGAATCCGTCGATGACGATGAAATGGCCGCCTCCGCCGGGCCAGGACCAGAGCGCGATCACCGGGTTGCCGCGCTGAACGGCCGAACGCGCCGTGCCATAGGAGAGCGGGCTGCTGTAATAGCGCGATGCGCGCCGCCCCAGCCACCAAAGGATGCCTTCGATGCCGGTCGTCCCGGCCAGGTAGTTTCCGGAATTCGCTCGATCGTTCCAATAAAACGGATAGGCTCCGCATGTATAGCCGACCGAGTCGACCCAGTTGGCGATTCGGCATTGCGATGTGGTGACGCCGCGGTAAGCCAGCACGGCATCCGCGTCCGCGCTCCAACACCACTCGCTATGTATTTGTTGCACGAGGGGAACATCGAGTTGAACCCTTGCCGCCTGCGCTGCCATCTGCGGCGCCATGCAGGCCGCGGCGCTCGCGATGAGATACGCCGCCGAAGCAGTCTTCATGATGGAATTCCTCAATGGCTGAAGCGTGGATCGCTCATCCCGCGCTGGATACTCGCACGCAGCGCATCGATGATCCGATGCTCGCTCAGTGCCTCACGCTTCGTGGCGGCGAGAGGGCTCTCGCCGGCGACGGAATCGGGTCTCGACGACAACGCGAGTTCTTGCGCGCTCAGCAACGGCAGGTATGCCGGTTCGCCGTGCGCAATGACTTCGATGAAATCTGCGAGCCCTTGCTCACTGCGTACGAAGCGCAGTCGTGGAGCTGAAGGGTCGCGGAGATAGTCGCTCACGGCGCGTGAGATATCTGCGGCGAGGCCCGCGCCGCCCATTTGCACCGTTTTCCATTGTCCGCGCACACGCGCGACCGTCGCGAGGCCGACTGGCCGGTCGCCAAGCAGCACGACGAATCGCCAGACGCCGGTACGGCGCAGGCTTTTGTCGATGCTGTTGCCCGCGAGCAGCGAAGCCGCATCGATCAGATAAATCTCGAAGCCGTAGCCGATTGCGGCATCGCGCATGGCGCCAGGCGAATCGATGGAGAAAATGCGGCCGAGCGAGCGACTATCGTCGTTGCCCATGGCATGTTCAGCCAACGCGGCGAGCGTGCGTTGCGCGGCGTTGCGCTGTGGCGTGCCGAGCGCGAGCGTGAAATCGAGTGGCGACGAGGCATTCCCCTCGTTGGCCGCGACGGGTGCCGGGCATGCGACGATCAACGCCACTGCCAGCAGGGTTCCGAGCGACTGCCTGAATGAGTGCATGGGGACGGCTCCTTCGTCTAAGGCACGGCGCTGCCATGGCTGAATCGGAGCTTAGGAACAAGCGGCGCGATCTGCCAGCCGTCTCCCTGAGGTTGAGAGGTTTCGAATCGATTCGCATAGATCGCCTGCGGCGGTTTTTCCAGTCGATTTTGACCGAAAACCCACTATGTGGATTGGGTGTGGGGTTATGACGAACAATTTGCGGTGGTCGCTGATTTTCTCAAATACTAAGATCAACGGGCTCAAGTTCGTTTGAATTTCAAGTTTTCATCCAGTATCTTCTGGCAGGCGGGGTTGCGAGATTCATCTCTGTGAATCTAGAACTTGAACGAGGCCGAGGGAAAAATGTTTCGATATGAAATGGGTGCGGCTCTCCTTGATGCCGCGGATTCGGACACCTGGTTCGATGAACTATCTGAAATTGGCCGGCGGCATGATTTCGAATACACGATATTCGCTTTGTCGATAAGAAATACCATGCCGTTCGAAAGTGCGTTTTATCGCGGCAACCATTCGACGGTGTGGCGAAAGATATACGAACAGAAGCATTACGTGCGCATCGACCCCATCGTGCGCTATTGCCAGTCGAAGCTCACACCGCTCGTTTGGGGCAGCGAGCGTTTTGTCGAGCCGGAAGAGCAGATTCTGTACGAACAGGCGAGTGGATTCGGCATGCGGTGGGGCGTAACGTTTCCGATTCATGGGCCAAAACAGGAAGTGGGTATGTTGTGTTTCGCCACGAGCCGGAAATCTGAGGAGGCGAGGCGTGACGTGGTGGTGCATATGCCCAAATTGGGATTGATTCGGGATATCGCTTACGAGACGGGCCTGCGCTTTGCGCGTGAAGAAACGAGTTCATCCGTCCCGAAGCTGACGCCCTGCGAAACGGAGTGCCTCAAATGGCTCGCGCTCGGAAAATCGACGTGGGAAATTTCGAAGATACTGGATCGATCTCAGGCAACGATCAACTATCACATCCATAACATCAAAAGGAAAATGGATGTGCATTCGCGAAGCGCCGCAATGATGATGGCGGTCAAGCTCGGATTGATCGAGGTCGATCGGTTGGCCTCCACGCCTTGTTTTGCATAGCCGCAGTTTGCCCATGGGCGGTCGGGCCCCGCATCGGTCGGCGGTCGGCATCTCGCGGGGCACGAAGGTTCGCCCGAGTTCGAGCAGAATCGACCCCGGGCCGATGTCAGCGTTTTCCCGAGAAAACGATTCCATGCCGACAAACGGTTGAACCTTTTGCCTGGCGCGGCCGATATCTCCGTTAAGCAGCGACGTGGGTCGCCGGCTGTAACGGAGGAGTCGCAAGATGATGGATGGGAGCCATGCGGGTGTTTTCCGCGAGGGTGGCGCGTCGCGGTCTGCATCAGTTGCTGTGCGCCGTATGGCGGCGGTCATGCTCGCCGTCTGGACCTTGCTGCCGTTCACGTTCGCGCCCCGTGATGCGCAAGCGCAAGAAACGATCAAGATCGGTGTCCCCGCGCCGCTGTCCGGGAGCTACGAGCGGGCGGGTGCCGACATCGTCGATGGCGGCAGGCTCGCCATCGAGCAGATCAATGCCGCCGGCGGCGCACTTGGCAGGAAGCTGGAACTCGTGCCGCAGGACGATGCCTGCAATCCCGACGGAGCGGCGAGGGCGGCGACCCAGCTCGTTGCGGCCGGTGTCATCGCCGTCGCAGGCGGTTATTGCTCGAGCGCCGCGCTGCCCGAGCTACACGTATTGCACGATCGGCATATCCCGTACGTGCTCGATGCGTCTACTTTTCCGCAACTCACCGATCACGGTTGGAACGACGTCTTTCGCACGATCGGGCGAACCGACGCGCAGGGAGGCTTCGCCGCCAAGTTCATGAGGGACGTACTGCATGCGACGCGCGCAGCGGTCCTCAACGACGGATCGACGTACTCGCAGGGGCTCGCGCAAAGTACGGTCGCGGCGCTCGAGCAAGCGGGTGTCGAGGTGGTCTACGACCGTGCGATCACACCAGGACAGCCGGACTATCGAAGCGTGATCAAGGAGGCGACCGATTCCAAGGCGGATGTCCTGTACTTCACGGGGTATTACACCGACGCGGCCGTGCTGGCGAAAAACCGGCGCGAGCTGACGCCATCGATCAAATACTTCATGGGCAACGGCACCGCGGACGCGTCATTGATCAAAAAGGGCGGGGCGGCGGTGGAAGGGATGATCGTGACGACTTCGCCCTTACCGCAGTTTTTCCCGCAGTCCCGCGCGCGGCGTTTCGTGAAGGCGTACGAAGATGCCTACCAGCGCGCGCCCGGTCCGTACTCGGTTTATGAGTACGACGCGATCGGGGTTACGGCGCAGGCCATCAAGAACGCGAACTCGACCAAACCGGAGGATATCGCGGCGGCGTTGCATAGACTGAAGCGCTACAACGGTGCGACGGGCGAAATCGAGTTCGATCAGAAAGGCGATCGAGCGAAGGCGCCGTTCATGGCGGTGACGGTGCGCGATGGCAAGTTCGAACCGTATGCCAGCCTCGATGCCAAGGGGCGGTGGGTGGCGGTGAAGTAGGCGGGGCGTTCTGGCGGAGGGCGTGGGATTCGAACCCACGAAGGCCGTAAAGCCTTGCCGGTTTTCAAGACCGGTGCATTCAACCGCTCTGCCAGCCCTCCGAGGGGAGCGATTGTACCGCGAAATAGTGGGCCTGCTGCAATGCTGGCGGCGCCCCGGACCCTGCATCCCGCGTAACCCGCGTCCCCCCGCGTCGCAAGATCCCCTCACTCCGTGCCCGAGCGCTTACCGTGCGCCAGCGCCCCGGCTCTGCTCAGCGTCTCGACGATATGCGCCAACGCACGTTGACGCGTCTCGCGATCCGGTGCGCGCAACGCATACGACGGATGCCATGTCGCCAGAATGGCGCGCCCACCGTGTTCGATCACTTTGTCGAAGTGCTCCTGCAACCGGGCATGTGGGTCCTGCAGCAGCGCCTTGAGCGCCGTGCTGCCGAGCGCGATCACGACCTTCGGCGCGACTTCCTCCAATTCCTGGTCCAGCCAATAGCGGCACGCCTCGATTTCGCGTTGCGCAGGCGTTTTATGCAGCCGCCGCTTACCGCGCGGCTCCCATTTGAAATGCTTCACCGCATTCGTGATGAAAACGTCCTTGCGGACGACGCCAGCTTCGTGCATCGCGTCATCGAGCAACTGCCCGGCAGGTCCGACGAAAGGTTTGCCGGCTCGATCCTCGCTGTCGCCCGGTTGTTCTCCGACCATCATGATCGGCGCATGCCGCGCCCCGGCGCCCGGCACGCCCTGCGTGGCGCGCTCCCAAAGCGCGCAGCGGCGGCACGCATCCAGCGTGCGCGGTTGCTGGTCCGGCTCGACCTCGGGCCGAGGTTCGGGCTCGGCATCGGCAGCCGTGGGCGGTGGGCGGCGTTTCTGGGCGTTCATGACCGGTTTGCGTAGCATCCGGGAATCGATGCGAGCAATTAGGATGCCGCCCTCCCGCGACAATCGTCAGGCGTCGCGCTCGTTCAAGAACAACGCCTGCAGATCGTTGAGAAACCGCTGCCCGAGCGGCGTGGGCGCTATCCGTTCATGGTCGCGCGCGATCAAGCCGCGCTGCTCGGCTTCGCGTAGCGCGGGCTCGATTGCCGTGATCGCGAGCCCCGTTCGCTCGATGAACCGATGCACGGGAAAACCTTCAGTCAGCCTCAACGCGTTCAACATGAATTCGAACGGCAGATCGTGTGGCCCTACCTCGCGCTCGTCTTCGACGGGCGAGCCCGCGCGTGCCTTTTCGATGAAGGTGGTCGGGTGTTTGTAACGTGCCTGACGAACGATCCGATGGGCGAACGACAGCTTGGAATGCGCACCGGCCCCGATGCCCAGATAGTCGCCGAAACGCCAGTAGTTGAGGTTGTGCTTGCACTGTCGATGCGGCTTGGCATAGGCCGACACCTCATAGCGTTCGTATCCGGCCGCCGCCGTGCGTTCATGGATCCAGTCCTGCATGTCGGCCGATGCATCGTCATCGGGTAGCGCCGGCGGGTACTTCGCGAAGAGCGTGTTCGGCTCGAGCGTCAGATGATAGAGCGAGAGATGGGGCGGGTCGAACGAAAGCGCGCGCTCCACGTCGGCACGGCATTCGTCGAGCGTCTGTTGCGGAAGCGCGAACATCAGATCGAGGTTGAAGTTCTCGAAATGCCGCGCGGCGATTTCGACCGCCCGATGCGCGTCGCTGCTGTCGTGAATCCGGCCCAGCGCCTTCAAGTGCCGCTCGTTGAAGCTCTGAATGCCGACGGACAGGCGGTTGATGCCGCTTGCGCGAAATTGCGCGAACTTCTCGGCTTCGAACGTGCCGGGATTGGCCTCCATCGTGATCTCGGCGTCCGCATCGAGCGGCAGCAGCGCGCGCACATCCGATAACAGCCGGTCCAGCCCGCCTGCCGACAGCAGGCTCGGTGTCCCGCCGCCGATGAACACGGTATGCACCTGCCGTCCCCAGACGAGGGGCAGCGCTTGCTCGAGATCGGCACGTAGCGCGCCGAGATAATCGTTTTCGGGAAAACGCTCGCCTTTCCATTCATGCGAATTGAAATCGCAATACGGGCACTTGCGCACACACCAGGGGAAGTGGACATAGAGCGCCAGCGGCGGCAGCGAGTTCAGCGCAATCTTCCCAGGCGCGACGAACGCTTGAACGACGCGATGCCGATCGTACTCGGGGGGGGTCATTGCGTCTCCCCAGCGAGCCGGGCGACGAGCGCACGCAGCGCCAGCGCGCGATGGCTATGTGCGTTCTTGACGATGGGGTCGAGCTGCGCCGCGCTGGCCGCAAGCGCCGGCACGAAGAAGTGCGGGTCGTAACCGAAGCCGTTGCTGCCGCGCGGCGTGTCGATGATCTCCCCATGCCAGCGGCCCTCGGCCACGAGCGGCTCCGGATCGTCCGCATGTCGCATCAGTACGAGCACGCAGTAGTAGTAGGCCCGCCGGTCCTGCACGCCCTGCAGCTCGGCGATGAGCCGCGCGTTATTGGCTGCGTCGCTTTTTTCGCCGCCCGCATCGAGTGCGAACCGCGCCGAGTGCACGCCGGGTGCGCCGCCCAGCGCATGAACACACAAGCCCGAGTCGTCGGCGAGCGCGGGCATGCCCGTCAATGCCGCGGCATGGCGCGCCTTCGCGAGGGCATTCTCGATAAAGGTCGGATGCGGCTCCTCGGCCTCCGGCACGCCGAGCTCGCCTTGCGCGACGAGCGCAATGCCCGCATCGCCCAGCATCGCGGCGAATTCGCGCAGCTTGCCGGCGTTGTTCGACGCAACCACGACGCGCCCGAGCGAGCGCGCGACACTGCCCTGGGTGTGCGAGGATTCGCTTGCGCGATCAGTCACCTGTAACCTCCAACGCCGCCTTTTGCTTCGCGATCAACTGTTCGATGCCCGATTGGGCCAGATCGAGCAGCGCATTCATTTCGTCGCGCGAAAAAGGGGTTCCCTCGGCCGTACCCTGGACCTCGACGAATCCGCCGTCGCCGGTCATGACGACATTCATATCCGTATCGCAGCGCGAATCTTCCTGATAATCGAGATCCAGCAGCGGCAGCCCCTCGTAGATGCCGACCGAAATAGCGGCGACATAGTCGAGAATCGGCGAGCTTTCGATGCGTCCTGCCGCGAGAAGCTTCGATACCGCGTCGTGCGCGGCGACGAACGCACCGGTGATGCTGGCCGTACGCGTGCCGCCGTCGGCCTGGATGACGTCGCAATCGACGTGCAGCGTGCGGGGGCCGAGCCGCTCGAGGTCGAACACCGATCGCAGCGCACGGCCGATGAGGCGCTGAATCTCCTGCGTGCGCCCCGTCTGCTTGCCGCGCGCGGCTTCGCGATCGCTGCGGGTGTGCGTGGCGCGGGGCAGCATGCCGTATTCGGCGGTGAGCCAGCCTTGGCCGCGATCGCGCAAAAACTCTGGCACGCGCTCGAGCACGCTTGCCGTACAGATGACCTTGGTATCGCCGAATTCGACGAGCACGGACCCTTCCGCATGCTTCGTGTAATGGCGCGTGATGTGCACGTCGCGCAGTGCATCGGCACGGCGCCCGCTCGGGCGTTCAACGAGATCGGTCATGGTGGGCAAAGGTATGAGGAGGGAAACCGTGATTTTACCGTTACGCCGACGCCGCATCGCGCGTGCCGGCCCGAGCTTCCTCGCCATGCCCTGCGAGCGGCGCGCGAGGCAGGCGCCGGGCGCAAAAATGGGATAATGCCCCTTTCGCCTGCGCGACGCCTCATTGGCGCGGCGGGCGCCTCGAACAACCGGCCGGCAACGGCCCCAAACGCGAGACGGACGATGATCTACAGCATGACAGGCTACGCGAGCGCTACGCGCGAAATTGCGGTGCCGGGCATATCGGCGGGCATGAGCGTATCGGTCGAACTGCGCACCGTGAATTCGCGTTTTCTGGACCTCAATTTCCGTATGCCCGAAGAGGTGCGCGCGTGCGAGCCGACGCTGCGCGAAATGCTCATGAGCAAGCTCTCCCGCGGCAAGGTCGACATCCGCATCAACGTGCAGCGCAGCGAGCAGACGCCGAGCGTCGGTGCGCTGAACGCCGAGGTGCTGCAGCAACTCGCCAAGCTCGAGCAAGCCGTCACCGATGCGTTTCCCGGCGTCGAGCGCATGCGCACGGGCGAGATCCTGCGCTGGCCCGGTGTGCTCGCGGAAACCGGCGCGTCGGCGGAGGCGCTGCGCGACGCCGTGCTCGCTTGCGGCAAGCAAGCGATCGGCGAACTCATCGATGTCCGCGGCCGCGAGGGTGCGCAGCTCGGTGCGATGTTGCTCGGCAACGTGACCGAGATGGAGGCGATCTTGCAGCGCATCTCGCCGCTCGTGCCGGAGCTCATCGCCAAGCATCAGCAAAAGATCGTCGAGCGCTTGCAAGAGGCGTTGGGGCTCGCAGCGCCCGACGGGGTCGCAACGATCGTCTCACGTGAAGAGATTGCCGAGCGCATCCGTCAGGAAGTGACCATGTACGGTATCCGGATCGATATCGCCGAAGAGTTGTCGCGACTGACCGCGCATTTGAACGAGACGCGTCATGTGATCGAGAAGGGCGGCAAAGTCGGCAAGCGGCTCGATTTCATGATGCAGGAACTGAACCGCGAGGCCAATACGTTGGGCTCGAAGGCGGCGGCGAAGGAGCTTGCCGACTCGTCCATGACCCTCAAGCTGCTGATCGAGCAGATGCGCGAACAAGTCCAGAACCTGGAGTGAACCACCGATGATCGACGCTACGTCCGCAGGCGGCGCGCGCAAAAGCGGCGCTCCGCGCAATCCCTACGCCGGAGTGTATCCCGGCAACCTTTTCATGGTCGTCGCCCCATCGGGGGCCGGCAAATCGACGCTCGTGAACGCGCTGCTGGCCGACGACGCAGCCATTCGTCTATCGATTTCATACACGACGAGAAAGCCTCGTCCTGGCGAACAGGACGGGCAGCACTACCACTTCACGACGGTCGACGACTTTCTGGCGCGTCACGCGGCCGGCGAGTTTCTCGAAAGCGCCGAAGTGCACGGCAATTACTATGCAACTTCGCGCGTGTGGATCGAGGAACAGATGAAAAGCGGCCATGACGTGCTGCTCGAAATCGATTGGCAGGGCGCGCAGCAGGTGAAAAAGCAGTTCCGCAACGCGGTCGAGATATTCATCCTGCCCCCGTCGCTCGAGGCGCTCGAGGTCCGTCTCAAGAAGCGAGGCCAGGACGAGCCGAACGTCATCACGCGCAGGCTGCTCGCGGCCGGCAGCGAGATGGCGCACGCATCGGAGGCTCAATACGTGCTCATCAACGAGCATTTCGATCGGGCGCTGGCCGAGTTGCGATGTATCGTTGCCGCGACGCGGCTTCGTTTCGATTCGCAGTACGCCCGCAACAGCGAGCTCTTCATCGAGCTCGGCATCCATCTACCGGCCGCCGAGTGACGGTGGACGGCTGGATACATAAGGTAGAATAAGCAGCATATCAAGAAGGAATTCCCGAACATGGCCCGCATTACCGTCGAAGACTGCCTGAAGCAAATCCCGAATCGATTCGAGCTGGCGCTCGCCGCGACTTATCGCGCCCGCCAGTTGGCCCAGGGTCACACGCCCAAGATCGAGAGCCGCGACAAACCTACGGTTGTCGCGCTGCGCGAGATCGCAGCAGGCCAGGTCGGTCTCGAGATGTTGAAGAAGGTGCCTGTCTGAGCATCGAGTTCGTGAAGCGCGGCGGCAGTACCCGTCGCCGCGCTTTCGCGCAGTCTATCGGGCCAAACGCGCTCAACTGACCCGGCAACCACCGATACGGAGGCGAATATGAGCAACATCCCATCGTCCGCCTCCACTGCTGCCGAGGCCGTCAACCCGGAACACGAGACCGAAGCGCCGGGTGCCGCGCGCAAATATATCGACGCGGTTCTGGAACAATCGTTCCGCCATCTGTTCGGGCCGACAGCCACGCCCGAGCAGCCCCGCAAGCACGACGTCGTATCCATCGCCAAGCTCACTTCGATGCTCGCCGGCTACTTGAGCCCGGAGGAGATCAAGGAGGTCAAGGCCGCGTTCCATTTCAGCGACGAAGCGCATCTGGGCCAGTATCGCCAAAGCGGCGAGCCGTATATCACGCATCCCGTGGCCGTCGCGGAAACGTGTGCCGGCTGGAAGCTCGACGCGCAATCGATCATGGCCGCGCTGTTGCACGACGTCATGGAAGACCAGGGCGTAACGAAGGCCGAACTCGCCGAGCGGTTCGGCGCGAAGGTGGCGGAGCTCGTCGACGGGTTGTCGAAACTCGACAAGATGGAGTTCCGCAATCGCGAAGAAGCGCAGGCGGAAAACTTCCGCAAGATGCTGCTTGCGATGGCGCGCGACGTACGGGTGATTCTGGTCAAGCTCGCCGACCGCCTGCACAACATGCGTACGCTCGGCGCCGTTCCCCCCGAGAAGCGCCGCCGTGTGGCACGCGAAACGCTCGACATCTATGCACCGATCGCGCATCGGCTCGGCCTGAACAATACTTATCGCGAGCTGCAGGATCTGAGCTTTGCGAACTTCAATCCGAATCGCTACGCGACCCTCGAGAAAGCGGTCAAGGCGGCGCGGGGCAACCGGCGCGAAGTCGTAGGCAAGATTCTGGAGTCGGTGCAGCGCGCCATTGGCGACGCACATATCGATGCCGAAGTGACGGGGCGCGAGAAGACGATCTTCAGCATCTACAAGAAGATGCGCGACAAGCAGCTCTCGTTTTCGCAGGTGCTGGACGTCTATGGTTTTCGCGTCGTCGTCGGCAGTGCGCTCGAATGCTATACCTGCATCGGGGCGCTGCATGCGCTCTATAAGCCCGTGCCGGGCAAGTTCAAGGATTACATCGCGATTCCGAAGGTCAACGGGTATCAGTCGTTGCATACGACGCTCGTCGGACCGTTCGGCGCGCCGATCGAATTCCAGGTGCGCACGCGCAAGATGCACGAGATCGCGGAGGCGGGCGTCGCGGCACATTGGCTGTACAAGAACGGCGGCGCCGATCTGAACGATGTGCAAAAGCGCGCGCATCAATGGTTGAAGTCGCTATTGGATATCCAGAGCGAGGCAGGCGATTCAAGCGAGTTTCTCGAGCACGTCAAGATCGATTTGTTCCCGGACGCCGTCTACGTATTCACGCCGAAATCGAAAATCATGGCGTTGCCGCGCGGCGCCACGGCGCTCGACTTCGCCTATTCGATCCACAGCGACCTCGGCAATCAGTGCGTGGCCGTCAAGATCAACAACGAGCTGCTGCCGCTGCGTACCGAGCTCAAGAGCGGCGATATCGTCGAAGTGATCACCGCGCCGTACTCGAAGCCGAACCCGGCCTGGCTCGGGTTCGTGCGCACCGGCAAGGCACGTTCGGCGATTCGTCACTATCTGAAGACGATGCGACTGAACGAGTCGGTGCAACTGGGCGAGCGGCTCGTCGATCAGGGCCTCAAAGGCTACGGTCTGTCGTTGGCCGACGTCGAGCCCGAAATCTGGGAAAAGCTCGTTCAATGGACGGGCAACAAGAACCGTCAGGAAATCTTCGCCGATATCGGCTTGGGCCGGCGTGTTGCCGCGGTCATGGCCAAGCGCATCGAGGTGCTCATCAGCGGGCGCGACGCCGACGACGACCACCCGCGCACCGAGCACCCCACGGCGCCCCATGCGCCGCCGGTCGTCATCACCGGTACCGAGGGAATGTCCGTGCAGCTTTCGGCCTGCTGCCGGCCGATACCGGGCGACGACATCATGGGCTACATCGGCATCGGTCTCGGCATGGCCATTCATACGACCGATTGCCGGGTCGCTCAGCGCATCCATCGGCGCGATCCCGCGCGCTGGATCGATGTGGCCTGGGCACCCCAGCCCGGCCGCCTGTTCGACGTTGCCGTCAAGGTTCTCGTCAAGAACACCAAGGGCGTGTTTGCGCGCGTGGCGGCGGACATCACGTCGGCCGACGCGAACATCGTGCATATTGCGATGGACGAGGATCTGTCCCAGGAGTCGACGGTGCTGCGCTTCGTCATCCAGGTCAGCGATCGGGTTCACCTTGCGAACGTCATGCGACGCGTGCGGACGAACCCCGACGTTATGCGAATTGCGCGCGAGCGGCCGAGCGAGGAGGGACACCACCGGCACGACGGCGGTATGCGTATCGAGCGGGAGCGGGCCGACTACTGACGACCGAGCGCCGATTGGCCGACAAAAACAAAGGGCCTTCCGTTCGGAAGGCCCTTTGCAATTGGCGCGGCTGGCAGGATTCGAACCCACGACCCCTTGGTTCGTAGCCAAGTACTCTATCCAACTGAGCTACAGCCGCATGTAAAGCACACTACCACCAGACAGTGGTGAAACAAAAGAGCCTTCCGCGAAGAAGGCTCTTGAAAAGATGGCGCGGCTGGCAGGATTCGAACCCACGACCCCTTGGTTCGTAGCCAAGTACTCTATCCAACTGAGCTACAGCCGCACGCAGAAGCGAAAGTATAGCACGACCCTGGAAAAATGGAAGAGCTGCGAGGCGTTGCGCTCGGGGTTATCGTGTAGTCTTGAAGACTCACCGTATCGACGTAGTGGTTTCATCATGAACAAAGCTTTTGTCAAAGAATCGGGCGAGGATGCCGATGACGATCTCGATATCGCGCAGCCCGAGATCCCGCCAGGAACCAAGAACTACATCACGCCAGCAGGGCACAAACGCTTGCGTGACGAGTTGCTGCATCTGATCGACGAAGAGCGGCCCGAGGTCGTGAAGCTCGTGTCGTGGGCCGCCTCCAATGGCGATCGTTCGGAGAATGGCGACTACATCTATGGCAAGCGCCGCTTGCGCGAGATCGATCGGCGCATCCGTTTTTTGACGAAACGGCTCGATTTGGCCGAGGTCGTCGACAGCAGCCGGCAGGAGAACGTCGACCAGGTCTTTTTCGGCGCGACCGTCGACTATGCGGGTGCCGATGGCGAGACGCATACGGTCACCATCGTGGGCATCGACGAGGTCGATCTCGACCGCGGACATGTCAGCTGGATTTCGCCAATCGCGCGCGCTTTGCTCAAGGCACGTATCGGCGACGTCGTCACGCTGCACACGCCGGCGGGGCCCGAGCAGATCGACGTTCTCGATGTGCGTTATCCGCCAGCGAGCGTTTGAGCGCCCGATGGGGGCTTGAGCGCCGCTTCATGTCAGCCGCCCGATAGCCGGCGGACAAAAAAAAGGCGCCGCAAGCGGCGCCTTCGAGGCATACAACCGTTTTTCGATACGTATTAGAAGCGGTGACGCAGGCCAGCGGTCACTGCAACCTGGTTCTGCGTGGACGACGGAGCCAGGCCGTTGATGAACGCCGTCAGGCCCGTGCCGTCGGCCTTGACGTGCTGGTACTCACCCTGCAGATAGACATCGGTACGCTTCGACAGCATATAGTCGGCTTGCAGGCCGAACGTATGCCATTTCGGATCGGCGCTGCCGACCTTGCCATCGGTGAACGTGTACTGGCCGGCCAGGCTCAGCGCCGGCGTCAACGCATAACGACCATTGATTTCATAGTTGTTGAAGCGCAGACCCGTCGGCGCAGCGAACGCCAGCGCGCCGGAGCTTACCGGGTTGGCGTTGGCGATGCTCGTCGCGTTGTTGACACGCGACTGCGTGAACACGACGCCAGCCGTTGCCGGGCCGAACGTGTAATTCGCGCCAGCGCCCCAGACGCGTTGACGCGTTCCGGCAAACGGCGAATCCGTCACCGCGCCGCCAGTATTGGCGAGGCCAGCGGCGGTAGCCGAGTTCAGGCCGTTGTTCAACTGCAGGTAAGCAGCGGCGAAGTTGAAGCCGCCGAAGTTGTACGATGCACCGACGCTGTACTCACGGTTGTTCGCGAAGCCGCCCGCGGCGTTCGAGAAACCATACATCGCGCCGAGCTTGAAGCCACCGTAGTTGGCGCTCTGGTAGTGCACCGAGTTGTTCACCCGGAACGAATTGTCGAGGTTGTCGTTATCGAACGGGTGGGCAAATCCGGTACCGCCGTATTGCGTACCCGTCAGCGACAGCGGCCCGAGGTACTGCACCACGTCGTCATACTGACGACCGAGGGTCACCGTACCATAATCGGCGCTCGACAAGCCGACATACGCTTGACGGCCGAACATGCGGCTTTGTTGCCCCAGCGTACCGTTGTTGATGTTGAAGCCGTTTTCCAACGTGAAGATGGCCTTCAGCCCGCCGCCGAGGTCTTCGGCGCCTCGCAGCCCCCAGCGGCTGCCGTTCACGCTGCCGCTCGTCTCTTGCCAGTTGCTATGGCCGCGCTGGTTGTTCGTGTAGGTGATGCCTGCGTCGATCAGGCCGTACAGCGTGACGCTGCTTTGCGCATGCGCCATCGTTGCAAATACGCCGGTGAGGGCGCCGACCAGAAGAGTCTTCTTCATCTTTATCACTCCAGAACGGGAAATTTTTTACAGCTTTCGGAAGACAGTCGTGCCACCGACAGCGAGAGGCATTGCGTTCAAACGCGCCCACCACCATTGGGCGCTCCGTCTTCCAACCCGGCTGAGTGTAAATGACCACCCCCCGCAGACTGCCATTTCAGTTCGCGCAATAAAGTATTTTGCAATGCGCAACGGCCACTAGGTCGCGCGCAATCGCTTGCCCAGCAAGGCTTTCACGACGGAGTGCGGCTTCGGTGGAGATATGCAGAGCGTTCGCTTGTTGCGTTTGCGATACAAATCGGTCAGCGTCTGCTCATGGAAACAGACGCGCATTTCAACCGATTATTGCGTAACGAGGAAGAGGTGGTTGCGGATTATGTTGTCGATTGTCGCGTCCGCGCGGCCTTACACTGACGGATCTTTTTCGTAGAGAAAAAGGTCTCCGAGCTTTATCGGCGCGGCCGCTGGCCGCGCTTTTTTTTCGTTCAATGGCGGCGGCGCCGCCGCGCCCTTTCGCCGTCTTTCTCCCATGCGCCAGCTGACGACTCATCGAACCCAGGCGCCCAGTCCTCGACGACATAGTGACGTGCATCCATAGGCGAGGCGAGCAAGTTCTGCCAGTGATCTCCGTGCCAGAAGGGATCGAAGTCGCACGCCGGAGCGACCCCGGACGCGAGAGGTTGGCGCGCGAAGCCCACATTCATGAGCCGGGAGAACAGGCGTTTGAGGATTGGCAATTGCATGGTGGTCTCCACAGCTAATAATCTGATTCAATCATCCGGCGCTGGTGGAGCGCGGACAACTCGGATAAATACTTACATTGGAAATGTTTTGTTGCAAGTGCGGTATATTTTTCCTGGTTCGGCCCTGTTATTGGGATGCGCTCGGTAATGTTGACGGAGATTAACGCCTTTATTTGCGCGTGATGCTTAAGGCATCGCGCATCCGGTCGGTTAATGAAAAAAATCTTGACGAGGGCTCTCGCTTCCCTTTATAAAAGCAGCGCCGGATTGACCTGGCGACGAGTCGCAGACGGAGAGACTGTGGCGTGTCGTCCACAAGGGGGTTTCGGTGGAGGGCGCTGCCCGTCTATTAAAAATCTCGAGGGAATCAGTACTATGAGTACTCAGGAAACTGGTATCGTCAAATGGTTCAACGATGCTAAAGGTTTTGGTTTTATCACGGCTGATAAGGGCGGTGAGGATTTGTTTGCGCATTTCTCCGAAATCCAGGCCGATGGTTTTAAATCACTCAAAGAAAATCAACGCGTGACATTCGAGGTGAAAACCGGACCGAAGGGCAAGCAGGCGGCGAATATTCGTCCGATCTGACGCTACGGGTCCGGGCCAGGGCGCCCGGCCGCGTTCGGTAGCCGGCGCTCGGGTGGTGCATACTTCGGTTATTGTTGCCCCCCGAGCGTTTTTGTTCATGTCATCTTCTCTTTTGGCCGAATCGGCTGTCGATATCCCGATCGTATTCGTCGACTTGGAAACGACGGGCGGATCGCTCGCGGATCACCGGATTACCGAGATCGGCATCGTCGAAGCGGGGCCCCACGGAATTTCGCGCTGGAGCACGCTCGTCAATCCCGGGCAGACCATCCCCCCGTTCATTCAGCAGCTCACCGGTATCACCAACGAGATGGTGCGCGAAGCACCGAGTTTCGACGAGATTGCGTCCGAGCTCCATCAACGGCTCGACGGCAGGCTTTTCATTGCGCACAACGCCAGTTTCGACCGGGGATTCCTTCGAAGCGAGTTCCAACGCGTCGGTCTCGCGTTCAATCCCGACGTTCTATGCACCGTGCGCCTCTCGCGCGCGTTGAATCCGTCCGAGAAACGGCACGGGCTGGATGCGCTGATCGACCGGCACGCGCTCGCGCCGATCGCGCGTCATCGAGCGCTCGCCGATGCGGACTTGCTCTGGCAGTTCTGGCACACGCTGCACGGATTGTGGCCGCTGGATGTGTTGCGCGAGCAGGTCGAACGAACGATGCGCCGCTATCGCATTGCCGGCGATATCACAGAAGATCTGCTCGATACCGCACCGGCCGGCTGCGGCGTCTACGCTTTTTACGACGAAGCGGGTACCGCACTCTTCGTTGGGCGCAGCGTCAGACTGCGTCAGCGTATCCGCGCCCATCTCGTTGGGGAGCGCCGTTCGGCGCGCGAGTTGCGTCTCGCAGCCGAGGTTCGGCGCGTCGAGTGGCGCGATACAGGAGGGGAGTTGGGCGCGCTTCTGGCAGAGGCGCAATGGGTAGCCACGCTGCAGCCGCGGTACAACCGGCAGCCGCGCGCCGCCCGTGGCGAGGCAAGCGATGCGCCCTGGCCGTTCAGCGGAGCGATTGCGGTCGTAGAGCATGGCGCGGCTGGGGCCGCTCCCGTCTTCCACGTGGTCGATCGCTGGTGCTACCTCGGCGCGGCGCCGAGTGTCGAGCACGCGAACGCGCTCGCCGTGAATGGCTCTCGATGCACCTTCGAATCATCGACGTATCGCATTTTGCGAACGCATCTCGAGCGCGGCTTGCGCGTAATGCAGCTCGCGCCGGGATCGGGCGTCACCATGACGGCGCCCGAAGCGGCGCCGATCTGAACGCGTCGCGCGCCGTTTCAGCCGGTGCCGCCCACTCCACCCGCCGAGCAGATGTGCGCCAGCGCGGTCGTCAGCGCAGCGGTCTCGCCGGATTCGTAGTGCGTCATGGCTTTCCAGTTCTCGACGCTGCGCTTTAGCCTCATCGGGCAATCGGCGCTGTCGCGCAGCGGTTGAGCGCGCGCGAGCGCGGGAATCAGCGCCTGCGTCAGCTGATCGAGCGCGGGGCGCGTAGTGGCGGCCAGATCGGGCGCGGGCCCCTCGGGCGGCTTCGTTGTCTTCCATCGGTCGAACAGCGCGGTCTGTACTTGCTTGCTGGCTTCGATCTGATCCTGAAAGAAGGCGTGAGCGAAGGCCGGATCGACACCTGCCGCGCGTGCGCGCTTGTCCACGTCGGCCAGCAGCGCCGCTTCGCGCGGCGGATCCGTGATCGCCCGACCGTTTGCCCATTTCCATTGGGCGACGGGAACGGCCAGGGCAAGCCGTTTCGACGCCAGCGCGACGAGGTTGATCAGCGGGGTATCGTCGCCCTCGGCCTGCGCGTGACGGGGCATGACGGACAAGGCGGCGTATAGCGCGATGGCGCCGAGCGCTGCAGCACTCAGTGGACGTTTCATGAGGGTAAGGTTCAGGCAGTCAGCCGAAAGAGCCGGCAGGAACGCCGCATGACCGCCGGCACGGCGGACGGTCGGCGGCAGCGGGATGACAGCGCGGTACCGCCACAGCGGCCCGCATGTCCAGGCGAGTACTGCGCGACGCGCAGACTCATGACGCGCGGACGACCGCGCGATGCAAATCAGCTTCCGAGGGGTGTCCGCTCACTTCGATTCGTAGGATTTGCGTTGCTCGTCGAAGAACGCGCGAACATGTTCCGGGAGCTCAGCACCTAGAAATTCGACGCCTACCGGTTCCGGATCCGGGCTTGCGATTTTGTCGGGGGTCGGAATGTGGGTGGGCTTCGCTTCCATGATCTCTCTCCTGATACAAAGCGATTATCTGACGCGTCCGTCGATCGTTGCCAGCGCCGAATCGCTTTTTAACGATTTGTTGCATTAACGGCACACGTGCGCCTGGTTTGAAGAGCGATTCAGGGTAATCGACGAGTCGAATCCTGTCGCACACTGCCAGCGCGCCGGGCAGCCATCGCGTACAGCTTGCCCGACGGGCAGCGACGGCTCAGTGCCCCGACGCACATGGACCGGCATCGATCGTCGTCAGACCGACGACGAAGGCGCCGGCACGATGACAGGCTCGTCGTAGCGCCGAGGTTTGCTGGCGACTTCGACATGGCCGTGGATGCGCGCTTGGTGACCGTCCGCGAACATATAGTAGGGGAACGGCCGGTCGGGTTGCGACGCGGCATCGAGACGCGCGGCAAGCTCGGGCACGAGCGTGAAATCGAGCGACGCCAGCGAATCCTCGAGCTGCTCGGGTTTCGTCGCTCCGACGATGATGCTCGAGACTCCGCGCTTGTTGTGCAGCCAATTCAGCGCCACCTGGGCCATCGGGCGGCCGGCTTCGGCGGCCACCGCCTCGAGTTCTGCGACGATTCGGAAGTTGCGCGGCGTCAGCTTGTCGAAACCCGGCGGCATGCGCCCCGCCGTTTGTTCGCTCACGGTCTGAAGGCGCCCGGCGCCCGATGCACCCTCCGATGGCCGATATTTGCCCGACAACAGACCCATCGCGAGCGGACTCCAGGGCACCAGCCCCATGCCGAATTCGACGGCGAGATCGGCGAACTCGTTTTCCGCGTTGCGCTCGATCAGCGAGTACTCGAGCTGCATCGCCGCGACAGGCTCAAAGCCCCTCCATTGCGCCAGTGTCTGCGCGCGCGCCGCGAACCAGGCGGGGGTGTCGGAGAGCCCGACGTAACGAATCTTGCCTGCCCGGACCGCATCGTCCAGGGTACGCATCACCTCGTCCACCGGCGTCATGCGGTCCCAGGTGTGCACGTAATAGAGGTCGATGTAGTCGGTGCCGAGCCGTGCGAGCGACGCATCGAGCGCACGCATCAGATTCTTGCGATGGTTGCCCCCGGCGTTCGGATTGCCGGCCTCCGCGTTGTAGCTGTATTTCGTCGCGAGGACGATTTTGTCGCGCAACCCGCTTTCGGCGACGAACTTGCCCAGCCAACGTTCGCTGGTGCCTTCGGTATAAAGGTCCGCGGTATCGATGAAGTTGCCGCCGGCATTCACGTAAATATCGAAAAGGCGGCGCGCGGTTGCTTCTTCGGTGCCCCAGTTCCATTCGGTACCGAACGTCATCGTACCGAGGGAAATCGGCGAAACGCGCAGTCCCGAGCGGCCGAGCAGCGTATAGCGGTCCATCGTCATGGCAGTTCTCCTTGTTGGTGAAGTGGTGTCGATGGCCGTATCGTGCCTGCGTTGATCCCTTCAAAAAAGGCCGCTATTCTGCAAGCATTTTGAAGCGCTGCTTAATAAAAGGATCGATATGGACCCAGCCCGACTTCCCGCGCTGGTGGCTTTTGCGAGCGTGGCGCGCCATGAGAGCTTCACGCGCGCGGCCCTGGAGAGCGGGGTCTCGGCGTCGGCGCTTTCGCAGTCGATCCGGGTACTCGAAGCGGAGCTCGGCGTGCGGCTCTTCAATCGCACGACGCGCCGCGTTGCGCTGACGGAGGCCGGCGCGGGCTTTCTCGATCGAGTCCACCCGGCGCTTTCGATGCTCGACGCCGCCTTCGATGCGCTCGATGCACAGCGTGGCCATCCGGCCGGTACGTTACGGATCAACCTGCCGCGCGTGGCGAGCGAGCTTCTCGTACTGCCGCATCTCGCTGAATTCAAGCGGCGCTACCCGCACGTCACCGTGGACATGACGCTCGATGACGGGCTGACCGATCTCGTCGGGGAAGGGTTCGACGCGGGGATCAGGCTGGGCGAAATGCTGGCCCGCGATATGGTCGCGATTCCGCTATCGGGACCGTTGCGGATCGCCGTGGCCGGCTCCCCGGCCTATTTCGAGCGTCATCCGGTACCCGCGGTACCGGATGACCTCATGCGCCATGACTGTCTGCACTACCGTTTTGCGACGAGCCGCGGGATCTATCGATGGGAATTCGCAGCGCCCACCGACCCCACGCGGGTTTTCGAAGTTGATACGCCGGGCAGTTTCGTCACCAACGATTTGCGCACCATGGTGCGTGCGGCCGTGGACGGCATCGGCCTCTTGCATGTCATCGAGGGCTATGTCGCCCCCGAGCTGGCCGACGGCCGCCTCATCCGCGTGCTCGACGATTGGTGTCCCACCTTCGACGGGTTTTGCCTCTATACATCGAGCCGCGTCCATATGCCGCTCAAACTGCGCGTGTTCATCGACTTGCTGCGGGAAAAGCGCCTGCACGCGCCTACGGCGTACGGACATCCGGGTGGGCAATGACGGCTGGAGCGCTCATGAGCCGCCGGCGGGGTCCGTTTCCTCAGCGAAGATCCGATCGGCGAGGTGAAACGCGGAATTGGCTGCCGGCACGCCGCAATAAATCGCGGTCTGCAACAGCACTTCCTTGATTTCGTCTCGCGTTACGCCGTTGTTCTTCGCCGCGCGCAAATGCAGCGCGAGTTCCTCGCCGCGATTGAGCGCCACCATCATCGCAATGGTCAACAGACTGCGCGTATGGCGCGGCAAACCGGGGCGCGTCCAGATCTCGCCCCATGCATAGCGCGTGATGAGCGCTTGGAATTCGCTCGTCAGTTCGTTTTGCTTGGCGAGCGATCGATCGACATGCGCATCGCCGAGCACGGCGCGACGCACTTGCATGCCGGCGTCGTAGCGTTCCTGGTCATTCATTTGTCGGACTCCTGATCTCGATTGGTCCTGGCGGCTTCTTCGACCCGCGATGCGCGAAACGCTGCAAGCACCGCATCGACGAACGCGTGGGCGCGCCCCGCATAGTTGGCCGGATCGAACAGTGCATCGAGGCGAGCCGCGTCGAGGCGGCTCGTGACCTCGGTATCCTCGGCCAGCACGTCGCGCAGATTGCGTCCGCTTGCGACGGCCCGTTGCGACGCATGTTCGACGAGCCGATGCGCCTGTTGACGCCCCATCGATTCGCCGAGCGCGAGCATGACCGCTTCAGCGAGGATGAGGCCGTGAGTCGAATCGAGGTTGGCGGCAAGCCGGCCGGAGTCGACTTCGAGCCCGCGCGCGATCTCTTCGACGTGCGCGAGCGCTCCGCCGCAGAGCCGGGCGATCTCGGGCAGGGCCTCCCATTCGGCCTGCCAGCCGCCCAGTGCGCGCTCGTGTTCCTGAACCATGGCGGCGAGCACTGTCGCGACGAGTCCCGGTACGCGCACGGCGGCGCTCAGAACGGCGGCGCAGCCGACCGGATTGCGCTTGTGCGGCATCGTCGACGAACCGCCTTTGCCCGCGCCCGACGGTTCGGCAAGCTCGCCGAATTCGGTCTGCATCTGAAGCGATACATCGCGAGCAATCTTGCCGAGCGTACCCGTGATGAGTCCGAGCGTCGTCGCGATCTCCGCGATGCGATCGCGCTGTGTGTGCCACGGCAGCGCCGGTACCGCCAGGGCCAACTCGCTGGCAAGCGCCTGAGTCACGGCATCGGCGCGTTCGCCGAGGCTCGCGAGCGTGCCGGCCGCGCCGCCGAATTGCAGCACGAGCGCGCTCTGGCGCAGGTGTGCCACGCGCGCCCGATGGCGCTCGAGCGTATCGAGCCATTGCGCGAACTTCATGCCGAGCGTGATCGGCAGCGCCTGTTGCAACCACGTGCGACCCACCATTGAAGTGGTGCGATGCCGCTCGGCCAGGCCAGCCAGGACGTCGCCGAGTGACGCGAGCTGCGCGTCGATCGCGCTCAACGCGTCGCGCAACTGCAGAACCATGCCGGTATCGATGATGTCCTGACTCGTGGCGCCCCAATGCACGTATTTCGCCGCGTCGGGTGCATGCTCGGCGACCGCCGCGGTCAATTGCTTCACGAGCGGAATAGCGAGATTGCCCGCCCGTGCGGCGGCGCGCGTCAGCGCATCCGCATCGATGCGCTCCGCGCGGCACGCGGCCTCGATCGGCCCGGGCGCATCGCCCGGAATGACGCCGGCCGAAGCCAGTGCGTGGGCCAATGCCGCCTCCACGTCGAGCATGCGCTGGATCGTCGCGCGCGGGGAAAAGATTGCGATGAGCGCCTCGGGGGAGCTCAGGCGGTCGGTCAGTCGTCCGTCGAATTCGAGCATGATGGAGCAGTCGCGTGTTCGATCACCGAACAAAACGCCATTTAACGAACAATAATCGACGCATGGTATGCGCGAGGCCGCAGCGGGTCAAGAAACGCGATCGCCCCGCCGCTTTCGCCGCTTGTCAGGTTCGCTCCGCGCCAGTGTGCGCAAAATCTCGGCGAACGTTTGTGCGAGCTCGCTCGTTGTGCCCGCGCTGCGGCGCACGATGCCCACTGGCTCTTCGGCCCCGGTCATCGGCAGCGGGAGCGCGACGAGCGAACCGCTTTGCAGGTCGTCGTGTGCGGCGCGCGCCGGCGTTACCCAAACCGCGTTCGAGCGCCGAGCGATGAGGCGAGCGACTGAAACCGACAGCGTTTCGATGGACTCGGGCGGCACACGCAGGGCGTGGGCGTCGAAGTAGGCATCGGTGTTCAGGCGCGGCACCGTTGTCTGTGGCGCGACGATGAGGGGATAGTCCAGCACGGCGGTCAGCGAAACGGTGCTTTGCTCGAGCAAGGGATGGCTCGGACGAACGGCCATCACGAGCGGTTCGGCATACAGAAACTCGAACGAGAGCCCTTGCATGGCTGAAGGTTCGGCCATGCGCCCGAGCACGAAGTCGAGCTCGCCGGCCTTCAGCGCGGAAAGCAACAGCGCATTCGTTCCGGTGCGCAACCGGATGCCCGCATGGGGGCGAGCCTCCTTGAATCGAATCAGTGCATCGGGCATGAGACCGCTGGCGACAGTCGGCAATGCGCCGATTTCGAGCGCGGCGGCCGATGGCATGGCCGAACTGCTCAGCGCGGCACCGGCCGAATCGAGCGCCTGACCGACGTCGAGCGCATAGCGCAGGAAGTGCTCCCCCGCCGGGGTCAACCGCGCTCCGTGGCGTCCTCGTTCGACGAGCTGAGCGCCCGCCAGTGTTTCGAGTTCCGCGAGCGTTTTGGAGATCGCGGGCTGGCTCAAATGGAGCCGCTCCGCCGCGCGGCCGAGATTGCGCTCCTGGGCAACGGCCAGAAAGCAATTGATGTGGCGAAAGCGAAGACGGTTTTCCATCACCTCAGGTTATGAAAAATCGCCGAACAAGTCAATTTACCTCACGTTTCGAGAAACATACATTAACGACTCGGGCACTGCGCGCGTTCACCGCGCGGCAGGGCCTGTGTCATTCGAAAGCATTTTGGGAGACGGTTCATGCAGACATCGGCGGCTGAGGACTTTGGCGCCTTTGGCGAGTTCGCCCAGCGCGACACGGCGCAGCACCCGCCGGCCTACGCACCTGGCTACAAGACGAGCATTTTGCGCTCGCCACGCAACGCGTTGATTTCGACGCAAAGCACGTTGTCGGAGACGACCGGACCGGTGTTCCGTGCCGACGAGCTGGGGCCGCTCGACAACGATCTCATCCTGAACTTCGCGAAGGAAGGGTTGCCCATTGGTGAGCGCATCGTCGTCCACGGCTTTGTGCGCGACGAGTTCGGGCGGCCGGTCAGGAATGCGCTGGTGGAGGTGTGGCAGGCCAACGCGGGCGGCCGTTATCGCCACAAGAACGACAAGTATCTCGCGCCGATCGATCCGAATTTCGGCGGCTGTGGGCGGATGCTGACCGATGCCGATGGCCACTATGTCTACCGGACGATCAAGCCGGGGCCGTACCCGTGGCGCAATCGCATCAACGATTGGCGTCCCTCGCATATCCACTATTCGCTGAGCGGCGATGGATGGGCACAGCGGCTGGTGACGCAGATGTACTTCGAGGGTGACCCGCTCATCGCCCAATGTCCCATCCTGAAGACGATCCCGAGCGAGGAGCAGATCCGGGGTCTCATTGCGGCGCTCGATCCGGCGAACCACATTCCGCTCGACAGCCGGTGCTACCGCTTCGACATCACGCTGCGCGGACGCCGCGCGACCTACTTCGAACAGTCTTTTCCGGGAGTGAAGTGATGGCGCTGACACCGTTTGCTCCGTTCCGTTTGAACGAAACCGCATCGCAGACCGGGGGGCCGTATGTGCATATCGGTCTTGCGCCGAAGCAGGCCGGTTTCGATATCTTCGAAAACAACTTCGGCAATGTGCTCGTCACGAGCGAGACACGCGGCGAGCGCATCGACATCGAAGGGCGTGTCTACGACGGCTCGGGATCGCTCGTGCGCGACGTGCTGATCGAAATCTGGCAAGCGAATGCGGCGGGGCGTTACGCTCATCCGGCAGACCGGCAGGACTTGCCGATCGATCCGTCGTTTCGCGGATGGGGACGCACGGGCGCCGATTTCGAAACCGGCGTGTATCGATTCGAGACGATCAAGCCCGGCGCGGTGGTCGGGCGCAACGGCACGCGGCAAGCGCCGCATATTCTCATGGTGTTGTTCGCGCGCGGCATCAATCTCGGTTTGCATACGCGGCTCTATTTCAGCGACGAAGCGGAGGCCAACCAGCGCGATCCGGTGCTCGGCGGCATTGAATGGGATGTGCGCCGCAAGACGCTCATCGCCGAGCGCAGCGAGCGCGACGGCAAAGCCGTCTATACCTTCGACATTCGCTTGCAGGACACGCCTGACGGTGGGCGCGAGACGGTGTTCTTCGACATTTGAGGTGGGTTGCTGGTGCGTGGGCGGTGAGTACCGGGTGCGTGCCGCCTCGATGATGTCACCGAAAAGCAAAAAGCCCAGTCGCGAAGACTGGGCTTTTTGCTTGAATCTTATGGTGCCGGAAAGAGGAATCGAACCCCCGACCTTCGCATTACGAATGCGCTGCTCTACCGTCTGAGCTATTCCGGCATCAGGAGAAACGCGATTATAGAGACATGTCGCGCCGGATAGCAAGCCCCCTACTTAACTTTTTTCTTCCCAATGGTAGCCCGTAACGCGCTCGACCTCGTTCTTCGAACCGAGGAACACCGCGATACGCTCGTGCAGGCTCTTCGGCTGTACATCGAGAATGCGCTCACGCCCGTTCGTTGCCGCGCCGCCGGCCTGCTCGACGATGAACGACATCGGATTCGCCTCGTACATGAGCCGCAGCTTGCCCGGTTTATCCGGGGTCCGCTTGTCCGCCGGGTACATGAAGATGCCGCCGCGATGCAAGATCCGATGCACATCGGCAACCATCGAGGCCACCCAGCGCATGTTGAAGTCGGCCCGACGCACGCCCGTCTTGCCGGCCAGCAGCTCGTCGACATATCGCTGTACCGGCGGATACCAGTGGCGAGCGTTCGAGGCGTTGATCGCGAATTCCCGCGTGTCTTCCGGGATGCGCAAGTTGGCATGCGTGAGCACCCACGAACCGAGTTCGCGGTCGAGCGTGAAGCCATTCACGCCATTGCCCGTCGTCAAGACGAGCATGGTTTGCGGTCCATAGACCGCGTAGCCTGCCGCGACCTGCTGCGTGCCGGGCTGAAGGAACGATTGCTCGGTCGCCAGTTGCCCGTCCGGGCAGCGCAGCACCGAAAAGATCGTACCGATCGATACGTTGACGTCGATGTTCGATGAACCGTCCAGCGGGTCGAATACGAGCAGATACTCGCCGCGCGGATAGTTGGCCGGAATCGGAAACAGCTTTTCCATTTCCTCGGACGCCATCGCGGCAAGGTTGCCGCCCCATTCGTTCGCGTCGAGGAGAATTTCGTTCGACAGGATGTCGAGCTTTTTCTGGACCTCGCCTTGAACGTTTTCGCTGCCCGCCGTACCGAGCGCTTCCCCCAAAGCCCCTTTGCTGACGTGATAGCTGATGAGCTTGCAAGCGCGCGCGACGACTTCGATCAAAAGACGCAAGTCGGCCGGCAGGTTGTTGGTTTCACGTTGTTGCTCGATCAGGTATTTCGTGAGGGTAGTGCGTCGTTGCAGAGACATTGCGGTACTCCGAAAGCCAGGGGATGCCGTGGATTTTACCCGCCGCGACGACGATGGCCGCGAGTTTTTGTAGGCGGGCGCACGATCGGCCGCTCCGCGTTCGGTCGCGAAGCGCCGCCAAACTGCGCTCCACGACGTCAGGCCAACGCTTTCTCGACGATCTCGCGTACGTCGCGTGACGAAGCCTTTTCAGCCACTTGCTGCAGCGCCTCGCGCATACGCTCGCGCAATGCCGGCGTGTAGCGACGCCAGAGTTCGAGTGAGCGTGCGAGGCGCGCGGCCACCTGCGGATTGAGCGCATCGAGCGCGACGACTTGTTCCGCCCAGAACGCGTATCCCGAGCCGTCGGCCGCATGGAACTGCGCGGGATTGCCCGAGCAGAAGCTGAAGATCAACGAACGCGCACGGTTCGGATTGCGCAAGGTGAACGCTGGATGACTCATGAGCTTGCGCACGATCTCGATCACGGGCCGCTTCTCGCTACCGCGCTGCGTGGCCTGCATCGAGAACCACTTGTCGATGACGAGCGGCTCGCGCTCGAACCTGCGATAGAAGTCTTCGAGCGCACGCTCCGCGATCGGCGTATTCGTCTGCGCACCGGCCGCGATGAGCGCGGCGAGCGCGGCCGCACGATCGGTCATGTTGTTGGCGGCGTCGTACTGCGCATTCGCGAGCCGCACGGCGTCGGACGGGTCGTCGAGCTCGGTGAGGTAGGCAAGCGCGAGATTCTTGAGGGCGCGATGGCCCGCGGCTTGTGCCGTGGGCTCGTACGGGCCCGGCGTCACATGATTTTCGTACAGGCTTACCCACTGGTCGCGCAGCGCCGTGGCGAGGCGCTTGCGCACGAATTGCCGCGCGCGGTGCACGGCCGACGGGTCGGACTCGGCCATCTGCTCTGCAAGGTACGACTCCGAGGGCAGCACGAGCGCGAGCTCGCGAAACGCGGGCGAGACTGTCTCGTCGGTCAGCACACGGGCGAATGCCGCGACAACGGAATCGTCGAGCGAAAGCGGCTCGTCGGCTGCCGCGCGCGCGGCCAACGCCAGAAGCTCGCGCGTGGCCAGGCGCTGGCCAGCTTCCCATCGATTGAATGGATCGCTGTCGTGCGCAAGCAAAAACGCCAATTCGTCATGGGTGTAGTCGTACTCGACGATCACCGGTGCCGAAAAGTTGCGCAGCAGCGAAGGCAAGGGCGCTTCGGCGACATCGACGAACGTGAACTGCGCTTCGTTCTCCGTGAACTCCAACACACGCGTCGTGCCGGCCGCAGCGGGCTCGCCTTCGCGACGCAGCGGCAGGTCGGCGCCGTTGCGGCCGATGAGACCCATCGCAAACGGAATCAGGAGCGGGCCTCGTTGTGTTTCGCGCGCAGCGGGTGCCGCGTCCGCATACCGTTGCGAAAGCGTGATCGTGAAGCGCTTGGTTTCGGCATCGTAGGCGGTCCGCACGCCGACACGCGGCGTGCCGGCCTGGCTGTACCATCGCTCGAATTGCGCCAGATCGCGCCCGTTCGCATCGGCCAGCGCATGGCGGAAATCGTCGCACGTGACGGCTTGCCCGTCATGCCGCTTGAAGTAGAGATCCATGCCGCGGCGAAAACCGCCGCGCCCGAAGAGCGTCTGATACATGCGCACGACCTCGGCGCCTTTCTCGTAGACGGTCATCGTATAGAAGTTGTTGATTTCGACGTAGCTCTCGGGGCGCACCGGGTGCGCCATGGGGCCCGCGTCTTCCGCGAATTGCATCTGCCGCAGCACGCGAACATCCTCGATGCGTTTGACCGCGCGCGCCGTTTCGTCGGTCGCGCCGCCTTGCATGTCGGCCGAGAACTCCTGATCGCGAAAGACGGTCAGCCCTTCCTTCAGGCTCAATTGGAACCAGTCGCGGCAGGTGACGCGATTGCCCGTCCAGTTATGGAAATACTCGTGACCGACCACGGCCTCGATGTTGGCAAAATCGGTATCGGTGGCGGTTTCGGGGTTGGCCAGCACATACTTCGTATTGAAGATGTTCAGGCCTTTGTTTTCCATCGCGCCCATGTTGAAATCGCTGACGGCGACGATCATGAAACGGTCGAGGTCGAGCTCGAGGCCGAAGCGCTCTTCGTCCCACCGAATCGCGTTGATGAGCGAATCCATCGCGTGGCGCGTCTTGTCGAGATCGTGCGGCTCGACCCAGACCTGCAGCAGTTTTTCCTTGCCGGAGCCGGTACGGATTCGCTCTTCGAGCGCGACGAGTTTGCCGGCGACGAGCGCGAAAAGGTAGCTCGGCTTCTTGAACGGGTCCTGCCATTTGGCGAAGTGGCGTCCGTCCGGCAAATCGCCCGTGTCGACGAGATTGCCGTTCGAGAGCAGAACCGGGTAGGCGGTTTTGTCCGCGCGCAGCGTCACCGTGTAGGTGGCCATGACGTCGGGGCGATCGAGGAAGTAGGTGATGCGCCGAAAGCCCTCGGCCTCGCATTGGGTAAAAAAGTTGCCGCTCGAGACGTAAAGGCCGGAGAGAGTCGTGTTCTCGGCCGGCTTGCATGCGCTCACGATCGTCAGCTCGAACGTGTCGGGTACGGCGTCGAGCACGAGGCCGTGCTCGTGGACGCGATGCTCCGCATGGGACGCGCCGTCGAGCGAGACCGAGAGGAGCTCCAACGCTTCGCCCATGAGTTCCAGGCGTGCAGCATGCGCGGCGCCGGGATTGCGTCGCACCCGCATCGTGTTCTTGACGATCGTGCGTTCGGCAACGAGATCGAACTCGAGCGCAACCGAGTCGATGAGAAAAGCCGGCGGCGTATAGTCGGCCCGGCGGATCACAGCGGAATTGGCGGTATCGGACATGGCGGATCGGGAAAATGGACCGTTTGGGCTCGCGCATCAGCGGCGAGGTCGTCATCCATTGTACAAAGCCGGCTGGCCCGGCGCTGCAGGCTCGGCGTATCATCGCTGCGAGGCCCGGGGCGTGAACAGGCCCTAGCAAAACAGAGGACGATATGAAGGCTAAGTGGCAACAGGTAAGACGTGCGGTCGCGCCGGTCTGCGCCGTGTCGGCTTTGACGTTGGCGGGGTGCACGAGCTATGTGACCTCGCAGGTCACGGCTTTTTCGGAATGGAGCGGTAGCGACGCAACGCGGACTTATTCGTTCGACCGGACCCCGGCGCAGCAAAACAGCCTCGAGCAAGCGACTTACGAGCAACTCGTTGCTTACGAACTCGATCGTTATGCGTTCCGGCGTGTGCCGCGTACCGAGGCCCACTATCTCGTGGGGCTCGGTTACAAGACCGATACTGGCGCGATGACTGTCACGCAGCCGGTCTACTATGGGAATCCCTGGCCGGGCCCGTTCTGGCGACCCATGGGCCCGTTTGGGCCCTTTGGCGCGTTCCCGCCGGATTACGTGAGCCAGACCTATCCGGTCTACACGCATACGCTGGCCGTGCGGATCACTGAACGCTCGACAGGCCGGGAAGTCTACAACGTCACGGCGCGAACCACGAACGATGAACTCTCGCTAGTGCAGGCCATGCCTTATCTTGCCCGCAGCGCGTTGGCCGATTTCCCGCTCGGCAACGGCGTCGTGCGCACGGTGCGCATACCCGTCGATTCGCATGGCGGTGCGGCATCGAACGAGGTGCCGGTCGCACCGGCGGCAACAGGCCGCGCGCCTGCTGCAGCATCCGCTCCGGCAGTGCAATAGCATCCTCGCGGTCACGGCCGCCTGCTTTCGCCGCGGCCGTCCCCGCCCGTCAAACCGTTCCGCGCACCAACCCGAGCACCCCGAGCACGATGAACAGGACGGCTGCGAGCACATGCACGGTGCGTGTCGGCAGACGATGAGCGAAGCGCTCGCCGAGCAGGATGGCCGGCACGTTGGCCAGCATCATGCCGAGGGTGGTGCCGGCCACCACGTCGATGAAGTCGTGAAATCGTGCCGCCAGCGCGACGGTCGCGATCTGCGTCTTGTCGCCCATTTCAGCCAGAAAGAACGTGACGAGTGTAGCGCCGAAGACGCCGAGCCGGCCGCGCGCGACGTTTGCCTCGTTTGCATCGAGCTTGTCGGGTATCAGCACCCAAATGCCCATGGCGATGAACGAGATCGTCAATGCCCAACGCATGACCGTCGGCGTGACGAGCGCGCCGAGCCAATTCCCGATTGCGCCGGCGCCCGCATGGTTGGCCAGCGTAGCGACGAGCACTCCGAGCATGATGGGAATGGGCTTGCGATAGCGGGCCGCAAGGACCAGGGAGAGCAATTGAGTCTTGTCGCCGATTTCAGCGAGCGCGACAGCGCCGGTCGAGATGAGAAAGGCTTGGTCCACGTTGTTGGTTCTTCCCGGGCCGAGATGTGTACGAGCGACGACCCGCGGCGACGCCGGGCCCATAAACGGCGCGCGTGCGGGTCATCGGTCTCGCCAGGCCCGAGGCTGCATCCGCCATGGCCGCAGGGCCAAGTCTGTTGACGGATGCCCCCGCCGCGCTCGGCATGACCGGCGAACCGGTGCGAAGCGGCGGGGCGGCTACTCCCCAATGAGGGGCGGATTCTAACACAGGCGCGGCGCTGGGCCCCGGAACCGATGGCCGGGGCGGCCCGCAGCCCTGTGTCGCGGCGGCGCTCAGTGATCGGCGACCGCACGTCGGCGGCGCGCATCGTCGTCGCGGCGATGTACACATCGGCCTGCCGCATAGGTCTCGAACACTGCGCGATCGTCGCCGAGCAAGGCGAACGCGAACAGTCGTTCCTCGAGCGACTCGGCTCGCTGCATGCGCCGCTCGAGCAGCGGTGTGGCCTGCGGATCGAGCACGATGAAATCGGCTTCGGTCTGCGGCGCCAGCGTGCCGATGGTCCGGTCCAGATCGAGGGCCTGCGCCGCGCCGGCCGTGGCGAGCCAGAACATGCGCGTCGCGCTGAGGTGATGTCCGCTCAGACGCGCGACTTTATGCGCTTCGTTCATCGTCCGCAGCATGGAGAAAGCGGTGCCTCCGCCCACATCGGTGCCGAGCGTCACGGCCATGCCATGCGCGCCCGCTTTGGCAATATCGAACAGACCGCTGCCGAGAAAGAGATTCGATGTCGGGCAATGCGAAGCGATGGCTCCACACTCGGCCATGCGATCGCGATCGCGATCGTCGAAATGGATGCAGTGCCCATAAATCGCGCGGCGGCGCAGCAGTCCATGGCGATCGTAGACATCGAGATAACTGCGATAGCCCGGGTAGAGCTCGGCCACCCACTTGATTTCGTCGACGTTCTCGGCGACGTGCGTCTGAACGAATACGTCCGGATGCGCTTGCGCGAGGGCGCCGCATGCTTGCAGCTGCTCGGGCGTCGATGTCGGCGCGAAACGCGGCGTGAGCGCGTAGAGCTGCCGGCCTTTGCCGTGCCAGCGCGCGATCAGCTCAGCGCTGTCGTCATAGCCCGATTGGGCGGTGTCGCGCAGGAATTCGGGGCAATTGCGGTCCATCAACACCTTGCCCGCGATCATGCGCAACTGCCGCGCTTCGCTCGCGGCGAAGAATGCATCGACCGATGCCTTGTGCACCGTGCAGTAGACGAGCGCGGTCGTCGTGCCGCAAGCGAGCAGTTCGTCGAGGAAAAAGTCCGCGGTTTCCCGCGCCAATGCCGCGTCGGCAAAACGCCGTTCCGTCGGGAACGTGTAGTGCTCGAGCCAGGGTAGAAGGCCGGACGCCGGTGAGGCGATCATGTCCGTCTGCGGGTAGTGCACGTGCGTATCGATGAAGCCCGGGACGATCAGCTTGCCGGTGAGGTCGCGCAACTGCGTGTCGGGCGTCAATTGGTCTGCGAGCGAAGCGTAGCTACCTGTTGCGACGACATGCCCCGCTTCGACGATGAGCAGTCCGTCGTCTTCGAAGCGGGCCGCATCGTCGGATTCGGCTGGATCGCCGGCAAAGCCGAGCAGCTTGGCGCGATAGGCGGTGCGTCCCACACCGTGCTTGTCGATTGGGCTCATGGTCGAAAATGGTCCTGTGCTGAAAAACGGCGCCGCATCGGTGCGGCGCGTACGCCTACGGCTTCCAATACGCGTCGAGCTTCGCAATGAATGCGTCGAGCTCGCGCGGCGTGACGAAGGCGGCTTCGAAGCTGTTGCGGATGAGCGTGTACACGTCTCGATCGGTCACACCGAGCGCCTCGACCGCTGCCAGGTAGTTCGCATTGACGTAGCCGCCGAAGTAGGCCGGATCGTCCGAGTTGATCGTGACGGCTACACCGCGATCGAGCAGTGCTTTCAACGTGTGCCGCTTCATGTCGTCGAATACGCGCAGCTTCAGATTCGATAGCGGGCAGACGGTCAGTGCAACGCGGGTATCGGCAAGCCGCGTCACGAGCGCGGGGTCTTCGATGCTGCGCACGCCGTGATCGATGCGATCGACCAACAGCAGATCGAGCGCTTCGTAAATGTACGAAGGCGGGCCTTCTTCGCCCGCATGCGCGACGAGCTTCAGCCCGCGCTCGCGTGCCTGCGCGAAAACGCGTTCGAATTTAGAGGGGGGATGGCCACGCTCCGACGAATCGAGACCGACGCCGATCAACCGGTGCGCGTAGGTATCGAAGAGCGGCAGCGCGGCCGAGTACGTGGCGAGCGCATCGTCTTCGGACAGATGTCGCAAGAAGCAGAGAATCAGTTTGCTGGACAAGCCGCGACGCTCGCCCTCGGCCAGCGCGCGTTCGATGCCCGCGACCACCGTTTCGATCGGCACGCCGCGCTCGGTATGCGTTTGCGGATCGAAGAAGATCTCGGTATGCACCACGCCATCGGCGAGTGCGCGTTCGACGTAGGCCGCGGTCATGTCGTAGAAGTCGTCTTCGTTGAGCAACACGCTCGCGCCGGCGTAGTAGATGTCGAGGAACGACTGCAGATCGGTGAACGCATAGGCCGCGCGCAGCGCTTCGATCGATGAGTAAGCGAGCGCAACGCCGTTGCGTTCGGCAAGCTTGAAGATCAGCTCGGGCTCGAGCGATCCTTCGATATGGATATGGAGCTCGGCCTTCGGCGCACCGGCGATTTTTTCAGCGAATGTCGGGGTCATGGTCGATCGATGAAGACAACGAGGAAGAGGGATGCGATGGTGCGGCGCGCGGGGCACGCCGCGTTCGCACGCTTTCGACGGCTTGCAGCAATTGGGCCGCTGCCGAAATCGCGATGGCCTCCGGCGATTTGTCGGCGATGCCGGCGACCCCGATCGGGCAGTGCATGCGCGCGATGAGAGCGGGGTCGATGCCGCGCGCAGCGAGCCGATGTTCGAATTGCCGGCGCTTCGTCAGCGAGCCGATCATGCCGAAAAACGCGAAGTCGCCGCGTCTGAGGATGCGCTCGGCCAGCGCAAGGTCGCGCGCGTGATTGTGCGTCATTACGATGAAATAGCTCGCGGCCTCGGCTTCATCGACAGCTTCGTCCGGCGCATCGTTCGCGTCGATCGTCACGTTCGGCAGATCTCGCGGCGAGACCGGAACGAGGTGCTGCTCGAATTGAGCATCGCGCTCGTCGACCCAGCGCACGCGGCACGGCAGCGTCGCGAGGATACGGACCAGCGCGGCGCCGACATGTCCGGCACCGAACAGCACCACGGGAAACTCGCGCGCCACGATCGTCTCGGTCAGCAGCGCGTTGCCTTCGTCGAACCCGGTGCCGTCCCAGAGCAGGCAGTCCGGCATCTCGCAGCCGGGTTGCGCATCGGAAAGCAGCACGCTGTCGGGCGATGGGCCGAACGACACGCTGCGCACACTCGCTTGTCCCGCCGCGAGGCGCTTGGCGAGCGTCGCCACCCAGCCGAGATCGCCTACGTCGAGGCGTTCGAACGCCAGCATGACTGCACCGCCACAGCATTGGCCGAGGCTCGGTCCGAGCGCAAGACGCTCGAGCCGGCGCATGTGCGGTACGCGCGTACCGTCGCGCAGGACCTCGCGGGCGATCTCGATCGCCCGCCATTCGAGGTGTCCGCCGCCGATCGTATGGCGCGCGGTGTCGCGTGTCACGATCATCTTCGTGCCGGCTTCGCGCGGGGCCGACCCCTCCACGCGAGCGACGGTGACGAGCACCACGGCGTCGCCATGTGCGAGCAGATGCTGAAGGTCAGACAACCATGTTTGCATGCGGAGGCGATCCTCTTCAGGCAGTGCTTGCGGTGCGACCCAACGCGGAGATGGCCGCGAGGATCGCTTCGGGCGTCGCCGGCGCGCGCAGCGGCGGGGCCGCGCGCACGTGCGGGACGGCCGCGGCGACGGCGTCGCGGATGGCCAGAAAAACCGAGAAGGCGAGCAACAGTGGCGGCTCGCCGACGGCCTTCGAACGGAATACGGTCGGCTCCAGGTTTTCGTTCCGGTAAAGGGCGACGTTAAACGCGGCCGGCGTATCGCTGATCGCTGGTATTTTGTAGGTCGACGGGGCGTGCGTCATGAGCCGCCCATCGGCGTTCCACCAGAGTTCTTCGGTCGTCAGCCAGCCCATGCCCTGGATGAATCCCCCTTCGACCTGCCCGATATCGATCGCCGGGTTGATCGATCGGCCCGCATCGTGCAGCAAGTCGGCACGCAGGAGCTTCCATTCGCCCGTCAGCGTATCGACGACCACTTCCGATACCGCGGCACCGTACGCAAAGTAGTAGAACGGGTGCCCCGTCAGCGTCTTCGCATCCCAATGCACTTTCGGCGTGGCGTAAAAACCATCCGACCAAAGTTGCACGCGGGCGAGGTAGGCCTCGTTCACCAACTGCGCGAATGGCAACGATGCACCATCGAGCGATACGCATCCGTTGGCGAAGATCGCATCGCTCGGCTGGCCGCCGAGCAGACGCGCAGCCATTTCGGCCAAGCGCGCGCGGAGGGTTTCCGCAGCCGCTTCGGCGGCCTTGCCGTTCAGGTCGCTGCCGGTCGAAGCTGCCGTGGCGGATGTATTGGCGACTTTCGATGTGTCCGTCGCCGTCACACGCACCTGCTCGAGCGGCAGCCCCAACACATGCGCGACGACTTGCGCCACTTTCGTATTGAGGCCCTGGCCCATCTCGGTGCCGCCGTGATTGACGAGTACGGAGCCGTCCCGATAGATATGCATGAGTGCGCCGGCCTGATTGAGGAACGGCACGTTGAACGAGATACCGAACTTGACCGGCGTGATCGCGATGCCGCGTTTGAGCACGGGGCTCGCTTCGTTGAATGCCGCGAGTGCCGCGCGGCGCGCGCGATAGTCGCTCGATTCGAGCAGTTGCGCGGTCAGCGGAGCAAGGATGTTGTCGTCGACGCGTTGGCCGTAAGGCGTGACGTCGCGCTCGCCGATGCCATAGAAATTGGCCACACGGACATCGAGCGGGTCCCGCCCAAGCGCGCGCGCGATATCGTCGATCATGACTTCGGTCACGAGCGCGCCTTGCGGACCGCCGAAGCCGCGAAACGCGGTATTCGATTGCGTGTTCGTCTTGCAGGCCAGCGCCGCGATTTCGACATCGGATAAATAGTACGCGTTATCGACGTGGCAGACCGCGCGCGTGGCGACGGCTCCCGAGAGGTCCGCCGAATAGCCTGCACGCAATGCAATTTCGACGCGCGCGCCCGCGATGCGGCCTTCGCTATCGAAGCCAACTTCGTATCGGTAGACCGCGTCGTGGCGCTTGCCCGTGATCAGAAAATCGTCGTCGCGGTCTGCACGTAGTTTGACGGGCCGTTTGAGTTTGGAAGCGGCGAGCGCGGCAATACAGGCGAACACGGCCGACTGCGACTCCTTTCCGCCAAAGCCTCCGCCCATGCGCCGGCATTCGCACAGCACGCGATGCGCGGGCCAGCCGAGCATATGGGCGACGACCTGCTGCATCTCGCTCGGGTGCTGCGTCGAGCTATAGACGAGCATACCGGCGCCTTCCTTTGGAACGGCATAGGCGATTTGTCCTTCGAGATAGAACTGTTCCTGTCCGCCGACCTCGAACTCGCCTGTCAACCGGTGCGGCGCGGCGGCAATCCTGGCCGCGGGATCGCCTCGCACGAGATGCAGCGGCGGCAGCACGTACTGCTGGCGCTCGTGGGCCGCTCGCGCGGTCAGCACGGCCTCCAGCGGTTCGTAGCGCACGACGTCGCCGCTTTTGGCGAGTGCCGCGGCTTGCCGCGCGAGGTCGCGGCTCGTTGCGACTACGGCAAAAACGGGTTGCCCAAGGTAGGAGACGGTGCCCTCGGCAAGGATCGGATCGTCGTGAAGCACTGGGCCACAGTTGTTCTCGCCGGGAATATCGGCCGCCGTCAACACCGCGACCACGCCCGGGGCAGCCCTCACGGCTTCGAGATCGAGCGAGACGATGCGCGCATGCGCGTGGCGCGATAGGCCGAGCGCGACATGGAGCGTGCCGGCGAACTCGGGCAGATCGTCGGTGTAGGCGGCTTCGCCGCTCACATGCAGTTCGGCCGATTCGTGCGGGCGCGCCACGCCGATCGCAGCGCCCGACTGGGAAGTTGCTCCCATCCGTTCGGCGGATGCTTCGGTCATCAGATTCATCGCATCTCCTCGGCCGCTGCGGCGGTAGGCTCGAACGAGAACGCTTCGACCTGGCTTGCTGCCAACGGCGCCTCGTCGCGCGTTTCCAGATGAAAGCGCCACAGCAGATTACGGGCGACGGTCATACGATAGGTATTCGATGCGCGCATGTCGGTGAGCGGCATGAAGTCCTGTTCGAGCGCATTCATGGCGCGTTGCGCGCTCGCCTCGTTCCACGCCTCGCCGGCGAGCGCGGCTTCGGCAGCGGCCGCGCGCTGTGGCGTGGCGGCCATGCCGCCGAAGGCGATACGCGCGGAGACGATTTGTCCGTTGTCGATTTCGAGTGCGAATGCGCCGCATACCGCCGAGATATCCTGATCGTAGCGCTTCGACACCTTATACGTACGAAATCGCAGCTGTGCGCGCGCGAGCGGTACACGAACGGCGGCGAGGAATTCGCCCGGCTCGAGTGCTGTCTTCTGATAGCCTAGATAGAACGCGTCGAGCGGCAGCATGCGGGAAGCCTTGTCCCGCCGCAATACGACCTGCGCGCCGAGCGCGATCAAAGCCGGCATGGAATCGCCGATGGGCGAGCCGTTCGCGACGTTGCCGCCGAGCGTGCCCGCATTGCGTATCGGCAGCGAGGCGAAGCGCCGCGCCAGCTCGGCGAGCGCCGGGTACTCGCCGACGAGCGCGGCGTAGGCGTCCTCGAGCGAGGCCGCCGCGCCGATGGTGAGCTTCGATGCGTCGCGCTCGATGCGCTTCAATTCCTCGACGTTGCCGATATAGAGCAGATCGCCGAGGCGGCGCATTTGCTTCGTCACCCAGAGCCCGACGTCCGTGCTGCCGGCGAGCACGCGCGCCTCCGGGTGCGCCGCGCGCAGGGCGGCGAAGGCATCGAGCGTCACCGGCGCGCGAAATGTCGTCGTGCCGGAGTCTGCGGTGTGCGTTTCGCGGCTCGCGTATTCGAACGTTTCGTCGCGGCGCAATGCGCGCAGCGCCGCGATGACGGGCGCGCGATCGAGCGCGGTGCGCGCATGGCGCCCGCCGTCGAACATGGCCTGTGCAGCCTCGACGATCGGCCGATACCCAGTACAGCGGCAAAGATTGCCGGACAGCGCCGTCGCGATTTCATCGCGCGAGGGTGCCTGGCTTCGTCCTTGCCGGTTTTCGTAGAGCGCCCACATCGACATGGCAAAGCCCGGCGTACAAAAACCGCATTGCGATGCATGGCAATCGACGAGCGCGCGCTGCACGGGATGCAGCGTGCCATCGGGGCTGCGCAGGTCTTCGACCGTGAACAGGGCGCGCGAGTCGAGCGTGGGCAGGAATTGAATGCAGGCGTTGACGGCCTTGAGCGCGAGCGCGCCCTGGGCGTCGAGTTCGCCGACGACCACCGTGCACGCGCCGCAGTCGCCCTCGGCGCACCCCTCCTTGGTGCCCGTGCAATGGAGGTCTTCGCGCAGGTGCTGAAGCACGGTGCGGGTGGACGGGGCGTCGTGCACTTCGTGAATCGCGCCGCGGTAGTAAAAGCGGATGGGATGCGTGGTCATGGCCGAATCCTGAAGTTGCGGATCAGGCGCGCGTTACGCTTCGTACCGGCAACGGCCGGCTCGCGCACGTGGATCGCCATCCAGAGCACAAGATAGCACCGCAATATGCGGCGAAGATCGTCCGGCGCTGATGGTCGCTATCAGCGCCAGCATAATTGCGGTTCTACGATGCGCGGCATGCATCGAAGTTGCAAGCCATCGCCATGTTGCACCGCGAAGACGGCGCGGGGGCGCGAGCCGGCCACGTGCGTCAGCGCGCTCAGCGCTCAAACCGCGTGCAGGCGACCCTTGGCGCGCCGACGCCAGAGACTGGCGGCGACGGCGACGAACGTCAGCGCGAAGGCGACGAGTGCCCAGCCGGGCAGCAGAAGGCCCAGGATGGGCGGGTACACCGTTTCGCACAGGCCCGCGACCTTGAACACGCTTGGCAGCCAATGCGCGGGCGGGAGGGCGTCGACGACGGGCTGCAGCGCATCGAATCCGCAGCTGAAGCCGGGATGGAGCTGAATGAAGAGGTGACGCGCGGCGGTGCCTGTGCCCGCCAGGGCGACGACCGCAATCAGCGTTTCGAACACGCGAACGCCTTGCCAGCCGCCGCGCGTTGCGCCGGCGAACGCCAGAATGGCGATCAGGATGAAGAAATAGCGCTGAATGATGCACAGCGGGCAGGGATCTTCGCCCTTCGCGAACTGTAGATAAAGCGCACCGCCGACGAGGCTCAGCGAGACGAGACCGAGCAGCACGAGCAGGCGGCGTTCGCGGCGCAGGGACAGGGGATCGTTCATGAAGCGTGGGCTCCGAGGGGCAAATCGCTGCATTTTAGTGTGATTTGCCCCAGCCAGTGGCATCGGGCGTGCGCGACGACCCGCAGGCCGTGAACCGGGTCAGCGAATCGAGTCGAGCACGCGTTCGACCGCGAGCGCCACGCCGAGGAGCGCGTCGTCGCGATGCGGTCCCGCGGCGAGCATCAGCCCCACGGGGGCGTCCCCGCGTGCGTGGCACGGCAGCGAAACGGCGCAGGCGTCCAGCACGTTGAACGTGCTCGGGTTGCGCAGTACGAGCGCGTTGATGCGCGCATACGTTGCATCGTCGCGATCGCAGTCCGCGACACGGGGCGGCGGAATGGGCACGGTCGGCGCGACGATCGCATCGAAGTGCTGCCAAAGGGTTTCTTCCGCGGCTTTCATCAGCGCTGCGCGCTCGGCGATCAGATCGAGGTAATCCGTCGCCCGTGCGCTTTCCCCTTTGAGGATCCGCGCGAGCACGCGCGGATCGTAGCGCTCGCGCTGCCGGGCGATGTGCCCGCGATGCCAGGCATAGGCCTCCATCGCCGAAAAGCCGAAACGGTTGATCTCGGGCAGGCGGTCGAGCGGTGCGAAATGGACGTCGGAGAGGATCGCGCCGGCCGCTTCGAGGTGCTTGAGCGCTGTGTCGAGCGCTCGAGCGACGCTCGGCTCGACATCCTCGGTGACGTAGTGGGTCAGCACGCCGAGACGCACGCCTTCGAGCGGGCGCCGGGCGGGCACGCGCGGCTCGAGACCGGCGAGGATGCGGTCGACGAGCGCACAGCAGGCCACGGATACGCCGATCGGCCCGAACGAATCGAGCGTGGTGGATAACGGCACGGCACCTTCGCGCGGAATACGGCTTGCGGTCGGCTTGAACCCGGTCAGACCGCAAAATGCGGCCGGGATGCGGATGGACCCCCCGGTGTCCGTGCTGAGCGCGACGGCGGCCATGCCGTCGGCGACCGACGCCGCTGCGCCCGACGACGAGCCGCCCGCGATGCGGGCCTCGCCCGGTTCGCCCCGACGGTACGGCGAAAGCGGCGTGCCGTAGTGGGGATTGAGACCCAAGCCCGAAAACGCGAATTCGGACATGTTCGTGCGGCCGATGAGCACGGCGCCGGCGTTGCGCAGACGCGCCACGACGGGAGCGTCGGCTCGAGCCGGCGGCGCGTCGGCCAACACGCGAGAGCTCGCGCGCGTGACCTGGCCCTTAACGTCGAACAAATCCTTGATCGATACCGGGATGCCGGCGAGCGGGGACAGTACGGTGCCAGCGGCCCGCAGGCGGTCGTGCGCGTCCGCGGCGGCCCGTGCCGCATCGGCATCCGCCTGCACGAAGACGGTCGAGCCTTGGCCCGCCGGATCGCCAATGCGCTCGAGCGCGGTTTCGACGAGTACGCGGCTCGTCGTTTTACCGGTTGAAAGTTCGTCGGCGAGGCGCGCGAGCGGAGGGAAGGGAGCGAATTCAGTGGCCATGGGTTGACGGTGTCGAGTCGGATCGGGCAGATCGCACAGCATGCTGCAGGCATTGTAGCCGTGGCATGCGGCATGCGCAGGCAGGCGAGCCTGAGCGAAACGACCGTGCGGCACGGCGGGCGTCGCGGGGCCGCCAGCCCGCATCGATCCGCCACGATTGCCGCGGCTTTGCGCGGTGGCGGATAATGGGCGCTCTTTCATCGCTGTGCGTGCGACGCGCGCCCCTGTCCCATCGTCATGAGCGAAAAAACGCCACCGAACGCCGGCCACGCTGGTCCGGACACTTCAGTCCACTCCTCCAGCGATTCTTTTGCCGCCCCGCACACGTCCGAGCCGTCGGGCACGACGGCCGCAGCGGCGTCCCCGGGCGGACCGGACGCACCGGCCCCGGCCCCGGCCGGCGGCGCGGGAGCGAGCGGCACCGCTGCCGAGGCAGCGGCGCGTGCATCGACCGATACGCCCGGAAGTGCTTCGACGGTGGCTGTTACACCCGAAACGGCGCCTCCGCAATCGGGCGCGGCGGTCGAAGCCGCCGAAGCGCGGGCGTCGGCGGCGCGCGAGACGTCGGCACAGGAGAGCGCCGCGCACGAGGCTGAACGATCGTCGGCACCGGGGGCGCCGCCGCCGGGATTCGGTGCGCCGCCCGACTTCGACGTCCCACGCCCGCCGCCCCCGGGCGCCGCCGGGACTGTGTCCAGACCTGCCTATCTGAAGTACAACGACTCGGCGTGGACCGTCTTCGGCCGGACCATCGCGGCGCGCGCGCGACTCTTTTTCGACCGGGCAGGGCAGCGGATCACCCAACGCACGCTGCGCATCGGCGTATCGGCGCGCATCTTTCACCCCGAGCCCGGGGCGATCGGATTGCGCGGCAAGACGCTGCAATATCTCGAGGAATCGGTGGCCCACTGGGTGATGTCGCGCGACGTGATGGTCTTCATGATTCCGACGGTCGGCCATCAAGGCATGCTGCATCCGAGCAACATCCGCCTGCGCGATTACGCCAAGCATCTCGACGGCCTGTTGCTGCAGGGCGGCGCCGATGTCTCGCCGCAGACGTATGCCGCCACGGAAACATTGGCCGAATGGCCGGGCGATCGCGTGCGCGACATGTACGAGCTCGAGCTGCTGCACGAATTCATCGAATCGGGCAAGCCGGTGCTCGGAATTTGCCGCGGGTGCCAACTCATCAACGTCGCGTTCGGCGGCACGCTCTATCAGGACATCGCGACCGAAGTGCCGACGGCGGGCGTCCACGTCAACGAGCGTTACGATCAGCATCGGCACTCGGTTCGGTTCCCGGATGGCTCGACCCTCGTCAATATGTTCCCGGGGCGCCGCGAGGCGCTGGTCAATTCGATCCACCATCAGGCCGTGAAGACGCTGGGCCGCGACTTGAACGTCGAGGCGGTATCGGCCGGGGACGGCCTGATCGAGGCGGTGCGCTATCGGCGGGCGCCGTTCGTGATGGGCGTGCAATGGCACCCCGAATTCCATCGCGCGGGCGGCCCGGAGCTGCTCGACTGCACGCCGTTGCTCGACAGCTTTTTGCGCGCGGCGCGCGAGACGCGTCTGTGAACCGCGTACGGTGCCGCAACGGCGACAAAGGTGTTGACACGATTCAGCAGGTTATACATAATCTCGCTTCTCCGGTGACAAGCCTTTGAGCGCGATGCAATGCGCTGAGCCAGGCGAGTCGATCGTCAGCCGGAGGCGCACTGCGGGAGTAGCTCAGTTGGTAGAGCGCAACCTTGCCAAGGTTGAGGTCGCGAGTTCGAGACTCGTCTCCCGCTCCAGTTTGCGAAGATGTTGCGGTACGCAGTGGCTTGCGGGGCAGCGTCGAGTATGTCGGTCAAAGCGGGAGTAGCTCAGTTGGTAGAGCGCAACCTTGCCAAGGTTGAGGTCGCGAGTTCGAGACTCGTCTCCCGCTCCAGGTGGACAGGGAAGCTGAGCTTCCCTTTTTGTTTAGATCGCTCGCGATTCGTTGCGCCACGCTCAAGGGTGGCGACGGTTCGGAGAAATCGCTCAAGGCGCGATAGCAAAGCGGTTATGCAGCGGCCTGCAAAGCCGTGTAGGCCGGTTCGACTCCGGCTCGCGCCTCCAAATTCGAAGCCCTGACGGTCTGCCCGTCGGGGCTTTTTTGTTGGCAATTCCGCAGCATCTCCCTAATTCCTTCCATCGCGCTTTACGCAGACAAAAGCGGCTGGATCGCATATCCATTTTGTTTTTTTAATCTATTTTTTCGGCGCCGCCGCGGCAATAATCCGTCCTCGCACGGCGTGGTTCCGCTTGCATTAGCGCCGAGCGCCGTTGGAGGCGTGGAAAAAGCGGTTCTTCTGTCGCGGATTATTCGCGATTATTTTCTCCGTAAGATGGGTCGTCGAACAGGCGCATGTCCCACGAGGCAAGCGCCCCTGCCCGACCACTCGAACGGATTGCGGATATGTGCGGAATTGCGGGCTTTTGGACCCGAACGGCGTCCGAGCACGAGACGGCCCAAGCAATACTTTCCCGGATGACGGATAGCGTCGCGCATCGCGGCCCCGACGATGCCGGTGCCTGGTTCGATCCGGCCGCCGGCCTCGCGCTCGGTCATCGCCGGTTGTCGATCGTCGATCTGTCGGAGCATGGGCGGCAGCCGATGGTCTCGGAATGTGGCCGTTACGTCATGACGTTCAACGGCGAAATCTATAACTGCCTGGCGTTGCGCCGCGACCTCGAGGCCGAGGGGCGCGCGCCTGCCTGGCGCGGGCACTCCGATACCGAAATTCTGCTGGCGGCCTTCGTTGCCTGGGGTGTCGACCGGACGCTCGAACGGGCGGTCGGCATGTTCGCGCTTGCGCTGTGGAATCGTCAATCGCGCGTGCTTACGCTGGCCCGTGACCGCATCGGCGAAAAGCCGCTTTATTACGCGAGAGTCGGCGACGGCATCGTGTTCGCCTCCGAGCTCAAGGCGCTACGCACTTATCCCGGCTTCGACGCCCGCGCGATCGATCGCAATGCGCTTTGCCTCTATTTGCGTTACGCATGCGTGCCGGCGCCGCACACGATCTACGAGAATGTGCGCAAGCTGCCGGCCGGCAGCTATGTTCAGCTCGAATTTCCGGAGGTCTGGCCCGCGCCGCGGCGCTACTGGACGCTCGAACAGGTAATCGGCCGAGGCCGGGCCTATCCGTTCGAGGGCAGTGCCGAAGCCGCCGTCGACGAGCTCGATCGATTGTTGCGCGACGCGGTGCATGGCCAGATGATGGCGGATGCGCCGCTCGGAGCGTTCCTGTCGGGCGGGGTCGATTCATCGGCCATCGTTGCGCTGATGCAGGCGCAATCCGCCAAGCCGGTGCGCACATTTACGGTCGGCTTCGACGATGCGACCTACGACGAAGCCGTTCACGCGAAGGCGGTTGCACGTCATCTCGGCACGGAGCACACCGAGATCGTCGTGACGGCTGCCCGAGCGTTGGAGCTCGTGCCCAAGTTGCCGACGATATACGACGAACCGTTTGCGGATGCCTCGCAGATTCCTACTTACGTCGTGGCGCAGACCACGCGCGAGCATGTGAAGGTTGCGCTCTCGGGCGACGGGGGCGACGAACTGTTCGGCGGGTACACGCGTTATTTCCTGACACCGCGCCTCTGGAGCCGCTTGCGGCGCGTGCCGTCCGGCATGCGCAAACGGATCGCATCGGCGCTTTATTCACTTCGGCCCGACCATGCGGATCAGTTCGCGGCCCTTTTTCAGGGCGCCTGGTCCCCCGGTGCGCGAGACGGGACGCGCATCGGTGAGCGTCTGCACAAGCTCGCGAACGTGATGGGCGCACAAAGCAGGACCGATCTTTATCGGCTTCTGTTGTCGTCGGTTCATCATCCCGAACGCCTTGCCCTCTCGGGCCGCGAGCTGCCGACGCGTGTCGATACGCCCGAGGCGTGGTCCGTCGATCTGGAATTTGCCGAGCAGGTGATGGCGGTCGATGCGCTCACTTATCTACCCGATGACATTCTGGCCAAAGTGGATCGTGCGGCAATGGCAGTGAGCCTCGAAACGCGCATGCCGTTTCTCGACCATCGCGTCGTTGGGTTCGTCTGGAGCCTTCCGCTTTCGCTGCGGATTCCCGAGGACAAGCCGAAATGGCTGCTGCGCCAGTTGTTGTACCGCTACGTGCCGCGCGAGATCATCGATCGGCCGAAGCAGGGTTTCTGCGCGCCTGTGGGCGAATGGCTGCGCGGATCGTTGCGCGACTGGGCGCAGGCGCTGCTCGATCCGGCGCGATTGCGCGACGAGGGATTTCTCGATGCGACGCGTGTCGACCGGATGTGGCAGCAGCATTTGAGTGGGCGCATGAATTGGCAGCATCCGCTATGGACGGTGCTGATGTTTCAGGCGTGGCTCGAGGCGCAGAAGAATGGGTGAAAAGGCATGCCTCTTTTGAATTCCGAGTGGGTGATGTTAGCGGGTCAAGGGCGGGCGTAAGCCCGGCGCAGCGAACCCTTGAGGCGCTCTGAATCGACAAGCTGAGGTATGGCTGGTTGCGGCAGAATGCGGCAACCAGCCATACGAGACGAAGCGAACATGACGAATCAACTCTTTGAAGCCGCCCTGGGAATCAAGGCCCCGTGGTACGTGCAAGGCGTCGACTTTGATACGGCCAAACGGCAACTCACGATTGCGGTGGACTTTGTCGCCGGCAGCCGCTTCGCTTATCCCGGCGTCACCGGCGAACACCCGGTGCATGACACGCAAATCAAGCGGTTGCGGCACCTGAATTTCTTTCAGCACGAGTGCTACCTGGAAGTGCGCTTGCCTCGAGTGCGCTTGCCCGATGGAGCGGTGCGGCTGGTGGAGCCCGATTGGGTCGGCCAACTCGACGGCTTCACATTGCTGTTCGAGGCGCTGGTGCTGATGCTGGCGCAGCAGATGCCGTTTGCCGCCGTGGCACGCATTGTCAATTTGTCGTGGCACCGAGTGCATGCCATCTGCTCGCGCTATGTGGAACTCGCGCTTGCCTCGGCGGACCTGTCGGCCGTGACGACGGTGGCGATTGACGAAACTTCGTACCGACGCGGCC
>NZ_JAAAYE010000019.1 GCF_013282575.1 Paraburkholderia sp. NMBU_R16
TGCCGCATTCTGCCGCAACCAGCCATACCTCAGCTTGTCGATTCAGAGCGCCTCAAGGGTTCGCTGCGCCGGGCTTACGCCCGCCCTTGACCCGCTAACATCACCCACTCGGAATTCAAAAGAGGCAGCAATCACGATAATCGTCGTAGTGATATCGATATCGGCGCATCGACTAAGCCGAGGGCACGTAATGCAGCAAGAATGGCGGAAATCAGCGGGCCGCATTTTAATGCCGCATATGAGAAAGGATTGATGGGCGTATCGTGCCAGCCCGTTTCAACGTCATCGAAGGATGCAAGCTCATGAAACTCTACTTCGCTCCCCATACGTGCTCGCTGTCTCCGCACATCGTCCTGCGTGAACTCGGCCTGCCGTTCGAACTGGTCCGTGTGAACAACAAGACCAAACAGACCTCGGAGGGCCGCAGCTTCCTGGAGGTCAACCCGAAGGGTTATGTCGCCGCGCTCGAGCTCGACAACGGCGAGGTGCTGACCGAAGGACCGGCCATCCTCCAGTACCTGGCCGACCTGAAGCCCGAAGCGAATCTCGCGCCGGCGAACGGCACCTGGGAACGGGTGCGGCTCCAGGAAATGCTGAATTTCATCACCTCAGAAATCCACGCCGGTTGCAGCCCGCTGTTTAGCAGCGATATTCCCGACAGCGTGAAAAACATCATCAAGGAAAAGTTATACAAGCGCCTGTATAACCTCGACGCCACGCTCTCGCACAAGGACTACCTACTCGGCGAATTCGGCGTGGCGGACGCCTACCTGTATACGGTGCTGACGTGGCTGCCGCACTTCTCGATGGACATCAAGCGCTGGCCGGCGCTTGCACGCTTCATGGACCGCATCGGCGCACGCGCCACGGTCAAGGCCGCGCTCGCCGCAGAAGATGCCACGCCCGCCGTGTAAAACTCCCCGAAGGAAGGACGGTGTCCGTTCCTTCTCAGCCAGGGGCGTTCGACAGCGCAGTCTCGTACCAATGAACGCGCGCTGAATGTCCGTTGCGGGATGCGACCAGCGTCCGCTCCGGCGCGTGTGCCGCCGATCGCGGACAGGTAGAGGGCGGCCAATTGCGAACGCTGGCCGAAGGCGCCAGGATTTGGCACCGCTTCCCAGGTTTACTACGACGGCACAGTGACTACACTTGGTATGGGTCGCGAAAATCAGCTGCGCGGCCTTCTCCGTTACTTCCACACACTCCACGCTGTCGGAAAGAGTAGTTACACGCTGCACCCATTGTTCGTCGGCATGCTCGTCCCGCTGGTCCATCAAACAGGAGAACGCAATCATGCAAACTGTTATCAGGAGATTTTCCGGAAAGGGCGCGAAGGAGTTGTTCGATCTGCTCGAGAAGCACAAGACCGACGTCGAAGAACTAATGCGTTCCGTCGAAGGCTTTGTCGGCTACACCCTCGCACGCAGCGGCGATGGCGGATTTTCGGTGACGGTATGCGAGAACAAGGCGGGCATTGACGAAAGCGTACAAAAAGCCAAGGACTGGATCGCGAAAAACGCCGGGAGCACGGGCGTGAGCGCACCGGAGATATCGGAGGGATCAGTCCTCATTCACCTGACGTAACTTTGGCTTGCGACTGGCCACGCGCAATACCGACGAGGCTGCTCGCGAGCCGTACCCAAGCCGTACAAGCGCTTCGTACAATTTACCCACCACTAGGAAAACCTAACGCGGTCGCCTTCGCCCGCAACTCCGCAAAGCGTCCCCCGGGTGGTGCGACCGCTGTCTCCGATGCCGAAGTGGGAGCGGTCTGCTGACTATGATCGACTCCGCCGAGCCCCGGTACGATGCCTGCCGTCGAGCACGCGACGCCGAATGTGCCCTGCGTGACCGCAATGGCAGGCGAGTCCGTTCGCGCGGCGTCGGTGAAGTCGAGCGCATAAGCCATGTTGAAGGTGTTCGGGTCGGTTGCACGCACACCCAATGGGTCGAGACCGAAACGCCATGCGATCAGTTGATGAATCGAGCTGGGATCCAACGGATAGCGCGATACGTTGTTCGCGCGCACGCGCGGCCCCAACAGCATGCACGGCACGCGGAACCCCAGCCGGCCATCGTTGCCGACGCTCTTTTCCGCCGTCGACACCGGCTTGACGGGCGGCACCACGTGCTCCATGAAGCCGCCCCATTCGTCATACACGAGAATCATCAGGGTCTTGCTCCATAGCGGCCCGGTGCGCAGCGCCTCATAGATCTGGCCGAGCAGCACCTGCCCATTGCGCACGTCGGCATGGGGGTGATCGTCGTTGGATGTCCCCTGCGCTTCCCCCGAGAAGCTCGGATCCACCATGCAGAACGACGGCAGGTTGCCAGACGCCGCATCCGACAGGAAATCCGAGAACAACTTCGAGCGGCCGACATAGCGTGTGCCGTACAGCGCAGTGATCGGCACGTCGTGGAAATAGTATGTCGACGAGACGTTCTTTGCGTCGAGCCGATCCCAGATGGTCGGCAACGTCGACGTTCCAGTGCTGTCGTCGAGACGATCGGTCTCGCCGCTATGCAGATAGAGACGGTTCGGAAACGTGGCCGACAACACCCCGGTCATGAAGTAGTCGCACACTGTGTATTGCGTAACGGCTCCCCGATAAAAATCGAGATCGGCTTGGCCGAAGTAGCCAATGGGCAGCAGGTCGCCGCGCATGAGACTCGTGCCGGGCGTCAGAAGGAAGCCGTTCATCGCGCCGTTGGCCAATTGGACGCGTCCGCCTTCGTACGTATGGTTCGGATCGGAGAACGAGCATGCCTGGAATCCGTACGCCGGGTTCGACGTCAACGCGAACGACGATTGCAGCTGACCGAACGCATCGGGGAATTGACGAATCTGCTGGTGCTCGGCGTTCGGTACCCAGCCGAACATGTGATCGAACGAGCGATTCTCCATCGTGACCAGAACGATGTGATCGACGCCCGACGTCGCCGGGTCTGGCAATGCAGGCCGCGGAAGATTCGCGCGATCGGGCGGAATGCCGCTCGTCGCACCGGTGCTGCCGGACGACCCGCCCCCTCCGCCGCAAGCCGACAACGCGACGGTGCCCGCGAGCGCGGCGACAATCTTGCGGCGAATGGGATCGGGTGTATTCGAAGGTTGATGATCGTCCATGGCCTTATCTCCGTTATTGTCAAGACCGACCGGGTCGCCGACGCTTGCTGGGTAGCACTTCACGTACCCGCATCTGACCCAAGCGCTCGTGCTGCAGCGCAACGCGCGCCCTGGACAATGGCTGCTGAAGTTGACTGTGATGGGCGGCCGGTATGAGCTAACGCAAGATCAAGGGACTTCCCTTCTTGCCACATAATGCTCGACGAAGCGGAGGATCGCCTTCGACCGGTAATCCCTCGCCAACCGGCAAAGGTGGTCGGCGAAAGGACGATAGCGCTCATCGAGCTCACTCAGGTGTGTGGCGTGTTGCACGATGGCACGCATGTCGCCCATTCGCGCCAGGTGGTGCAGCGCTTCGATCTCCTCCCGCGGCGGTACGACCAAAGTCCCCACGGAGGGCTCGGTGGCGCGTACAGCCGTTCGACCCGCGCCGACGGTCTGCGTCTCCGGCATCTCGTCGTTCCACTCGATGTTCAACAGAGCCGCAATCTGTGACAAGAGCTCACTGAAATCGATCGGTTTCGACAGAAAGGCGTTTGCACCGGCAGCCAAGCTGTTTTTAGCGTGCCCCCCCGACGCGCCGGCGGAGACGGCAACGATGGGCAGATTCCCGAACGCCGGCATTTCGCGCAGCCGCCGCGTGGCTTCGAGTCCGTCCATCCCCGGCATGACGACGTCCATCAGGATGAGCTCCGGCCGGTGGGCTTTGGCCTTCTCGATCGCTTCCAGTCCATCGTCGGCCTCGACGGTGTCGAATCCCAGCTGGCCGAGCAGATCGACCACCAGAGAACGGTTTGCCGCTACATCATCCACTACGAGAATGGTCCTGCGTGGCCCCTTATAGCCCGTCACCGTCCATTCAGGCGCAGCGACAGGTGGCTGAGGCGCCACCACCGGGACGTTCAGCTCGAACGAAAAAGTGCTCCCAACGCCGCGGCGACTATCGACGTGGATTTCGCCCCCCATCAAGCGCACCAGCTGCCGGCTGATCGCCAGGCCGAGCCCTGTGCCTCCGAACCGGTGCTGAGCATCGCTCACCTGTTCGAATGGCCGGAAGATCGCCTCCAGACGCACTTCGTCTATGCCAATGCCGGTGTCCTCGACTTCGAACCGCAGCCGTGCGGGCGGCAGGCAACTGACGCGTAGGCGCACGGTTCCCTCTTCGGTGAATTTGATTGCGTTGGAGAGCAAGTTGAGCAGCACCTGGCGCAGCCGCTTTTCGTCGACCCGCACGCCCGCGGGCAGATCGGGGGCCATCTCGCACGCGAAGCCCAGGCCCTTTTCCGTTGCCTTCACCTGAATCGTCTCGGCGATGAAGTCGATGAACCCATCGAGCCGAATGTCGGACGGATTGAGTTCCGCCCTTCCGGCTTCGATTTTGGCCATATCCAGGAGGTCGTTGATGATCGCAAGCAGGTGTTCGCCGCTGTGCTGGATCACCGCGACCCGCTCCATCTGGCGTTGACCGAGGCTCTTATCGCGCTTGAGGATCTGCGCGTAGCCTAAGATTCCGTTCAACGGCGTGCGCAACTCGTGGCTCATGTGCGCGAGAAAGCCGCTCTTGGCCTGGTTGGCTGCGTCGGCGCGTTCCTTGGCGATGGCCAGTTCGGCCGTTCGCTCGCGGATCATATCTTCGAGGTGCTCGCGATAGCGGCGCAGTTCCCCTTCGGCACGCCTTTGCTCTGTGATGTCACGTGAGATGCCGAGCAGAAACTGCGGCTCGCCGCGCGCGTCGAGGATCGGGATCTTCATGGTATGCACCAGACGCAGCCCGTGACGCGTGTGGGCCGGCTCCTCCGGCACATCGACCATCTGCTGTGACTCCAGTACCTCACGATCCTTCAGCGCGAAGAAAGCTGCCTCCTCCGCCGGAAACAGATCATGGACAGACTTGCCGATGAGTTCCTCTCGCCGATACCCGAGCAGTTGCTCTCCAGCCTTGTTGAATCGCACGAAGCGCAGCGTCGCTGCATCCTTGACGAAGATCACGTCGGGAATATTCTCGATGATGCTGTCAAGAAAATGTTCGCTTGCTCGCGCAGCCTCTTCGGCATGCTGCCGTTCGATGATCTCGGCCGCCTGGCCTGCTAGCGCCTTGCTGAGTTCGGCAGTGCGCTGTGCGACGCGCGCTTCGAGTTCTGCATTGAGATTCTTCAGCGCATCCTCGGCCTGCCTGCGCTGTCGCCGGTCTTCGAGGAACTGCTCGACGGCGCGCGCCATATCCGCAATCTCATCGCCGCCGTAAACGGGCACACCGGCTCGCGCACCGTCGACATCGCCGTGGCGCAGAAAGTGGCTGACCCGACGCAGCCGTTCCACGACGTGGCGACCGAGGAATGTCCGGGCAATCAGCCAGGCAAGCAGCAGGCTCACCGCAACTTCGCCACCCACCCACTTGCGCGTGCGGTCCAGGTCTGCAGCCAGATCTTCAACCGCTTTCCGGTAATCGCGCGTGAAATACTCGGACTGCTCGTGCGCCGCCGTGGCCATGGCGTCGGCCTGGCGGCGCAGATCGTCATCGAGGCTGGCCAATGACGCCCCGGGCCGCGGCGCGGCCCCCGGCGCGACTGCGGCGACCAACGCCGTCTCGCGGACCTGCGCCTCGATGTTGACCGTATTGCGGAAGCGCTGACTCGATCGATGGAGCGCCAGCGCGTCGACACCGACGTTCTCGCTCGTGGGCGCGGTCGCGGAGGCCAGGCGGTCCACCAGGCGGTCGAAGGATGCCAACTGCTCCATGACATGCCGATGTGTCTCGCGTACGGAGCCCACGGCATCGTCATTGGACAACTCCAATGCGAGGCGTTCGATCATCAGCGTGCGCTGTGCCAGGTCCTGTGCATCTTCCTGGCGAGCCAGCCGCTGTTCCGCCAACTGGCGAATGGCGTAAACCGAACCGGCCAGCGAGTAGATGGTCGTGGCACCGACCGCCACCACCAGGGTGGCGAGGCAAGAAACCACGAGCGTGAACTGCGCGGAGAGTGACCGTGGGAGCTGAAGTTTCACGGGCGTTGCCAGATGCGGCGATAGACGTCGCGATAGCCGTTGTTGGGGTCGTAGAGCAGACGATCGCCGCCGTCCGCTGCGACGTTGTCCGCCGTCACGAGATGCACCGGAAACACGTATCCGGTGACGCGCTGCCCGGCGAAGAGCCGGTTCAACTCGTCGACCAATTGCCAGCCGTGCAAATTCACGGGTTCTGCCACGGTGCCCGTCTGGAAGCTGCCCGTTCGGATACGCAGGAAGGCGGACTCGCTGCCGTCGCCGGCCGACAGCATGGCCATGGCGGTGCTCGGCATTTCAGCCTGGGTCAGCACCGGGGCGGCGTAGTCGAAGTAGATGTCGTTGACGGCGAGCGCATATGTCCAGCGCTTGCCATACCGCTCGAGCAACGCGCGTGTCGTGCCCGCCATCAATTCCTGGCTGCGCGCAATCGCCACGTCGCGCACTTCGAGCAAGCTGCAACCGCTGCACGCGCGCACGACGGCGGCCATTTCATTTGCCTTGCTTTGCGCGATTTGAAAATTGGAGTCCGTGAAGATGACGACTCCCGCATGCCCGCCGGACTGAACGATGGCCGCCAGCGCGGTCACGCGCGCGACCTCGAGCGGATCCGTCGTTACGTTCATCGCCACGGGCGTGCCGGACACCGGTCCGGCCTGGGCCGCGACATGCCAGCCGACGATTGGAATCTTCCGCTCGGCAAACGGCCGCAACCCGGGCAACAGGGCGCGTGCGTCGCCACCGACGATGATGAGTCCGTCCGGACGATTGACCAGCGCACTTGCAAGCGTCTTCAGCCGCTGATCCGGCATGCCGGCGGAGTCGAATATCTGCACACGCCAGCCGATGACCTTGGCCGCCTCCAGCACACCGTCGATCACGCCGACGATGCCGCCGTTGCGCAAATCCTCGGCGACGACGGCGACCCGTTTCCCAGGTTGCGCCCGCGGCCCGGTGCGCGGCCCGTTCCAAGGTGCGGCCGGCTGCGCCGCGGCATCGACGACGCGTTTCGCCGCGGCCAGGTAGTTCTCTCCCGCGACGGACGTCCCTGGTGTGGAGGCAGCCGGCGTACCTTGCGCCGCAGCAACCGACAGCATGCATGCGCATACCCATGCTACGAGCCAGCCCCTCATCGTTCTCCCCAAAGCCCCGACGCGATTCACCGACCGCGTTCGCGACGTACCGAAATGCCGCGCAGGGCGACCCTGCGAATCAGATACTACACCGCGCTCGCCGCGTGCCATCGGATTATGAGTGCGCCGCCTCGCACGAGAGTCGCGACCGCTGGCCGGTTTCGATTTAATACAACCGTCGCGCTATTTATGAAGACGGCTATTGCGGAGAACCACGCAATCGAGATGCGTTATTCAAGGTGCCGTGGATGCGCGAGAAAGAATCGCACCATCTCCGCGCTGGCATCGGGGCCAGTGGCATCCGTGTACGTCCCGCGGACGCTGCCGCCAGCCCACGCATGCGGTGCACCGTGGATGATCCAATACTCCGCATCGATGCCGTTGGCAGCCGTCAGGCGCCGCCGCGTGCATGCACGCCCTGGGCGATCCAGTCGCTCAGTGACGGGGGACGTGCTAGCGCTGAATGCCCGCACGAGCTCGCTGCCGTTGGAGGGATGAACTGTCGTGTCGGCGTCGCCATGAAAGACGATCAACGGTCGCTTCGGCACTGTCGCCCCATCGTGACCGTCGGCGCCCTGCCCACGCCGTGCCCCTACGGCGCCCTTCATCGCGGCAAGCGCCGACGGCACGTCGTGAGCGCAGCGATACGGCAGACCCGAGTGGATTCCCGCCGCGGCATACAGTTCCGGATAAGTGTGAATCATCACCGCGGCCATGGCGCCGCCTGCCGACAGACCGGCGACATACACACGAGCCGGATCGACGCTGTGATTGGCTATCACGTCACGCGTGATTCCCGCGATCAACGAAGGTTCGCCCCGCTCCCGCTGCTGGTGGCCCGGCTTGAACCAGTTCCAGCAGCCGGACGGATTCGCCCGCTTCGACTGAATCGGATATGCAACGAGGCAGTCGTGACGCTCGGCGAACGTGTTCATCCGGGTGCCTGCCGCGAAATCGTCTGCGTCTTGCGTGCAGCCATGCAACATCACGATCAGCGGCAATGGCGCCCCTCGGTACCCGCTGGGCACGTAGAGCTTGTAGTCCCGCTGCCCGGCGTCGTTGACGTACGCGAGCGCACTGAAATGCCCACGGTCCTCCACATCGGCCTGCCTGGCGACATGCGGGCGAACGAACGCCTCCGTTGCTCTCGCGCGTGCGGATTGGCTCCCGTCGAGCGCGTCGACGCGAAGCCGCCCGAGTGCGTGATGCGCGTCGACAGGTGGCTCCGGCGCCGCGCGCTCGGCGCTGCCATCGCGCCCGCGCAGCGCGCGTTGAATCGCCGCGGTAGCTTCAAGCGGCCCTGCGGTACGCAGCAGGTGCATCGCCTCTTGCATCGACGAAAGGAAATCTTCATTCATCTTCATCATCGTTGTCCGTATGGTGGCTCGAGCAGCGGGACGGGTTAGCTGATCCTTCCTGCTAACGCTGCCTTGACCGAGGGCGAAGCGTGGAATGCGCCCAGCACCACGACCGACGCGATCGTGGCAAGCGCGAGTTCAGGCGTAACATCGGATGCAATGCTGGCCAGCCCCAGCACATGAATGTTGAGGCGCTGCTTGGCCGCCCGCGCCGACTCCAGGTCCTCCTTCGAAAAGTGCTGTAGACCCAGTACCAGCGCCCGGCGCGTAACCGTTTCATTCACGGTCTGGGCGTGGACTGCCAACTGGTTACGGATCGCCGTTCGAATCAGATCCGTGCGGTTCGAGTAAAAGCCTTCTTCGACCAGCAGGTCGATCTGGCCGAGGTCGACGGGGCCCAGATTGATGGTGATCTTTTCCGTCTCGCCACCCTTCGGACGGGGCGGCACCGGGAGTGCAGGGGGGGTTTTGTTCGCTCTCATTCTCCATCCGATCACCATCCAATGGGATGGTTATAGGATGGAGGGGCCGCCGTGTCAACCCCGGAAAGGAGACGCAGGATGAAATCGGTGCTCATGATTGTCTTCATCGCTACTTTTAGCGCGGCTGCGATCGCCGCCACTTCCATGGGATCCTACTCAAGCAGCGGCAGCGATCAGCAGGACGCTTGCCGTTCCGCAATCGCTGCGGCGGAGCAGGACAGGGTCAATTGGCTATCGAAGGGATGGACCTTCGCAGGGACCTCGAGCTGCACCTGCTCCGGAAGTGGAACAAGCTGGACTTGCTCAGTCAACGCGACGTATTTCCGCCGATAGCGAGTCACACACCCGATTCGAGTTCATGGCATGGGTTCTGCTCTTCAGCCCGCCATAGGCGATCGATTCGTCATACAGCCTCACGCCCCCGTGACGAGGCAATCGTGAAATATCTGTTGATTGTCGTGCTAAGCAGCCCGGTGCTGCTGGCCTATCATTTGAAGCCGGAAGAGATGCAGGAGGCGGCGCTGCAAGCGCCGCACTTCGTGCTGCATCGTCTCGCGCCTTGATCGGCACACGCACGCCGTGAAAGCCACCGATGTTTGACCGGATCGCCTGGACAGCGTCGTTCTCAGTATGATCTCGTGCATCACGCGATCAACACGCGCATCATCATTGACGATCCCGAACGACGCCAGGAGAGAGCATGCCGAGCCGCACCCCGACAGCCATGTGGGCCCAGCAATTTCAACGGTCGTCGGGATCGAAGAAGAGCCTGCAGGATCAGATCCGTCAGATGCTCGTAGCCGCCATCCTCGATGGGCAGCTTGCGCCCGAGGTGGCATTGCCGTCGAGCCGCGAGCTGGCCGATCAGCTTGGCGTCGCACGCAACACCGTTGTACTCGCGTATCAGATGCTGGTCGAAGAAGGCTATCTGATCTCTCGCGAACGCAGCGGACATTTCGTCAACCCCGATATGCTGCACGGCTTGCCGCGTTTCGGCACGGCACCCGTGAATGCGTACGCCGCGAGCGACGACGAAGCGGTCGGTCGCCCGAACTGGCGGCAACGCATCGTTCATCCGCCGTCGAGCCAACGCAATATCGTCAAGCCTGCGAACTGGCAGCATTACGAATATCCCTTCATCTACGGGCAATTCGATCAATCGTTGTTTCCAACCAACGATTGGCGCGAATGCTGCATGAAGGCGCTGTCGATCATGGAGATTCGAAACTGGGCGCCCGATCTGATCGAACGCGACGACGAATCGCTGATCCAGCAAATTCGCACGCGCGTGCTGCCGCGGCGCGGCGTGTTCGCGGCGCCCGACGAAATCATCATTACCAATGGCTGTCAGCAGGCGTTGTATCTGATCGCCGATCTGCTCACCGGCAAAGACACGACGGTCGGCTTTGAAAATCCCGGCTATCCCGACGCGCGCAACATCTTCGAAAATCGCCACGCTCGCCTCGTCCCGCTCGGCATCGACGAGCACGGCATCGCGCCGGAAGCGCTCGACGAGTCACTCGCGCGCTGCGATTACGTCTATGTCACGCCGAGCCATCAGTGTCCGACGACAGCCACCATGCCGATCGAGCGGCGTCGAACGCTACTGGCGATGGCGCAGCAGCATGACTTCGTGATCGTCGAAGACGACTACGAGAGCGAGAACACGTTCTCCGGCACGCCTCACCCCGCGCTGAAAAGTCTCGACACCGCCGATCGCGTGATCTATGTCGGCAGCCTTTCAAAGACGTTCGCACCGGGCCTGAGGCTGGGCTATGTCGTCGGCCCGCGGGAATTGATACGCGAATTGCGCGCGCTGCGGCGCCTGATGGTGAGGCATCCGGTGGGCTACGTGCAACGCGCATTCGCGACGTTTCTCGCACTGGGCCACCACGACGCGTTGTTACGGCGTCTCGCGCATGCATATCGGGAACGATCGCAGGCGCTGATGGCCGCGCTCGATGCACATCTGCCGCAACTGCGCTATGTGCCGATCACCGGCGGCGCTTCGTCGTGGGTCGAGGGACCCACATGGCTCGATGCCGAGCGCCTGGCCGCCGACGCGCAAGCCGTCGGCGTGCTCATCGAGCCAGGCAGCGTCTTCTTCATGAACGACGATACGGACGCACGTCGCCACTTCCGCATGGGCTTTTCCGCCATTGCGCTCGAACGGATCGAGCCCGGCGTCAGCGCGCTCGCGCAATGCGTGCGTGCCCAGCAACCGGCGGTTTGAGTTCGAGGGGGCCGTCGACACACCGCGTCGACGCCCGCGTCAATCCAACGTTACGACGCGCGCTGATAGTAGATGTTCTGCGGGTGTCGTGCATCGGCGAAGAAGAACCAACGCTCGGCCACGAGCCCCGCATACTGGATCACGAACGCAGCGCCCAACGCAATGGCCGCGGCGAGCGATCGCGGCGCAAGCGCGCCCGCTCCCGTCAGCACGAACGGCACCGCGAACGCAGCGGCGATGAACACGACTTTGACGACGCGTAACGTGTCGACCGTTTGGCCGTGAAAGAACTCGCGCGTGTTGAATGCGCTCGCCGTGAAGCCGCGCGACTTTTGCTCGACCTTGCTGTTGCGGATGCCCGTTGCGCTTTGCACCGTCGACTTCGGCTTGAGCCGCGCGTTGCGCGCGAGCGACGCCAGGCGCGTGGCGCAGGCGGCGAAGGTCAGGACGCAGGCCCCGGAAGCAAGCGTGCCCACCAGCATCGGCGCCCACCAGGCCGCGCAAGCCGTGGCCAGCGTGCAGCCCGAGGCGCAGCCGAGCAGCGTAAAATTGACGAGCGTGAACGGGCTGGCCCATTCCTGCAGAAACCGCAAGCACGCATAGATCATCGCCGTGCAGACGAACAGGGCGAGGCTCGTCGTCGCGCCGCCCAGGCCGATGGCGAGCGTGCCGCCCCAACCTACCCAATGCGCGAAACCGTACGCCGACGCGAATATCAGAAACACAGGCAACGCGATGCATTCACGCGACAGCCACGACGTACGCCACATCGCGACCGCGCGCCATGCACGCTCGGGATGCCCGAGGTGGAAGAACGATGCGAACAGCCCCAATACGCCGAGCACCACGGCGATCGCAGCGCCGACCACGTAGAACGCCGAAGGCACGCTCGCGCCCGTGATGCGCGTGCTGGCTTCGATTGCCACGAGCGTGAGCATGAGCCCCTGCGCGGCTCCGCATAGCGTCGTGAGAAAGATGACCGAGAAAGCGGGCCTCATAAGGTACTCCGTCGATATTGATGACTATTCGTTGATGAAGTTGCCGCCTGACGCTCCGATGACCAATCGCACGAAGGCGCGAAGGCGCGCGGCCGACATCGCAACCCTTGCTGCCGCGCGCCGATGCGCAAATCAACGCTGAGCAGCCAACGCAGCCAGATCGATCTTGCCGCGTTCGAACTGCGCTTCGAGCGAAGCATCGCGCGATGCACCGTCACTCCCGCATCCACCGCTTGCGCAACCGCACGCGGATTCAGTCTTCACACGCGGCAGATAGTGGTTCGAGGGTTTCGTGTCCCATTCCGGCATCAATTGATAGCCGCCGCGTTCGCGAATTGCCTGCGACACCTCCGACTGCGGATCGTGAATATCGCCGAAGAGTCGCGCCGACGTGGGGCACGCCAACACGCAGGCCGGCTTGCGATCGCGCTCAGGCAGCGCCTCGTTGTCGATGCGGTCGGCGCAGAGCGTGCATTTGGTCATCTCCTTGCGCCCTTCGTCGAGTTCGCGCGCGCCATAAGGGCACGCCCACGCGCAGTACTTGCAGCCGATGCACTTGTCGTAATCGACGAGCACGATGCCATCCGATTTGCGCTTGTAGCTCGCGCCGGTCGGACACACCGGGACGCAAGGCGGATCTTCGCAATGCAGGCACGACTTCGGAAAATGAATCGTGTCCGTCATCGGGAATACGCCCGCTTCGTAGGTCTGCACGCGGTTGAAAAACGTCCCTGACGGATCGTCGTCGTAAGGGCGCATGTCAGTGAGACTGCCCGCCTCGCCCGACGTGTTCCACTCCTTGCAACTTGTCACGCACGCGTGACAACCCACACAGACATTGAGATCGATGACAAGGGCCATCTGAGTCATAGTCATTCCCCTTGTTTGAGCGTCGGGTCGGTCGGCGAGGCAGCCGTACCCGCGCGCCGCAATCGCGCGGCGAATTCGCCCTTGCCCGCGAAATACGCCTGCACGCGCTGAAAGACATTCGTCGAACCGGGCAGCGGCCGCATCGGTTCGAATTGCGGCAGCGTGGTGGCCGCATCGGCTTCGGCCCGATAGATCCGCACCCGCACGTCGTACCAGCCCGCCTGCCCCGTGATCGGGTCGGAGTTCGACATCCGCTCGCCGGCGCGCATGTCGCCCGGCAGTTCATCGGTGATCACGTGGTTCAGCAGGAAGCCTCGCTGCGATTCGCCGGCATTGGCCGCCAGATTCCACGCGCCGGCCGCCTTGCCGATCGCGTTCCAGGTCCACACCGTGCCCGGTTCGACGGCCTCGCTGTAGCGCGCGCGGCAACGCACCTTGCCCCACGGCGATTCGACATAGATCCACCCGCCATCCTCGATCCCATCCTTGGCGGCCGTCACCGGATTGACGAACAAATGGTTCTCGCCATGAATCTGCCGCAGCCAGGCATTCTGCGAATCCCACGAGTGATACATCGCCATCGGCCGCTGAGTGATGGCCGCGAGCGGGTAATGGTCGAGATCGGTCGCACCGTTTTCGAGCGGCGGGTACCAGAACGGCAGCGGATCGAAGTAACGTGCAATGCGCTCGCGCAGATGCTCGGGCGGTTGCCGCCCTTTCGTCTTGCCCTGCGCCGCAAGCCGGAACGTCTGCAGCGCCTCGGAATAAAGCTGGATGACGATCGGCACACCGTATTTGCGCATGCCGTTATCGACGGCCCATTGCATGTAGGGACCGTTGCAGTTGCGCATATATTGCAGTGATTCGGGCAACCGATGGTGATAGAAGCAGTTGTTCTTCGCATACTGCTCCCACTGTTTCGGATTCGGCTCCCCTGTGACAGCCTTCGTGCCGTCCTTGCCGCGCCAGCCGATCAAAAAGCCTGTGCCCGAATCGGGCGACGTTTGGAAGTTGACGACGAACTCGGGATAGTCGCGGAACTTGCGCTTACCGTCCGCCGTCGTGAACGCGGGAAACTTCAGGCGGCTCGCCAGTTCGATCAAGACCTCCTGAAACGGCTTACATTCTCCCGTGGGCGGCACGACGGGCACCCGCACCGAATCCACTGGCCCGTCGAACTCGGAGATCGGGCGATCGAGCACCGACATCACATCGTGACGCTCGAGGTAGGTCGTGTCGGGCAAGATCAAATCGGCAAATGCGGTCATCTCCGATTCGAACGCGTCGCAAACAACGAGGAAGGGAATCTTGTACTCGCCGTCCTCGCGTTTATCGACGAGCATCTTGCGCGCCTGTCCCGGATTCATCGACGAATTCCACGCCATATTCGCCATGAAGATCAGCAGCGTATCGATCGGATAAGGATCGCCGCGCCATGCGTTTGTGATGACCGAATGCATGAGCCCATGGACGGCGAGCGGATACTCCCACGAGAAGGCTTTATCGATGCGCGCGGGCGAGCCGTCCTCGTGCACGAACAGGTCGGCTGGCGCCGCAGGCCAGCCGAGCGGGCCTGTCGCAAGCGGCGTGTTGGGTTTGATCGATGCCGGATCGCTCGGCGGCTTTGCCGACGGCGGTGCCGCACGGGGGTACGGCGCTTTGTGGCGAAAGCCACCGGGCCGATCGATCGTGCCGAGCAACGACATCAAAACGGCCATCGCACGTATCGTCTGAAAGCCGTTCGAATGCGCCGCGAGTCCGCGCATCGCATGAAACGCGATCGGCGCACCTTCGACCGACTCGTGCGTCATGCCCCATGAGTCGGTCCATTGCACGGGCATCACGATGCGCTGCTCGCGTGCGACTGTCGCCATCTCGCGGGCGATGCGCGAGATCGTCTCCGCGGCGATGCCGGTGATCGAAGCGGCCCATTGCGGCGTGCAGTGCGCCACCTGCTCGCGCAACAGCGTGAACGACGGCGCGACGGGGGTGCCGTCGTCAAGCGTATAGCGCCCGTCGAGCGCGGGCTGCGCGCCTTCCGTGTGGTGCAGCACCGCGCGGTTCGAGCGCGTGTCCCACCAGAGATGGTTCTGCGGATAGAGCGCATTGACTTCGGGTGCATCCGCGTCGCGCACGAACAGCCCGAACGTATCGCGGTCCTCGCGAAGATCGACGAGTTCGGCCGCATTCGTGAATCGCTCGACGAACGCCTCGTCGTACGCATTCTGCTCGATCAGTTCACGAATCAACGCCATGAACAATGCGCCGTCGGTACCGGGGCGAATGGCGATCCATTCGTCGGCGATCGCCGCATAACCGGTGCGCACGGGATTGATCGCGATGAAGCGCCCGCCTGCCCGTTTGAATTTCGACAAGGCGATCTTGAGCGGATTGGAGTGATGGTCTTCAGCCGTTCCGATCATGAAGAACAACTTCGCATGATCGAGATCGGGGCCGCCGAACTCCCAAAACGACCCGCCGATCGTATAGATCATGCCGGCCGCCATATTGGCCGAGCAAAAACCCCCATGCGCCGCATAGTTCGGCGTGCCGAACTGCTTCGCGAACAGGCCCGTCAACGCCTGCATCTGATCGCGGCCCGTGAACAGCGCGAATTTCTTCGGATCGGTCGCCCGCAAATGCGCAAGCCGCTTTTCGAGCAGGTCGAACGCGACATCCCACGAGATCGGCTCGAATCGGGCCTCGCCGCGCTCGGTGCCGGCCTGGCGCAACAGCGGCCGGGTCAGTCGCGCAGGCGAATACTGCTTCATGATGCCCGACGAGCCTTTTGCGCAAATGACGCCCTGATTCAACGGATGCTCGGGGTTGCCGTCGATGTAACGCACTTCACCATCGCGCATATGCACGCGAATGCCGCAGCGGCAGGCGCACATATAACAGGTGGTCGTCTTGATCTCGAGTTTCTCGTTCTGCGTGCGGGCGTGATGGTCCATCGTGCTTCCTCGTTCGCGGCTGGCGGCGCCCCAACCTCGACGCGCATGCGCCGCCCGTTGAAGTCTCTATGGTATGAGGCGGCGCCGTTCCCTAAAAATCGTATTCGATGACCGAAACTATCGGCTGCAGCGATAGTTCAACGCGGCGGATAGGAGACGAGTTCGTGTTCGTCGACGACCCGCGCACGGCGACGGCCGATGAACAGCGTATAAGCGGCCAGCAGCAATCCGAGGCTCGCGACGCCAAGCCAGAGCGGCTTACGCTGGTCGGGGATGAACGCCATGGCAACCAGAATGCCGATCATGCCGGCGATCGAAAGCCACGTCAGATACGGGAAGCCCCACATCTTGACGCGCAGATTGTTGGCGGCCTTGGGGTCGAGACGGCTGCGCAGCCGCAATTGCGAGAATGCGATCAGCACATAAACGAAGATGGCCACTGTGCCGTACGAATTGACGAGGAATGCGAACACCGTATCGGGCGATATATACGACATCACCACCGATACATACCCGAACAGCGTGCCGAGCAGGATGGCACGCACCGGCACGCCGCGTTTATTGACCTTGGCGAGCGAGGCCGGCGCATCGCCGTTGCGCGTCAATGCGAACAGCATGCGCGATGCTGCATAAAGGCCGGAGTTCAGCGCAGACAATACGGCCGTCAAAACGATTGCATTCATGATGTGCGCTGCAGCAGGCAGGCCCATGACCTGCAATGCGCTGACATACGGTGTCGCCATCCGCGTCGAATTCCACGGCACGAGCGCTACGACGAGCGCCACCGACCCGACATAAAAGACGAGTACGCGCGTGATCACCGAGTTGGTCGCTTTCGCCACGGCACGGGCGGGCTCGTGCGCCTCGGCAGCCGCGATCGTCACGATTTCCGCGCCGAAGTAGAAGCCGGTCGCGGCCACCGCACCGCTCAATACAGGGCCGATGCCGAGCGGCATGAAGCCGCCATGCCCGAGCAACGTCGGCAACACGGCGCTCGTGTGCAACGCAGCAGGCCAGAGGCCGAGCACGTAGAGACCGCCGAGGAACAGAAACACGATAATGGCGCCGACCTTGATCGACGCGAACCAGAACTCGAATTCCCCGTAGCTCGCGACCGATATCAGGTTGGTCGCGGTGAGCACGACCAACAGCACGAGACTGATGAGCCACGCCGGCACATCCGGTAGCCAGAACTGTACGAGCTTGGCCCCGGCCACCGCTTCCAGCGCTACGACGATGACCCAGAAGTACCAATACATCCAGCCCGTCACAAATCCTGCGAGCCGGCCGGGACCGCGCCGACTGGTAAATGCAAGGCGTGCGTACTCGTAAAACGAACCCACGGCTGGCATCGCACATGCCATTTCGCCCAGCATTCGCATGACGAGCACCACGAGCGCGCCGGTGATCAGGAATGACAGGATCGCAGCGGGGCCCGTCTGCTGAATCACGACGCCGCTGCCCACGAAGAGCCCCGCGCCTATCACGCCGCCAAGCGCGATCATCGTCATATGACGTTGCTTGAGCCCACATTTCAGATTGCTTCCGTCCATCGAAGGTTGCATGTCTTCTCCATATCGTATTGATTTGAACCCGGCCCATGCGAAGGCGGCGGATCGCGATGGCAGCGCGATCGATGATAGGCGCGCAGGCACACTTGTTCATGCCATGCATGCCGCCGCATGGATTGGTCTACGAGCTTGTTGGTAGTGTGATTCGTGTCGGCACGCCCGGCTTTTTTCATTCGCCGGGCGCGCGCAAGGGAGTGGGCGCGCAACCGCGCACCGGGTTCAGGGCCGTTCGTCGCGCCTGAAGTACTGGGCATACAACATCCGTTGCCCGAGCCGGCGAAATGGTGCGAACAGGTGCCCAGGCAGCGGGCTCGTAAAGATCGGCAGCGTCAGATGCGCGCCTCTGCCCGCGATGCGTTCCGCGAGTCGGCGTCCGGCCTGCTGTGAGTACGACACGCCGTTGCCGCCGTATCCGAGCGCGTAATACACCGACTGCTTAGGATCGGGCTGACAGATGCGCGGCATCATGTCGTGGCTCACATCCACCCACCCCCACCACGAGTAATCGATGTCGACCCCGCGCAGCGCCGGAAACTTGCGGGCCATCCCTTCCTTGAGCAGATCCAGATGACGCGGGTTGGGCGCGTCGTGACCGGTAATTGCGCTGCGACTGCCGATCTGCAGGCGGCGGTCGGGCAGAAAGCGATAGTAAAAGCGCAGCGTACGCGTATCGGTCAACACCTGCGTCGTGCGGAAGTTGCACGCAGCGATCTCTGCGTCCGTCAGCACCCGCGTGACCATCGAATTCGACAGGATCGGCATCACCTTGCTGCGCAGCGACGGATGCAACGTCTGCGCCGTATAGGCGCCTGTCGCGATGCCTACCGAGCGGGCGCGAACGATGCCGCCCGGCGTATGCAGATGATGCACGCCGCCAATCGTCTCCCAACCGATCACGGGGCTGCTCGTATGGACCTTCGCCCCCGCCGCCCGTGCAAGCCGCAGGTAGCCGAATGCGAGCTTGAGCGCATGAATGCCGATGCCTTCGGGCTCGTGCAGCGCGCCGGCCGCCTCGTGATCGTCGAGAAACTCACGCCGAAACGTCTTGGCGCTGATCAGCTCCGAGGGATAGCCGAATACGTCCTTCCATACTTTCGCTTCGGCTGCGAGCTGTTCCATGATCCGCGGACGGTGCGCGATCAGGAAGTGGCCGCCCGGTTGCGGATCGCAATCGATCTCGTCGAGGAACGACTTGAAGTGGTTGAAGCCTTCGAGGATTTCCTCGTGCATCTTTAACGCGACATCCTTGCCCCAGCGCTCGATCCACTGCGAGCGCGACAGCCGTCCCGATGCGTTTTGCGCCTGGCCGCCGTTGCGGCTGCTGCAGCCCCAACTCGTCTTGTTCGCTTCGAGCACGACCGCTTTGATGCCGTGCTCGCGTGCGAGGCAAAGCGCCGTCGCAAGCCCCGTGTAGCCGCCGCCGATGATCGCCACGTCGACGTCGATATCGCGCGTGATCGGGCCGTCGTCGGCCGGTGCCGGGCCGGCTGTCGCCACCCAGTACGTCGGCGCATAGTCCTTGCCGTGACCGGGACCCGGCGAGACGAGTGGATCGTACGTCGGATCGTAGCGTCGATCCGTCGTCGTCTGCCCGGCAAAGCCGCCCGCCGTCCGTTCGACTGAGCTGTATTCCATGCTAAGGACTCCTAGTGATTGACGGAGGCTGCGCACGCTTTTACGTGCAGCACGGCGGCATTGCCCGACTTCAGCGTTGCACGGGCGGCCAGACGGTAGGGCCTCACCGCATCGGCAGGCGCTGCGGCGTATCCGTCGGCCATGCCTTCCTCCTGATCGGTCTCTTTTGTGTTTCGCGCAAACCTGGCTGGCCCTGCGCGATCTGTGAAGAAAGTCTAGTCAGGTCAATTTCGGCTCGGTAGGACCAGAGACAGCCATTCGCTTGGACCAGGATGACAGTCGCCGCTGCGTCCGTGGCATCGGCATCGGCATCGGCATCGGCATCGGCATAAACGAGCATAGGCAGACGGCGCTTCCTGGATCACGCTATGAAACTGGTACGAAATGGTTCATTTTCGAGAGTCGCCAGCAGGACGGATGACGCATGGCCGCCAATAACGATCGAACGCCCGACGCCGCACCCACCGACGAGGCCCGCGTGCTGCGGGCGCTCGCGGTGCTCGAAACACTCGCTTCCGCCGGGCAGCCGTACACGCTGTCCCAGCTGTCGGCGCGTCTGCACATTCCGAAAGCCACGCTGTTGCGCATGATCGAGTCGCTCGAGCAACGCGGCTATGTGCTTCACATGCCCGACTCGCGCGGCTACGATCGCGCCATCGCGCTCGGCCCTCGCGCCGCGCAGTTCGCATTGGCAGCGCTGGCGAACAATACGTTTACGCGCGGCTGCCGGTCGGTGTTACGCGCACTCGTGGAAGTGCTCGGCGAAACCTGCAATCTGACGGCGCTCGACAACGACTCTGTGCTCTATATCGAGCGCGTCGAAACGAATGAACCGTTGCGGCTTGAAATGCGGCCCGGCATGCGTGTGCCGTTGCATTGCACGGCCAGCGGCAAACTGTTTCTATCGCAGATGACGCCGCTCGAACGCAATGCGATGCTCACGCGCATGACGCTCAAGAAGATGACGTATCGAACCCTCATCGACGCAAACGCGCTCGCAACCGAACTCGATCGGCTCGGCACGCGGGGCGTCGGAATCGACAACGAGGAATTCGTGCGCGGCATGGTCGCGGTGGCGGTGCCGATCAAGGATCCCGCTGCGGGCCATACGCTTGCCGCGTTGGCCGTGCATGCGCCCACGGCACGCGCAACGCTCGACGATCTGCTCAAAGCGGTGCCGCAGATGAAACTTGCCGCGAGCCGCCTCGCGCCGCTTCTGCATTTGAACGAAAGCGCATGACAAATACAGCGAGGACGCGCATCGCATCCGGTGCAAAGCGCGTCCAGCGTCTACCGCCCGTCCAATGCTCGACCCATCCGTGCACGCCAGGCGCGCCTAATGCGCGAGAATGTCCATCGCCCGCTTCTTCAATTCGAGGAAGTGCGGATCGAACGCGACCTCGGGCGTACGCGGGCGCGTCAGTTCGATCGGCACATCGAGCGCCACGCGGCCAGGCCGGGCCGAAAGGACCACGAGGCGCGTACCGAGGAAGACGGCCTCATCGATGTCGTGCGTGATGAACACGATCGTGCATTGCAACTGATCCCAGAGCGCGGTCAGGAACGTCTGCATCGCGCTGCGCGTTTGCGCATCCAGCGCGCCGAACGGCTCGTCCATCAATAGCACCTTGGGTCGCATGACAAGCGCACGTGCGATCGCGACGCGCTGCTGCATCCCGCCCGAAAGCTCATAGGGCTTGTGCCGCGCGAACGCCTCGAGTCCGATCGTATGCAGAATCTCCGCCGACGCGCGGTGGCGCTCCGCCTTCGGCACCGAGTGCAGCGAAAGGCCGAACTCGATGTTCTCCTCGACGCTGAGCCACGGAAAGAGCCCCGCCTGCTGAAAGACGACGACTCGGTCCGCACCGGGTTCGTTCTTCACTTCGCCATCGACGAAGATATTGCCGCTCGAAGGCGACGTCAGCCCCGCCAGCAGATGCAGCAAGGTGGTCTTGCCGCATCCCGATGCGCCGAGCACGGTGACGAATTCACCGCCTTGGAACTGGAGGTTGATGTTCTCGAGCGCGGAAGTCGCGCCGAACGTCTTATACAGGGAATCGATGACGATGTTCAAGTTCGTCTCCTACGCGACTGGCTCAATCAAGCTCAATGGGCAAGCGATTGCGAATACTGCGGCGCAACGTTCGCCTCGAAACTGCTCGGCACGGATTGGATGCGACCGATCTTATTGAGGACCTTGGCCGTATTGACCAACGTCTCGTACGTCGCCGATTTCGTCACGCCCGCCCCCGACCCCATGACCTTCGGTGTCGTCTGGTCCGCACCCGAGAACAACTCGTACCCCGCCAGTTCGCTTTGCGCGACCGGCACCGTTACACCCGTTTGGCGCGCCATTTCAGCGATCGCGCGATCGCGATTCGATTGCGTGACCTGATAGCCTTCGTCGAGCGCCGCGACGAAGCCGCGCACGAGCTCGGGATGCGCTTTGGCCCACTCGGCGTTGGCGATGCAGACGTTGTAGCTCGACGCGCCGCGCGGCAGATCGCCGTCGGTTTTGATCGCCTTGCCGCCGGCTGTGCGCAGTGCGCTGAATACAGGATCCCAGACGATCGCGGCATCGATCGCACCCGTGACCCACGACGTGCGCATCTGCGGCGGCGCCATGTTGATCTGCGTCACCGACGAGTACGGCACATGCGCCTCGGCCAGGAACGTCGCCAATTCGAACGAAGCCTGCGAGCCGGCGACGATCGCGATCTTTTTGCCCTGCAGGCCCGCTACATCGTGAATTCCGCTTTCCGGCTTGACCACGATGCCGGCCGCGTTCGTATAGCGCTCCTGGTTGTAGACGATCGTCATCGGCAGGCCTTGCGCGATGGCCGTGACGAGCGGCGGCACACCGATGCCGCACATGAACGTCAGGCTGTTCGATGCGAGCGCGCTCATGGCCGCCGGGCCGGAGCTGAACATTTTGTATTGGACGTCGGCATTCATGTGACGTTCGAACATATGCTCGGCCATCGACACCATATACGGGTCTGCGCCGTTGTCCTCATAGCCGATGATCACTTGCGGCTTGCTCTGGGCGTGGGACACGCCGGCAACCAGCGCGCTCATGACCAGCAGCGCAGCGGCTGCGCCTTGAATCGCGGTTTTGGTTTTCATGTTTCGTCTCCTCGATGGGTGGGTTCAGTCATGCCCGCGCCAGGGCACGATCCAATTCTCGAGTTGGCGTATCGCCAGCTCCATGGCATAGCCGATCACCCCGATGATGACGATGCCCACAATCACGACGCCGACCTGCAACGCCTGCCCGGCGAACTGAACGAGCCAGCCAAGCCCGCTGCTTGCGGCGATCAGTTCGGCCGCGACCAGACACGTCCAGGCCACGCCGATCCCGACGCGCATCGCCGTAAAAATCTCGGGCATCGCGGAAGGCAGAACGATCCGTCGGAAGATTTGCGCGTTGGTTGCACCGAGCGTGCGGGCAACCGAAATCCGCAGGGCCGGCGTGCTCTTGACCCCCGACATCGTGCCGATGATGATGACCGGGATCGTACCGACCAGAATCAGGATCGCCTTCGGCAACTCCCCGATGCCGAACCAGACGACGAGCAACGGAATATAGGCGAGCGGCGGCACTGGCCGCACGAACTGGAGCAGCGGGTCGATGATGTCGAAGATGAACTTGTTGCGCGACATCAGCAGCCCGACCGGCACGCCGATCGCGACCGCGCCGACAAAGCCGATGACGATCCGGAAGCAACTGATCAGAATGTCGCTGATCAGCGACTGTCCGCCATAGCCGTTACGCACGATGTCGACGAACGACTGCCAGACGGCAATGGGCGAAGGCAGCGCGAACGAAGGAAAGATGCCCGCCATCGAAACCGCCTGCCACAACAGAACGGCTATCGCCAAAACAGCGGCGGTCAATCCGTATGATCTTGCGGTCGAATTCATCAGGCACAGTTTGAGCCATGATTCGCCGGGGGGCCGGGCAGGTCGCTTCATCGTCTTGCCGTGCTCAGTTAGTGCTCTCGCTCTCACTGCTGTCTCCTGAAGTTGCAGATCCTGACTTCTCGTCGCCGCTTCTCGCGACCGCTTCTCACCACCGCTTCTCGTCACCATTGAGCAGCCGTAATGAGCTCGCCGACTGTCAAAAGTGCTGATTGGCGCGCTGATAAGAGCGCCGATATGGCTGTAGATAAAAGCATGGTTAAAAGCGCTGATAAAAGTATAGTCAGCGCCAACACCTGCGACGGGTCTTGTCTTGAGCCATGGTTGGCAATGGCCGATTCGCCCGTTTAGTCAAGCATTGTCAATCATTAAAAGACCGGGTAGAGCCAGGCGAACAGATCCGATGGGTCCAGTGCGCCCGACGCTGCCGCCGTGCGTCCGCCCGTCTGCCTCGCGCGTCAGGCTGGACCAGTCGAAAGCGCAAGACTGGCGCTACCGGCCTATGCGAACCCCCATTAACGTATTCCCTATCCAATGGGCCCGCCGTGCATGGAGGCGGTCTGCGGCTCGCCACCATCCTTCAGGAGACACCGATGACTGAAACTTCGCTCGTCCCGTGCGCCGTCACGGCCGATACGCTCGCCGCGTTTTCCGACGCGTTCAACCGCCACGACGCCGACGCGCTGATGGGCTTCATGACCGAGGACTGCGTATTCGACGCCGCCGCGGGGCCCGATGTCCATGGCACCCGCTTCGTCGGCCGGGATGCCGTACGGATGGCGTTCGAAGCCGTCTTCGCCGCCTTTCCCGACGCGCACTGGGGGAGCGGGCGCCACTATGTCGTCGGCGATCGCGGCGTCTCCGAATGGGTGTTTTCGGGCACACACACGGACGGCTGGCGCATCGAGGCCGAGGGTTGCGACCTGTTCGAGTTTCGCGACGGACTGATCGCCGTCAAGCGAGCGTTCCGCAAAGAGCGGCCGAAGCAGAGCACGCGATAAGCCACGAATGCGCGCTCGCGCACTGATGGCACCGCGCGGGCCCTTCTTTTGAAACGAATCATTTCATTTCATTCCAATTTCGTCATCGCTCACCGGAATGGCTTGACCCGATACAGGCCTTGCATAGGATCGGAAATCATGCCTTTCGCCAAACGATGACCGGAGACACCCAATGAGCGAACCCACCCGCCCCCAATCCACGACTGCCAACGGCCCGCAGGATATGACGCCTTCCGAGGCGTTCGTCGAAACGCTTGCTGCCAACGGCGTGACCGACATATTCGGCATCATGGGCTCTGCGTTCATGGACGCGATGGACATCTTCGCGCCGGCCGGCATTCGCCTGATCCCTGTGGTCCACGAACAGGGCGCGGGCCATATGGCCGATGGCTACGCCCGCGTATCGGGCCGTCACGGCGTCGTGATCGGTCAGAACGGCCCCGGCATCAGCAACTGTGTGACCGCGATTGCCGCCGCCTATTGGGCGCACACCCCCGTCGTGATCGTCACGCCTGAAGCGGGGACGATGGGCATCGGGCTTGGCGGCTTCCAGGAAGCGAACCAACTGCCGATGTTCCAGGAGTTCACGAAGTATCAGGGGCACGTCACGCATCCGGCACGCATGGCCGAATTCACGGCACGCTGCTTCGATCGCGCGCAAGCCGAAATGGGACCGACGCAACTGAACATCCCGCGCGACTACTTCTACGGCAAGGTCAAAGTCGAGATTCCGCAACCGCGCAAACTCGACCGCGGCCCCGGCGGCGATCAAAGCCTCAATGAAGCGGCCGACCTCATCGCACAAGCGAAGTTTCCCGTGATCATCTCGGGCGGCGGCGTGGTCATGGCCGATGCCGTCGAAGAATGCAAGGCGCTCGCCGAACGTCTCGGTGCGCCTGTCGTCAACAGCTACCTGCACAACGACTCGTTCCCGGCGAACCATCCGCTGTGGTGCGGCCCGCTCGGCTATCAAGGCTCAAAGGCCGCGATGAAACTGCTCTCGCGTGCCGATGTCGTGATTGCGCTCGGTTCGCGCCTCGGTCCGTTCGGCACGCTGCCGCAGCACGGCATGGATTATTGGCCGAAGGAAGCGAAGATCATCCAGATCGACGCCGATCACAAAATGCTCGGCCTCGTGAAGAAGATTTCGGTTGGCATCTGCGGCGACGCAAAAGCGTCGGCCATTGCGCTGACGCAACGATTGGCCGATCGCAAGCTCGCGTGCGACGCCACGCGCAGCGAGCGGGCCGACCACATCGCCATCGAAAAAGCCGCGTGGGAAAAGGAACTGGACGCCTGGACGCACGAACTCGATCCGTACAGCCTCGACATGATCGAGGAACAAAAGCACGAGCGCACGTTCAACGGTGGCCAGTACCTGCATCCGCGCCAAGTGCTGCGCGAACTTGAAAAAGCGATGCCCGAGGACGTGATGGTGTCCACCGACATCGGCAACATCAATTCGGTTGCGAACAGCTATCTGCGCTTTAACAAGCCGCGCAGCTTCTTCGCGGCGATGAGTTGGGGCAATTGCGGCTACGCGTTCCCGACCATCATCGGTGCGAAGGTCGCGGCCCCGCATCGCCCGGCGGTTTCATACGCCGGCGACGGCGCCTGGGGCATGAGCCTCATGGAAACGATGACCTGTGTGCGGCACGGCATTCCAGTGACGGCCGTCGTCTTCCATAACCGGCAGTGGGGTGCGGAGAAAAAGAACCAGGTCGACTTCTACAACCGCCGCTTCGTGGCAGGCGAGCTCGACAACCAGAGCTTCGCGGCGATCGCGCGTGCGATGGGCGCCGAAGGCATCGTCGTCGATCAGCTCGAAGATGTCGGCCCCGCGCTCAAGCGTGCCATCGACATGCAGATGAACGAAGGCAAAACGACGATCATCGAAATCATGTGCACGCGCGAGCTGGGCGATCCGTTCCGTCGCGATGCGTTGGCCAAGCCTGTGCGGTTGCTCGACAAGTACAAGGATTACGTCTGATCGTCATGGCGCTGCGCGCCCGCCTCGCGGGCGCCGCGCCTCGCACCCTGCAGCTTGCGGCCGGACCGGCGAATCGACGCGCCCGCTCGGCCGCTTTCTTCATTTGAACCGACATGCCTTCCTTCTTACGCCTTCTTTCGAGTTGATCAACCATGAAAGCCCTCAACCGCATCATCGAAGCCGCGCGCATGTCACCGATGCGCATCGTGCTCTGCGAAGCCGAAGATCCGCGCGTGCTGGCGGCCGCCGTGCGCGCGAGCCGCGAGGGTATCGCACGCATCATGCTCGTCGGCGCGCCCGATGCGATCCGTGCCGTGGCCGAACGCGAGTCGCTGTCGCTCGATGACATCGCGCTCGTCGATCCGGCCACATCGGAGTGGCGCGCGCGCTTCGTGAGCGAGCTCGTTGCACTGCGCTCTGCCAAAGGCATGACGGAAGCGCTCGCACAGACCGAAGTGCTCAAACCGCTCGTGTTCGCCGCATTGATGGTGCGCTGCGGCTATGCGGACGGATCGGTCGCAGGCGCCGTCCATACGACCGCCGACGTCGTTCGCACAGCGATCCAATTGATCGGCGTCGAGCCTTCGTTCAAGCTCGTCTCGAGCTTCTTTCTGATGATGTTGTGCGAGCCGTTTCACCGTTATAAAGGCGGACTGATTTTTTCCGACTGCGCGCTCGTCGTCGATCCCGACGCCGGGCAACTGGCCGAGATCGCCCTGGCCGCCGCCGACAGCGCACGCAGCCTGTTGATGGAGGACCCGCGCGTGGCAATGCTGTCTTTTTCGACGAGCGGCAGTGCGCATCATGCGCATGTCGACAAGGTCGTCGAAGCGACACAGCGCGTGAAAGCATTGCGCCCCGGTCTCGCCATCGACGGTGACGTGCAGTTGGACGCGGCGATCGTCGCCGAAATCGCCGAACGCAAGGTTGAACATTCACAGGTCGGCGGGCACGCGAACGTACTCGTTTTCCCGAACCTCGACGCCGGCAATATCGGCTACAAGCTCGCGGAACGGATCGGCGGGGCGAAGGCGATCGGCCCCCTGCTGCAAGGCCTGCACTTCCCCGCCAACGATCTGTCGCGCGGCTGCAGCAGCGAAGACGTTTTCTATGTGATCGCGGTGACCGCCGTGCAGGCACAAGCCGCGCATGAGCGGGACGCCCATCATTCGACCAAGCCTCACGCGGCATGAAGCCTAGGGTGCAACGCTAACCGCGCCGCTGCCCGATCCACTGCGCAAGATCGAGCAGCCGCTTCGTATCGAGCGGCGCTGCGGGATCGACCGTCGTGCAGTGCCGATAGAACGTGCTCAAATCGCAGCCCATGCCGAGTCCCAGGATTTCGACGTCGCGCACTGATTCGTGTCGAAGCAGCACATCCTTCAAATGGTCGTCGAGATATGAAGGCCCATTGGCTTGCGACGTAGCGGCGTCCATCGGACTGCCATCTGAAATGACGACAAGAATGCGCCGGCTCACCGCACGTGCGGCCAGCCGCCGGCAGCTCCAATCGATCGCTTCGCCATCCACCCCTTCTCGAAACAGATCGGCCTTGAATAATGCGGCGATATCGGTGCGTGCGCGCCGCCAACCGACGTCGGCCGCCTTGAATACCATGTGGCAGGTTTCGTTCAGCCGCCCCGGATGCGGCGGCCGCCCCTTTCCGAGCCATTGCATCCGTGCGCGGCCGCCGTTCCAGGCGAGCGTCGTAAAGCCCTGTATCTCGGTCGTCAGCCCCGCGTGTTCACTGGCCCGAACGAGGCTGTCGACCAGGACCGCAACGGTGTCGACATGCGCCTTCATCGACGCCGAACAATCGATCAGAAAGCCGATCGCGCAATCGCCGCGCGGCCTCACGCGCTCCTGCACAAACACGCGGCGCTCAGCCGGCGAGCTGACGATCTGCGCAAGACGCCGGCCGTCGATGCGCCCCGCTTCCTCGCCGAACGACCACCCGTCGCGCTGCGGCGCGCTCAGCGCAACCTCCAGGGCACGCGCGACTCGTGCGATATTGAATCCGCACCGGGCGATGCGTTCGTCGAGCCGCTCACGGTATTCGCGCAACAGCGGCTGACGCACGAGCGCACCTGCAGACACCTCGCGGTCGAACTGCGTCGTATAGGCGTGGTAACGCTGCACGGACAAATTCGCAACACGCGTGCCCTGAGCAGCGTTCCCGGCTTCGAACGCTTCATCCGTACCTTCGAAGTCGACCCATAGCGAAAACGACGTCAACGCATCGTCGGCGTCGCGGCCATCGGCGGCAGCGTCGGCCAGCGACATTGCGCCGGCTTGTTCGAGCTTCGACGTCACGCGATGCGCCAATTCGCGCGCATGCTGCGCATAGCCGCGTTGATCGAAGCGATTGCGGCGCAATCCCGTCAAACAAACGCCGATCGTCGGCACGATGCCGGCACGTGTGGCCTCGATGAGGTCTTCGGTCTCTTCCAGCACGCGCGAGCCGGTCACGCGCGACCATACGACCTGAAGCACCGTATAGATCAGAATGCCGAGCTGACTGTCGACCAAGCCCGCGCGATGGTAGGCACGCGACCACCCTTCGAAGCGATTGCGCAGATTCGCGGCGAGACCGGACATGCCGGGCGGCGCCAACGATTCGCATCGGATCTGCTCGAACATCTCGAACAACCAGCGCTCGACGTACGCATCGGGTGAGAGCTGCCGATGCAGTGCGGCGTCCGAATGCACGAGCCGCATGGCGGCGCAGTCGGCCGCGCCGCGCAACGACGCGAAGTCGTCTTGCTGCGCATCGCTGCGCAGATGCGGAGCAAAGAGCGGCAACGGCCGCACCTGGCGGCATAAACGGCCGGCGCGGTAATGCAAGGCGGCATCGCCCGTGTACGCCCGCACGACGGCCGCGCACAGCCGTTCGCGGCCTACGGCCGTCGCCGCCGAGTCATGCAACGGCTTCATCATCGCGAAGCGAGCGGTACGCCGCTGTCAGCAGGCCCTTCGACCTCTGCGCTCGCCGCCTCATCGCCCAGCGCGACGCCGAAGCAGCGCTGGTAATACTCGCTCACGATCGGCCATTCCGCTTCGTCGCATTTGTTCAGGAACGTCAACCGAAAGGCGAGCTCGGGGTCGCGAAAGATCTGACAGTTCTCCGCCCAATCGATCACGGTGCGCGGCGACATCAGCGTGGAAAGATCGCCCGTCGCGAAGCCCCTGCGCGTCAGTGCAGCCATCGCAACCATCGATTCGACGAGCGCGCGGCCCGCATCGTCGGCAAGTTCCGGCACGCGGGCGAGCACGATCCCGGCTTCCTCTTCGCGCGGCAGATAGCTCAATGTAGCCACGACATTCCAGCGGTCCATCTGCGCGTGATTCAACATCTGCGTGCCGTGGTAAAGACCATTCAGATTACCGAGGCCGACCGTATTCGATGTCGCGAACAGCCTGAAGCAGGGATGCGGGCGTATGACACGACTCTGGTCGAGCAGCGTCAAACTGCCGTCTCGTTCCAGAATGCGCTGAATTACGAACATCACGTCGGGACGGCCCGCGTCGTATTCGTCGAAGATCAACGCGACGGGACGCTGCAACGCCCACGGTACGATGCCCTCCTGAAATTCCGTGATTTGCCGCTCGTCGCGCACGACGATCGCGTCCTTGCCGACGAGGTCGAGGCGGCTGATATGTCCGTCGAGATTGACGCGCACGCAGGGCCAGTTCAGGCGCGCAGCGACCTGCTCGATATGCGTCGACTTGCCGGTCCCGTGCAGGCCTTGCACCATCACGCGGCGGTTATAGCTGAAACCGGCCAGGATCGCGAGCGTGACTTGTGCATTGAAGCGATACGCCGTATCGATCTCGGGAACATGATCGTCGCGCTCATCGAACATGGGCACCATCAGGCCCGAATCGATGCCGAAGCATTCGCGCACCGACACGATGCGATCCGGCGTTCTTTGCATCCCATCCATCGTCACAGCTTTCTCCTTTGAAACTGGCTCGCCGCCACGGCGGTCCACTCCCGATCCTGATCGCGATCGTAGCCTCGTATCAGGGAGCGCCAAAGAACCAGTAGCGACATTTCGGTTGGACCAGCGGTGCGGTTGCCGTGTCATCGTAGCCGGATTGCCCAGGCGACTCCATGGATAAGGGCGTTTTTGAGCCGAAATCGACACATTCCGTTTCAGTTTGGCACCCGAAACACGTCATGAGCTTGCGAAGCCCTTCGTCATCCGCGACATTGAATCCATCGAGCGGGATGCAACGCGGTTTCCCGAAATATCTTTCGGATCGCCAGGAGACGTTTTTCATGGAACACGAAGTCGACTATGTCATCGTGGGCGCGGGGTCGGCAGGATGCGTATTGGCCAACCGCCTGAGCGTCGATGCGCGCGACTCGGTCGTCCTGCTGGAAGCCGGCGGCGCGGACACGAATCCGTGGATTCACGTGCCCGTCGGCTATTTCAAGACCATGCACGATCCCGAACTCGATTGGTGCTACCGCACCGAGCCCGATCCGAACGTCGCCGGCCGCCGCATCGATTGGCCGCGCGGCAAAGTGCTCGGCGGCTCGAGTTCGTTGAACGGCTTGCTCTATGTGCGCGGGCAGCGCGAAGACTACGATCGTTGGGCTGCGCTCGGCAACCGCGGCTGGCGCTATGCCGATGTCCTGCCCTACTTCAAGAAATCCGAAGACCAGGAGCGCGGGGCCGATGCTTACCACGGCGTTGGCGGACCGTTGAAAGTCTCCGACCTGCGGCTGCGACGGCCCATCGCCGATCACTTCATCGCGGCGGCACAGGAAATCGGCATCCCCCCCAACGCCGATTACAACGGCGCGAGCCAGGAGGGCGTCGGCTACTACCAGCAGACCGCCTACAAGGGCCTTCGGTGGAGTACGGCAAAGGGTTTTCTGAAACCGGCCCGCAAGCGCCCCAATCTGCAGGTCGTCACGCGCGCGCAGGTGTGCCGCATCCTGTTCGAAGGCACAACGGCGATCGGCGTCGAATACATCCGGGGCGGCGAGCGCAAGATCGTGCGAGCACGCGCCGAGGTCATCCTCGCGTCGGGCGCCATCGGCTCGCCCCAGATCCTGCAACATTCGGGCATCGGCCCCGCGCCTTTGCTGCAACGCGTCGGCGTTCCCGTGCGCCTGGACCTGCCCGGCGTAGGGCGCAATCTGCAAGACCATCTGCAGGTCCGGCTCGTGTTCCGCACACGCGAGCGCACGCTCAACGACGAAGTCAATCACCCGTTGCGCAAAGCATGGATCGGCATGCAATACGCGCTGTGGCGCACGGGGCCGCTCACGCTGGCCGCAAGCCAGGTGGCCATCTTCACGCGCTCGCGCCCCGACGTCGATCGTCCCGACATCCAATTCCATATGCAGCCGCTCAGCGCCGACAAGCCCGGCAAAGGCGCTCATCGGTTTTCCGCGTTCACGTCGTCGGTCTGCCAGTTGCGCCCCTTCAGCCGGGGCTACATCGAGATTCTTTCGGCAGACCCGTTGCAATATCCGGCTATTCATGCCAATTACCTGTCCGACGAGCGCGATCACCCGGTCGTGATCGGCGGCATACGCGTGGCACGCCGCATCGCCGCGGCACCCTCGCTCGCCGCACGCATCGTCTCGGAGTTCACGCCCGGCTTGGAGTACCAAAGCGACGCCGAATTGCTCGAGGCGGCGCGGCAGTACAGTCAATCGATTTATCACCCGGCAGGTACCTGCAAAATGGGCAACGACGCGCTAGCCGTCGTCGACGAGCGTTTGCGCGTGCGCGGTATCGCACGGCTGCGCGTCGTCGATGCGTCGATCATGCCGGAGCTCGTGTCGGGCAACACGAATGCTCCGGTCATCATGATTGCCGAGAAAGCCGCGGATATGATTCTCGAAGACCGGCGCGCGCCCCCCGTAGCGGCACACGAGCCTGTCGCAGCCGGGGCTTGAGCCCCGGCCCGATACGACCCGGTGCTTCAACGGCGCCAACGCAGCGGCCGCCGCAACGTGTGACGCTCCAATCGCACGGCCGGCATCGCATCGAGAAAGGCGAACGCCCCGCTCGCCTCCGCACTTTCGTTGCGCTCGCGCGCTTCGTCGGCTTCGACCGTGCGGTCTGTGTCGATAAACAAGGCGGCCACCAGACCCAGGGCCAATAAGCCGGCTGACATCATGAACGGCGCGTTGTAGCTGCCCGTATGTTCGATGAGGTAACCGAAAGCAACCGGCGAGATCATGCCCGCGACGCCGAACCCCGTGTTCATCATCCCGCCCGCCGTGCCCGCATATTTGCCCGCGATATCGAGCGGCAGCGTCCACAGCACCGGGTTGGTGATTTCGAGGAAGAAGAACGATCCGCTCAGCAACCATACAGCGGTCAAAGGATCGGCCACCGAAATCATCGGCAGCAGGAACGCGAGCGAACCGCCCAGTCCGACGACGAGCACCGAGCAGCGCGCGAAGCGCAGACGCCCTGTCACCTTGTAGATGCGATCGGAGACCACGCCGCCCAACGTGTCGCCCACCACGCCGGCAAGCAACGGCAGCGCTGTGAAGAGTGCGAGATGTTTGAGGTCGAAGCCACGCGATTCCTTCAGATATGAAGGCAGCCAGGTCAGATACACCCACAACAGCCAGCCGTAACAAAAGTCGACGAACGTGACGAGCCACATCCGGTGGATCAGCTTGCGCCAGGGCGTCCGTGCACGCTTCGCGCGCTCGCAATCGCCGGTTCGATAGCCGATCTCGGCCGTTTCCTCAGGCGTGATGCGGCGATTCTGCTCGGGGGTGTTCGTAAACACGAACAGATAAAGGACGGTCCATGCGAGGCTCGCGACGCCGAGCAGGATAAACGCGTCACGCCAGCCACCGGCCACCACCACGGCGAGCACGAGCGGGGGCGTGACCGCGCCGCCCAGGCGTGCAAAGCTATGCGTGATGCCTTGCGCGAAGCCGCGTTCGCCGACGGGCATCCAATACGTGAATGCGCGCGTCGCGGTGGGGAATGCGCCGCCTTCGCCAATCCCAAGCACGAAGCGCAGCGCGACGAGCATGGCCACGCTGCCGGCGAAACCGGTAGCGAGCGTCGCGGCGCCCCAGATCAACGAGAGCACCGTCAGCACGATTTTCGGTCCGAATTTATCCGACAGGCAGCCGCCGATGATCTGCATCGCTGCATAAGGATAAGCGAACGCAGAGAACACGAGGCCGAGCTGCACGGTTGTCAGCCCCATCTCATGGCGAATCAGCGGCCCTGCGACTGCAATGTTGACGCGATCGATGTACGAGATGAAATACATGAGGCACATGACCGCCAGGATGATATGGCGCGTCTTCACGCGCTGCGCACGCTGTTTCATACGGTTGTCTCCTACTGTCTCTTGTTCGAGATTTCGATGTCTGAAGCGAATCGCACTGCGGGCTCAGAGCCCCCTTTGCTAATCGGGCGCCGGCGCGAGCAACTTCAGGCGCTGCACCTTGCCCGACGGGCCGCGCGGCAAATCGCTGACGAACCGGATCTCCTTGGGCGTCTTGTAGCGGCCCAACTCGCGCAGACAATGCGTGCGCAATTCATGCGCATCGGGCGCTCCGTGCCAATGCGTCTCGCGCGGCACCACGAACGCCACGATCTCTTGCCCATACATCGAATCGGGCACGCCGACAGCCGCGGCATCGAGCACGCCGGGATGGCGCAACAGCGCCTCGTCGATCTCACGGGGCGCGATGTTCTCGCCGCCTTTGATGATCAGTTCCTTCGCGCGGCCGTTGATAAAGAAGTAGCCGTCCTCGTCCCGATAGCCGAGGTCGCCCGTGCGCAACCAGCCGTCGGCCGTAAAGGCTTTCGCGGTTTCTTCGGGGCGCTTGTAGTACCCCTGCATCACCTGCTCGCCGCGCAACACGATCTCGCCCGACTCGTTCGGGCCGCACTCGCGCCCCTCACGATCGATCACCTTCGCCTGCACTCCCGAGGGTAGCCCGATGCTGCCGATGCGCCGCAGCGCCGGATCGTAACGATTGCTGAATATCGGCGCGGCCGTCTCCGTCATCCCCATCGTCTCGATGATGCCGATGCCGAAACGCGCCTCGAACGCGCGATGATGGTCGCCCGGCAACGCAGCCGATGCGGTGCGGCAAAAGCGAAGCGCGGACAGATCGAATCCGGTCGGCTCGTCGCCGCCCAGCAGGTAGGCGACGATCGTCGGCACGACGTTGATCCAGGTGCAACCGAAACGCGCCACGTCGCGCCAGAACGTGCGCGCAGAAAACCGCGGCGTCATCACGACTGACCCGCCGTGATAGAGCGGCGCGAGCAGCGTCACGACGAGGCCGTTGATGTGATAAAGCGGCAACGATGCGAGCACGCGATCGTCGGCACCGAGCCGATGCTCGACGCTGATATTGCGCGCATTCGCCAGCAGGTTGCGATGGCTGAGCAAGACCCCTTTCGGGGCGCCCGTCGTTCCCGACGTATACATCAGCAATGCGAGGTCGTCCGGCCACAGGGTGTGCCCGGCCGTGCAATCGTCGTTCGCCGCGGCGGGCTCCGCTCCCCCTGATTGCGCGAGCGCGAGTTCGAGCTGCGGCAGCGCAGGCAGATCGATCGCTTCTGGCGCCGTATGCACGAGCGCGATGTTACGCGGGTGCGCCTGCTCGCCGAGCGCCGCGCATGCAGCCGAGACCGCATCATGCGTCTCATCGCAGACAAAAATCATGCGCGTGTCCGAATGCTCGACGATATAGCGAAGTTGCGACGGTTGGCACAGCAGGTTCAACGGATGAACGACGAGCCCGCTGTACATGGCGCCGAGCAGCAGCGTGGCCGTCTGCACCCCGTTGCCCATGAACACCGAGACAATATCGCCGGGCTTCAGCCCCGCCCGCCGGAATCGCGCTTCGAGTTTGCGGCACTTCTCCTGCAACATTGCAAATGTGATCGCCGCACCGGCTTCGGTCTGTTCCTCGTCGTGCGCCGGCGCTGCCAACAGAAACAGTTTGTCGGGATACTGCGTGGCGCGCGCATCGATCAATGCGCGCAGCGTCGTAGGCGTGTTCATCGGCCGACCCTCGCGAAGTAGTCGCCGAGCAGCGTGTCCGGATCGGGCATGCGCTCTTCGATCGGATAAGCGACGCGCGTTACATTGAGGTAGTAATGGAAATCGAGGTTGCCCGAAAAATTGTTGCGTCCCCAAGTACCGCAGCCCATCGACAACGAGAACGGCAGGCCGTTGTCGAAGTTGCCGCCCGTTGCAAGGCAGTGCGCCTGGTTGACGATGACGCGCGCCACGGGCAACCGTTCGCCCAACTCCACGGCGAAATCGGCGTTTGCCGTATGCAATCCGACCGAATGGCCGGCGCCCATATAGGCATAGATGTGTTGCACGATGCGCGCGGCATCGGCGAAATCGCTCGCGCGATAGACAGCCAGCACAGGTGAGAGCTTTTCGCCGGAGAACGGGTGTTCCGGCCCGAAGCCGTCCTCTTCCACCATCAGGAATTTCGGTTCGCGCGCGGCCAGTTCGTCGAGTCCCGCCAGCTGCGCGATCTGCTGTGCCGATTTCGCGGTGCAGCGCTCGGAGAGCTTTCCGTCGCGCCACATCGCCGCCTGCAGGCGTGCCTTCTGCCCCGCGTCGAGCAATACGCCTTTGCATCGCCGCAACTGTTCGAGCATCGCGTCATACACTGCGTCGTCGATCACGATGCTGTTTTCCGACGAGCAGCTCGTCGCGTTGTCAAACGTTTTCGATCGCGCGATCTTGCGCGCGGCCTCGGCCAAGTCCGCAGACCGTTCGACGATCGAGGCCACATTGCCCGCGCCGACGCCGAAAGCAGGCGTGCCGCTCGTATAGGCCATGCGCACGTTCGCCTGCGAGCCCGTCGCGACGACAAGATCGGCCGCCCGCATCAACTCGGCGCTCGCGAGCTTGCTGACAGGCTCGGGCAGCATCTGCACGAGAGCCGGATCGATGCCGGCCCGTTCAAACTGCTGATGAATGAACCCGATCAGCAACGCGCACGATGAGTAACCCTTGGGCGACGGCGCCACGATCACGGCATTGCCGCATTTGAGCGCATTGATGATCTTGTTAGCGGGCGTGGCGGCAGGGTTCGTCGAAGGCGTGATCGCCGCGACAACGCCTACGGCCCGTGCGATCTCGACGATGCCGCGCTCGGGATCGCGCGAAATGACGCCGCAGGTGCGTTGCCCGTGCAGATCGCGCAGCAAGCCCAGCGTCTTGCGGTAGTTCTTCCCAATCTTGTCTCCGATATTGCCGAGCCCGGTGTCTTGCACCGCACGTTCGGCGAGCTGGCGATTGCGATCGGGCTCCATGATGGCCCAGGCGGCCGCGGCCGCCGCAGTATCGAGCGTCGATTGCCCCGCGACCTCGAATGCGCGCTGCGCCTCGCGTGCGCGAGCAACGAGCGCGGCGACGCGCTCCTTCACAGCTTCGTCTGCCGGCGCGGCTACGATTTCGGCGACTGTCGCCCTCACGTTCATAGATGCACTCCGTTGCGAAAAGAATTGGCGGTACAGCCAATCTAGGCGAGCGCTTCTCGAGCCGGGTCCCGTTTCCCGCACATTTCCCGACAGCGTTGGCAGGTTCAACGAAAAGTGCGCATTTCGGGACTTACCCGAGTCCCGAAATCCGCCCGAATCGATACACAATGAGGACTACAGCGGGTGGTAGAACCGGGGAGAGGCGATGTCGGCGTCGAATCAGTCGAATGCGGCGGCAGTCCGAGCGTTTCGCGTGCTGGAAACGTTGGCGGCGGCTGGCCGCCCGCTATCGATGATGGAGCTCGCGAGCACGCTCGATTTACCGAAGCAGACGATGCACCGCATCCTCGTGCAGTTGAGCGACGCGTGGCTGATTACGCGCGGCGCCGGCGACAAGCGCTACGAATGTTCGCCGCGCGTGCGGATGCTGGCCGTCAACGTGCTCATGCATGCGGGCCCCGCTGCGGCGCGTCATGTCTTGCTCGAACAGCTCGTCGAAAAAATCGGCGAGACCTGTAATCTGACCATGCTGTCGGGCAACGACGTCATCTATCTCGATCGCGTCGAAACGGAATGGCCGCTGCGCGTGCATTTGCAGCCAGGGTCGCATGTTCCGCTGCACTGCTCGGCCAGCGGCAAGCTTCTGATCAGCTTTTTGCCGAAAGATCGACGCGACCGCGTGATCGAAACGCTGCCGCTGCGTCCCTATTCCGAGCGCACCATCACGAACCGCGAGACGCTACGCAAGGAACTCGCGATCACGCGTCGCCGTCGATTGGCCATCAACAATCAGGAACACCTGCAAGGGCTGATCGCGATCGCGGTGCCGGTCATGCTGGACCGCAATCGCGCCTGCGCGGCGATTGCGGTCCAGGCGCCCGTGGGACGATTGACGCTCGAAGACCTGCTGCGATTCGAGCCGGACCTGCGGCACGCGGCCGAAGAGACGGCTAAAACGTTTAGTGCGTGAAGTACGGATGCGCGGCAACCGCAGCATCGCTCGTTATGGCGGGCCGAGGTGTCGTCTTCTGCTTCCCATCACAGCGCGCTCAGGGTGCACTGACGGCGGGCCGTTCGCGAGGCGATACGCGTTGCCGCCCGCGCGCACGGTCCATCGCCCGCGCCGACCATGCGGAGACCAGTGCGGAAAACAGCACGTAGGCGCAGACGGTCCACCATTTGCCGCCACTCGTCTTCCATAGGGCGGTGGCGATGATCGGCGTGAGACCGCTCGCGAAAATTCCCGAGAATTGATAGACGAAAGAGATGCCTGTATAGCGGACACTCGCATCGAACAGATCCGCAAATAGCGCCGCCTCGGGGCCATATACCATCGCGTAGAAGATGCCGAACGGGATTACGATCGCGAGCCAGATCAGCAGCGTATTGCCCGGGTGGCTTTCGATCAGCCAGAACGCCGGATAGACCGATATGCCGCACAGCAATGAGCCCCACTTGAAGACACGTGCACGCCCGGCGCGGTCGGCGAGACTGCCGAACAACGGAATGAAGAAGCACATGACGAACGCGGCCATCATCACGCCGAGCAGCGCGTCCGTGCGATCCATCTTGATGTGTTGCGTCAGGTAACCGATCGAAAAGACAGCAAAGACATTGAAGAAGACGCCGTCGATATAGCGCGCTCCCATCCCGAGCAACAGTTCACGTCGATAATTGGCGAACATTTCGACGAACGGCAGCCGCACTGCGCAACGGCCGCGCTTGAGCGCGGCGAATTCGGGCGTTTCCATCACGTTCAGACGAATGTAGAGCCCGATCAAGACGAGCACGAGCGAAGCGCCGAACGCGACGCGCCAGCCCCACGCGAAAAACGCCTGCTCCGAGAGCAGATGCGACACGGCCGCCACCATCCCCGACGCGAGACACAGGCCGATCGACAGCCCGACCTGCGGCAGGCTGGCGTACAGTCCGCGCCGATGCGGCGGCGCATACTCGTACGCCATCAGCACCGCGCCACCCCATTCGCCGCCGAGGCCGATGCCCTGGAGCACGCGCAACGACAACAGCAGGATCGGCGCCCAAATCCCGATCTGCGCGTACGTCGGCACGAAGGCGACGCCCACGGTCGAGACGCCCATGATGAATAGCGACAGAATCAGTGCTGATTTACGGCCGATGCGATCGCCGAAGTGACCGAACACAACCCCGCCGACAGGACGCGTCACGAACCCGACGGCGAACGTCGAATAAGCGAGCATGATTGAAACGAGCGGGTCGTTCGCCGGAAAGTAGAGCTTATTGAAGACAATGCCGGCCACTACGCCATACAGGAAGAAGTCGTACCATTCGACCGTCGCGCCAACGACACTGGCCAATGCGACGCGGCGAACCATGCGTGAATCGATGTTTGGCTGGGATGACATGAAACGGCTCTCCTCCAGTGAATACCCGTGCGCGCTTGCGATCGGGGATTTCGGGAGCCCCTGGCGTCTCCTCCGGGGCATATCGTGCCGTGCCGGGTTCCTCGGATCCGCCAGGACAGGGCACTTGTTTCTATTTACTGTTCCGAAATCGGTGCTTCAAGCGAATTTGGACGGCGAAAACCGTTCTGGGACAAAACGAAGAATTTCGTTTCAATTCCCCGCTGAAAAACGACGCCATCCGATCGAGCGTGCGGTGTCTGCGCCGACGCGCAACGCCCTTGAAACGATGGATCCGAAGCGCCTCCTCCAGCGTCGGGTGGCCGCCGATCTGCTTGGCGAGCAGCAGGTCAACCACGGAAAGGAGACTTAGGATGAAATCGGTGGTGGGGATTGCCTTCATCGCACTTTTAGCGCGGCTGCGATCGCCGCCACGTCCATGGGATCCTACTCAAGCAACGGCAGCGATCAGCGGGACGCTTGCCGTTCCGCAATCGCTGCGGCGGAGCGGGACAGGGTCAATTGGCTATCGAAGGGATGGACCTTCGCAGGGACCTCGAGCTGCACCTTCTCCGGAAGTGGAACAAGCTGGACCTGCTCAGTCAACGCGACGTATTTCCGCCGATAAACGCAGAGCGAGCGCTCGCTGCAAGTCCCGACCTGGAGCGGTATGCGGGTGTTCGCGTTGCTTGGCCGCCTCCCCGATGACAGCCGGCCGGGTTCGGCCATGAACGGCCGGTCGACACCGTCGCGTAGATCGTCGACAATCAACACACTCGCGAACCGAGATTCGCTCCGCATCCGTCTAGGCACAACATGCGAAATGACCTAAACCGCGCAGCTTACTGGATTGCGTTCACCCTCGAACGCTGCCAGTTTCCGAATCGCGATGCGCTCGCGGCGCAATTCGCGAATGCTGAAATCGGCGAGCTTTGTCAATGCGGGTGCAACAGTTTCGCGCTATCAATGGCTGCGCCCGACGGCGTGCCTAGAATATCTACGAGCGGACACGGTTACGGTCTGGTGTTTGAAGCTGACTTTCGGGACCTTAGCGAACCGGACGAGTCACGATCGCTTGAAATTCTTTTGTTCGCCGATGATTCGGGTCATTTGAACTACGTTGAGATCGACTACTGCGGAAACGGACTACCAATCCCCGAGCGCATGAACCTCGAGTCGGCTCCCTATCACCTTTTCGAAGGTGACACGCTGATCCGCGCATAGATCACGGGCGTGTCCCTTCAACGTACGTTCGTCGCGGCATGCCGACACACCGATGATGTCCGCTCCGGAGAGCGTCGAGCGGCCTGAACGGGCGACGCGTGCCGTCCACCCGTCCAGGCGCGCCGCGACGGCATCGTCGGGCGGTGGTCGGCCAGTTGCTGTCGGTCGCTGATGTCGCCTTTCGGGCAGTATGGTTAAGCTACGATCCTCGGCCTATTCAATGTTAGCGTCCGCAAGGAGGACCAATGACGACCTTGAGCATCGCCAATCGAGACATGCTTTATTCGCTATCGTGGTACATGTCCGCAAGACAGACTGCGCTGCGCGCCGCGCTCTCGTTCCGCACGCAGCTCTCCGTCACTGATCAGATGGACATGAGAGTTCACTACTCTGGCTACTTTTTGAATCTTCTGGCAGCGACCGAACTCTTCCGCGAAACGACTACGCTGCAGCCAAACGACTTTGAAGCGCAGTTGTATTCGCGCTTCGTGTTTGATGGATTCCAGGACGGAGAGGCGAACTACTCCTACATCCGTGAACTGCGCAATGCGGTTGTTCACCGCGGGCTGGACATCACGTCTGCTGCACACATCGACGGCAACTTCCCGATGATCCTTGCGGAGCCGAAAGTTCAAAACCAGAAGAGGACAAAGACCTTCGTCGCCTTCGACAAATACTTGCTGCATGTCATCGCAAAGTGCGAATCGGTCGTTGGCTCGGTGATGCTTGATTGTTTGAACGTCGCAGGCATCTTTGAAGCCACCATTGATACAGAGGCTGCCGTTGCCGAGTACCGTGAAGCCATTGAACAGTCGCACGCCATGCCAGAAGGCGTCAAGACAATGGCCCTAGCAACGGAATTCAAGCCTGAATGGGCTGTGGCCGCCCACAGCTCCGCAATGACTAAGCTGCGAGGAGCGTTGGCACCGTGCAATGCCACCACGCCATCCGCGCCTTAGAACCGTCGATGAGCTCGAGAATGCGGGTTTTGGCGGTCGGAGCGATCTCGACCGCGGCCTATGCAGGATGTCAGCTTTCGGGCGGCGAGATTCGTAGCCTGGATGTCGCAGATGGGTCGGACTTCGTCCGACCCTGAGCGGCTCAGACTGATTCTCCTTCCGTCGAAAGGAGAATCGTCATGGAAGCCATTGGTGTAGGCAGCGCGCGGCGCGTGCCATGGAACAAGGGAAAACTGACAGGCCAGAAGCCACCACTTAAGCTTAGAGAGATCTGGGCGATTCGTATCCGCTTACAGCTCGCCGGAAAGACGCGAGACCTGGCACTGTTCAACCTTGCGATCGACAGCAAGCTATGAGCGTGCGATCTCACGCGGTTGCGAGTCTCGGACATGTGCCTGGGCTCGCGCGTCGCGGCGCGGGCGACGATCATGCAGCAGAAGACGCAGCGGCCGGTGCAGTTCGAGATCACCGAGCAGACACGTACGAGCGTGGAGGCGTGGATGCAAGCCGCCGCGCTTTCGGGTGGCGACTATCTGTTTCCGAGTCGCATCCACGACTCACTGCACCTGTCGACCCGACAATACGCTCGACTCCATCGCTGGATAAGAGCGATCGGACTGGATGATGCAGCTTACGGAACGCATACGATGCGCCGGACCAAGGCTGCGCTGATTTACCGTCGCACGAAAAATCTGAGGGCAGTACAGTTACTGCTCGGACACACGAAGCTGGAGAGCACGGTTCGATACCTTGGAATTGAGGTCGATGATGCGCTCGAGATGGCTGAGCAAACCGACGTGTGAGGGGACGTAGGCCGGACAGCGGCGGGTCGCTGCCCGGCCATGATGAGACGCTCGTCCGGCACATCGCCCGGACATTCATGCGGCGGCTCCGCGTCAGCAAACAGCCATTCGAGCGCCGAAGGCGGACGCCGCTTCACCGGGGTATCCGAACAAGTGAACGAGGGCTTCGCGTCAGCTCGTTATTCCTGCAATCCGATCCCAATTCTCCCTCGCGTGCTACGATGAAAAACCTCGGCGAGTGGAGGTAAGCAATGGAGATGGACGAATTCCGGCCATATCGCGGTTACTTCTATCGGGTCTCTGCAAGTTTCGGGCAAGATGGTCAGTGGCGGGGCACGATTGATATTCTTCGGCGTCATTGGGACGGCGCCGCGGAGACAGTGATTTCGAAGATGGACGTGCCTGGCAAGTTCCTCTCCGAGGAATTGGCCCTCGCGGCCTCGGATGCCTACTGCCACGTTATCATCGACGAGGCGAAATTTCAGGGGTAGCTAGCTTCAAGACGCCCTCCTGAATTCGTTAGCCCAAGCGACCGATTCACGCCAAATTGCCTTGGCCCATCGATAAGCGTGCGGCCGCGGAAGCTCCCCTACTGACGAGTGTCACGCATACGGCGTGCCATAGAGGCGTGGCTAACTCCAGTAGAATCCTCGCGTACGCGTCCCGCCAGAGGGCGCCACCCACAAGCGCAAGCTGCGCAACGTCACGCTCGCCTATACTAGGCCAGGCGCCTGCGAGCCATTCTGCAAAATCTGTGCAGGCATGGTTCAGATCAATCGCTGCGCGACCTTCACTGCGTATTCCAGGCCAAAGCGAACGCGGATTCCAGAGCAAACCGAACGCGGTTTCCACGGAAAAACGAATGCTGATTCCACAGCAAACCGAACGCTCATTCCACGCGTAAGCGAACGGTAGGAAGGACGACGGCGACGCGGGATAACCATGGCACGCTGGACGATTTGGTCCGGGGTGCCGCGAATGCCAAGAACAAGGTTATCCATGCGTCAGATAAAAGAGGCGCTGCGCCTGCGGTTTGTCTGCGAGCGTAGCCAAAGCGAAATCGCGCGCACGATCGGCGCGTCAAAGGCGACGGTCTGGGAGTATCTGGATCGAGCCAGACGGGCGCAACTGAGCTACGAACATGCGAGCGCGATGGACGACGCGGCGCTCGAGACACTGCTGTTTCCGCCGGCGCCGCCGTCGAACCGCGAGCGCCCGAAGCCCGACTGGCCGACGGTGCATCGCGAGTTGGGCAGGAAGGGCGTCACGCTCGATCTATTGTGGAACGAGTACAAGGCTCAGGAGCCAGAGGAGGGTCGGCCGGCAAAGTCTGCGTTATCGAAAGCCCGCGTGACATGGGACGTTTCGTCGACGGCGCCATCCTCGTTACCCAGACAACGGACCCTGACTGGGTGCCCGTCATGAGGCGCGCCGCTGCCATCATCACCGACCAGGGCGGCCGCACCTCGCACGCCGCGATCGTCAGCCGCGAACTCGGGCTCCCGGCCATCGTCGGGGCGGGCAATGGAACTCACCTGCTGCACGACGAGCAGGAAGTGACCGTGTCCTGTGCGGAAGGCCCAGAAGGATTCGTCTACGAAGGCATCGCCGATTTTGATGTCGAGGAGATCGATTTTGGCCGTATCCCGGCGACGCGCACCAAGGTCATGCTGAACCTCGCCAATCCGGCGGCGGCATTTCGGTGGTGGCGGATCCCGGCGGACGGCGTCGGGCTTGCACGAATGGAATTCGTAGTGAGCAACTATATAAAGGCTCATCCGATGGCCCTTGCACGCTTCGAGGCGCTCAGGGACGAAGACGCAAAGCGGACCATTGAAGCGTTGACGGCGGGGTACGAAGACCGGACAGAGTATTTCGTCGATCGCCTCGCACGTGGATTAGGACGGATCGCCGCAGTCCAGTATCCGCACCCCGTAGTGGTTCGCATGAGCGACTTCAAGACCAACGAATACGCACATCTTATCGGTGGGGCGCAATGCGAGCCGAAGGAGGAGAACCCCATGCTTGGGTTCCGGGGGGCCTCACGGTACTACTCTTCCCGCTACCGGGAGGGATTCGCGCTCGAGTGCCAGGCCATTTGCCGCCTGCGCAACGAGATGGGCTTCAAGAATGTAGTCGTCATGATCCCGTTCTGTCGTTCACCAAACGAGGCGGACCGCGTGCTGGAGGTCATGGCGGAAAACGGTATCCGGCGCGATGAAGCCGGCCTCGAGATCTACGTAATGTGCGAGATCCCGTCGAACGTGATTCTGGCGAAGGTTCGCGCAACGCTTCGACGGCTTTTCGATTGGAAGCAACGACCTGACGCAGTTGACGCTGGGCGTGGACCGCGACTCAGCGGATCTTGCGGAACTTTTCGATGAACAGGACGATGCGGTCAAGTGGATGATCCAGAGCGTCATCACGGAGGCGCACAAGGCCGGCGCCGACGTCGGTTTGTGCGGGCAGGCGCCGAGCGATCACCCTGAGTTTGCCGCCTTCCTTGTCGGTTGCGGCATTGATTCGATATCGGTGAGTCCCGACAGCTTCATCGCGGTCAAGCGCCGCGTGGCTGACGCGGAGAAGGCCATGCCGAAGGCTCCGGCAACATAGACGATGTGCTCTCGACACTCAGCCGGAAATGAAACCTTCAATCTCCAAAGCCCAGATCAGGGTGCCCATGAAGCTGACGAAAGGCCCCCACAACCCAACCGCCGCCCTGGTTCGGCGATCCTCATGCACCCAATCCGGAACGGGCTCGCCAACCTGTCTATAGTGCTCCGGGTCAAGCCTGCTCAGCCCCGTTTCGCCCTCTATAATGTGGGTTCGGATGCCCTCTCGGATCACGCTGGCTCGCGACAGAAGCGTAATGCCGGCCGCCACGACCAGCGCACCGCTACGGGAAAACCAAGTGAAGTCGTGGGCTGCGAGGCTGAGCGACAAGCCGCCAATGGCAACCAGTGTCGCAAGCCTTAGCATCGATTGGGTGTTCCCAAAAAAAGCGCGCATTTTGTTCCATCCTTCGTCCGACCCGGTCGCTGTCGTTACTCATGGGTAGCGGGGTCGTTCGCGGCGCAGGGCGCGTCAGGTGTGGCCGGTGCATTGTCCGCGCCACGAGCAACTTCCTGCGTGTCGACCCATGCGAGCATGAGGGCATAGGTGACGGCAAGCATCACCGGCCCGATAAACAGTCCGATCATACCGAAGGCAATCAGACCACCAAGCACGCCGGCAAGAACGAGGATCATCGGCAGCGCGATGGCGCGCCGGATCAGGATCGGGCGCAAAATGTTGTCAAGCGTCGCCACGCCGATGGACCAGACGAACAGCAGGATCGCCGCAACCCGTGCGTCATGCATGAACAGCCAGGCGACAGACGCCAATAACGGCAACAGCGGGCCGAGCTGAGCGAGGCAGGAAATGAACAAGATCGCTGTCAGGACGCCGGCATACGGGACGCTAGCGACCCACAGCCCGAGGCCGCCCAGCGCGGATTGGGCCAGCGCCGTAACCACGACGCCCAGTGCGACCGCGCGAATCGCATGTTCGACGAGCCGCACCATCGCCGCGCCGTTCCCAGGTGCCACACGCCGTGCAACGCGGGCCGCGATGAGCCCGGCTGCTTCCCCCTTCGTGTAGAGAATGCCGCAAATGATGACTGTGAGCAGCAAATGAAGCACGAGTACGCCAATAGCGCTCGCGCGCTGGAGAAGCCACCCGGCAACGCGACTCGCATACGGCTGCAGCGTCGCCAGGACGCCGCCCGGTCCTGCGTCCGTGAGCATTTGCCACTCGTGTGTGGCACGCGCGCCGACGAGCGGCAGGCTACCGAGCCAGTTCGGCGGCGGTGGCAACGTGTAGTTCGGCAAACTCTTCGCGAGTGTCGAGATCTCGTCTGCGTGGGCCGCCAGAGTCGACACCGCGCTATAGATGGGAAGCACGATCACGACCATCAATGCCAGCAACATCACGACCACGGCCGGCCCGCGGTGACCTCGCAGACGTCTCTGCACCGCGTCCAGGGCCGGCCAGGTCGCGACGACGATCATGGTGGCCCACACGAGCGCGAGCAGAAACGGACGAAGGATATAGAGGCTACCGCCGATCAGCAGCGATAGCGTTAAAACTCCCAGCACGATGCGGGCTAGGTCGACCGTCGGGCGGGCGTGCACGACCTGCCTGGCTCGGACAACTGTTACATGAGGGTGGCGGTTCAATTCGCGGCCTCCAATCTCTGCCCCGACTGTTCCAGCTTGCATGACCTTACGCGGCTCGCAAACGCCGCGCTTGAAGCTTGATTGTGAGCGGCCGCGGCCCCGGCCGATTGACGAAAATCAACCTTGCCGGCCAGGTGAGAAATACATTGAATGGAAGTGCGTACGGTCGGCGTGCCGGCTTTGTCAGGTTGATGAGGATGTGGGCGGTAGAATGACCCCGGATCCCGCCTTGAACAATGGCCCTGGTTGCTTCGGTTGAACGATACTGCTGCTTGAACTCGCTGGCGCGATTTCTAACGGAGGCACTATGCGGCTGCGCCATCTTGAACTGCATCGTCTCGGATCCATGAACTGGTTGCGTGCCGCTGTATTGGGCGCCAATGATGGCATTGTGTCGACGGCAAGCCTCGTCGCCGGCGTCGCCTCTGCGCACACCCCTCATGGAAGCGTTGTGCTCACGGCCATAGCCGGCTTGGTGGCCGGTGCGATGTCGATGGCGACCGGGGAATATGTTTCTGTTTCCTCGCAAGCGGATACCGAAAAGGCCTCCCTCGCCCAGGAGCAGGCCGAACTCAATGCCGACTTCCCGCGCGAACATCGAGAATTGACTGCAATCTATGTACGTCGCGGCCTGGATGTGCCGCTTGCCAAGCAGGTTGCCGAAAAGCTGATGGCGCACGACGCACTAGGTGCGCATGCGCGTGATGAGTTGGGCATTTCGGAGGCGACGTCTGCCCGACCTCTTCAAGCCGCGCTGGCTTCTGCCTCCAGTTTTGCGGTTGGCGCCACGTTGCCGGCTATCGTTGCTGCGCTTGCGCCCGAATCGGTGCTGCTTCCAGCCATCGTCGTCTCGGCTCTCGTTTCGCTAGCCGCGCTAGGTGGTCTGGCCGCTAAAGCGGGCGGAGCGAAGGTTGGCCCAGGTGTCCTTCGCGTCGTGTTCTGGAGTGCTCTGGCAATGGGCGTATCCTCAGGCGTCGGCGCGTTGTTTGGTGCGGTCGTCTGAAGCGCCGGACGCTCGCATTGCTTGTCGCCGGCCTGTCGCTATGGAAGAGCATCAGCATCATCACACGGGGGCGATGCCGCTCTGAGTGTCGTGCTGTGTGCTTTTCGCTTCCCATAGCGAAGCAGCCAATTGCCATCACGCGTTGCCTTCACCAGGTCTTCCCTTCAATCGATCGTGGCACGACCGACGCCTTCGAAACGGCGTGAATGAATGGTTGAGATGGGGCGGTGTTGATGTACGTCAACGTGGGCCACTGGCGCCGGGGTAGCGTGAGTCGGAATACAAGCCTCGGAGGTAAGCGCATATGAAGCCCCAAACCAGGCCGTTTAAGGCCGGCAGCCAAGAAAAACTGTTCCCGGAACGGGGGTACGATGCGTACAAGTTGCAACACAAGTTGCGCGAACCCACAGTGTGTCCAACCTGCGGAGCGGTTTATCAGGAGGGCAGATGGCAATGGGGGCCGCGTCCGTCGGACGCGGACGAGGTTGTCTGCTCAGCCTGTCATCGCATTGCCGATCGTGAACCTGCAGGATTCGTGTACATCGAGGGTGAGTTTGCGACGCAGCATCGAGATGAACTGGTTCATCTTCTGCGTCATCACGAGGAGTATGCGCGCGCGGAGCATGCCATGGAGCGCATCATTGCGATCGAGGATGAGTCTGGCAAAACGATTGTGACGACGACCGGCGTTCATCTTGCCCGCGACCTGGGTTCGGCGCTCAAGGCAGCTTTCCAGGGAGCGCTGGAGCTTAAATACAGTAAGGATGAGAACTTGCTGCGCGCCTACTGGCAACGCTAAGGGGGACAAGGTCATACTTGCCGGCTGCGTACTTGCACGAATGGCCGTTGTATCTTGAAATCCGCCCTTGATGTTCCGGCGGGTCGAGGGGCCGAAGTGGGTCGCCAGCACTCGCTGACGAATGGCTGCTTCCGGGACCCAGAACCTCGACGGCAGCTTTCCGGCGGCGTACTCGAAGTGGGGACCGTCGTGTCCCGACCCTTCTTTGTCGTTCCACTCAGGCAGCAGTAGCGACCGCTATCTAAAGCGGCCTCTGCCTGCCCGCGCGGGCGGCTTTTGCGCTCATGCAATGAGCCTAGCCCATCAGTCTCCTCGTCCACGCATCATCCATAGGTTGCTCGGGGCGAACAGCGTATGCAATTGCTGCGTGTTCTTCATCGGCCGCGATAGCGCACCTTCAGATGCCACCGTGCGCGGCGATAAACATGGCGACGGCCGACCGGCAATAGGATTCGATTTCGTTGTCGTCCTCTGCTCTGGCGTCATCGAAGCGTGCGATCAGCAGGAGATCGGCCCCTTTGAAAAGCGCGGCAAACAAGCGTGCGGACAGCAGAGCATCGGGTACGTTCAGCATCCCTTTCTCGTGCAACTGACGCAACACGGCCTCGATGTGGGCGATGACATGGGCAGGCCCGGCCTCGTAATGGAGCTTGCTTAACGCCTTTTGATTCGTCTTGTCGGCCAAAACCATGGCTTCGACACTGCGGACGTCCGGGCTCAACAGCGTGCGAAGCAGCGATGATCCCACCGCCATGAGCTGATCTTCGGCCGAACCGTCGGCGCCTTCAGAAAGGGCCTGCGGTGCAAACTGATCGCAGCGGGCCACCATGGCCGCGCTGAACAGCGCCTCTTTGTTCTCGAAGTGCCGATAGATGCTCAGCTTGGATATCTTCGCGCGCTGGGCGACCTTGTCCATGGTCGTCGCTTGAAAACCCAATTCCACAAAGAGTTCGCAGGCCGCGTCGACGATCGTTTGGCGAAGCGCCTCGTTGGCGGGCCGGCCGCGCCGGCCCCGGCTATTTTCGGTCACGACAATTCCAGTACTTGACAGTATGTAAATTCGTTAATACGATACCATGCAGTACCGTAATGTACAAGCCAAGGGCAGGTTTTAACCGGTTGTCCAGATCAGGTTTCCTCGGCCCACCCCTCATCCACAACACGGAGCCCATCACCATGAATGACGTCATCATCATCGGCGGCAGCTTTGCCGGCCTCGCCGCCGCCCTCCAGCTCGGCCGTGCCCGCCGCAAGGTCACCGTTCTCGATACGGGCCGGCCGCGCAACCGCTTTGCCGGCCACTCGCATGGCCTGCTCGGCCACGATCACAAGCCGCCGCTGGACATCCTGGTCGAGGCGCGGCAGCAACTGGCGCGCTATCCAACGATCAGCCTCGTCAATGCCCGGGCCGAGAGCGTGTCTGGCGCCATCGATGATTTCTCCGTCCTCACTGACGATCACGAAAGCCTAAGGGCGCGCCGCCTGATCCTGAGCTATGGCGTCGCCGACCAGATACCTGATGTTCCGGGCTTTGCCGAAAGCTGGGGCACGTCCATCGTGCCCTGTCCCTATTGCGACGGCTTTGAAGTCGCCGGCCAGCATTGGGGCCTCGTCTGGTCCAGCCCACAGTCGCACCAGTCTGCCAGGCTGTTCCGCGATTGGACTGACAAGTTGACTGTCTTCGCCGATGGTCATGACATTGCGCCCGATATCCAGGCCGATCTGGCGCGCCGCAAGATACCTCTCGTGGATGGCAGGATCGCCGAGATCGCCCATCAGAAGGGCCATATCACCACCGTCAATCTCGACACCGGCCGCAATGTCGCCGTTGACGTCCTGTTCGCCCATCCGCGCAACAAGCCGTCCGCAAGCCTGCATGAATCACTGGGCCTGGACACGGTCGATACGCCCACCGGCATCGTTCTCAAGGTCGACGAGCGCCGCCAAACTAGCATCCCTGGCATCTACGCCGCTGGCGACCTCGCCACGCCCTTCTTGCCCTCGGTCACCCAGGCATCCTCGCAGGGCGCGATGGCGGGTATCTTCGCCCAGCAGTCGATGGTGGTTTGAGAGCACAAATTCCTTTCTCCCGTTGCGTCGTCGCCTTCGAAAAGGTTGGCTAGATCGACGCGGCGAAAGGCGGACCGTCGAGTCAAGGAGATGACATGGCAAAGCAAAGTGTTGATCAGGTGGGTGACTGGAATGGTCAAAGCGGTGAGCGCTGGGTCGCCAACCAGGCCCGGCTCGACGCTCTGGTGGCGGTGTTCGGCCAGGCCGCGATAGATGCCGCCGCGCCCGCGACGGGCGAGCGCGCGCTGGACATCGGCTGCGGCGCGGGCGCATCGAGTCTGGCTCTGGCCGCCCGCGTCGGCGCGGGGGGCCAAGTGCTGGGCGTGGACATATCCGAACCGCTGATTGAGCGAGCGCGCGCGCTTGCGCAACACGATACGCCGGCCCTGTTTCAGGTGGCCGACGCCAGCAGCGCAGAGCTGCCCGAAGGCGAGTTCGACATCCTGTTCTCGCGTTTCGGCGTGATGTTCTTCGACGATCCGACAGCGGCGTTCGCCCACATGCGACGCGCACTCCGGCCTGGCGGGCGGGTCGCTTTTGTCTGCTGGCGCGGCGCGGCCGAGAACGACTGGATGCGCCTGCCGGTGGGCGCGCTCAAGGACATTCTCCCGCCGAGCGCGCTGCCCGCTCCCGACGCGCCCGGCCCGTTTTCGTTCGGCGACCGAGCGCGCGTGGCGCGCATCCTGACGGCGGCCGGCTTCACCGATATCGCTATCATGCCCTTCGACGCGTCCGTCCCATTCGGCGAGGGCGAAACGCGGGACGCTGCGATCGACGACGCGGTGAAGATGACGCTCGAGGTCGGTCCGCTGTCGCGTGTGCTCGCTGATCAGCCCGACGACATCCGCGCCCGCGCCTCGGCCGCAGTTCGTGCCGCCTTCGCAAGCCTCCCCGGTGAGCGGTCGGTGATGATCAACGGCGCGGCGTGGATCGTCATGGCACGCAATCCCGCAAGCTGACAGGCTACGTCGACCAATCTGTCAGAACCGGCAATTCCTCGTGTCTCGGGGAGGGTCTACCTTGAGCGCCGAACGGCCGGAACGCGGCGGCCCTGATTGGCCATTGAGGGCGAAAAGAGCAGCGGCTCTTGATGGCCGATTGCGAGAGATCGCGAACGGCTGCTTCCCAGAAGCAAAACACGAAGGCATTTCGGTTAAGCCACATGACTCATATCCGTGACCTTCCTCTCCGATGCCCTTGCTGCGGATTCAAGACGCTCGGCGAGCGTGGCGGCTATGAAATCTGCGCAGTCTGTTTCTGGGAAGACGACGGGCAGGACGATGATGACGCAGACGAAGTGCTCGGCGGGCCCAATGGCGATTTGAGCCTTACAGTGGGGCGAGCCAACTACCGAGCATTTGGCGCTTCTCGCAGACAGGACCTTCCGCACGTCCGACCACCATTACCAAACGAGATGCCAGATGCGGTCTAACCTCTCATTGCTCTAAAGTCGCGCAAAACTACATAAGAACCGCGTTAGCGTCCGCTGTCACAAGCTGCCAACGACCGCTCAGGGTAGCGTTATGCCTTTTGCATGAGGCGCACGGCTGCGGCGATCACCGCGCTCGGTCGTCGGACGCAGAGCGGCCACCAGCGGTCGTTCGATCAAGCTCTCAGACGGACATTCGAGCGTCGGCTCCGCACAGCTAACGGACTTCGATCGCCGAGTCGTCGTGCATGAAGGCTAGCCGCGAGACCATCAAATGCGGCTCACCTCCCGGGACCGCAGAAGAATCTGCGCGGTGCAATGAACATCTCCGCGCCGCAGTTTCGGACAATCGTGGCTCAGGCGGCTGCGAGCAGATCGAACTCGGTATGGATCTTCTCGTACGGAACGTGGAGTTTGCCGTGTGGCGTGCGCTCAATCAGCCCCCAGTCGAGCAACACAGCGGCGTCTTCGTGAACCCGCTTTACATCACGCTCCAGGCTGCGCGCGAGCGCGCGCAAGCTGACCTCGCCAAGGGCCTGTAGACGCTCGATCAATTCCCAGCGCTTCGGCGTCAGTACCGTGAACAGAGCTTTGGGCGATTCAAACTCGAATGTATCCGTGTCAGACTTGCCTTCGTGCCAGACCTTGATAAAGCGCTCGCCCATCTCCGCGAGCGCGGTCGCCGTGTCCCGGCGAATGCGAATGGTGGCGGTTTTCATGGTGCCCTCCTGCGAGTGACTTCCGCGATAAACTCTCGGATCAAGTCCTCTGGGGTGGTGAATCGATATGGCTCTTCGGCGCCGTCGACGTGCCGATGGTCGCCCTTGGGTCGCTCGTTGTCGTATCCGACGACACGATTGCCAGCATAGCCATAGAACAGCCGATACTTGTAGCAATGCGAGCTCCCCTCGACCGGGGTCGGCACTTCCCAAATAACCATTTCAAGGATTGCGCCGTCATCGAAGGCCATCCGGTCGCGATGGATCAATCGTGCTTTCATGTTGGCAAGTATGACAACAGATTGGGCTGTTGTCAATTCCGCCAACAGGTGGCGCCAAACCTTTCCTGGTGCCAGCACGGTTCGCCGCTGCCTTAAGAATCCCTCCGTCCGCAACTGTCCGTGCAAGGCGTAGCGACGTATGGCAGAGGGCGGGCATCAAACACCCCTCAAGACAAGCGGCGGGCGCCCCAGTCTCCGAGCGAATGACCGTTGGACTTTGAGACCAGCCGTTGCCGCCACGGCGGTCCAAATGGCGGCAACGGGTCGCAAGCCGACGATCGCATTCGCGCGCGGCCGGGATAGTAGGCGCCTTACGTGAGGCAGCGCTGACCAAGAACGGACAGTCGACACTGAGGCAAGGCACCGCTGGCTGTCGGCCTTGAGCGCGGCATCGCTCGATCACGACGGTCGGCTGTCAACCTTCCCAGTCTAGGAATGAATAGTTTCGCCGCGATTCAGCATGCTGATGAACTCTTCGATCTTGCGCGCCCGTGTTTCGGGCTTTTTGGCATTCTGTATCCGAAACAGGATGGCATAGCGGTTTCGGCCGTTCAGCGTCGCAAAAAACGCGCTGGCCTTGGGATTAGCATCCAGAGCGGCCTGCAGGTCGTCCGGCACCACCGAGTTGCTAGCGGACGTATACGCAGCCTCCCAGCGCCCGTCCTCTTTCGCCTTCTCGATTTCTCGCATGCCCGAAGGAAGCATTCTGCCTGCGGCGATCAGCGCTTCGGCGCGGACTTTGTTGAGCTTCGACCAGATACTTTTTGCGGAGCGTCGAGTGAAGCGTTGCAACCAGTACTCTTCACTTTCAGTCTTTTTTTGACCGTCGATCCAGCCATGACAAAGGGCGCTTTCCAGCGCCTGTTCGTAAGTCACGGTCGGTTGTCGAGCGCCCTTTTTGGCAATGCGTAGCCATGCCCCGGCCGCGGCACCGCCGTTTTGCGTCAACCAGTTCTCCCATTCACTCTGGTCAAGGAATGTCAGACGAGGCTCAGTCATATAGCGATGCGAATGGTTCCCTATCGGCGGCGGAATTGAGGATGAAATGGGCCCGATCACTGTACATCGGCGGCGCGCATCGCGCGGTATTCCCTTCTCACGATATCCATGAGCTCCGCCACCGAAGTCAGCGCGCTCTTTTGCTCGTACGTCACGCGGCCTCGCTGCATCAACATGATGCGATCCGCTATATCGAGCGTCTGCGCATAGTTATGCATGATCATGATGATGGACAACCCTCCTTTTTCCTTCAGCCGCATCAGGAGGTCGATGATGAGCCCCGCCTCGCGCGCACCCATCGCGGCGAGCGGTTCGTCGAGTAACAGAATCTTCGCATTGGAATAGACGGCGCGCGCCACGGCAATGGCCTGACGCTGGCCGCCTGAAAGGCGTTCCACGGGCAAATCCACCGAAGGTACGTGCACCCCCACGTCGTCGAGACACTGCGCCGCGCGCTCGCGCATCTGCTTGTGATCGAGCAGCCTAAACGGTCCGCGCCGCACGATTTCGCGGTTCAGGAACATGTTGTGATAAATGCTCAGCGAATTCGCGAGCGCGAGATCCTGGTATACGCATTCGATACCGAGCGAACGCGCATGGTCGACGGAACGCAGCAGCGTCTCCTGACCGTCGATGTAAAGCGTGCCGCTCGTTTGTTGATGAAAGCCCGTCAGTATTTTGACAAGCGTGGACTTGCCCGCGCCATTGTCGCCGAGTATGCCGAGAATTTCCCCGCCGCCGAGCGTGAGCGAAACGCCGTCGAGCGCAGTCACCGCACCGAAACGTTTGACGAGGCTCTCGCCGTGCAGCGCGAGCGGCGCATCGGCGGCCGCGTTCGCGCCAGGCGAGGCGGTTTGCGATTCGTCCATCAGCGCCCTCCCTTGCGGCGAATGCGTCCAACATGAATGTTGAAGATCATCGCCGCGAGAATCGCGGCGCCAAGAATGATGTTGAACGTGAAGGCGTTGATGCCGATCAGCGTGAACCCGTCGTTGAGAATGCCGAGCACAGCAGCACCGATGAGTCCGCCCACGATAGTGCCCGAGCCGCCCGTGAGCGGCGTGCCGCCGATCACGGCGGCAGCCACGGCAAGGAACATGATCTGGTTGCCGCCCGCCTGCGGATCGATCGAGGTAATGCGAAAAGCCTCGAGCATGCCGGTGAAGCCCGCCAGCACCGCCGCGAGAACGAAGTTGCCGAGGCGCAGCCGGTTCACATGAATGCCAGCCTCGCTCGCGCCGAGTGCATTCGCGCCTGCAGCCTGCGTATGCAAACCCCAGCGCGTATGCCGCAACAACACGTGCATGGCGATAGCGATCGCCACGGTCCAGACGATCTCGCTGTAGCCCCATGCGCCCATGAACTCGGAGAACGTCGGCGATCCGGGTGCAGCGGCGGGCGTGCCGTGCGAAACGGTGAGTGTGATGCCGTTGATGAGAAACAGCGTGCCGAGCGTGGTGACGAACGAAGGCAACCGCAGCCAGACCGTGACCGCGCCGTTGACGAAGCCGACGAGCGCCGCAGCCACGAGCCCCGCGATCACCGCGAGCCACATCGGCGCACCGGCTTCGTTCGCAAACACCATCATGAACGGCGCGAAGGCGAACACCATGCCTGCCGATAGATCGATATCGCCGCCGATCATCAACATGATTTCGCCGAACGCGATAATCGCCACCGGCGCGATGAACTGCGAAAGATTGACGAGGCTCGCGTTGGTGAGCAGGAAATCGTGGTTCGCAAATTCGAAATAGGCGGCCAGCAGCACGGCCACGAGCAGAATGCGCAGCTCAGCCGCCCATCGCGATACGAACGGAACGCCCGCGCGCCGTGCCGCGCGGGCCGCTTCGATCTGACTGGTTTCGTTCACTGTATTCATTACGACCTGATGGCGCCCTTCATCGGAACGATCTGCGGCTTGGTAGTCTTGCCCTCATAGCGCGTCGAAGTATTCAGGTACGGCTCGACGGTGTCCTTCGTCACGAATTTGAGGCCGGTGTTGATGTCGGCCGGCCCCACCAACCCGCCCGACGCAAGGAATACGAAAGCCTCCATGACAGTATAGAAACCCTGTACGTAGGGCTGCTGATCGATGGTGAAATCGAGAAAGCCTTCGTGGATATGCTGGATCGTGGCCGGAAGCAAATCGAAGCCGCCGCCGTGCACGCCCTTCGATGGCAGGTTCGATTCCTTCATCACCTGTGCAACGCCCTGGGTACTGCCCGCGTCCACGGCGAACATGCCCTTCAGATCCTGGTGGCCCAGATAAAACGCCTTGATCTTCGAAAGCTCCTCGTTGACCGTCGCGCCCGTGGCCACGGTCTGGATGTCGATCTTCTTGCCGGACTTCATGATCGCCTCCTTGGCACCGTCCAGACGCGGCTGGATATTGAGCTGCCCCGGTGTCGCGATGAAAAGTGCGACCATCCCACTGTCGATGAGACTCACGATGCGCTCGCCCATCTGATAGCCGGATAGATAGAGATCCTGCCCGATGTAGGCGAGGCGAGGATTCTTCTTGCCGCGCGGCGCGTCGGCGTTATACGCGAATACGGGAATCCCGGCATCGAGCGCGGCCTGGATAGGCTTGTCGAACGCTGTCGGATCGACGATCGGCACGGCGATCGCATCGGCCTTCGCCGCGATCGCCGAATTCACGGCGCGGACCATTTCGCCCGCATCCGAATTGGCCGAACCCGTCCACTGATAATCCATGTTGAGCAACGCGCAGGCGTCCTGAATGCCGTACTGCGTCGGCACGAAGAACGGGTTCGTGGTGACGTGATTGACGAACACGATCTTCCATCTCTTGTGCGACGGAAAAGCCGCCTCGGCAGCCTGCGCGGTGCCGATCAGCCCCCCCGCCCCGCCCAGTGCGCCCATCAGCGAAAGCGCCGCGCCCAACCCCGCCCCTTGCATCAGTCCGCGCCGCGCCGCGTTGAACCCTTCACCGCCGTGTTCCTGATCGTCATCCCGTTCGTGTGCCATCTCTTCCTCCAGTTCTTTACTTCGTAGGTCGATACGATCGACGTCGAGCCGATCGCTTGCAGATGCTGGATGGCACCGGGAGCGCCGTTGGATTGAGCTGGACCGGGGCATGCACAACTGCAACCTCGGTCGGAGGCGTTCAATGATGCGCCGCGTGGTACCGGGAAAATGTTAGTGCAGCGCGGCTGCGCCTCCTAATCTTGCGTTCGGCCACATCGGCAGGTCACCTGTCCTTGTTTTCATCGGAAAACGTACTAACGTTCAAATGGCGGCCAAGAGCCGTCCATACATAAAAGGGAGACATACGCCCCCCGAGTGCTACCGAACCACGGCGGCACGGGCGAGGGGTACCGATCATGAGTACTGCCGCCCGCTTTCAGGTCGAATACACCCGCTATCTCGACCCCGACGGTAACGCGACGCAACCGCTGCCCGCGTTTGCAAACGAAACGGCACTGCTCGTCGAACTATATCGCGCAATGACACTGACGCGTTCGTTCGACAACAAAGCAGTTGCGCTGCAACGCACCGGCAAACTCGGCACGTTTGCCTCATCGCTCGGGCAAGAGGCCATCGGTGTCGGTGTGGCCGCGGCCATGCAGCACGACGATGCGCTGTTTCCTTCCTATCGCGATCACGCCGCACAATTACTGCGCGGCGTCACCATGACTGAAAGCCTGTTGTATTGGGGCGGCGACGAGCGCGGGAGCAATTTTGCCGCTGCGCGTCACGATTTTCCGAATTGCGTGCCGATCGGGACGCAGGTCTGTCATGCCGCAGGCGCGGCTTACGCGTTCAAGTTGCAAAAAACGCAGCGCGCGGCGGTCACGGTCGTCGGCGACGGCGGCACGTCCAAAGGCGATTTTTACGAAGCGATGAACATGGCCGGCATCTGGCGGGCGCCGCTGGTCATCGTCGTCAATAACAATCGTTGGGCCATTTCAATGCCGTGCGAACGTCAGACGGCAGCCGGCACGCTCGCGCAAAAGGCCATTGCGGCAGGCATCGAGGGCCAACAGGTGGACGGCAACGATGTCATTGCCGTGCACGACGCGATGCGCCGCGCACTCGACAAAGCGCGGCGCGGCGAGGGCCCCACGCTCATCGAAGCGCTCAGCTACCGGCTCGGCGATCACACGACGGCCGACGATGCGACGCGCTATCGCGATCCGGAAACAGTCGCCCAACAATGGGCGAGCGAGCCCATTGCACGTCTTCGTAAGTACCTCGTCCAGGTCGGTGTCTGGGACAAGACGCAGGAAGAAGCGCTTTCGCGGACCTGTCGAGAGCAAGTCGAGAGCGCGGTCGAAGCCTATCTCGCCGTGGCACCGCCGACCGTCTCGGCCATGTTCGAGCATTTGTATGCAACGCTGCCGCGTGCGCTCGACGAGCAATTGGACACGGCACTGCGATTCGCGAACGGCGAGAGCGCGGAGGACGACCATGCCTGAGTTGAATCTCGTCGAAGCCGTCAATCGCGCCCTCGCCTATGAGCTGGAGCACGATCCATCGGTTGTATTGCTCGGCGAGGATATCGGCGCCAATGGCGGCGTATTTCGCGCCACGCTCGGATTGCAGGCGCGTTTCGGCACCGAACGGATCGTCGATACACCGCTCGCCGAAACGGCGCTTGCGGGCACGGCGATCGGCATGGCCGCGATGGGCTTGCGTCCTGTCGTCGAGATTCAATTCAGCGGGTTCATTTATCCGGCGATCGACCACATACTCAACCATGCCGCGCGATTGCGTCATCGCACACGCGCAAGGCTCATGTGTCCGCTCGTGATCCGCTCGCCTTGCGGGGCGGGCATTCATGCACCCGAGCATCATTCGGAGAGTCCCGAGGCGCTGTTCGCGCATATGCCGGGGCTACGGGTCGTCATGCCCTCCTCGCCCGAACGCGCCTACGGTTTGCTGCTGGCCGCCATACGCGATCCGGACCCCGTCGTCTTTCTCGAACCGACCCGGCTCTATCGGCTCTACAAGCAACCGGTCGAAGACGACGGTACCGCTGCGCCGCTCGACACCTGCTTCACGTTGCGCGAAGGTACCGACGTGACGCTCGTCAGTTGGGGCGCCATGCTCCATGAAGTGCAAACGTCCGCCGACGCCCTCGCCGCCGAGGGCATCGAAGCGGAGATCATCGATGTCGCGACGCTGAAGCCGCTCGACATGGAAACCATCGTGGCCTCCGTCGCGAAGACGGGGCGCTGCGTCATCGTTCATGAGGCGCCCCGCACATGCGGGCTCGGCGCCGAAATCGCCGCGAATCTCGCGGAGCGCGGGCTCTATTCGCTGCTCGCGCCGATCGAGCGTGTCACCGGCTACGACGTGGTCGTTCCGCTCTTTCGGCTCGAGGCCCAATACATGCCGAGCGTCGCGCGCATCGTGAGCGCGGTCCGAAAAACGCTCGAGGCATCCACATGAAAGTCTTCAAGCTCCCCGACCTCGGCGAAGGCCTGCAAGAAGCCGAGATCATCGAATGGCGTGTCCACGAGGGCGACGAAGTAAAGGTCGATCAACCGCTTCTCGCGGTCGAAACGGCCAAGGCGATCGTCGATATTCCTTCGCCCCAAGCGGGCCGGGTCGCGAAGCTGTTCGGCAAGAAAGGCGACATCATGCACCTGGGTGCACCGCTCGTCGCGTTCGAGGGAGCGAACGACGATACGGGCACGGTGGTCGGCCAGATGCCGCAGATGCAACCGACGCAGCCTTCGATTCCTTCCGCACGTCCCGCACCCGCAGGACACATTGCGCGCGAGGTGTCCATGCGCGGTGTCGTCGCGCCCGGCGCGGGCGCCCGGGCTCCCTCGATCAAGGCGACGCCAGCCGTACGTGCCTTGGCCCGCACGCTCGACATCGATTTGGCGATGGTCACGCCGTCGGGCCCCGATGGCGTCGTGACCTCGGCGGACGTGCAGCGCACGGCCAAACTGCTCGTCGAACTGGGACCGCCCGAGGAGTTGCGCGGGGTGCGCCGCGCGATGGCGCAAAACATGGCGCGCGCCCAAAGCGAGGTGGCCGCGGCTACCGTCATCGACGATGCCGATATCGATGCCTGGCCGCCCGGTACCGATGTCACGATCCGGCTCATTCGCGCGCTCGTGGCCGGATGCCGCGCGGAGCCGGGACTCAACGCGTGGTTCGACGGCCGCGCGGCGCGCCGCCATGTGCTTGCGCATATCGATGTCGGCATCGCGGTCGATCTTCCGGACGGCCTCTTCGTGCCCGTGCTGCGCGACGTGGCACATCGCGATGCCGCCGACTTGCGCGCAGGTCTCGATCGCATGCGCGCCGATGTTCAAGCGCGCAAAATCCCGCCCGAGGAATTGCGCGGCGCAACCATCACACTGTCCAATTTCGGCATGATCGCCGGCAAATACGCCGCGCCGATCGTCGTGCCGCCAACCGTGGCAATCCTCGGTGCGGGCCGGATTCACGACGGCATCGTGGCGGAAAACCGCCAGGCTGTCGTGCATCGGATCTTGCCGCTAAGCCTGACGTTCGATCACCGCGTGGTGACGGGCGGCGAAGCGGCACGGTTTCTCGCGGCGGCAATCGCCGATCTACGGGCTCTCGACTGACGACTGACGCAGCGGCCATTCGACACGCCGTCTAGGCCGAATTTGCCGCATCCATCGCAAAAAGCGGCAGGGTTTGCTCCCTGCCGCCTTATGGGGATTGGGCGCCGGGCCGGCACAAGTCTTGCAGAGATAAATCTATGCGGCCTGCATTTCCCCGCATTCTTTTCAATTCGCTCGTGCGAGGTCGATATGTTAGGAACCATTTTGCTCGTCGTGCTGATTCTCCTTCTGATCGGCGCTTTTCCTGCCTGGCCGTATAGCCGCGGCTGGGGCTATGCACCTACCGGTGGTCTGGGCCTGTTGCTCGTCATCGTGATCCTGCTCGTGGTGTTCGGCCAGATATAGCGCTTCAAGCCTGGTTTTTTATTCGCTGACTCGCGTGCCGCGGCATCCGATCCGCCCGCGGCACGCTCAATGCAAAGAGGTGCGCGAAAGACCATTGCGTCTTGCAATCAAACCATCGCTGGAAGGCATGGAGCCATGCGGATCGCCCAAATCGCCACGCTGTACGAAAGTGTCCCGCCGAACGGATACGGAGGTATCGAACGGGTCGTGTCCTGGCTGACTGAAGCGCTCGTCGAGCGCGGCCACGAGGTCACGCTGTTCGCAAGCGGCGATTCGATCACGCGGGCGCGGCTCATCGCCGGTTCGCCGGTCGCGCTCAGGTGCATCGAAGATACGGCGGACCCGCAAGCGTTTCACTTCGCGATGCTCGAACGCGTCGTTCGGATGTCATCCGAATTCGACATCGCCCATTTCCATACCGATTATCAAGGTTTCCCTTTTGCGCGCAGGCTTGCCTGCCCACACTTGACCACGCTGCATTGGCGGCTCGACATACCCGGGCTCGAACCGCTTTATCGAGCGTTCGCCGATCTACCGCTCGTATCGATTTCCAACGCGCAGCGCTCGCCCTTACCTTGGGCCGGCTGGACCGGTACCGTCTATCACGGGTTGCCGGCGAATCGATTGACGCCTTCATTCGAGGCTCACGATTACCTCGCTTTCCTCGGCCGCATCGCACCGGCCAAGCGCCCCGATCTGGCCATCGAAATCGCGGAGCGCGCGGGCATACCGCTGAAGATCGCCGCGAAGATCGACAACGGCGATCGCTGGTACTACGACGGCAGCATCGCGCAGCTCTTTCAAGATCCGCTGATCGAATATTGCGGCGAACTCGGCGATGAGCAAAAGCACGCGTTGCTGTGCCATGCCCGTGCCCTGCTGTTTCCGATCGATTGGCCCGAACCGTTCGGGCTCGTGCTCATCGAGGCACTGGCATGCGGTACGCCCGTCATCGCATTCGGACATGGGTCCGTGCCCGAAATCATCGAGGACGGCGTCAACGGATTCATCGTCGGCAATGTCGATGAGGCCGTGGCCGCGGTGGCTCGGCTTCACGAAATCGACAGGCGGGCCTGCCGCGCCACGTTCGATGCTCGCTTCACGGTGGAGCGAATGACGGACGAATATGTCGCCCTCTATACGAAGTTATTGAGCGCGTCGAATCAACCGAACCTTGGCGATGTGTACCAGCGCTCCGGCGCGCCCGCGAATCAATGAGGAGAATGAAATGCACTTCGTTGCGCTCGCAACCGACTACGACAACACGCTCGCCACGGACGGCAGGGTCGCCGAACGCACCTGGTCGGTGCTGGAGAAACTGCGGCAATCGGGTCGGCAGTTGCTGCTCGTGAGCGGACGCGAGCTCGACGATCTCAAGACGATTTGCCCACGCCTCGATCTCTTTGCGCGTGTCGTCGCCGAGAATGGCGGGGTGCTTTACCAGCCCGATGGCGGCGAGAAGCGGCTGCTTGCGCCACCGCCGCCCGATGCATTCGTCGCCGCGTTGAAGCAACGCGGCCTGCGCGATTTCAGCGTCAGCGAAACGCTCGTCGCGATGATGAAGCCGAACGAGCAGATCGCACTCGCGGCGATTCGCGATCTCGGGCTCGACTTGCATGTCGTCTTCAACGGCGACGCCGTGATGATTCTTGCACCCGGCATCACCAAGGCAACCGGCCTGATGGCCGCCCTCGATGAACTGGGCCTTTCACCTTTGAACGTCGTCGGCGTGGGCGACGCGGAAAACGATCACCCCTTGATCGATGCGTGCGGGTTTTCGGTGGCCGTCGGGAATGCCCTGCCCGCGCTCAAAGCCCATGCGAGCATGGTCACGCAGGCTGCCAATGGCCAGGGCGTCGAAGAGCTGGCCCGCGCATTGATCGACGACGATCTGAGTTCGCGCATATCCAACGTCGAACGCTGCCGGGTGCTGCTCGGCCATCGTCTCGACGACGAGGCGCGCCCGCCGGTTCACCTCGGCGCCTACGGCACGATTGCACTGCTGGCCGGGCCCTCGGGCGGCGGCAAATCGACGGTGACCGCCGCCGTGCTCGAACGGCTCGCGGACGCCGGATACCAGGCCTGCATTCTCGATCCGGAGGGCGACCATTGCAGCGAAGGCAACCTCGTCGCGCTGGGCGATCCACATACCGTCCCATCGATCGATAACGCATTGCAGCTGCTCGAGCGGCCTGAACAAAGCGTCGCCGTCAATCTGCTGCGCGTGCCGCTGCCCGAGCGGCCGCAGTTTTGCGCGAACTTGTTGCTGCGGTTGCAAGCGCTGCGTGTGCGGACCGGGCGGCCGCACTGGCTCGTGTTCGAAGAGGCGCATCAGCTCTTTCCGGCGGGCTGGGACCCCGCGGACGCGTCGCTACCGATCGTCCTCGAGACCGCGCTGGCCGTTACGGTCCATCCGGACCAGGTGGCTCGTCCATTCCTGCGGCAAGTCAACACGATGATCGCCACGGGCGCCAAGCCCGTTGCAACGATGAATGCGTTCGCCGAGGCGGCCGGCGTTGCACCGTCGTCGCTCGCGCTACCCTCGGATGCGCTGGAGCGGGGACAAGTACTTGTCTGGGAACCGATGCGGCAAGCCGCTCGACCCTGCCTGGTGCAAGTCGAGCCCGGTTCGACGCAGCGCCGGCGGCATCATCGCAAGTATGCGGAAGGCTTGTTGATCCCTGAGCGCAGCTTTTATTTCCGCGGTCCCGAAGGCAAGCTCAACCTGCGTGCGCACAACCTCGTGCTGTTTCTCGAGATGGCGGATGGCGTGGACGAGGACACTTGGCGCTTTCATCTCGAACGCGGCGATTATTCGCACTGGTTCGGGGAAGTGATCGGCGACGACGAACTCGCGCAGGAAGCCAAGGCGGTCGAACAAGAAACATCGCTCTCGCCCGACGAGAGCCGCGAGCGCATCCGGGCCGCTGTCGAAAAACGGTATACGCAGCCGGCCAATCCGTCGTTACCGCCGCTGCGGGCATCGTGACATGCGGTTGCGGCGCTATTGGACTACGCGACTACGCGACTATTCGACCATCTGCCAATGCGTCGCATCCGCGCCCGAGCGCCTGGCCAGTTCGGCGAAGGCAGAGACTTTCGCATCCTGGTCGAACGGTTCGCGCCATCGCACGAGCAAGCGCTCTTCGAACTGTTCGTCGCCGCGCCGCCAAGCCGCGCCGCGCCGCGTGACCGAGCAACCGAGAGCGGCCAACTCGTGAGCGAGCCGCGATGGGCATTCGCTGCCCGCCCCGTACTCGACGGTGAGCCACGCGCTCTTGCGGCGGTGCATGCGCTGCTCGACATAGTGCAGTCCCCATAGAACGGCCAGGCCCAATACGAGCGCGCTGGCTGCCAGTCGATATTGCCCGCCGCCGATACATAACCCGACGATCGTGACGAACCACAACGTGGCCGCGGTCGTCACTCCGGTGACGAGCCCATCCTTGCGCATCACCGCGCCCGCGCCGATGAAACCCATGCCCGTCAGGACGCCGAGCGGCAAACGCATCAAATCGAGCGTCGGAAACGAATCCGGATGCTTTCCGGCCTGCGGGAGCAAAGCGTTGACTTGCAGCATCGCGATGCAGGAAGCGAGGCACACCAGAATCGTCGTGCGCAGGCCGGCTGTCTTTCCCGATTCGCTGCGATTGAAACCAAAGATAAACCCGGTTCCGAGCGCAAAGACGAGCCGGATCGCAACAGCTTCCCAATCGAGCACGAGCGGCATCGTATCCATGGCGAGCGCAAGCGCCTCCCTCTGTCGACTTCACCGAGCGTCGAGCAAACGGCGGGCCCGTTCGAACGCGTCGGGGTACACGCAGCCTGGCTCGATTGCCGCGCTACGGCAACATCGACTCATCGGATTGCAACTCTTACGCACGCATGCTGCGAAGCCGCAACCGCCGCGCGGACGCGCTCTCGGTGTGAAGCGGTACGTTGTTTGCGGTGCCCTATCGGTACCGCAGCCCAGCGCCTCGTCGGCAGGGCTGGGTTATTCCCAACCATTCGAGGAGCCGTTATGAAGCGTTCGTTCTTAGCTTTGGCTTGCTGCGCGTTGTTGATCCCCGGGCTCGGCAATGCGCAAACCGAGGCCGCGTCGACGACGTCGGCCAATCCGCTACCCGAACCCGATCGCAGCTTCGTACAGGCGGCAACGAAATCGTCGTCGACCGAAATCGACGCGGGCAAGCTCGCCCAGTCGCATTCGAACGACAAGGATGTGAAATCGTTTGCACGCCACATGATGTATGACCATACGAAGATGACGGTGCAGCTCAAGGCGGCGGCGCCTCATGATGTGACGGCACCGAAGGACAACTCGGACACCGAGCTGCTCGATTCGCTACGCGGGCTCAAGGGTAAAGAGTTCGATCGAGCCTATATCAGCAAGCTTGGAGTGAAGGGCCACGAAGAAGCAGTAGCCGCCTTCAAGAAGGAAATCGAGAGTGGCCAAAACGCGGATCTCAAGAAATTCGCGCAAAAAGAGCTTCCGGTAATCGAAAAGCATTATCGGATGGCCGAATCGCTCGCCAAGAAAAAAGGCGTGAGCGAATAATCGATCGACTGCCCGCACTGGGCATAGCGGCCGGCACGCGATACGCGCGCCCGCCGCATCGCTTTACTCCGTGCTCGTCCATTCGACGTTCGCACCGACAGAACGCAGGTTCTCGACGAAATGCGGGTGCGCGCGCCGGATCGGCACGGCGTTCTTGATGACCGATTGCCCTTCGATGCTGGCCGCCACCATGAAAAGTGCGATGGCTACGCGGATGATATAGGGGCTCTCCACTTTGGCCGGCGTGAGCGGGATACCGCCGAACGTGATGAGCCGATGCGGGTCCGAAAGAAACACGTGCGCGCCGAACTTCGATAGCTCGACAGACCAGCCCATTGCACCGTCGTACACCTTGTTCCAGAACATCGCGCTGCCTTCGGCTCGCACACCGAGCGCAATGAAAATCGGCAGAAGATCCACGGGCAGATACGGCCATGGCGCCGCCTCGATCTTGGTCAGGATGTTCGGCGTAAACGGCTTGCGCACGCGTAGCGGCCCATCGCGCCGCGCGCGCGACCAGCCATCGCGGTGGACGACATCGATGCCGAACTTGGCGAATGTCCTGTCGATCAACGGGAACTGCTCGGGCGCACTGTTTTTGACCACAATATCGCCGCCCGTGATCGCACCCAGCGCGAGAAACGTGGCGATCTCGTGAAAATCCTCGTCGAATCGGAACTCTCCGCCGCCGAGCCTGCAGCCACCGGAGATGGCGAGCTTCGATGTGCCGATACCGTCGATCGGTACACCCAGCATCGCGATGAACCGGCAAAACTCTTGCACGTGCGGCTCGGATGCGGCATTGACCAACGTCGACGTTCCCGATGCGGCTGCGGCGCAGAGCACGAAGTTCTCGGTCGTCGTCACGGAGGCGTAATCGAGCCAGTGATCGTTCGCGCGCATCGCGGCGTCGCTGCGTACGATCAGCGAGCCCTTCGTGCGCTCGATGCGCGCGCCGAACCGTTCGAACACTTCGACGTGCGGATCGATCTCTCGTACACCGAGCGTGCAACCCTTGACGTCGTTTTCGAGGCGCGCCACGCCGAAGCGTGCAAGCAGCGGCGGCACCAGCATGATCGACGAGCGCATCTCCTCGGGCAGGTGATGGCGACTCGGATCGAACACGGTCGAGCGATGATGGAGTTCGAGCACCCCGGTCGCGAAATCCATCGAGACCTCGCTGCCGAGCGTGCGAAAGATATCGAGGATTTTCCTGACATCGGTGATGTCGGGCACGCCGATGAGCCGCAACGGCGCATCGGTCAGCAAGGTGGCGCAAAGAATCGGCAGAACGGCGTTCTTGTTGGCCGAAGGCGTGATTTCGCCGCGCAGCGGAAGGCCGCCGTGAACGATAAGGTCAGACATATTGGGGATGAGCGGTGAACGAACGAAAAAGGCCGAGGCGCATATCATGCCATCGTCGGGCGGCGGCCGGTCCGAAATCGGGTGTCTCGGCTCGATCGCCGCCGGTCCGCGCAAATCCTTCGAGCCTGCTCAGGTTCGTATCGCTGCGATCCACATGCTTTCGCATCAAGTACTTACATGGACTCCCGGCGGGTTATACACAGGTTTGCCAACAATATCTGGGGATAAGTCCCGCCGGGCTACCCGAAGCCCGGTCAGCCAGCCGGCCGTAGGCGAGTCCCTCCCGGCCGGTGCGTTAAACTGGCGCCTCCCGCTTTCTTCGCCCACCGCTTTGCCCGTCTTCACACTTGCCGCGCCGGTCACGGCCGAACTCGAAATCCGCAAAAGCCGCTTCATTGCGCATGCGCTGCCCGTCGCCGATCGGGACGCGGCAATGGAGGTGCTGCGGCAGTTGCGCGACGCGCATCCCGGTGCCACGCATGTTTGCTGGGCGCTGCTCGCCGGAGGGCAGTCCGGCATGTCGGACGATGGAGAGCCGTCCGGCTCGGCCGGCCGCCCGATTCTCGAAGTCCTGCGCCATCACGATCTCGATAGCGTGCTCGGCGCCGTCGTTCGCTACTACGGCGGGGTCAAGCTCGGTGCGGGCGGCCTCGTGCGTGCCTATACCGACGCCATTGCCACCGCGCTGGTTGAGGCGCAACGTGTCGAGCGCATCGCTCAGGCCCGGTTGGCCGTCGAGCTCAGCTATGCGGACGAGGCACGCGCGCGACGGTGGATGGAGCAGCACGACGTCGTGCTCCTCGAGAGCCGCTACGGTGCGCAGGTGTGGCTCGCCATGCAGATGCCGGCGAGCGAAATCGAGGCCGCACGCAACACGTTGCGCGATCTCACGCAGGGCCGCGCCGTTTTCCCCGAAGACGACTGATTGCGCTGCAGTCGTCGGGTCATGCGGCCCGAACTCCGCTCCAGGCAAGGCTTGCGGCCCGTAATCCAGCGTTACCGATCTCGCAAGCCGCTTTCACCTGTGTCAGCGCGCGGCCCCTACACTGGCTCCGCAGTCAAAACAACGCACCTGGAGTGCAAGGAGTAGCGCGATGAACAAGAAGCTCGTGGGAGCATTGATCGGCCTGACGGTATTGGGTGTATCGAGCGCGGCATCCGCGCACGTCGATCTGGCCATCGGCGTCGGCATCCCCGCGCCGGTATATGTGGCTCCGCAACCCGTCTACGTGGCGCCGCCGGCCCCGGCCTACGCGGCACCCGTGGCGGTAGGCTATTACCGCGGCGACGACTGGCGCGAACGCGAGTGGCGCCGCCGCGAATGGCGCGAGCATGAATGGCGTGAGCACCAATGGCGCGAACGCCGTTGGGGCGGTTACGGCTATTGATGCTAACGGCTCGTCCTGCCCAGTGGGCTGGCGAGCCAATGCACGCTGAAAAGCCGGGCCTCGTCTGTCCAGACGGGACCCGGCTCGAATCCTGTCGATACCGCAAGTGCGCGGAAGCCCTCGACCGTGAACTTGTGCGAGTTCTCCGTGTGAATGCTCTCGCCCTGATCGAACGCAAAGGCGTGTCCGCCGAGCGTGACCGTCTGCGCGCAACGGCTCACGAGATGCATTTCGATACGCTGTCGGCGCGGCTCGTAAAACGCGTAATGCGCGAACCGGCTCAACTCGAAATCGGCTCCCAGCTCTTCGTTGGCACGCCGAAGCAAATTCAAATTGAACGCGGCGGTGACGCCTTGCCGATCGTTATAGGCGCGGTGCAAGACGTCGGGGTCCTTCACGAGATCGACACCGATCAAGAGGCCCCCGCCTTGTAGCAGGCGTGCCGCCCGACGTAGAAAGCCGCGCGCCTCGTCGGGGTCGAGGTTGCCGATCGTCGAGCCCGGAAAGAACCCGACACGGCGCTCCGACGCGGCCTCCAGGTCACCGAGCGCGCCCTCCTGCATATAGTCCGCTCCCACCGGGTGTACGTGCAGCCACGGATAGTCGGCATGAAGTCTGCGCGCCGCACCCTGGAGATGGTCCGCTGAAATATCGATCGGAAAGAAACGGCGCGGGGCATGCGCAGGCTCGAATGCATCGAGCAGGCGCCGGATCTTTGAAAGCGATCCTGCGCCGAACTCGACGATATCCGCGCGCGGGCCGATACATTCGGCGATCGCGCGTGCATTGCGCTCGAGGATGGCGAACTCGGTCCGAGTCGGGTAGTACTCCGGTAAGTCGCATATCCGGTCGAAAAGCGCAGATCCGGCCGCATCGTAGAAATACTTCGGTGCCACCCGCCGCGGCTTCACGGACAGACCGGCCAAGAAGTCGCGTTCGAAGGCGTTGCTTGCACCGCGCGGTTGCCGAACGTCGCCGACGAATGCCGCGGCGCGCGAGCCGGCGCCGGTCAGCCCCGACGTGTCAGATGTCTCGAACAAGGCGTACTCCAGAGAATTGCCAGCGCGCCGCCGGCGGAAAGAAGTTTCGGTAACTGCGACGGGCATGACCCGGCGGCGTCGCGATACTGCTGCCGCGCAAGACGAGTTGCCCCACCATGAACTTGCCGTTGTATTCCGCTGCAAGGCCCGACATGGCGCGAAAGCCCGGATAAGGATCGTATGACGACCGCGTCCATTGCCAGACGTGGCCCATCATCTGGTCGATGCCCGGTACATCGAAGGCTGCCTCCCATTCAAACTCCGTCGGCAATCGGGCGCCGGCCCACTCCGCGTACGCCGCGGCTTCATAAAAGCTCAGCTGCGACACCGGTGCTTCGGCCTTCATCGGCTCGAGACCGCCAACCCCGAATACGAGCCACTCGTCCACACTCGCCGCATCCGATGCGGCACCCTGCCTGCGCTGGCGCCAATAGGCCGGCGCGTGCATCCCTTCGCGCTGCACCATCGCCCATCCGTCCGAGAGCCAGAGTTCAGGCCGCTCGTAACCTCCGTCCGCGATAAAGGCAGTGTAGTCGCCACATGTGACGAGCCGATGCGCGATTTCGTAGGGACGGAGCAAAACTTCATGCCTGGGTGCCTCGTTATCGAAGCAAAAATCCCCGCCCTCATGACCGATCCTCACAACGCCGCCGGGCCGGGACAGCCATTCGATCGGCCCGGCATGCGTCGTGGGCCAAAGCGGCGCGCCCACATCCGGGCTCCGATAAGCCGGCAGGAGAGGATTGCATGAGAACGCATGCAGGGCATCCGTCACGATCAGTTCCTGGTGTTGCTGTTCGTGGTGAAGTCCAAGCGTCACGATCGGCTCGATCGTATCGAGCCGATCAGGCTCGGCGCGGGCGAGCAACGCCAGCACCGCTTCGTCCACATGCCGGCGGTAGGCATGCACCTCGTCGAGCGAGGGGCGGGTCAGCATCCCACGCTGTGCCCGCTCGTGGCGAGGCCCCAGCGCTTCGTAATACGAGTTGAAGAGAAACGGATAGCGTTGGTCGAAAAACCGGTAACCCGGGACATGCTGCGCGAGCAGCACCGTCTCGAAGAACCAGCTCGTGTGGGCCAGATGCCATTTGGTGGGGCTGGCATCCGTCATGGACTGAACCTGTTGATCCTCCGCCGAGAGCGGGCGGGCCAGTTCGAGGCTGTATCGGCGGACTTCTTCGAAGGCCTGCCGCAGCTGGGATACATCGCAGCCCATCGGCTTTCGCTCCTTCATCAAAGCAAACACGGTCCGATCCGCGCTACCGGCGCGGCCCGCATCGTTTCTATCGGTGGCGGCCACCGCTTTTGCATGCACTGTACTTTACTCGTGCGATGCTTGCACGGCATTGGAGCGCGGCTTGCGCCGAGCTGCGCTTGCCGCGGCCCGTGACGGCGGGGCCTCGCGCTTCCGGATGGCGACGCCTTCGCGCCCGAGCCATTGCTTCAGGCGCTGCGCATCGAAAGGCGCCTGCACTTTCTGGTCGTTGTCGAAGTAGCAATAGATATCCCTCGGCGTACGTGTCAGGGGTGTCTTCGCAATAAGTCTTGCGTCGCGCGGCTCGCTGCCGCGTGCCCACGTGGCGATACGTCTCGCCCAGCGTTCGAGTGCGGCGTCCGAATAAGCGCCGCTGTAGAGCGTTTCGGTGCCATGCAGACGCAAATAGAGAAAATCGGCCGTCACGTCTTCGGTATAGGGCCAGTCGGCCACGGCGTCGGAGATCACGAGCGCAACGCCATACCGTCGCAGGATTTCGGGAAACTCGGCCGTGCAAAAACTGCGGTGCCGGATTTCGACCGCATGGCGTAATTGCCCCGCCCGCCGCGTTTCGCACCACGGTTTCTTTACGCGCGCATCATGTCGTTTCGCAAGCGTTACGGCGTCTTCCACCGTTGGAGGGAGCAGTGCGAGAAACCGTTCGAGCCGTGTCGCCTCGAATGGGAAGTTCGGCGGAAACTGCCAGAGAAACGGGCCGAGCTTGCCTTCCAGCGCGAGGACTCCGGAGGCGAAGAAATTCGCGATCGCGGGCCGGGCCGACTCGTCGCGAAAACGCAGCATATGCGTGAGATAGCGTGGCCCTTTCACGCTGAACACGAACTCCTCGGGCACCGCATCATGCCAACTCCGATAGCTGTCTATCGTCTGTAAGGAATAGTGCGAGCCGTTGATTTCGATCGTATCGACGGCTCGCGATGCGTACGCGAGTTCGCTCGCCTGTCGCAATCCTTTCGGATAGAAGACGCCACGCCAACCCTCGTAGCGCCAGCCGGAAATGCCAATATGAATTGCCATCGCTCGTTCGTCGGAACTTTGCATCATATGGCCGACCGAGCAAGCACCGTTCCTATTCCGGTCGCGGTGCCGATAAATTTTCGATTGGCTGCGCGCTCTAGGGGGCGCGCACAGCCAACCATAGCGCGTTTATTGAACGATTCTGGTCACGCCCCGTCCGCGCGGATCGGCCGCCGGCTCCGGCGTATCGCCGTTGATCTCGATGGCCTGGATGTCGCCGTTGAAACCCTGCTTCTGCAAGACGTAGCCCATGTCCTGCAATTGCTTCGCGAGTTCGCCCTCGATCGGCTTGTACGGCTCCCAGAAGATCGTGTTGGGCGGCAGCAATTGGTGGTGAAAGCGCATCGCCGCAACGGCATCGGGCAACGGCATCTTGAAGTCATAGACGTTGCTGACGACCTGGAAGATCGACGTGAAGATGCGCGAGCCGCCCGGTGTGCCGATGACGAGCGCCACTTTGCCATCCTTCGTCAGGATCGTCGGCGACATCGACGACAAGGGACGCTTTTTCGGCTCGATCGAATTCGCATCGCTGCCGACCACGCCGAACATGTTCGCCACGCCAGGCTTGGCGGAGAAGTCGTCCATCTCGTCGTTCAACAGAATGCCCGTTCCGTCCGCCACGACGCCCGATCCGAAGTAACCGTTGATCGTGTAAGTGTTCGAGACGGCGTTGCCCCATTTGTCGATCACGGAGAAGTGGGTCGTCTCCGCTTTCTCCGGCATCGAGGCGCCGAGGCCCGGCTGCACGCTCTTCGTGTCCGACGGCTTGTCCGGATTGACTTCGGCCGCGCGCTTGGCGATGTAATCGTCGGCGATCAACTGTGCAACAGGTACCTTGAAGAAATCGGGATCGCCGAGATATTGCGCGCGGTCGGCGAAGACACGCTTTTCGATTTCCGCGACGAGGTGAATGTACTTCGCCGAATTGAGCGGCACGCCCTCGAACTTGTCCTTCAAGTCGGCCTTCATCTTCAGCAACTGCACGAGCCCGATGCCGCCTGAGCTCGGCGGCGGCGCCGTAATCACGTGATAGCCGTTCCAGTCAGCTTGCACCGGTTGGCGCCATACAGCCTTGTATTGCTGCAGGTCGCGCTTCGTGATGAGGCCGCCATCCGCTTTCATCGAGGCCGCGATCAGGTCGGCCGTCTTGCCGTCGTAGAACTCTTTCGCGCCTTTCTCGGCGATGCGCGTGAGCGTCGCAGCGAGCTCCGGCTGCTTGAACGTGACGCCGGTATTCAGGCCGCCGAAATATTTGCCGAAGTTCGTTTTATCGCCGAACTCCTTTGCCGCGTTGTCGCGACGCTCCTGCAATTGATCGCTGACCTCGAAGCCGTCTCGCGCGTAGTGGATGGCCGGAGCGAGGACCTGCTTCCATTTCAGCCGGCCAAAGCGCTTTTGCGCCTCCCACATTCCCTCCACCGTGCCAGGCACGCCGACGGCGCGCGGGCCGACGAGACTCATGCCCTTGATCACGTTGCCGTCCTTGTCGAGGTACATGTCCTTCGTCGCCGCCAGCGGGGCCCGCTCGCGGTAATCGAGGAAGTACGGCTTGCCGTTGACGTAGAGCGTCATGAACCCGCCGCCGCCGATGTTGCCTGCCTCGGGATATGTCACGGCCAGCGTGAAGGCGATCGCCACTGCCGCATCGACTGCGTTGCCGCCTTCCTTGAAGATCTGCTCGGCCGCATCGGCGCTGAACTCGTCCGCGACCGCCATGGCCGATGCCGTCAATACGGGTTTCGCCGTACCGGTCTTTGCGACGGCCGGTACGCTTTCCATCAGGCCGAGCGATGCCGTTGCCAGCGCAACGACACTCCACCCTGCCGCGGTGGCCTTGATGCGGCTGATTGAATTCATGAAGTCCCCTCCTCGTAAATCATCGTATGCACGCGCTTATATCACGCGGAAATGGTTTGCGAAACGACGAAGTTCCGTAGTCGCATTCCGTGGTGACAGCTGACGGCTTGGAGCAGGCTCAGGAACGAGAGTCTGCGCTGCGCATCCATCACGAGGCGAAAACGGGTCTCTCCGCCGCAAAAAAAGTACTATTTGAACCAGACATTTACGCAAACGGTCCCGGGCTGACAGCCGCGAGCACCGCAACTGACCAGCGGCGCGCTGGTGGATAATTCGCGGCATCGGCGCTCGTCAGTCGTCTGGGCGTTGTCCTTTCGGAGCCATCATCCATGTACACGCACACCGTTCCCGCTCATCACGGCTCGCAATGGATCGTGGAGGGATGGGCGCTGTTCCGCGTGCGGCCCGCCGTATGGGTCGCGCTCGGCGCAATCGACTTGGTCGTCACGGTTTTGCTCAGCATGATTCCGGTGATCAGCGATCTCACGCCCGTATTCACCGTTTTATGGGCCGGCGGCATGAGCGCCGCGGCCGAAAACTGCCGCACGCTCGGCACCGTGCGCGTGGCCGATGCGTTCAACGGCATCCGCCGTCATGCTCAGCCGCTCTTTGCCGCCAGCCTCGTCGCACTGGCTGCCGCGCTCGTCTGCGATTTCGCCGCAAGCCGCATGGCAGCATCGTTCAATGCGCTCGCACTCGCTACCCCCGGCGCGGCAAGCGCAAGCGCGCCGTGGCTCGCCGCGCTACTCTATGCGATAGCGGTCATCGGCGCCGCGATCACGCTTTGGCTCGCGCCATCGCTGATCGTGCTCGAACGCATGCCGCCGCTGGACGCGCTCAAAGCCAGCGCGGTCGCGACCTGGCGCAATCCGCTGGCGGCGCTCGTGTATGGGGTGTTCATCGCGGGCCTGGCCGGCGCCGCGCTGGTCACACTCGGCATCGGCCTCATCGTGCTTGCGCCGCTCGCGTATCTGTCGACGTTTGCGGCTTACCGCGATCTGTTCGCGAACCGGCGAACCGGCGCGGATACGCCAGCTTGAAAGTTCAGCGCAAGCGCCATATATCGACGTCATGACGCCCTCTCTCGCTCACGAGGCGCTCGCCGAATTCCACCCCGCGGTCGCCGCGTGGTTCGAGCGCACGTTCGATGCGCCCACCGAGGCACAGTGCCGTGCATGGCCGCCTATCCGGCGCGGCCGGTCGACGCTTGTCGCCGCGCCGACCGGCTCAGGCAAAACACTGACGGCTTTTCTCTGGGCGCTCGATCAACTCGTGCGCGACGGGCTCGCCGCGGGCGGCGCGTTGCCGGACGCAACGCTCGTCGTCTATGTCTCGCCGCTCAAGGCGCTGTCGAACGACATCCATGCCAATCTCGAGCGGCCGCTGGCCGGCATCGCGGAAGAACTGGCCCGCCTCGGGCTGCCGCCCGTCGATATCCGCACGGCGGTCCGTACGGGCGACACGACGCAACGCGAACGATCGGCGCAACGCCAACGGGCCCCGCACATCCTCGTCACGACCCCAGAATCGCTCTACGTGCTGCTCTCGTCCGATTCGGGCCGCCGCATGCTCGCCACGACGCGCACAGTCATCGTCGATGAAATCCACGCTGTCGCCGCTACCAAGCGCGGCAGCCATCTAGCGCTCTCGCTGGAACGGCTCGACGCGCTCTGCAAGCGTCGTCTGCCGCGCATCGGACTGTCCGCCACCCAAAAGCCGATCGAGACCGTCGCTCAGTTTCTCGTCGGGCAGGGCCCGCATGCGCAGTGCGCGATCGTCGACGTGGGCCACAACCGCCCGCGCGATCTCGCGCTCGAGTTGCCCCCGGTCCCGCTCGAAGCCGTCATGGCCAACGAGGTCTGGGAACGTGTCTACGACAGACTCGCCGAGCTCGCGGCGGCGCATGCCACGACGCTCGTCTTCGTCAATACCCGCCGCATGGCCGAGCGCGCCGCGCGTCATCTGACGGAGCGGCTCGGCAAGGATGCCGTCGCGGCGCATCACGGCAGCATGGCCAAGGAACATCGGCTCGATGCCGAATCGCGGCTCAAGCGCGGCGCTCTGCGTGTGCTGGTCGCCACCGCCTCTCTCGAACTCGGCATCGATATCGGCGACGTCGACCTCGTGTGTCAGCTGGGCTCGCCGCGTGCCATTGCGCCTTTCCTGCAACGCGTGGGCCGCTCGGGACACCATGTCGGCGGTATGCCGAAAGGCCGACTTTTTCCGACTTCGCGCGACGATCTCGTCGAATGCGCCGCGCTGATCGATTGCACGCGGCGCGGCGAACTCGATGCACTCGTCATTCCGCGTGCGCCGCTCGACGTGCTCGCCCAGCAGATCGTGGCGGAGGTAGGCTGCGAGGAATGGAGCGAGGATGCGCTGTTCGAGTGCTATCGCCACGCCGCGCCGTATGCAACGCTCACGCGCGAACGCTTCGATGCCGTGCTGCGCATGCTGGCCGAAGGCTACACAAGCCGACATGGGCCGCGCGGTGCGTACGTGCATCGCGACATCGTGAGCGGCACGCTACGTGCGCGCCGCGGCGGTAAGCTCACGGCCGTCACGTCCGGTGGCACCATCCCTGATAACGCCGACTATGCGGTGCTGCTCGAGCCGCAAGGCATCAATATCGGCACCGTCAACGAAGACTTCGCGGTCGAAAGCCTCGCCGGCGATGTCTTTCAGCTCGGCAACACGGCCTATCGCATCCTACGCGTCGAAGCCGGACGCGTGCGCGTCGTCGATGCGGCGGGGCAAGCACCGAACATCCCGTTCTGGCTCGGTGAGGCGCCCGGGCGCAGCGACGAACTGTCCGCCGCAGTTTCGCGTCTACGCGCGCGCATCGACGCATTACTGAGGTCTCCCGACGATATGGCGCAATCGTCCGTGCCGCCCGCCCTCGTGGATGACGCAGTGAAGACGCTCATGCGCGAGCTGAACGTGAGCGAGAGCGCCGCACGCCAGATCGTCGAATATCTGGCCCGCGCCCGCGCTGCACTGACGACCTTGCCCACGCAGGATACGCTCGTGATGGAGCGCTTCTTCGACGAATCGGGGGGCGCGCAGCTCGTGATCCATTCGCCGTTCGGTAGCCGGATCAATCGCGCGTGGGGGCTCGCCTTGCGCAAGCGTTTTTGCCGCACGTTCAACTTCGAGCTGCAAGCCGCGGCAACCGAGGACGCCATCGTCCTCTCGCTCACGAGCGCCCATAGTTTTCCGCTCGACGAAGTCTGGCGCTATCTGCATTCGAATACGGCCGAGCATGTTCTGATTCAGGCTCTGCTCGACGCACCGCTGTTCAACGTACGCTGGCGCTGGAACGCGACGACTTCGCTGGCGTTGCCGCGCTTCACGGGCGGGCGCAAGACGGCACCTCAATTGCAGCGCATGAAAAGCGAGGATTTGCTGGCGGCCGTCTTCCCCGATCAAGTGGCGTGCCTCGAGAACATCGCCGGCGAGCGCGAACTGCCGAATCATCCGCTTGTCGATCAGACGATCGACGACTGCCTGCATGAAGCGATGGACTGCGAAGGCTGGGTTGCGTTGCTGCGTCGAATCGAAAGCGGCAGCGTCTCGCTCGTGACGCGCGAGCTTGCGGCGCCGTCACCGCTCGCCGCTGAGATTCTCAATGCACGGCCCTACGCATTCCTCGACGACGCCCCGCTCGAAGAGCGCCGTACGCAAGCAGTGCTCTCGCGCCGTTTCAGCGAGCCTGACAGCGCCAACGATCTCGGCGCGCTCGATGCGCACGCGATCGACACGGTGCGCGAGGAAGCATGGCCTGGCGTGCGAAACGCCGACGAGATGCACGAGGCGTTGATGACGCTCGCGTGCGCGAGCGAAAGCGAGGTTCGGTCGAACGACGGGTGGGCCACGTGGCTCGCGGAGTTGGCGCGGTCGGGGCGTGCAACCCGCATGCAGATCGCGCAAGACGATGCCCTTTGGTTGCCGCTCGAACGGCTTGCCGCTTTTCGCGCGGTCTATCCCGACGCCGTGTACGAGCCGCGCCTCGTCGTCCCGGCGCAGTTCGATGCGGGCGGATCGACCGACGATGCGCTCGTCGAAATCGTCCGGTCGCGTCTGAGCGCCCTGCCGCCATCCACCGTTGCCCAATTGGCGCGCCCGCTTGCGCTGCCCGCCTCGGCCGTTGCCGGCGCGCTCGTCGCGCTCGAAGCACAAGGCTACGTCATGCGCGGCCGCTTTTCACCGGGCGCGAACATGGACGAATGGTGCGAGCGGCATCTGCTCGCACGGATTCACCGCTATACCATTCGGCGTTTGCGTCGCGAGATCGAGCCTGTCGAGCGTGCCGATTTCATGCGTTTCCTGTTCGAATGGCAGCGCGTTGCGCCCGACGCGCGCGGCATGGGACCCGATGCGCTCGCCGCCACGCTCGAGCAACTCGAAGGCTTCGAGGCGCCCGCCGCCGCGTGGGAAGAAGACATCCTGCCCGGCCGGATTCGCGACTATACGGGCACGTCGCTCGACGCGCTATGCCGCTCAGGCCGGCTCGTCTGGGCCCGGCTCGCGCAAGCGTCCGCCCGCGTATCGAGTACGCCTGTGCGCTCGACGCCGATCGTGCTGCTCGCTCGCCGCCATCTGCCGCTCTGGCAGGCGCTGAGCGAACCGCCTGCCGCCGATGCGCTATCTGCCCGCGCCCGCGCCGTCTTCGACGCACTCTCGCGACACGGAGCGATGTTTTTCGATGAGCAGCTTCACGAGACGCGCTCGCTGCCCATCGAGCTCGAAGCGGCCCTCGGCGAACTGGTCGCAGCCGGCCTCGTCAATGCCGACAGCTTCGCGGGACTGCGCGCGCTGCTGCAGCCGGCCGCGGCACGCCAGCGCACCGCGCGTCACGGGCCTCGGCGCGGCGCGCGACACGGGGCGTTCATCGGCGGCATGGCGGATGCCGGGCGCTGGGCGTTGATCAGGCGGCCACCCGTCGGAGAGACCGCGGCCGCGGATGCGCCCGCCGGTATCGGCGATGCACGGCACTCGAGCGCCGCATCGGCGGACGTACTCGAACATGTCGCCATGACATTGCTGCGACGTTATGGCGTCGTCTGCTGGCAGCTGCTCGAGCGCGAGCCGTCGTGGCTGCCGCGCTGGCGCGAGCTGCTGCGTACCTTCCACCGGCTGGAGGGGCGCGGCGAAGTACGCGGCGGGAGGTTCGTCAACGGCCTGTCGGGCGAACAATTCGCCTTGCCCGAAGCGATTCCGGTCTTGCGCGAAACGCGCAAGCGTCCCGCCGACGGCACGTTGGTCTGCGTGAACGGCGCGGACCCGCTCAACCTCGTCGGTACCATCTTGCCGGGCGACAAGATCCCTGCGCTCGCGGGGAACCGCATCGTCTTTCGCGATGGCGTACCGATTGCGACGCTGATCTCCGGGCACTTCGATTTCCTGGCGGAGCTCAGCGCCGACGAACGCGAACGGGCGCGCGGGCAGTTGACGCGCCGCGTTTGAGGCACTCCGGCCATCGACGCGCTGTGGGCACCCCACGCAGTCGAAAACGCGTTTGCCTAGGGCAAACGAGGGGGCCTATCAATTTTTGGCGCTCGCGGCCGTTATCAAGCTGGTAAGCCCCCGGCACGCCCACCCGTGCCCGGAATCGGGGCCGCAACCCTTGTATCGACAGGTCCAACCTCGAGGAATGCTTCAATGGCCGCAGATCATCACTCGATCGACGAACGCACCAATCTGACCAGTTCGAACAAGTTCGAACTCCTGCTATTCCGGCTCGGCGCGGCCTCCGGCGACGAAGGCGATCCGCACGAGCTCTACGGCATCAACGTCTTCAAGGTGCGCGAGATCATGACGATGCCGGCCGTGACGCCGATTGCCGGTTCGTCCGTTCACGTACTCGGTGCGGTCGACATCCGCGGCCAGATCATTCCTGTGATCGATCTGCCGCGGCTCATGGGATGCAACCCGACACGGGGCCTCAACATCCTGCTCGTCACCGAATTCGCCCGCTCGACGCAGGCGTTCGCGGTCGAGGAAGTGGACGACATCGTCCGCCTCGAATGGAATCAGGTTCTTTCGGCCGAAGCGTCGGCAGGCGCCAGCTCGGTCACGAGCATTGCCCGCATCGACGGCAATACCGGCGACTCCCGGCTCGCGCAGGTGGTCGACGTCGAGCAGGTACTGCGCGACGTGTTTCCGGCGCAGCATCCGAGCGTCGACCCGCAGGAGGTCGGCGCAGCCGTGACGGTCAAAACCGGAGCGAAGATTCTGGCGGCCGACGATTCCGGTTTCGCCCGCAAGCTGATCGAGCAAAGCCTGGCCGCGCTCGGCGCCGAATACATCATCGCCAAGACGGGTCAGGAGGCGTGGGATATTCTCAGCAAGATCTCCCGCGAAGCGCAGGACGAAGGCGTGCGCACACGCGACAAGATCGCGCTGGTGCTGACCGACCTCGAAATGCCGGAAATGGACGGGTTCATGCTGACACGGCAGATCAAGGCCGACGAACGCACTTGCGACATCCCCGTCATCATTCACTCGTCGCTGACGGGCACGGCCAACGAGGCGCACGTCAAGAACGCGGGTGCGACGGGGTACGTGGCCAAGTTCCAGGCCGGCGATCTGGCCTCCGCAATCCGCCAAGCCCTGGCGGCCTGAGCGCGAACGGCGGGCATTGTCCTTGCGGCGCATGCCTGCGTTGCCGCCGCCGGCTCGCCTTTCCCGCCGCATGAGTCCCTCGCCGCTTTTCGTCGTTTCGCCCCATCTCGACGATGCCGTTTTCAGCTGCGGCATGCTGCTCGCGATGCACCCAGGCTCGATCGTCTGCACCGTATTCGCGGGCGCACCGCGGCCTGCTCTATCTACACCGTGGGATGAGGCCTCGGGCTTTGCCGATTCGGACGCCGCATTGGACGCGCGCAGGCGCGAAGACGATCGCGCGCTCGCATTGCTCGATGCCCGGCCAATCCGGCTGGCGTTTACCGACAGCCAATACCGCCACACCCCGGCAATCGAGACCCTGAGCGCGGCGCTTTACGAGGCATGGCAACGAAGCGGCCGTCTCTCCTTTGTCGTGCCGCTCGGCCTTTATCACTCCGACCACGTACTCGTTGCCGACGCCTGTTGCTCATTGCTCGGCTCGGCAAAGGTTGCCCCGCTGATCGCATACGAGGAAGCGATCTATCGGCACATCGGGCGAATCGCGCTGGAGCGCCGCGGCTCCCTCGCGTCGAGGGGAATCCTGACGACACCCGACACCGACGACATTCTCGGGCCCGTTCGGAGCGCGCGCGCGGCCGCGCAAAAATGGCGGAGCGTGCGAGCCTATCGAAGTCAATTGCGCGCGCTCGGCGACGCGCATCCGAACGATCTCGTCGAACCCGAGCGCTATTGGCGTTTATCGCTCGCGCGCAGCGTGTATCGGCGCGCGAACTGCAGCCGCTGAAGCGCCTGCCCTCGGCCGAGCGCCGTCAGCTCCGCCTGCCGTACCTGCTCGCACATTCGCACGACGGCGGCACCCACCGCACGGCGCCTGCGCATAGCCCACGCGATGTCACGCAGCAAGGCGGCAGCATGTCTGACGAAATCGCGTTCGCCCGCAAGTGCCTCGAATGCGTGGAAGCTCGCCGTCAACGCGTCGCCCCGCGGCAGGCGCAGCCATGCCACGAGTGCGGCGTTGCGCGCGAGCATGCGCCGGCGCAACGATGCGTCCCGCGCAGCCGACGGCCGGTGCAGGGTCACGACGGAATCGCAGTAGACGATCGCGTAGCCGGCATCGAGCACATCCAGCGCAACGAGCGCTTCCTCGCCGCCGATGAAAAGCCGAGGCTCGTACCCGCCCACTTGCCGGAACACCGCGGCTCGGAGTACACAGGCGCCGGCCATATAACCCACGAGTGCCGGTCCGGGCAAGCCGGCCCGATCGAGCGGGCTTGCCCGCATGCGCGCGCAGGTCGGATCGAGTTCGCGCGATTCGCCGACGAGCACGCGCCCGGAAATCACTGCCACGCTTGGCGCTGAATCGAGTATGCGAACCGCTTCGTCGAGCGCACCGGGCTGCCATTCCGTGTCGTCGTCGCTGAAGGCGATGTAATCCGTTCTTGCGAGTTTCGCGCCGCGATTGCGCCCCGCCGCGCCAAGGTTGGCGCCGCACTCGATCACCTGAATGTCGGGAAAGCGCTCGCGCAGCGCGGTCGCCGTGCCGTCCGTCGAACCGTTGTCCGCCACGATGACGGGCGGCGCTTCGGGTAGCGAAAGTAGCTGCGACACCGTTCGCATCACCTCGGGTAGGCGGTTGTAGGTCAACACGACTACGGAGATTCGGGTGTTCATCTCGGCTCTCGCTCCTTGCGGTTCCCGCTGTCTTGACGACTCTCCGGACCTTCCGTTCGCCCGGGACGCCATCGCGGCAGCAAGAAGTGCTCCAGCGATTCCCGCCATCCGGCGGCCGGCAAAGGTGCGTCCTAATTACATCGTTCCGGTAAGAGCGGCGGTGCGCCGTTCGTTGAGTAAAGAACACAGAAGCGATGCAGCGCTTCCCCAGCGCTTGTGAAGCTTTGACCGGATGCGATTGGCACAAGGCATGCTCGGGGGCGGGAGACGGCCTCGCGTGTGTACCTGCCAGGGAGGCCATCGGCGAAACGCCCTGCACCGTCTCCGTATGAAGGACACCACATGAAAATCGCACTGGTCAGTGAACATGCTTCTCCGCTCGCCGTCGCGGGCGGTGTCGACAGCGGCGGCCAAAACATCTATGTCGCCAACGTCGCCCGACAACTGCGGCGTGCCGGGCACCACGTCGATGTGTTCACACGGCGCGATCGCGCCTTGCTGCCCGCTATTTCGGACATGGACGGCGTGCGGGTGATCCATGTGCCGGCGGGTCCGCCAACGCAAATGCCGAAGGAAGCGCTCCTCCCCTATATGCCGGCCTTCGCCGACTTTCTGCTCGGCTTTTGCCGGCGCGAATCGAGGCCTTACGACGTGATTCACGCCAACTTCTTCATGTCGGGCCTGGCGGCGCTCAAAGCGAAACACGCACAGCGCATCCCGCTCGTCATGACGTTCCATGCGCTCGGTAAAGTGCGCAGGCTCCATCAGGGTGCCGACGACGGCTTTCCCGACGAGCGCTTTGCGATCGAAGAGCAGCTCGTGCGGGAAAGCGACGTCGTCATCGCCGAGTGTCCGCAGGATGCAGCGGACCTTCGCGAGCACTATGCGGTCGATCCGTCACGCGTGGAAATCGTTCCCTGCGGCTTCGATACCGCCGAATTCGCGCCGATGGAGCGCGAACTCGCGCGCAAGATGCTCGGCTGGCCGAATGACCAGTTCGCCGTGTTGCAACTGGGCAGGATCGTGCCGCGTAAAGGCATCGAGAATGTCGTTCGCGCCCTGGCGCTGTTGCGTGAACGAAGGGATGTCGATGCTCATCTGTACGTCGTGGGAGGCAATGCCGATCTTCCGAACGAAATCGCGACACCGGAAATCGCGCGCCTGCGTGGCATCGCCGCGGAGTGCGGCGTGGCCGAGCACGTGACGTTCGTCGGGCGGCGCGGGCGCGCCGGGCTTCGTCAGTACTATGGCGCGGCCGATGTGTTCGTGACGACGCCGTGGTACGAGCCCTTCGGCATCACGCCGCTGGAAGCGATGGCATGCGCGCGTCCGGTGATCGGCGCGGACGTGGGCGGTATCCGCTATTCGGTCGTCGATTCCGAAACCGGCTTTCTCGTGCCGCCGCACCACCCGATGGCGCTGGCCGAACGGCTCGCGCAGCTCGCCGCCGACCCGGCGCTCGGCGCACGCATGGGCGAAGCGGGGCTCGCCCGCGCTCACCGCGAGTTCACGTGGGCTCACGTCGCGGCTCGACTCGAAGCCGTCTATCGCCGCGTGGCACGAATCCCGGCAGATCTGCCGGTAACCGATATCCGTCGCGAACGGGCCAAGAAGCAGCAACGCGGCGCACGCGCAGCCGCGGGCCGCGTTTGAGCATGACGCTGCCATGCTCAAACCCGCCGTATTACTCGACAAGGACGGCACGTTGCTCGAAGACGTGCCCTATAACGTCGATCCCGCGTCGATGCGATTTGCTCCCGGCGCGGCCGATGCGCTGCGCCTTTTTGCGGCGCACGGCGTGACGCTCGTCGTCGTCAGCAATCAAGGCGGTGTCGCGCTCGGACGTTTTCCTCACAGTGCACTCGATACGATGCAAGCTCATCTGCGCGATATGTTCGCCTCGTGCGGCGCCGTGCTCGCCGGCGCCTACTGGTGCCCTCACCATCCGCACGGCCACGTCGCCCCTTATGCCGGCCCCTGCGCCTGTCGCAAGCCGGCGCCCGGGCTGTTGCTGCGCGCCGCGCGCGAGCACGGTCTCGATCTCGGCGCGAGCTGGTTCGTCGGCGACATCCTCGATGACATCGAAGCCGGCACGCGGGCCGGCTGCCGAACGGTATTGATCGATAACGGCCACGAGACGGAGTGGCACGATGGCCCGCTGCGGCGGCCGACGCTGCGCGTGCACGACATGCGCGAGGCGGCGCTCGCCATCGTCGATTCGCTTCAGCGACAGCAGTCCCGGGCGCATGCGTCCATCGAGACAGCGAGGGCCGCGGGATGAACGCACTGCCGTTTTCGGTGGCTCCCTCCTCGGCGCACGCACATGCGCGCGAATCGACAGCGTCGCGCTGGGGCCCAGAGGTCAAGCGCATTCTCTGCGTGCGCCTCGATCACATGGGCGACGTGCTGATGACGACGCCCGCTCTGCATGCTTTGCGCGCGGCCGTGCCCGGGCGGCAACTGACGCTGCTGACATCCAAGGCAAACGCGGGGCTCGCGCCGTTCCTCGGCGATGTCGACGAAGTGCTCAGCTACGATGCGCCCTGGCACGGCTGCAAGGACACGCTCGACCCCGGGCCCGATCTCGCGATGACGGACGCGCTGCGCGCGCGTCACTTCGATGCGGCAGCGATCTTCACCGTCTACAGCCAGAATCCGCTGCCGGCTGCAATGCTCTGCTACCTGGCGGGCATACCGCGGCGGCTGGCGCATTGCCGCGAGAACCCGTACGGCCTTCTGACCGACTGGGTCTGCGAAACGGAGCCGCACGACGGCGTGCGGCACGAAGCGGAACGACAGTTGCACCTGGTCGCTCAGGTCGGCGCGACCTGCGGCGATATGCGCATGCGCTTCGACGTGAGTGCCCAGGCACGACGCACGCTCACGCGCCGGCTCGCGGCGCGCGGCATCGCGGCACGCGGCCCGTGGTTCGTCGTTCATCCAGGTGCGAGCGCCGCATCGCGCCGCTATCCGCCCGAACGCTACGGCGAAGCGGTGACCCGGCTGGCACGCATGAGCACACTGCCGATCCTGCTGACCGGCAGCGCCGACGAACGCGAACTGATCCGGTCCGTCATTTCGGCTGCAGGACCCGCGGCGCAAACGCGCCTGCACGATCTGTCAGGACAACTGAATATCGGCGAACTCGGTGCACTGATCGAGCGAGCTGCCGTGCTGGTCAGCAATAACAGCGGCCCCGTCCATCTCGCCTCGGCGCTCGGCACGCCCGTTGTGGATCTGTACGCGCTGACCAATCCGCAGCATACGCCATGGCAAACGGAACATCGTGTGCTCTTTCGCGACGTCGACTGCCGCTGGTGTTATCGCAGCGTCTGTCCGAAAGGTCATCATGCCTGCCTGCTCGGCGTGCCAGCCGCCGAGGTCGCCGCGGCCGCACTCGAACTCGCGGCCAAACGCACCGCTTCGATGCCCGCCCCCGATGCCGTTCGGGCGATAGCGACGCCCCATCTCCCCGAACGTGTGTCATCGAATTTTGACGAACGACGAACGACGATTGACGAGTGACAGCCATGCATACTTTGGGAATCAATGCCGTTTATCACGACAGCGCCGCGGTGATCGTGCGCGACGGGATAGTCCTTGCCGCGGCCGAAGACGAACGCTTCACTCATGTGAAGCATGGGAAGCGTCCAGTACCGTTCTCGACATGGCAACTGCCATTCGATGCGATCGATTATTGCTTGAAGGAAGCCGGCATTTCGCTGGCCGATGTGGATCATGTGGCCTATTCCTACGATCCGGCGCTCCTGCCAATCATGCCCGCGGCAACGCGCGCCGGCCGCGCCTCGATCACGCTGCCGCTCGAACCCGGTTTGGAGCAACCGGGCGATCCGAATGCGTCGCCATGGGATCCGCTCTTTTTGAGCTACATCGTCAACGCGCGGGCACAACTCATCGACGGCGCGCCGCACCACCTGGCCAAACGTTTCCGGGCACCGAAGGGGGAACATCGCTTCGCCTGGCACTACGTCGAACACCATCTCGCCCATGAAGCCAGCGCTTTTCTTGCCGCGCCGGGCGGCGATACGGCCGTGCTCACGATGGACGGCCGCGGTGAAGGCGTGACGACGAGCCTCGGCCAATACGTCGGCGGGCGATACAAACGTATCAAGCAAGTCGAACTGCCGCATTCGCTCGGGCTGCTTTACGAGGCCGTGACCGACTGGCTCGGCTTTTTGCACTCCTCCGACGAGTACAAGGTCATGGCGCTCGCCGCGTTCGGCAAGCCGGTCCATGCCGATGTGTTCCGCGAAATCGTCCGTTATCGCGGCGATGGCAGCTATACCGTCGAGCCGCCGCGCCTCGAGGAACGCTTCGGTGCGCCGCGCGAACGGGGCGGACCGCTCGACGCTCGGCACTACGACATCGCGGCATCGTTGCAGTCCGTGTTGCAGGAGACGGTGCTGCAGTTGGCGCAGTGGCTGCATGAACGCACCGGTCTGCCTCGCCTCGCCATGGCCGGAGGCGTTGCGCTCAATTGCGTGATGAACTCGTTCATCCGCGATCACGGCCCGTTCGAGGAGGTCTGGGTGCAGCCGGCCGCGGGCGATGCGGGCACGGCACTCGGCGCGGCGCTCTGGATCGACTCGCGCGAGCGCAGCCGCCAGGGCGACGACGAGCGCCGGTGGACGATGGACCATGCCTACCTGGGCCCCGCTTATTCCGATGCTGAAATCGAGGCGTTTTTGCGTTGGTCGAAACTGCCGTTCAGGCGCTTGACCGATATCGCCGGCGAGACGGCGGAATTGTTGGCCGCCGGCAACGTCATCGGGTGGTACCAGGGCCGTACCGAGTTCGGGCCGCGGGCGCTCGGCGCCCGCTCGATCCTCGCGTCGCCGATCGATCCCGGCATGCAGGCAAAACTCAACGAGATCAAGGACCGCGAAGATTTCCGCCCCGTCGCGCCGGTCGTGATGGAAGAGCATGCGGCCGACTGGTTCGTCGGCGCACGCAAGGCGCCTTTCATGTTGTTCATCTTCGATGTCCGGCCCGATCGCGCCGAGCGGATTCCAGCGGTCCGTCATGTCGACGGCACCGCGCGCATCCAGACCATCAACCGAGCGCAGCATCCGCTCTACTACGACTTGCTCGCGGCATTTCACGCGCGCACGGGCGTGCCGATTCTCGTCAATACGTCGTTCAACACGCGCGGGGAGCCGATGGTCAATTCGCCGCGCGACGCGCTCGAGTCGTTCTGGACGTCTCCGCTCGACGCACTCGTGATCGGCCCGTTCCTCGTCACGAAGGGCAAGGACGCTGCGAACGGGAGGGCCGGGTGAACGCGCGCGATCCGCAAGCAGACGCCGCGTCGCGCGTCGTGGGGCCTCCCGGCCTCGCCGCGTCGATGCCCGAGATATCGGTGGTGGTGCCCACTTGGCGCCGACCGGATCTGCTCGAACGGTGCCTGAATGCGCTCACGCATCAGACGTTGGCACCGCAACGCTACGAGATCGTCGTCTGCGACGACGGTCCGGATGACGCCACCTTCGAGCTGACGCAGCGCTTCGCGCGCGTGCAGACCGAACGCGGTTTGCACATCGACTATCTGCCGATTCGCGCGACACAAGGTCCGGCTGCCGCGCGAAACGCGGGCTGGCGACACGCGCGTGCGCCGGTCATTGCTTTTACCGACGACGACACGATACCCGATGCGCACTGGCTCGAACGTGGCCTCGCCGCGCTGACCGACGGCGTAGGCGCCGCGGCCGGCAAAATCGTCGTGCCACTGCCACCTCAGCCGACCGACTACGAAGCCGATGCGAGCGGGCTCGAACGAGCCGAGTTCGCCACCGCCAACGCATTCGTGCGTCGCGACGCACTCGCAGCCGTCGGGGGATTCGACGAGCGCTTCACGGCAGCATGGCGCGAGGACTCGGACCTGCAATTTGCGCTGCTTTCCATCGGAGCGCGCATCGTTCAGGCAACCGATGCGGTCGTGCTGCATCCGGTACGGCCGGCACGGTGGGGGGTGAGCCTCGCGCAGCAGAAGAAGAGTCGCTTCGAGGCGCTTCTTTACAACAAGCATCGCGATTTGTACAAGCGCCGCATCGCCCGCAGGCCGCCCATCGACTATTACGTCACGGTGGCGGCAGCGCTCATCGCACTGGGCTGCGCCGCGGCCGGCGCGCCGTGGGCCGCCGGCGGTGCCGCGCTGATCTGGCTTGCGCTCACCGCGCGGTTTTTCGCCGTTCGTATGCAGGGGCGCTCTCGCGCCTGGCGGCATATCGCCGAAATGGCCGCGACATCGGCGCTGATTCCGTTCCTATCGATCTACTGGCGTCTTCGCGGCGCCTTGAGCTATCGAACATGGTTCCTCTGAACGACACCGCGCCGGCCGTGCCGATCTTTCCGGCGCCGAGCCGCGTCGCGATATTCCGCGCGCTGCAATTGGGCGATATGTTGTGCGCCGTGCCTGCGCTGCGCGCGCTGCGCTCTGCCTGGCCGCAGGCGTATATCACGCTGATCGGCTTGCCGTGGGCGACGCAATTCGTGGAGCGCTTCAGCTCGCTCGTCGACGAGCTCGTCGTCTTTCCGGGCGCGCCCGGCTTTCCCGAGCAGGAAGAAAGCGAGGCGGGCCTGCCGTCGTTTTTCGCGGCCATGCGCCGGCGCCGCTTCGATCTCGCCATTCAGATGCATGGCAGCGGCGGCCCCGCCAATGCAATCGTCAGCCAGTTGGGCGCGACCGCCTGCGCGGGCTTTATCGAGCCACACGAAGCGCCAGCACCCGGGCTCCTGGCATGGCCCGACACGCTAGCGGAACCGCGTCGATACCTCGCCCTCGTGCGGGCGCTCGGGCTTCCCGCGGCCGACGACACCCTCTGGTTTCCGCTCACCGCGCAGGATCGCGCCGAGTATGCCGCGCTGGAAGCGCTGCACGGCATCGAGCCGGAGCGGCTCGTATTGCTGCATCCCGGAGCGCAGTTGCCGTCGCGCCGATGGCCGGCCGCCCGCTTCGCCGAAGTCGCCGATGCGCTCTCGGAACAGGGCTGGCAGATCGCGATCACCGGCACGTCGCACGAGGCGGACATCACCGCGGCGGTATTGGGCGCCATGACGGCCCCGGCGCTCCATCTCGCGGGAGCCACATCGCTTGGCGGACTGGCCGCGCTCGTCGCCCGTGCACGGCTCGTCGTTTGCAACGACACGGGCATTTCGCATCTGGCCGCCGCCATGTGTACGCCAAGTACGGTCATCGCTTCGGGCAGCGACACGCGCCGTTGGGCACCGCTCGATCGCGAGCTTCATCACGTGCTGGCGGACTATCCGCCATGCCGTCCCTGCGCGTTTCGCGAGTGTCCGTACGAGCACGCGTGCGCGCGCAACGTCAGCGTCGAGAGCGTCGTGGGCGAGGCGCTCGCTCAATTGGCGCATCGCATGCGCACGCACCGGGGTGCGCCCGGCGTGCTGCATATGCGCAATACACCGGCGAGGGAGAAACGGCATGCGAACTGAGCGCAGACTGCGTGTGCTGACCTGGCACGTGCACGGCAACTATCTCTATTACCTGACACAAGCACCTCACGATTTCTGGCTCGTCACGCGCCCCGGCAATCCGCCGGGCCATGCCGGAAGAACAGGCGTATTGCCATGGGGCGACAACGTTCATGAAGTCGACGCACAGGAGGTTCCCGGACGCGAATTCGATGTCGTGTTGTATCAGCATCGCGAGCACTGGGAGACGGACCGCCTCGAGGTGTTGTCCGACGCTCAGCGCGCGCTGCCGCGCATCTATCTGGAGCACGACCCGCCCCAGCGCAATCCGTTTTGCGAACGACACTGGGTCGACGATCCGAGCACGCTTATCGTTCACGTGACGCCGTTCAATCGACTGATGTGGGAGTGCGGCGATACGCCGACGCGGGTCATCGAGCATGGCGTCGTCGTGCCCGAGGGCGTCCGCTATACGGGCGAGCTCGAACGCGGCATCGTGGTCATCAACAATCTCGCGAGCCGCGGGCGCCGGCTCGGCGCCGACATCTACCGAAGCGTGGCCGAGCGCGTCCCGCTCGATCTGGTCGGCATGGATGCGCAAAGCGCAGGCGGGCTCGGCGAAATCGGCAATCTCGATCTCGCCGCGTTTTGCGCCCGCTACCGGCTCTTTTTCAATCCGATCCGTTGGACGAGCCTCGGGCTCGCGATCGTAGAAGCGATGACGATCGGCATGCCGATCGTCGGGCTGGCGACGACCGAGCTCGTCACCGTAATCAAAAACGGCGAGAGCGGTTTCATCTCGACCGATGTCGATTCGCTCGTGCGAGACATGCAGTGCCTGCTGCGCGATCGCGGCGAAGCCAAGCGGCTCGGCGACGGCGCGCGCCGTGTCGCGCTCGAGCGCTTTTCCATCGGCCGCTTCATCGAAGACTGGTGTCGCGTCCTGGACGAGGTCACCGCTTAACCGGAGAAACGACGTGAAGGAACTCGATCGAAAGCGAATACTCGTGACAGGCGGTGCGGGCTTTCTCGGCTCGCACCTGTGCGAGCGACTGGTCGACGCGGGCCACGACGTGCTCTGCGTGGATAACTTCTTTACCGGCACGCGCGAGAACGTCTCGCACCTGTTGCCACGCGCCAACTTCGAATTGATGCGCCACGACGTGACGTTTCCGCTGTATGTCGAGGTCGATGAAATCTACAACCTCGCCTGTCCTGCGTCGCCCGTCCATTACCAATACGATCCGGTACGCACCACGAAAACCAGCGTACATGGCGCGATCAACATGCTCGGGCTAGCAAAGCGGGTACGCGCGAAGATCTTTCAAGCGTCGACGAGCGAAGTCTATGGCGATGCGCGTGTACACCCCCAAAAGGAAGACTACTGGGGCCATGTGAACCCCATTGGCCCCCGCTCCTGCTACGACGAAGGCAAGCGCTGCGCGGAAACGCTGTTCGCCGACTATCACCGTCAATACGGGCTCGAAATACGCATCGCACGTATCTTCAATACGTACGGTCCGCGCATGCACCCGGCGGACGGGCGTGTGGTCTCGAACTTCATGGTTCAGGCGCTGTCGGGCGAGCCGCTCACGGTCTATGGCGACGGCTCGCAAACGCGCTCGCTTTGCTATGTCGACGACATGATCGATGCGTTCATCCGCCTCATGGATGCGCCGGACGGGACCTGCAATCCCGTCAACCTCGGTAACCCGCACGAGGTCACGATGCTGGAACTCGCCGGGCACGTGCTGCGCGCGACGGACTCGTCGAGCGAGATTACGTTTCGGCCGCTGCCGATAGACGACCCGTGGCATCGGCAACCCGACATTTCCGCGGCGCGCGCATTGATGGGCTGGGAACCGACGACGACGCTCGACGCGGGTTTGCGCACGACGGCCGCGCACTTCCGAGAAAGACTAGTGTCGGGCGTAACACCGGGTTGACCGACGACAATGGGTCTGTCAGTAGGCACCGAGCACGAACAAACCGATGTCGGTCGCATGGGACACCCTCTGCTCGACGATCAACCTCGTCCGCCGCGCCGCCCCAGACGTCCGCGCTTGTTTTCGGGCCGCCGAAAAACGCCGTGCCGGCTAGCCGACCATTGGGGTTCGCGTTGTCGCACTGAGCGGTGTAGCCGCTTCGGCAGTAGGCGCAGTAACCGCACGAAATCGTCGACGGGATGAGGACCCGATCGCCCTTCGACAGGTTGCGCACCCCTTTGCCGATCTCCTCGATCACACCGACGCCCTCATGCCCGAGAATCATTCCGGGCACCATCCCGCTCAGCGTGCCGCGCACCATATGAAGGTCTGTGCCGCAAATCGCGCTTGCGGTCAGACGGACGATCGCATCCGACGGCGCCTGCACCGTCGGCTCGGCCACGGTATCGAGCCGGATGTCGCCTATCCCATGAAAAACGACTGCCTTCATTTTTGCCCTCCAAAGAACTCGTAGGAACCGAATCCAACGCGCAGCAAAGGAAGGTCCCGAATCCGCCGTCCGATACGCCATCGTGGACCGCTCGATCGCCATTCCGTTACCCGAATGGCCGACTGTCTCTACGCCACACGCGTCGGTAGCATTCTCTCGGTTCATCTGATATCATTTTTTGCTATCGCGAGGTGCGATGAAGGGCAAACATGCGAAAACGCTCGCGGCGATATTCCACCAGCCCACGCTGGCGGGCATCGTCTTCGCCGAGATCGAAGCGTGGGTCCTCGGGTTGGGCGGGGAAGTCAGGGGCGGCTCGGGCTCACGAGTCGTGTTCGAGATCCGCTGCTCGCGCCGGTACCTGCATCGGCCGCATCCCGGCAAAGACGCACGAAGGTACCAAGTGGAAGCTCTACGGGAATGGTTCAGTGAATTGGGAGTCGAGCCGTGATGAATGTCATGCGCTATAACGGATATCTTGCGCGCATCGAATACGATCCGCGCGAAAACATCTTGGTCGGCCATGTGCTCGGTGTGTCCGATCGCATTTCGTTTCACGGCGAGACAGTGGCCGGACTGACCGAGGATTTTCATGCTGCAATCGATCACTATCTTGCCGATTGCCGCAGAACCGGCCGCCTTCCGGAAAAGCCCGCATCGGGCAAGCTGATGTTGCGCATTCGTCCGGAAGTCCATGCGGCGATCGGCGTCGCGGCTGCCGCCGCCGGCAAGAGCATCAATCAGTGGGCCGACGAAGTCCTCGAACGAGCGTCGCAGCGCTGCTTAGCCGCTTGAACGCAGCAAGCGCGAGCGGCTGTGCGGCTCGTCCTGCTCAGGCGTGCGCGGCGAGCCGCTGAATCTCTTCGGCCAGCGCGTCGATCTGAACGGGCTTGACGAGATGCGCATCGAATCCGGCGCGCTGCGTACGCTGGCGCGTCGCGCCGTCGGCATGACCCGTCAGCGCAATGGCGGGCGGCACCGTCGCAGTACGCCGTCTGGCCAATTCGCGAATGCGCGACAACACGTCGCATCCGTCCTCGTCGGACAATGTGACATCGCATACGACGACCCCCGGCCATTGCGAAGGCGCAGTACACTCGAGCCGCTCAAGCGCATCGGTGCCGGTCCCGGCCAACTCGACCGTCGCTCCATTCGCGACCAGCGCGGCTTCGAGCGCGTCGCGCGCCTCCTCGTCGTCGTCGATGGCAAGCACCGCGATGCCGTCGAGCGGAAGCAGACGCCGTGCTTCGGCGGCCGGGCCTTGCGCGCGCTCCGTGCCCGGCTTTGTCACGAGCCAAGGGGCGACGGCCGGCACGACCGGTACGAGCGGCAATGCAGCGACATAGGCCACGCGCGTCTCGAATGGCCTCGGCATGAACGTGCCGCCGGCGGCGCCAAGCACACGCTCGGCCTCCATGGCCTGCTCGTCCGTCAGTGGCGCGGGCTCCGCGTGGGCACCGAGCACCACGAGCCAGACCACGTTCTCCATGCGTTGCGCGCGCAACACGACGCGCTCGCCGGCAGACGCATGCTCGATCTCGTTGGCACACAACATCGCAACAGCGTGCTCGATCTCCTCGGTTTCGCCGGTGACGGGCAGCGTCGCATCGGCGACGTCGGTCTCGAACGCGACATTGCGTGCCGCCGCCTTTGTGACGACGCGTGTCGCAATCGCTGCGGCGAGTTCGCCGATCGGCAGCGGGTGCGCGGCAAGCTTGCGCTGCGCGTGTTCGAGCTCGCCCTGTTCGCGCTGCAGTGCCCACATGCGGGCGTAGACGCCGTCGCGCCGCCCGAGCAGTTCGTCGTGCGTGCCTTGTTCGACGATTCGTCCGTGCTCCATCACGAGAATCTTGTCGGCATCGACGATCGTCGAAAGGCGATGCGCGATCACGATCGACGTACGACCCTCGGATAGGCGACGGAACTCGTTCTGGATCGCGCGCTCGGAGCGCGTGTCGAGCGCGGACGTGGCTTCGTCGAAGACGATGATGGGCGGGTCCTTCAAGAATGCGCGCGCGATGGCGATGCGTTGGCGTTCGCCGCCGGACAGCCGCAGGCCGCGCTCACCGACTCGCGTGTCGTAATGATCGGGCAGCCGCTCGACGAACTCGTCGAGCTGGGCCGCACGCGCAGCGCGCACGATATCGGCACGGGTCGCCCTCGCCCGCCCGTAGCCGATGTTATAGGCGATGGTTTCGTTAAAGAGCACCGTGTCCTGCGGCACGATGCCGATCGCCTCTCTGAGCGTGCGGCGCGTCACGTTCGCCACATCCTGGCCGTCGATGGAAATGCGCCCGCGGGCCGGCGCGTAGAGCCGAAAGAGGAGCCGCACCAGCGTCGACTTCCCGGACCCGCTTCCCCCGACCACAGCGAGCGTGCGGCCCGGTGTCGCCCGAAAACTGACCTCGTGCAGGATCTGCCGCGCGGGGTCATAGCCGAAGTCGACGTGGTCGAACACGATCTCGCCGGCGCCCACGACGATCGGTTGCGCGCCGGACGCATCGCGATCCTCCAGCTCGTCCGCATGTTCGCCGTGCTCGTCGCCCGCGAGCACCGCGAACATGCGCTCTACGTTGACGAGTGCGTCGTTGGTTTCCCGGAAGACGAAGCCCAGGGTGTTCAGCGGCATGCAGACCTGCACGATATATGCGTTCACGAGCACGAGATCGCCGACGGTCATCCGCGCCGCCGCCACATACTGCACGGCCAGCAGCATCGTGGCCGCGATGCCGAGACAGACGATCGCACTCTGGCCGAGGTGCAGTGCCGTGAGTGCGCGCTGATTACGCAGGCGTGCGAGCACCCACCCCGCGAGCACGCCACGGTAGCGCTCGCTCTCGACCTCCTCGGCGGCGAAATACTTCACCGTGTCATAGTTGAGCATGCTGTCGACGAGGCGACTGTCCGCCGCCGACTCGAGCCGGTTGACCTCGCGCTGCACGGTCATGCGCCGGCGCGTGAAGATCATCGTGTAGGTCGAGTACGCCACCAGCGTACCGGCAATGATCCAGATGAACGTCGCGGTGAAGTTCAGCACCATGATGCCGATGATGCTGGCAATCTCGATCAACGCCGGCAGGATCGTGAACAAGCCGACGCCAAGCAGGTAGCCGATGCCATCGGTTCCTTTCTGCACGTCGCGCACGATGGAGCCCGTCTCGCGTTTGGCATGGAAGCGGGCGCCGAGGCGATGCAGGCGCGCAAACGTGCGCTCGGCGAGCGAGGCCACCGTGTGCTGAGTGACGGTGCTGAAAACGACGTCCCTCGCCTCGCCGAATGCGTCGCCTAAAAAGCGCAGCAGCGCGTACGCGAGCACCAGAAAAACGGGAACGAGCGCGAGCGGCGTGCGGTGGCCGAGATCGTCGACGAGCGAGCGCAGTGCCAGCGGGACCGACACACCCGCGAGCTTCGCCGCGATCATCAGCGCGGTGGCGCCGAGCGTCTCTTTCCGGTAACGCCAGACGGCCTGCCACAGGTCGCCGGCAATGCGCCGCTTGAGCCTGGCGCGGGCGGCAGCGGGGTCTCTCACTTATTCACTCGACGAGCGTCGTCAGTTTCGGTTACGGCGATCATAGCGGCCTATCCATGCCCGTACACGCAAAATTGCGAGCTTGCGCTGTCGTCCGTGCGATGCAATGGGCGTTCCCGGGTACGTCGGAAGCGCTTCGAGGCATGGTGCTTGCGGGTCTTTCCATGCGTGCGAAATCCGACGCGCATAGGAAAAACCTTTCGATGGAGGAATCACGATGAAATCCACGACGAAGACCTTACTTGCTTCGGCGCTCGCCATCGCATGCGCGAGCGGCGTGTACGCGCAAGCCGCCGGCGGCGGCCCGGCGGGCACGGGCGGCGGCGCGGGCGGCAACACGACCGGCGCGGTGGGCGGCCCGGGTGCGGGCGCCTCGCCGGACGGCAGCACGCTCAATACGCCGTCCAAGCGTCAACACATGCGAAGCAAACGGGACCGGGGCGGGTACGGTTCGCCTGGCACAACGGGCATGGGCGCAGGCAGCAACTCGACGATGCAGCCGCGCAGCACCGACGAACAGACCCCGGACACGACCAACGGCACATATGGTCCGAAGACGCCTCAGAGCCCGCCGGATCAAGGTCATGAGTGACGTATGAGTTCCCGGAGGCCCGGCGCGCGATGCGTCGGGCCCCGGCGTCGAGCCGGCGCGTCCGTGCGGACGCGCCCGGATTGCCCCGGCAGCTCAGCTCTCCCCGTGCAGGCCCCTCGTCGCGACCGTACGTGCGAGCTGCCGCTTGGCGGCGTCATAAACGCATTCGGGCGTGAACCCGAATTTGCGTTGAAGAGCCCGCACCGGAGCCGATGCGCCGAACGTGTGCATCACGATTCGAGCACCGGTGCGCCCCACGTATCTGTCCCAACCGAGCGTCGCCGCCTGTTCGACCGCCACACGCGCCTCGACTTCGGGCGGCAGCACGCTGTCCCGATAGGCCTCGTCCTGCCGCTCGAAGATATCCCATGACGGCATCGAGACGACGCGTGCCGCAATGCCTTCGCGTGTCAGCCGCTCGTACGCTTCGATGCATACCGATACCTCGCTGCCTGTTGCGAGCAACAGTACCTGCGGGGCGCTTGCATCCGGTGGATCGGCGAGCACATAGGCGCCGCGCCGTACACCGTCCGCCGACCCGTAACGCGTCCGGTCGAGAGTCGGCAACGGCTGGCGCGACAAGACGAGAGCTGTAGGGCGGTACGGTTGCGAAAGCGCAATGCGCCAGGCTTCGCTGACCTCGTTCGCATCGGCGGGGCGCAGCACGGTGAGCCCCGGTATGCCACGCAACGAGGCGAGTTGCTCCACCGGTTGATGCGTGGGGCCGTCCTCGCCCAGTCCGATCGAATCGTGAGTGAATACGTAGACGACCGGTATCTCCATGATCGCCGCCAACCTGATCGGCGGCTTCATATAGTCGCTAAAGATGAGGAAGGTTGCCGCGAACGGCCTCAGGTTCGAAAGCGCGAGGCCGTTGCACACCGCCCCCATCGCATGTTCCCGCACACCGAAATGCAGATTGCGCCCACCTGGATCGTCGCGACTGAAGCTGCCCGCGCCTTCGAACTTGAGCAGCGTTTTGGTCGAAGGCGCCAGGTCGGCGGCGCCGCCGATCATCCACGGCACGCGCGCCGCGACGGCATTGAGGACTTTGCCGGATGACTCCCGCGTCGCGGCGCCTTTCGCATCGGGGTCGAACCTCGGAATATCGGCATCCCACCCATCCGGCAAGGTATGCGCTTCGATTTGCGAGAGCTCGCGGGCGAGGTCCGGATAGCGCCGCGCGTAGGCTTCTCGGCGCCGCTCCCATTCGCGCCGTGCCGCCTCGCCGCGGGCCCCGATGTCCTACCGAGAGCACGAACCGATCGCGGTTGGGCCATAACGGCGTTTGAGGGTCGTAACGCAGATGGTGCTGCCAAAGCTCGTACATGACGGGCGCGAGCGCCATCGGCGTGCCGGGGTGCCCAGAGTTCGCCTTTTGCACAGCATCCATGGCCAGCGTGCGAATGGTGTCGATCGCCAACCGATCGAGCCTCGGGTCTCGTTGCATGGGGGGCTTCCTCGCAAGGCAGTAAGCGACTGATCCATGGCACTACAGCAACGCATGTACCTATCCGTATCGGACAGCCGGCCCGCGCGTGTCGCCCGAGCCGGCAATGCGTGCAGCGCCGGTGCAGGTTTTTCATGGCCGCCCTGAACCGCGCCGCATCGCGCGTTCAGCGTCTCATGGAACGGACGTTGCTGCGTATCGAATATGTCCAACCCGCGCACAAGGAGGCGTACATGGCGCAACATCCAGCGCATTCGCAGCACCAGCGGCATTCGGGACAACCATCGCCAGTCGAGATTCAAAAGGCGCTCGCCGGCGTCGACTACCCGACGACCCGCGAGCACCTTGTCGAAGTGGCGCGATCCCACCATGCCGATCGCGAGATCGTCGAGCTGATCGATAACCTGCCCGATCACGAGTACGACAGCCCGGCGGCGGTATCGAAGGCGATCAGCCGGCAACACTGAGCGCCGGCCCGCACATCGATTCGATTAACAGAATGGAGAAAGTTATGCCCATCTCAACCGATCCACTAGGCAGCAGAGGTGAAACGCGCATCATCGGCAAAGGCAGCGAAACGGCCGAAGGTCCGGGGCCCTATGTGATGGCGGCCAGCACGCTGGAAGGCGACAAGGTCATGTGTTCCGACGGTAAGGAAGCGGGCAAGATCAAGGAGATCATGCTCGACGTTTACACGGGACGCATTGCCTACGCCGTGATGTCCGTGGGCGGTTTTCTCGGCATCGGCGACAAACTGCTCGCGTTGCCATGGAAGGCCCTCACGCTCGATACGGACCGCAAATGCTTCCAACTGTCCGTGTCGTCCGACACCGTCAAGAATGCTCCGGGGTTCGACAAGGACCACTGGCCTGCGATGGCGGACGTGGCGTGGGCCAGCGAACTGCATGACTATTACGGGACCGCGCCGTATTGGGGCTCGAGCGCGAGCGACCTGAATAGCGATCTCGACATGCCGAGCGGCACCGTCCCCCGGGACGAACCTCATCACTAAGTAGCCGGCAGCCGCGGGACCGCCGCCGTTGCGGCGGCGGTCCGAATGGCATCCGTTTATCCTCCGCCTATGCCCTGTAACACGCGGCCGGTCCCGCCGCAAACTGTGCACGGCTTTCCCTCTACAGTGCCAGTGCCGCGGCACGCCTGGCACGGCGTTTCGCCGACACCCGGTGCGCCCGGGGGGCCTTCATCTCCCGGATGTTGTTCGTTGGTGTCTTGCATGAGCAGTTCTCCCTAAAGACCGGCACCGAGCCGCAATGCAGAACGCGCAGCAAACGGCGGACCGGGCTCCGCGGGCCGGCGGTCAGCCCAAAATCAGGGTTCCGCCACCATTTCTTCACACATCCGATAAATGACGACGATATCCCGATTGGCAATATTGTTATTCCATGCCATCGGACCGTTACTACTCGGTGACAAGCAAATCGTTCTTATAGACATACTTGACATCGGTCGAAATGACGCTTCGGTAAAATGCCTACCTCGCAAACCAAACAGGTTCGCTTCGTAGAAATCCATTCCATATTGCGAAGTTCGGCGAGCGGTATTAGTATTGCTCCAGCAGCGAATCCGAGTTTGAGCGTGCGTCATCAGCGTGGATATCCGAAACAATTACCCGCTCAGCCCGTGCGGGCACACGCCTATCCGTAATTAATACTCGTTCTTACATTATCGTAAGAGGGAAGCGAAAACGTTTCAACTCGTAGCACTAATTGATTATAGAGCATGTTCGTATTTAATCGATCGATTGAATTTTTTGCGATTTTCACCCGTCGCAGTGCGCGACGGTGTGGGTGAAAGGCAATCCACCGCGCAAAACCGATTCCGTCGCTCTCCTGGCTGATCGGCGAAAACGAATAGATGGTCTGGTTTTACTGGGAGTAGAGCATGTTAAGCCCACATGAATTTGCCACTTTGATTCTGGTCCGCGATGCCCCCGACCAGATCGAGGCACACCGCGCCGAACTCGGCACCTTGCTCGAGCGCGAACTCGTCGCGCTCGACGAGGCGGAGCGCGGGATACCGCGGCCGCGCATCACGCCGAACGGCAACTCGGTCCTCGAGGCGTTCGCACGCATGCGATGACGGCCTGGCGCCGTCCGGCATCCCTTCGTACATCACAATTTTGGAGAACCCTATATGGCAAGAAGAGTTGCCCTCGTTACTGGCGGCATGGGCGGAATCGGCGAAGCAATCAGCGTCAAGCTGCATGACGCCGGATACACCGTCGTCGTCACTTACTCGCCGAATAATACGAATGCGGACAGCTGGCTTGCCAAGATGGACGCGAACGGGCGCCAGTTTCGCGCGTATGCCGTGGATGTCGCCGACTACGAGTCATGTGCGCGCTGTGCCGCGCAGATCCGCTCCGAAATCGGACCGATCGACATCCTCATCAACAATGCCGGCATCACACGCGACGCCAGTTTCAAGAAGCTCGACAAGGGTGCCTGGGATGCCGTATTGAGCACCAATCTGGATTCGGTCTTCAACATGACGAAGCAGTGGTACGAGGACATGACGGCCCGCGGTTGGGGGCGCATCGTCAATATTTCATCTGTGATCGGCTGTAAAGGCGGGTTCGGGCAAACGAACTACGCTGCGGCGAAGGCAGGCATGCATGGGTTTACCAAGTCGCTTGCGCTCGAATTGGCCCGCAAGGGGGTGACGGTCAATACCGTATCGCCGGGCTTCATTGCAACGCGTATGGTCATGGCGGTACCGGAGGACGTCTTGAAGACGAAAATCCTGCCCGAGATTCCCGTCGGCCGACTCGGTCAGCCCGAGGAGGTCGCCGCGTTGATCGCCTATTTGTGCTCGGACGAAGCGGGTTTCGTCACCGGGGCCAACATCTCGATCAACGGTGGACAGCATCTGCAATAGCGGCGCCGCGATGCTTCGCGGCATCGTTGCCGCACGTCGGTTCCGCCCCCGTCCGGCGCCGCGCCGACACTCCTGACGCGGACAGCCACCGGACGGAATTTGCCGCGCGCCACGCGTCACGTGCGCGCGGCTTTTTCTTGGCTTCACGAAGACGTTCGTCGAAGGCCGCCACGCAGTGGGAACAGCGGTTGCTCATTCGCCGACGCGCACGTCGCCCGCCCTGGCGCCGACGCACCCCATCGTTGCTGCGAGCGCGCCGGTGACATGCGCTCGGGCCCAATCGCCAAGGACCGCCTATGTCGCTCTCCCTCGCCCGGCGCCTCGCAGCGGCCAGCCTCACGGCCACCCTGTCCGCGAGCCTGGTTGCGCTCAGCGTCTGTTACGGCGCGCAGCCGATCGAGGCGCCGCCATATTCGAGCGCTGTCGCCCGGCAATCGCCGCCGATCGCGGCATCGCAGGTCAACCCCCACGCCCAGCCCTCTCCCGTCGAGCCGGCATCTCCGTTCGCGCTGTACGGCGAGCTCTATCGCGCGGTGGAGCTCGCCCGGATTTTTCCGGATAGCAAGACGTTCGCCGATATGATTCCGAACGCACCGCCACAGAAGATCGTCGCCGAGTTCGCCGCACAGCGGGACCAGCCCGGATTCGATCTGCGCAAATTCGTGGAAGCGCGGTTCAGCGCCCCGGCCGGCAGCGATAGCCACTATGCAACGGATCCGAATCAGAACGTCGTCGCGCACATCGACACGCTTTGGAACGTGCTACGCCGCGGCCCCGATCGCGTCGAGAGCCGATGGTCGTCTCTGCTGGCGCTGCCTCAGCCCTACGTCGTCCCGGGTGGCCGCTTCGACGAAATCTATTACTGGGATTCGTACTTCATCATGCTCGGCCTCGAACAAAGCGGCCGGCACGACTTGGCGAAGGAGGAGCTCGAGAATTTCGCCACGCTGATCGACCGTTACGGGCACATTCCCAACGGCAATCGCACCTATTATCTGAGCCGCTCGCAACCGCCGTTCTTCGCGCAGATGGTCGGCCTCATCGCGAGCGAGGACGGCGACCGTGTCTATCTGGATTCGCTGCCGGAACTCAAAGCGGAATATGCCTACTGGATGGACGGCGCGGACAAGCTTGCGCCCGGCCGCGCTTATCGCCACGTGGTTCGGCTACCAGACGGCACATTGCTCAATCGCTACTGGGACGACCTCGCGCTGCCGCGCGATGAATCGTATCGCGAGGACCTGGCGACTGCGGCCGCCACCCCGCAACGCGGCGCACCCGACCTGTGGCGCAATTTGCGCGCGGGCGGCGAGACGGGCTGGGATTTCAGCTCGAGATGGTTCGCCGACGATGCGACGCTCGCGTCTATCGAAGTGACGGAACTGATCCCCGTCGACCTGAATTCGCTCATGTACGGTCTCGAGAAGACGCTGGCAAAGGCGTACCGTATCCAGGGCGATGCCGCGCATGCGGAGAACCTGGAGGTGCGGGCGAGGACACGTGCCGAAGCGATTCGGCGCTGGTTGTGGGATCCGCAGATCAAGGCGTTCGGCGACTATCAATTCGTCCAGCGCAAGCTCACTCATCGATTGACGGCTGCCGCCGTCTACCCGCTGTTTGCCGGCGTCGCGACGCGCGACGAGGCGCACGAAACCGCCGCAACGATTCGGCGAGGACTGCTTCGGCCCGGCGGCATGGCGACGACGCAAGTCAAGACCGGCCAGCAATGGGACGAACCGAACGGCTGGGCACCGCTGCAGTATCTTGCGGTGACCGGGCTGCGCCGCTATGGCGAGGACGAACTGGCGCGCACGATCGCGACGCGTTGGATTCGCACCAACGTCGCGGCCTATGTCCGCACGGGAAAACTCGTCGAAAAATACGATGTGAGTGCCGATACGTCGGCCGCCGGTGGTGGCGAGTATCCGCTGCAGGACGGCTTCGGCTGGACCAACGGCGTGCTACGGGTGCTATTGGCATCGTATCCGAACGCTGTCGACATCGCGGCTGCGAAACCCTCGAGCGCCGCAGCGTTTGCCACGCCCATGCGCGCTTCCATGAAGCGCGATCGGCGCTGACCGCCTTCGGCACAGCGAGCGCTTTTTTCGCCTCTTTTGAATTCCGAGTGGGTGATGTTAGCGGGTCAAGGGCGGGCGTAAGCCCGGCGCAGCGAACCCTTGAGGCGCTCTGAATCGACAAGCTGAGGTATGGCTGGTTGCGGCAGAATGCGGCAA
>NZ_JAAAYE010000020.1 GCF_013282575.1 Paraburkholderia sp. NMBU_R16
TCGGCCAGCGCGACATAGCTCTCGCCGCCGAGAATGACGTGGGCGTGTTCAAAGCCCGAGCAGGCCAGCCGAAAGTGATACAGGCGGTGGTCCAGCGCGACACCTGCCACGGTGACGCCCAGGCTGTGCATGTCGGTAAAGTCGGACAGCCCGAGGCGACCGGGCTCATGCACTTGGCGGAATATGACGTCGCGCTCCTCGCCATGCACGGCACGCCAATCGCGGATGCGTCGCTCCAACGTGCGGCGCACGGTGCGCGACAAGCTCGGATGCCGTCGAAGCATCTCCTCGAACACTGCCACCGGCCGAATACCCGGAGCAGAGCGCAGCAGCGGCACGACCTGCGCGTCAAAGATCTCGGCCAAGGGATCGGGGCGGCGCCGCTCGCGCGGCGCCTTCTTCTGCGACGGCAACCGCAAATCCTGTTCGATGCGATAGGCCGTGGCCATGCTGAATCCCGCGCGCGCGGCCGCCGTGGACGGTCCTTCCGTGCGTCTGTACTTCATGTAGAGCCTCATTTGGTGGTCGTTGACGTGTCGTCCGGGCACGGCGAGCCTCCCTTGCAAGGAAGACTCGTTCATACCCGATCCACCGCGACCACCGAAAAGGCTCTGCACTCAAGCCGAGCGCTTTCGGCGCGGCGCAGCGGCGCCGGTTCCGGGCTACGCCCGTCACCGCCGCTGCTGCGTCTGCATTCTCATCCTGATTGACGCGCTGTTCTCATCTTGATTGACGCGCGGCAGGCGCCGATCGCGCCGGACTTCGCCCGTCTCTTGATCGAATTCCCGTTCGGCGATATCTACAGCCGCCCGGGGCTCGACCTGAAGTCGCGTGAGATCGCGACCATCGCGGCGCTTGCCGCGCTCGGCAATGCGACGGCGCAATTGAAAGTACACATCGAAGGTGCGCTCAATGTCGGCGCGACCCAGGCCGAGATCGTCGAAGTCTTCATGCAGATGGCCGTCTATGCCGGTTTTCCGGCAGCGCTCAACGCGCTCTTTGCGGCGCGGGAGGTATTCGAGAGCCGTCAGGACGCGGCCGATGCGCCTGAGGTGGCCTGAGCGTTACGCGCAAGGCGTGCGCTGACCGAGCGCCAATGGACGAAGAGTCCCGCGCCGGCCGCTGCGAGACTCGCGGCATTGGCCGCCCAGAATCCGCGCGCGCCTCTCAGCCATTCGGGTACGGCGCCGCCGATATCGAACCCGAGCAGATAACCGCCGCCGAGTCCAACGCCCCAAAGCGCCACGGCGTAGATCACGGTCGGTACGACGGCAACCTTGTAGGCTCGCAGCACGAACGCCGTGGCCGTCTGAAAGGTATCGAAGATGTGGTAGACGAGCATGATCGGCAGGAGCGGCATGGCCGCAGCGATGACGGTCGCGTCGGGCGTGTAGCCCGCAAGGATCAGCGGGCGGAGTAGCCAGGAGACAGCGGCGTAGCCGCATCCGATAGCGCAGGCCAGGGCGATGCCGTGCCGTGCGAGCGCCCGCGCCGCATCATGGCGCCCGCCGCCGAGAGCATGGGCCACGAGCGTGGAAGTGGCGATGCCGATCGACATCGGTGTCATGTAGAGCACTGCACCGAAGTTGCCGACGATCTGATGCCCCGCGAGCGTGGTCGTGCCGAAGCGCGCGATGAAAAGCGCCATGAACGTGTATGAGGTGACCTCGATCAGATACGAGAGCCCCATGGGCAGTCCCAGCTTGAGAAGTGCCGCGAGCCGCTGGACGCTGGGCCAGCAAAAGCGCGTGAAGATTCCGAACGGTGCGAAGAGCTCCAGCCTGGCGAGCAAGGTCAGCGCAATGCCCGCGAGCGTGTAGTTGATCAGCGTGCTGGCGAGTGCGCAGCCCGGGCCGCCCAACGGCGGGAGCCCCAAGCCGCCGAAGATGAACCAGAGATTCAGCGCAACTTTCGCCAGGAGCGCTGCGACTTGCAGCATCATCACGAGCCGTGGCTTGCCGACCGCGTTGGCAAGTGCCGAATAGACGCGAAAGGCGAGGCTGGCTGGCAAACCGAACGCGGCGATGCGCAAATAGAGCTCGGTTCGTTCGTGAAGCGCCGCGGGAACGCGCGCAATGGCGAGCAACGGCGCGGGGAAGTACATGACCGCGAAGCCGAGCACGGCAAGCCCCGCCGCAAGCCAGAGTGCCTGGCGAACCTCCTCGCCGATTTCCGCGTGACGGCGCGCGCCGAAAAGCTGACCGGCGATCGGCTGCAGCGCGAGCACGACGCCCGTCAGGCCGACGTAGACCGACACATAGATGGACGAGCCGAGTCCGAGCGCGGCAAGATCGACCGCGGAGAAGCGGCCCACCATGGCCGTATCGATGACTCCGAATGCGATGATGGCGAGCTGCCCGACGAGCACGGGCCATGCGAGCCCCGCGATATTGCGGATATCCGCGAACATGGCTACCGCCGGCGAATCGGATGCTTGCGCCGCGGTGCGGGCGGCGTCGGACGATCGACGCGCACATAGAGGCGGAAGCGTTCGTCACGGTCCGCTGCGCGGCGGCCTTCCCATACGAGCTTCCAAACGTAGCTCGGCATCGGGCTCGGCGCGATGAAGTCTTGCGCATCCTGGCGCAGCAACACGTCGCAGTCACCGCTGAACGAGAACTGCATGTCGCCGAAGTAAGCGAACGATGCGAGCTGCGCGTCGCCAAGGCGAACCGGCGAAATGCAGCTGTAGTCGTCGGGCAGATGCTCGGCGATCTGCATCGCGACATCGCGGTAGGTCCGGCTGTAGTTGACGATCGGCAGCCACAGCGTCATCAGCAGCACCCACATCAACGTCGTGCCGGCGCTAGAGAGCACCACGCTGCGCCAGAGCACGTTCGGATGTCGTGCCAGACGCCAGCGCGCGAGCGCGAGCCAGCACACGGTGACGCCGATGGCGCAGACGAAAGAGAGCACGTCGAAATGCGGCACGAAGCCCGGCACGAGCCGCGCCAGGTTGCGCGCCAGCGGGGCGGGGAAACCGGTTTGCGACGCGAGCCAGACCAGCCAGACGAACGTGCCGAGAATCGTGAAGCTGAGCAGCGCGAACCAGTCGATCGCGTTGATGGCTCCACGTTTGAGCGTCGGTAACGCGAACGTCGCCAGCACGGCGAGCGGCGGCAACAGCAGCATGTAAAGCCGGTTCGTTTGATGGCTTTGCAAGACCACGAGAACCAGCACGGGGGCGACGACCGAAAGCGGTACGGCAATATGCGGCTTGCGGCGCAGACCGCCCCAACTAAGCCAGGCCCACACCGCCAGGGGCCACGCGGGCCAAGTGAAAAGCGGCAGGTTCTTGAAGGCGTAACGCACGACGTGCCCCGGCGGCGCCGAAAAGCGATTGATGCTGCCGTTGACCCACTGTTGGATGAACCACCGCGCGTCGTCGCCGTAGAGTTTGAGCACCGCGAGCGGCCACGCCACCGACAACGCCGCCGCGAGCGGTATGCCGACGACGAGCAACCAGACCGAGCGTGCTTCCGGCACCAGCGCCAGCAGCACCAGCGTACCGGCGAAAAGGGCGGCAACCAGCAGCGGATTGCCGCTCAACGCGAGGAGGCCGAGCCCGAGGCCCCAACAGACGGCCCCTTGCAATGGCTTGTCGAGCGTGCGCACCAGTCCGTACACGATGAGCGCGATGCTCATCAACTGGCCGAGCTGGGGTGTCGTTTCGTGGCCTCGCTCGGCGAGTCCGAACGAGGCGAGCAAAATCAGCAAAGCGCCGTCGCCGAGCACGCGTCCGTAGTCGCGTGGCGCGGGTTCACCGCCGAAGGCGTACTTGAACGGTTGAACTTCGGCACGGCGCCCGAGCAGATAGGCCGTATACCAGACCAACGCACAGGTTATGCAAAAAAGTATGCCGGTCGACAGCCGCGACGCATCGGCCGCGTCGACCCATGGCGCGAGCAGCCGGATGCATCCCGCGCCGAGCCAGTAGCCGAGCGGGCCGGTGTCAGTGATGTACTTGCCGACGAGGTTCGGCAGCAGCCAATCCCGGACCTCGCCACCGGCCATCGTCCACATGACGCCGAATCCAGCCGCATCTTCGTTCTTCCACGGGTCGCGGCCGAACAGGCCGAACGCCGCATAGACGATGCAGATCGTCAGCAGCAGCCAGCGAGGCAGCGCACGCGTGGCGGAGGCGGTGAGTCGGACGACGGGTCTCATGCGGATGGACGGCGATCGTTATCGTTATTCGGCTAATGGCGGGGGCGATCGCCATCGCAGCGAATCGGCATTGTAGCCGCGCTCATGCGGCCGTGACGCCATGCCGCTGGCCGACCGGCATGGCGATGAAAAAAGGGCAGCGCGGGCTGCCCTTTTTCTTGCAGTACCTTTGCACGCTCGTACAAAGGTGCGGCGCGTTACTTTGCGGCGGCCTTGCCGGCTGCGCGCACACCGAACTTCTTGTTGAACTTCTCGACGCGGCCTGCCGTGTCGACGATCTTTTGCTGGCCGGTGTAGAACGGGTGCGACTCCGACGACACTTCGATCTTGGCGAGCGGATACTTCTTGCCTTCGAAGTCGATCGTCTCGCGCGTCTGGATCGTCGAGCGCGTCACAAACGTGAAGCCGTTCGATACGTCCTGAAAAACGACTTCGCGGTAATCGGGATGAATATTGTCCTTCATGGTGCTTCCTTTAATGTGGCGGTAGCCAGCCCGCTGCGATGCGCCGATACGGCGGTGCCGGTAAGTCCGGCAGCATCGAACCGCGAACCACTTGCCCAAGGTCGAAAGACGGCGATTATGCCAGAAAATCATGCTGTTGGCGAAAAGATTTGCGCGTCGTCGGCCCGCGCCAATCAATCCGGCTCACCGCTGTGCGTATCGAGGAGTACGCCCGTGCGCGCCGGATCCTGTCGGTAATAACGGGCGAGCAGACGATACAGTTCGGGGTATTCGGCCTCGAATGCGCGCGGCTGGACGAAGAGCGCCTCACTGCAGACCGCGAAAAATTCGGATGGATGATCTGCCGCATAGGGATCGATCAGCGATTCGCGTTCGAAACGCGCCCAGCGCCGCGTCGGCACGGCATCGACCTGCGCACAGAACCGGTCGTAGGCGGAGTCGAAGACGCTTGCCCATTCGTCGGCGGTGAGCGGCGCGTGCCAGCGCTTGAAGAGCGGCGGGTGGCCATCCGTTTCGCCGCTCAACATGTCGATCTTATGGGCGAATTCGTGGATGACGACGTTGTAGGCGTCACGCGCATCGGTCATTTGCGCATCTTCCCACGAGAGAATGACGGGGCCGCCCTCCCACGCTTCGCCGCTCGCGTCGTGCTCCACTTCGTGCACCACGCCGTCTTCATCCTCGACGGTTTTGCGAATGACGAATTCACCGGGGTAGACGACGATGCCAACCCATCCGCGATAGAGCTCGAGGCCCAAATTGAGGACGGGCAGCGAGGCTTGCACGGCGATGCCGGCGATCATCCGATCGGTCAACGCGAGGCCGTGGGCCGTGGAGAACGATTTTTGAGCGATGAAGAGGCTGGTGGTTTCTCGCAAGCGAGCGAGATCGGCGGCATCGAGATAACCGAGGAACGGCAGGCCGTCGAGCGTCGCCTGCCAGATATCGTCGGCGATACCGTACTCACGCAGTGCGCGTTCGCGGCGGCGCGTGTCGAGCCAGCGGGAGAGCTTCGTGAGCATGATGCAGTGCTCGGTTGGGCGGGAGCGGGAAGGACTGGCGCCGGAATCGATCCGCGCCGGCATCGGCTGCCGGCGCGCCCAGTCGGCGCGCTTTGCGCAACGTTATGCCAACCTGATCTCAGCCGCCGCGGCGCATCATGTCGAAGAACTCGGAATTGCTCTTCGTCTGGCGAACCTTTTCGAGCAGGAATTCCATCGCTTCGACTTCATCCATATCGTGGATGAACTTGCGCAGTACCCAGACCTTCTGAAGGATCTCGGGCTTGATGAGCAGCTCTTCGCGCCGGGTACCCGACTTGTTCAGATTGATGGACGGATAGACGCGCTTTTCAGCCAGACGGCGTTCCAGGTGCACTTCCATATTGCCGGTGCCCTTGAACTCTTCGTAGATCACGTCGTCCATGCGGCTACCCGTTTCGATCAGGGCTGTGCCGATGATCGTAAGCGAGCCACCTTCCTCGATATTGCGCGCCGCGCCGAAAAAGCGCTTCGGTCGTTGCAGAGCATTGGCGTCCACGCCGCCCGTCAACACCTTGCCCGACGCGGGAATCACAGTGTTGTAAGCGCGCGCGAGACGCGTGATCGAATCGAGCAGGATGACGACGTCGTGCTTCATCTCGACGAGGCGCTTGGCCTTTTCGATCACCATCTCGGCCACCTGCACGTGGCGCGTGGCCGGCTCGTCGAACGTCGAGGCGACGACTTCGCCCGTGACCGAGCGCTGCATTTCCGTCACTTCCTCGGGACGCTCGTCGATGAGCAGCACGAAGAGGACGACATCGGGATGGTTCTGCTTGATCGCATGCGCAATGTGCTGAAGCATCACCGTTTTGCCCGACTTCGGCGACGCGACGAGCAGGCCCCGCTGGCCCTTGCCGATCGGCGCGATCATGTCGATGATGCGGCCCGTGACGTTTTCCTCGCCGCGCATTTCACGTTCGAGCAACAGCGGCTTGTTCGGGTGCAGCGGCGTGAGGTTCTCGAACATGATCTTGTGTTTCGAGGCCTCGGGCGGCTGCCCGTTGACTTTGTCGACCTTCACGAGTGCGAAGTACCGCTCCCCGTCTTTCGGCGTGCGGACTTCGCCTTCGATCGTGTCGCCCGTGTGCAGATTGAAACGCCGGATCTGCGAAGGACTGATGTAGATGTCATCCGTGCTCGCGAGATACGACATTTCAGGCGAGCGCAGGAAGCCGAACCCGTCGGGCAGGACTTCGAGCGTGCCGTCGCCGAAAATGGTCTCGCCTGTTTTGGCGCGCTTCTTGAGGATGGCGAACATCAGTTCCTGCTTGCGCAGGCGGTTCGCGCTTTCGATCTCGAGGCCGTTGGCCATTTCGATCAATTGAGAAACGTGCTGAGACTTGAGCTCGGATAAATGCATACGGAAATCCCGCCGGGGAAGAGAAGGTGCGACGAAAGAATCTGGGAGGAGGATGAGCGGAACCGCTCAGGGACTTATACGTTTTCTTGACGTTTTGTCATTCTAGCATAGCACACGCCAGCTACCGTTCAGCGGACGATCGCGCGGCTGAAAGGCCTGTTGCACGGGGACAACAGGCCTGGCATGACGATCACAGATTGCTGTCGAGGAATGCGGTCAGTTGCGACTTCGAGAGTGCGCCGACCTTCTGCGCGGACACAGCGCCATTCTTGAACAGGATCAGCGTGGGGATGCCGCGCACGCCGAACTTCGTCGGGGTAGCCTGGTTTTCATCGACGTTGATTTTCGCGATCTGCAGACGGTCGCCGTAATCCTTGGCCACCTCGTCGAGGATGGGGGCAATCATCTTGCAGGGGCCGCACCATTCGGCCCAGAAATCGAGCAATACGGGCTTGTCGGACTTCACGACATCCTGCTCGAACGATGCGTCACTGATGTGCTTGATTTGTTCGCTCATTTAGATTTACCTCATCGGGTTCCGGGACCCGAGCCTCAATTGCCCGCCACGATACACCAAAACGGGAAAACGCACTGTCGGTGCCGATGCTCAAATGCGGCTGGCGCGATGTGCTGCGTCCACTGCATGCAACCAGTCGAGCGAGCCGCACGGATCGCAAGAGCCAGGTGCGGCAGCGCGTTCGGCGGCGAGTCGTCCGAATGCCATATTAGCCCAAATCGCTATCCGTCGTACGGGGTCGATAGCCATGCGGTCACGCGCGCCGGGCCCGGCGCTGCGGCCCCCGCGTTCGATTGCCGCGGCGGGGGCAATAAGAGGGGAGCGCAAGAAGGGTCGCGCCGTGCGCGCGACGATGATAGAATGCGCCGTGACGGGCCTCCTCGCATGGAGGGGCGGTCAACCTGGTCAGGTCGGGAACGAAGCAGCCACAGCCGTTTTCCGCCAGTGCCGAGGGTCAGGCTCGTCACCTTCCTTTTTCTTCTCGTTGTCCTCTTCTTGTCTCCCGCCAAGCCGTTTCGTGCAGTCGATCCGCGCCGCTACTCGCCTCGTCTTGCGCCGCATCGTTGCTGATACAATTTGGCGATGACCTATCAAGTTCTCGCACGCAAGTGGCGGCCGAAGGATTTCGCTTCGCTCGTCGGCCAGGAGCACGTCGTGCGTGCTCTCACGCACGCGCTCGACGGCGCACGTCTGCACCACGCCTACCTGTTCACCGGTACGCGCGGGGTCGGCAAGACCACGCTTTCGCGCATCTTCGCCAAGGCCCTGAACTGCGAGACGGGCATCACGGCGACGCCTTGCGGTGTGTGCCGCGCATGCCGCGAAATCGATGAAGGGCGCTTCATCGATTACGTCGAAATGGATGCCGCGAGCAACCGCGGCGTCGACGAAATGGCGGCGTTGCTCGAACGCGCCGTCTATGCGCCGGTCGACGCCCGCTTCAAGGTGTACATGATCGACGAAGTGCATATGCTGACGAACCATGCGTTCAACGCAATGTTGAAAACGCTGGAAGAGCCGCCGCCGCACGTCAAGTTCATCCTCGCCACGACCGATCCTCAGAAAATCCCGGTGACAGTGCTGTCGCGCTGTCTCCAATTCAATCTGAAGCAGATGCCGGCGGGTCACATCGTCGGGCACCTCGAGCGCATTCTCGGCGCGGAAGGCGTTGCGTTCGAGCCACAGGCACTGCGGCTTTTGGCGCGCGCGGCGGACGGCAGCATGCGCGATGCGCTGTCGTTGACCGATCAGGCGATCGCCTATTCGGCCAATCAGGTGTCGGAGGAGGCGGTGCGCGGCATGCTGGGCGCGCTCGACCAGAGCTATCTGATCCGGCTCGTCGATGCGCTCGTTACGGGGGACGGCGCGCAAGTGCTCGAAATCGCCGACGAAATGGCGCTGCGCAGTCTGTCGTTCTCGACGGCGCTGCAAGACCTGGCGAGTCTCATGCACCGCATCGCCTGGGCGCAGTTCGCGCCCGCCTCGGTGCTCGACGATTGGCCCGAAGCGAACGACGTGCGGCGTTTCGCCGATGCGCTCGCGCCGGAAGAAGTCCAGCTTTTCTATCAGATCGCAACGATCGGACGCAACGAACTCGGCCTCGCGCCGGACGAGTATGCGGGCTTCACGATGACGCTGCTGCGCATGCTGGCGTTCGAGCCGACGGTTCGGGGCACGGGCGGTGCGCCCGGCCCGGGCGAGCGTACGGCTGCGTCCGTCGCATCGGCGGGGAGCCGGCGCGCACCGGCCGGCATACTGGCGCGCACGGATGCGACTGCGCAGGACAGCGCGGTGGCGAAAGAGGCGCCGCCCGAACGTGAAATTCAGGCCATTAGCGGCGAGCCCGCACCGGATCGCGAAGCGGTTGCGGCGCCCGCGCACACGCCCGCCCCGTTGGAGACTCCGCCGTTGGACCGTTCACCGCCCGTCGCGCGCGAGAGCGCTGCGTCGGCGCGTGGCGCGCCACCTCGATCGGCCCTCGAGCCGGCTGCCCAGTCTCGCGCCACGGGCGCGAGCGCCGCGCTCGAAGTGCTGCGCGGCGCGGGGTTGCGCGTATCGGCGGATCGCAATCGCCCGGCCGGCGCGGCGAAGTCTTCGCCCTCGCCGGCGGTGAAACCGGCCGCACCACGCACACCCGTCGTCGTCCCGGTGCCGCGTGCCCGCGGCGCGGACGCCGGCGCGGCAAGCGTGCCGGCGGCGGAATCGCCACCGCCCTGGGATGACGCACCGCTTGCCGACGCACCGTTCGACGACAGCGCGCCCTTTTGCGCCGAAGACGCGTATTTCGCCGCGGACCGTTTCGACGATGCGCAAGCCGATACCCGCAATGGGAGCCAAGCGACGTCGGAAGCCGCACCCGCCATCGATCTCGCCTCGCTGCCGCCGCCCGTCATGCTCGACGCGCTCGGTTATGCCGGCGATTGGCCGGCGCTTGCCGCCGAGTTGCCGCTCAAAGGGGTGGCCCATCAGCTCGCATTCAATAGCGAATTGACGATGCTCGACGGCGAGACCTTGAAGCTCGTCGTGCCGGTGCCGCAATATGCCGACGCCGCGCAGGTCGCGAAGCTGAAGTCCGCCCTGCACGAGCGGTTGGGCAGGCCTGTCGACGTGCGCGTCGAGATCGGCCCCGCGCGGCGTACCGCTGCGGCAATCGACGCGGCCGCACGCGCACAACGTCAGCGCGACGCGGAACGGGAAATTGGCGCCGATCCGTTCGTGCGCTCGTTGATTCGCGATTTCGGCGCGAGCATCGTCCCCGGCTCGATCCGGCCCATCGCGCCCGATGCGGGGGCGCCGGCCCACTGAGCGCGTCTCGGGCAGCCACGCACATCGACGACGCCCGGCTTAGCCGGACGTCGTCCAACTATCCACACGATCAAGGAGCATGTCCATGATGAAAGGCCAACTCGCCGGGCTGATGAAGCAAGCCCAGCAGATGCAGGAAAACATGAAGAAGATGCAGGAGCAGCTTGCCCAGATGGAAGTGGAAGGGCAGTCCGGCGCAGGTCTCGTCAAGGTCACGATGACTTGCAAGAACGAGGTCCGTCGCGTGGCGATCGACCCGAGCCTGCTCGCCGACGACAAGGACATGCTCGAAGACCTCGTTGCCGCCGCATTCAACGATGCGGTCCGCAAGGCGGAGGCCACGGCGCAGGAGAAAATGAGCGGTATGACAGCCGGCTTGCCGTTGCCGCCGGGTTTCAAGCTGCCGTTCTGAGGCCGGAGCCGTTCATGCACATGCCGAGCGCAAGATTCGCGCTATCGCCATGAAACAGCCTTCTGCGCTCGTCGCGCTCGTGGAGGCGCTGCGCGCGTTGCCCGGCATCGGTCCGAAGTCGGCGCAGCGCATGGCGTACCACCTGATGCAGCACGATCGGCAGGGCGCCGAGCGGCTCGGACGCTCGCTGCTGTTTGCGGTGGAGCATCTGCAACACTGTGAAAAGTGCAATACATTCACCGAGGCTCGCATCTGCGACGTATGCAGCGACGAATCTCGCGACCCGACGCTGCTATGCGTCGTCGAAACGCCCGCCGATCAGATCATGCTCGAGCAGACCATGACGTATCGCGGTCTTTACTTCGTCCTCATGGGGCGACTGAGCCCGCTCGACGGAATCGGTCCGAAAGAGATTCATTTCGACCGTCTCGTGAAACGTGCCTCGGATGGGGTCGTCAAGGAGGTCGTGCTGGCCACGAACTTCACGAACGAGGGAGAAGCCACGGCACACTACCTTGCGCAAATGCTCAAGGCGCGCCAGCTTGCGGTCACGCGGCTTGCGCGCGGCGTGCCGGTCGGCGGCGAACTCGAATATGTCGATGCCGGAACGATCGCGCGTGCCATGCTCGACCGGCGCTCGCTTTGACCGGGCGGCGCTCGCCGCCTTTCTGAAAGGAACGCTATGACCGCAACTCCTGGCCCGCTTGCGGGCATCAAGGTGCTCGAACTCGGCACCCTGATCGCTGGCCCGTTTGCCGCCCGGTTTCTCGGCGAATTCGGCGCCGAGGTCATCAAAGTGGAAGACCCGAACGGGGGCGATCCGCTGCGCAAGTGGCGCATGCTCTACCCGGCAGCGGGCGGTACCTCGCTATGGTGGGCGGTGCAGGCGCGCAACAAGAAGTCGGTGACCGTCAACCTGAAGGCGCCGGAAGGCAAAAAGATCGTTTGCCAGCTGGCGCGCGAGGCCGATATCGTCGTCGAGAATTTTCGGCCCGGCCTGCTCGAGAAGCTCGGGCTCGGCTATGACGTGCTGAGCGCCGAGAATCCGGGCCTCGTCATGGTCCGCCTTTCGGGCTACGGGCAAACCGGCCCATACCGCGACCGGCCGGGCTTTGGCTCGATCGCGGAAGCGATGGGAGGCTTGCGGCACATCACGGGTTTTCCCGATCTTCCCCCACCGCGGATCGGCATTTCGATCGGCGATTCGATCGCGGCGCTGCATGCGGTCGTCGGCGCAATGATGGCGCTGCATCATCGGCAGGCAACGGGCGGTAAAGGGCAGGTCGTCGACGTCGCGCTTTACGAGGCGGTTTTCAACATGATGGAAAGCGTCGTACCGGAGTATGGCGTATATGGCGCCGTGCGCGAACGCACCGGGGCTGCGCTGCCGGGCATCGTGCCCTCGAATACTTACGCATGCAGGGACGGTCAGATCGTGATCGGCGGCAACAGCGATCCGATCTTCAAGCGCCTCATGACGGCCATCGGGCGCAGCGACTTGGCGAACGATCCCACGCTTGCGCAAAACGACGGCCGGGTACTGCGCACAGCGGAAATCGACGAGGCGATCGGCGCGTGGCTCGCCGGACGCACGATCGACGAAGCGCTCGAGGTGCTCAATGCGGCCGATGTGCCCGTCGGCCGCATCTACAGCGTGGCCGACATGTTCGACGATCCGCAATACGCGGCGCGAGAGATGATTCAGCGTTTCAAGTGGCAAGAAGAACTCGACATCGCTTTGCCGAACGTGACGCCCAAGCTCTCGGCTACACCGGGCGGGACGCGCTGGCTCGGCCCCGAGCTCGGGGAGCACACGGATGAAGTGCTGCACGGGCTCGGCTATGACGACGACGCGATTGCGAGCCTGCGCGAGCGTAAGATCGTCTAATCGCGCTTGGCTCGCGTGACGTGGAAATTGGGCGCGAATACGCCGGCCCAGGCGATCAGCGGCGCCGACTCCTCGGTTACAATCGCCGCATGCGAATCTTACTGAGCAACGACGACGGCTATCTGGCGCCGGGTCTCGCCGCGCTTCATGGCGCCCTGAAGCCGCTCGGCGACATCACCGTGATGGCACCCGAGCAAAATTGCAGCGGCGCATCAAATTCTCTCACGCTGGCGCGTCCGCTGTCGGTGCTGCGCTCGTCTAACGGTTTTTACTACGTGAACGGAACGCCGACCGATTCGGTGCACATCGCGCTCACCGGCATGCTCGACGACAAGCCCGACCTGGTGGTCTCGGGCATCAACAACGGCCAGAACGTCGGTGAAGACACGCTCTATTCGGGAACGGTGGCGGCAGCGACAGAAGGCGTGATGTTCGGTGTGCCGGCGATTGCGTTCTCGCTAGTCGACAAAGGCTGGGCACACCTCGAAGATGCCGCGCGTGTCGCGTTCGATATCGTCCGGCATTTCCTGTCGAATCCGCTTCCCGGCCATCCGCTGCTGAACGTGAACATTCCCAATCTGCCCTACGACGAGATGCGCGGATGGGAGGTGACCCGGCTCGGCAAGCGTCACCCGTCGCAGCCGGTGATTCGGCAAACCAATCCCCGAGGCGAGCCGATTTATTGGATCGGTCCGTCCGGCGAGGCGCTCGATGCGAGCGAGGGCACGGACTTTTACGCGCTTGCCAATGGACGCGTATCCATTACGCCGCTGCAACTCGATCTCACGCATACTCAGATGCTCGCCGCCACGCGCGAATGGTCGCTTGCGGGGCGCGGGGCCTCATGACGAGCGAGCGCGCCAGGCGTTTTCCGCTCGGGCTCGCCGATCTCGAGCGCAAACCGCGCTCGCGTGCCGCCGGCAACGCGCCGCTGCGTTCGACGGAGCCCGGCGCGCGGCGCACCGACACGCAGCCGTCGCAAGGTGTCGACAAAATGGGCGCGCCCAATGTGCCCATTTCGGGCGCGCATGCGCTGACTTCGGAACGGGTGCGCGAGCGCATGGTCGAACGCCTTCGAACGAACGGAATCCGCGATGCGCGCGTGCTCAATGCGATGGCGGCGGTTCCGCGCCACCTGTTCGTGGATCCGGGGCTGGCGCCTCAGGCTTACGAAGATGCGGCGCTGCCGATCGGTCATCAGCAGACGATTTCGAAACCATCGGTGGTGGCTCGCATGCTCGAGCTCGCGGCGGCCGGGCGAACGCTCGATCGGGTGCTCGAGATCGGAACGGGGTGCGGTTACCAGGCAACGGTGCTGAGCCAGATTGCGCGCGACGTCTATTCGATCGAACGGGTAAAGCCGCTCTATGAGCGCGCCAAGCAGAATCTACGGCCGCTGCGGGTGCCGAACATCCGCCTGCATTATGGCGACGGCCGACTCGGCTTGCCGGCGGCCGCGCCTTTCGATGCGATCGTGATCGCCGCGGCCGGCTTCGACGTGCCACAGGCGCTCGCCGAGCAACTTGCGGTCGGTGGACGGCTCGTCGCACCTGTCGCGGCGCTGGGTGGGCACTCGCAGGTACTCACGCTCGTGGAGCGGCTCGGGCCCAGCCAATGGCGGGAGTCGCAGCTTGATAGCGTTTTCTTTGTCCCCTTAAAATCCGGAGTGATTTGACACCGATGTTTACGTTGAGCGCGATGCGAACAATCAACAGAAACGGCGGGCTGGTTGCCGCCCAACGCGTCATGTGTGCGGTGGCCCTCGCGTCGCTGGCAGCCTGCGCGACACGGATGGATCAGGCACCGGTCGTCGACCGTTCCGGCACGCTCGCTACTCAATCGTCGGCGCAGGCAGCGCAACCGGCCGTGCCGCTCGGACCGCCACCGCCCGGCTACTACCGCGTGAAGCCTGGCGACACGCTTTATCGTATCGCGCTGGAAAACGGCCAAAACTACCGCGACATAGCGGCCTGGAACAACCTCACGAATCCGAACCAGATCGAAGTCGATCAACTGCTCCGTGTCGTGCCGCCGGGCGCCAATGCCGCAGCCGTCACGCCGGGCGTCGCGACGGCACCGATCACGGGCGGGGCGGTTCAGGCCGCACCGCTTTCGAGCAATCCGGCGTCGCCGCCCAACCCGACCACGCCGAGCGGAGGCAATGGCGCAAGTGCCGGCGGTGCGATGCCGCCGATGGTCGGAGGCGCCTCGGCGGCCACGACGATCCCCCCGCAGCCGGCCGCGCCGAGTTCTTCGAGCGTTCCCGCACCCGCCGCCGGTGCGATCAGTTTCGCGTGGCCCGTGAAGGGACCCGTCATCGCGCCGTTCAACGACTCGACCAACAAGGGCATCAATATCAGCGGTGCCGCGGGCGATCCGGTGAAGGCCGCTGCCGATGGTCGCGTGGTATATGCAGGAAATGGGCTGCGCGGATACGGCAATCTCATTATCATCAAGCACGACGCAACGTATTTGACCGCATATGCACACAACCGCGCTTTGATGGTAAAAGAGGGGGACTCGGTGACCAGAGGCCAGAAGATCGCCGAGATGGGCTCGACCGATGCACCTCGAGTCATGCTTCACTTCGAAGTCCGCCAGCAAGGCAAACCTGTTGACCCGATGAAATACTTGCCGCCGCAATAAGCGATACGACCATGCCGAAATCGAAGCGCCGCAAGCAACAAGCCGAGACGGAAACGCTTACCCGTATCGCGGAGGAAGTAGCACCGGAGACGGGCGCTTCGACGAGCGAGCCGGATGACGACGCCCCTGAAGCCGACGCGGAATTCGAGGCGCAGGGAGCGGCAGGCGAGGGCGAGGCAGACGATGCCGAGCCCGAAGCGCGGGAGGGGGCGGCCGCCCCCGATCCCGATGATTTCCGTGCGTTGCTACAGGCCGAGTTGACGGCCGATACCATTCAGCATTACCTGAATCGCATCAGCGTCAAGCCGCTTCTCACTGTGGAGGAGGAGCAGCGCTACTCGAGGCTCGCGAAGGCGGGGGAGTTCGAAGCGCGCCAGGTCATGATCGAGCGCAATTTACGGCTCGTCGTCAGCATTGCCAAGGGCTATCTGAACCGCGGCGTCCCGCTGCTCGATCTGATCGAAGAAGGCAATCTGGGCTTGATGCATGCAATCGAGAAGTTCGATCCCACGCGCGGGTTCCGTTTCTCCACCTACGCGACGTGGTGGATCAGGCAAAGCATCGAGCGCGCGATCATGAATCAAGCGCGCACCGTGCGCTTACCGGTGCACGTGATCCGCGAATTGAATCAGGTGCTGCGCGCGAAGCGCCATCTGGAAAAAAATTCAATGAATTCGGGCGACGCGAGCGAGCGGCGCGACGCGAGCATCGACGATATCGCCTATCTGACCGGAAAGACGACCGACGAAGTCACTGACATTCTGGCATTGAACGAGCACACGGCATCCCTCGATGCTCCGCTCGACCTCGACCCAGCGAGCAGCTTGCTCGATCTGCTCTCGGACGAACAGAGCCAGTCTCCCGACGCGGAAGTTCAGCATCGCGAACTGGAAACGCTGACCCGCGCCTGGCTTTCTCGTCTGTCCGACAAGCACCGGCACGTCATCGAGCGCCGTTTCGGACTCAACCATATCGAACCCGCCACGCTCGAAGAACTGGCCGACGAAATGGGACTCACGCGGGAACGCGTCCGACAGATCCAGCAAGAGGCGCTTGTCAGGCTCAAACGCTTTTTCGCTTCCAACGGCGTGCGCAAGGACGCCGTGCTCTAGATAAGACTCAGACCTGGATGACACCGATTCTCGTTTTCGACATCGAGACCATTCCCGATGTCGCCGGCATTCGCCGGCTCGATGGCCTTCCCGAGTCGATGAGCGACGCCGAGGTGGCGGAGCACGCCTTCGCAGCCCGCCGCGAAAAAACCGGCACCGATTTCCTGCCGCACTACCTGCAGCGTATCGCGGCGATCTCTTGCGTGTTCCGCGACCGCGGCGGTTTTCGGGTGCGCTCGCTGGGTACGCCCGAGGACGGCGAAGCCGCGTTGGTTCAGTCCTTCTATCGCGTCATCGAAAAGTACACGCCGCAACTCGTTTCATGGAACGGCGGAGGCTTCGATCTACCGGTCCTGCACTATCGCGCACTCGTGCACGGCGTTTCGGCTCCGCGCTACTGGGATCTGGGAGAAGACGATCGCGAGTTCAAATGGAATAACTACATCAGCCGCTATCACGCACGTCACACCGATTTGATGGATGTGCTCGCGATGTATCAGGCCCGCGCGAATGCACCGCTCGACGCGCTCGCCAAGCTGTGCGGATTCCCGGGCAAGCTCGGGATGGACGGTGCTCAGGTCTGGACGGCCTTCCGTGACGGGCGTATCGAGGAGATCCGCCAATATTGCGAGACGGATGTGGTCAACACCTACCTGCTCTATTGCCGCTTTCAATTGATGCGCGGCGCGTTTTCGGCTGACGAGTACGCCGACGAGATCGCATTTGTGAAGAACGCGCTGGCGCAGGAACCGGGCGCGCAGTGGCCCGAGTACCTGGCCGCATTCGAAAGTATCTAGTCCGCCGTTGGGCCAAACGTAGCCCGGCGTCTAGCGCAGCTCGAGAACGATCGGCTGATGATCCGAAGCCTGCGTAGCGCCATCGATCTCGCATCGCACGAGGCGATCGCACAGATCGGCGGTCACGAATACGAAGTCGCAGGGAATTGCGCCCGAGGACCATTGCGCTTTGTCATAGACACCGGCCGTGGGCGGCGGCGTACGGCTGGGATGAAGAAACGTCCATGCATCGACGAAGCCCGGTCCGTCATCGATCGGTTCGATGAAGCGCCGATATGCAGGCGATCCGAATTCGCTGTTGAAGTCGCCGCAGACGATCGCGCTGACCGGCCGGCCTGAGGGAGCGAACGGACCGGTGGCATTTTCGGCCGGTGCCGGATGGCGCGCATGGTCCGCCGCTTCGCGCTGCAGGCGTCGCAGTTCGTCGACTTGGGCGAGCCGTTGACTGAGGGAATAGAATTCGAGATGCGTGACGATCACGCGCAACGGGCCGCCCGGTGCTTGCAATACGGCCTCGAGCGCGACGCGCTGCATCGACGGTCCGCTCGCATCGGCCGGCCACGGCAAGCTGTGGCGAATGACCTTTTCGACGGGTAAGCGGGTGGCCAGCGCGTTCCCGAATTGGCGACGGGGAAGGCCCGCGGCGGTGGGCGGCAGGTCTGCGCCGATCGCATCGAGCACGGTAAAACCGGGAAGCGCGGCCGCGAGTTCGGCGAATTGATCGTCCGAAGGGCCGCCGGGTAAGGCGTGAAAGCCGCGCGTGACCTCCTGGAGGGCCAGGATGTCGAAATTCGCAAGCTTGCGGGCTTCATCGACGGTGCGCGCGAGATCGACCACGCCGTGTGCGTCGCGTCCCCATTGAATGTTCCAGCTGAGTAACCGCATCATGGACTCCTTCGGTGTGCCGTTCGCCCCCGTCGTTCGTCTACAATCTCGCCTTTCATTCGATTTCCGCCAGGAAAAAGCCGGTGTCTGAATCTTCCCGCCCCATCGTATCGCGCATCAAGTCTGCCAGACCGGATACCGTTTCTGCTCCCGCCCCAATGATCGAGATCGACTCGCTCGACATGGATGCGCGAGGCGTCGGACGCCTCGTCGATGAGAACGGCGAGCCCGGGAAAGTTGTTTTTGTCGAAGGGGCCTTGCCTGGCGAGCGTGTCACGTACTCGAGCTATCGGAGAAAGCCGAGCTACGAGCAGGCTCAGGTCGTCGAGGTTCTGCGCGAAAGCGTGATGCGTACCGCGCCGCGCTGCGCGTTTTTCGGCACCTGCGGTGGCTGCTCGATGCAGCACCTCGACGCCCGCGCGCAGGTGGCCGTGAAGCAACGCGTGCTCGAGGACAATCTATGGCATCTGGCGAAGCTGCGCCCCGAAACGGTGTTCCGGCCGATCCACGGGCCGACGTGGGGCTACCGCTACCGGGCGCGCCTCACGGTGCGCCATGTCGTGAAAAAGGGCGGGGTGCTAGTCGGTTTCCATGAAAGAAAAAGCAGCTATGTCGCCGATATGACGAGCTGCGAAGTGCTGCCCCCGCACGTCTCGGCGCTGCTCGTGCCGTTGCGCCGGCTCGTCGAAAGCCTTTCGATTCGCGACCGGTTGCCGCAGATCGAAGTGGCCGTCGGCTCGAGCGTGACCGCACTCGTGCTACGCGTGCTCGAACCGATGAATGCCGAGGATGAAGCGCAAGTGCGGCAGTTCGCGGATCGGCACGGCGTTCAGTTCTGGGTGCAGCCGAAAGGTCCGGACACCGCTGTGCCGTTTTACCCGCTCGACGTCGTGCTCGATTACACGCTCCCCGAGTTCGGAATCCGCATGCCGTTCAAGCCGACGGACTTCACTCAGGTCAATCATGCGATCAATCGCGTGCTCGTCGGGCGTGCGGTACGTTTGCTGTCGCCGTCACCGAGCGATCGCGTGCTCGATCTCTTTTGCGGACTCGGCAATTTCACCCTGCCGCTGGCACGGCGTGCACGCGACGTAGTGGGCATCGAGGGCAGCGAAACGCTGACAGCCCGAGCGCTCGAGAACGCGCGCTCGAACGGCGTCGACGCCCATACGTCATTCGCTTGCCGTAACCTCTTCGAGATCACTGCCGATGACCTGCGCGCGCTCGGGCCATTCGACAAATTCCTCGTCGATCCGCCGCGCGAGGGCGCGCTGGCCGTTTCGAAGGGGCTCGCCGAGATTGCGCAAAGCGGACAAGGACCGCTGCCAAGCCGGATCGTCTACGTCTCCTGCAACCCGGCGACGCTCGCCCGCGATGCGGGGCTTCTCGTGCATGAAGTCGGATATCGGCTCAAGGGCGCCGGCGTCGTCAACATGTTTCCGCATACCTCCCACGTCGAATCGATCGCGCTCTTCGAGCGAGACTGACCCCGAGTCGACCAGGCGAAAAAAAACCGGCCCGAGGGCCGGTTTTTTGTGGCTGGCAGCGCTCGATCAGTTCCGGTTACCGCCGAAAATCCCGAGCAGCGAGAGCAGGTTGACGAACACGTTGTACAGATCCAGGTAGATCGCCAGCGTGGCGGTGATGTAGTTCGTCTCGCCGCCGTTCACGACGCGCTGCACATCGAACAGCATGTAGGCAGAAAAGATCGCGATCGCAAGCACCGAAACCGTCAGCATCAGCGCGGGCAGGTGCAGGAACATGTTCGCGACCATTGCCAGCAACAAGACGATCACGCCCATGAAGAGCCACTTGCCCAGCCCGGAGAAATCGCGCTTGCTGACCGTGGCGATCGTTGCCATGGCTGTAAAGATGACGCCGGTACCGCCGAAGGCCAGCATGATCAGCGAAGGGCCGTTCGAGAAGCCGAGGATGAAGCTCAGCAGCCGCGAGAGCATGAGGCCCATGAAGAACGTGAATCCGAGCAGCACGACAACGCCCACACCGCTGTTTTTCGTGCGCTCGATCGCGAACATGAAGCCGAACGCGATCGCGAAAAACGCGAGCAGGCTCATGGCGGGGCTCGTCGCGGCAAAGAGCGAGAAGCCCGACACGACGCCGACCCAAGCCCCGAGCACCGTCGGCACCATCGACAGCGCGAGCAGCCAATAAGTGTTCCGTAGCACGCGGTTGCGGGTTTCCGCCGTGGCGATGGCGCCGCCGCGGCCGAAGTTGTACGGATAGTCGTTCATGCTTTCTCCTTGCGTAAGACGCAGTGACGTTGGGCAGGCTTGAACACGCGACAGGGCGTTTTTCCAGGCCATCCCGACACTAAGATAGGTACGGACGCCGCGAGTTTCAACGGCCGCGCATGCGCCCGGCATCCTATTCATTCGAACCTTTCACCCCCGTAAGGGTTCAATCGCAATCATACACCGGAACATGCTACAATTGCAGATTCGTTAGAAATCGTAACCCCTTAATTTTTTGGAGTTTTTATGGCGATCGAGCGTACCCTGTCGATTATCAAGCCTGACGCAGTGGCAAAGAACGTGATCGGGCAGATCTACAGCCGCTTTGAGAATGCGGGCCTCAAGATCGTGGCGGCCCGGATGGCGCAGCTTTCGCGCGCCGATGCTGAGAAATTCTACGCCGTGCACGCCGCGCGTCCGTTCTTCAAGGATCTCGTGGAATTCATGATTTCGGGCCCGGTCATGGTGCAAGTGCTCGAAGGCGAGGACGCGATTCTGAAGAACCGCGATCTGATGGGCGCAACGGATCCGAAGAAGGCCGACAAGGGAACGATTCGCGCGGACTTCGCCGACAGCATCGACGCCAATGCGGTGCACGGCTCGGATGCGGCGGAAACCGCTCGCGTCGAAATCGCCTTCTTCTTCCCCGAGATCAACGTTTATTCGCGCTGACGAGCGCGCTCGGGCGCACTGCCCGATAGGGCGCGAACGGCACGGGTCGGCCTCGCACGCGATGCGGGCGCTGGCACGACCGGTGCTGACGCAATGAAACAGCAGGATTCGATATGACGAGCAGTTCATCCGTCAACCTTCTCGATCTCGACGCCGAGGGTCTCGTCGCCTATTGCGACAGCCTGGGCGAGAAGGCGTTTCGCGCCAAGCAGTTGCAGCGTTGGATCCATCAATACAACGCCGCCGACTTCGACGGCATGACCGACCTCGCCAAGTCGCTGCGCGAAAAGCTCAAGGGCCGCGCGACGATCACGATGCCGGCCGTCGTCAGCGATCACGTCTCGGCCGACGGCACGCGCAAATGGCTCGTCGACGTCGGCAACGGGAACGCGGTAGAGACCGTTTTCATTCCTGAGGAAACGCGCGGTACGCTGTGCGTGTCGTCACAGGCGGGATGCGCCGTCAACTGCCGTTTCTGTTCCACCGGGAAACAGGGTTTTTCGCGCAATCTGACGACAGGCGAGATCATCGGGCAGTTGCGCATGGCCGAATTCGCGTTGCGCGCGGCCTCGGGCGGCGCCGAAACGGGCAAAGGCGAGCGCGTCATCACCAATGTCGTCATGATGGGGATGGGCGAGCCGCTGCTCAATTACGATGCGCTCGTGCCGGCGCTGCGGTTAATGCTCGACGACAACGCCTACGGGTTGTCGCGCCGGCGCGTCACGGTCTCCACTTCGGGTGTCGTGCCTATGATGGACCGGCTGGGCGCCGATTTGCCGGTGGCGCTCGCGGTATCGTTGCACGCGCCGAACGATGCACTGCGCGACGAACTCGTGCCGCTGAACAAGAAATACCCGCTTGCCGAGTTGATGGCCGCGTGCCGGCGCTATCTGACCGTGGCGCCGCGCGATTTCATCACGTTCGAGTACTGCATGCTCGACAGCGTCAACGACAGTGAGACCCACGCAAGGGAACTTCTCGAGCTGACTGCCGACGTGCCGTGCAAGTTCAACCTCATTCCGTTCAATCCGTTTCCGGAGTCGGGGCTCGTACGCTCGAAAGCCGAGCGCATCAAACGGTTCGCTCAGATTCTCATCGATGCCGGGGTCGTCACGACCGTGCGCAAGACGCGCGGAGACGACATCGATGCCGCCTGCGGTCAGCTCGCGGGGGCGATCAAGGATCGCACACGCGTAGCCGAGCGGATGGGGCGGTCAAGCCGCGTCATCGAGTTGCGGCGAGCCCAGTGAACGCCCATATCGGGCGAATGCGAGCGGAGGGGCGCGCGGCGTAGCGCGACGCGTCACGAAGTGTCGAAAAGCGGCAGGAAGTACCAAGAAGCACCAAGAAGCACGGAAGCGATACGTGGTGCAGCGCATTTTGTTATAAACGGTCTGCGAATCCGGCGGACGAAAAGTCGAACCGGGGCGCACAGGTGAAAAAGAATCGACGCGAGGATCAGGGATGAGTGAGCCGCAGCATCCGCATACAGAGGGCACTCAGACGGGCGAGGGACAATCGGGGCCGGTTTCGACCGGGCATCGTGCCGCGCCACAATCGGGGCACGCGGCAATCGCGGCCTCGTTCGGCTCGCTTACAGCGGCGGGGGCATGCCTCGCGCAGCTGCGCGAGGCGAAGGGATGGTCGATCGACGATGTGTCGGCACGGCTGAAGGTACCGCCGGCCAAGATGCGGGCGCTCGAGTCGGGCGACGTCAGCCATTTGCCGGGCACGACGTTCGCGCTCGGGGTCGTGCGCAGCTACGCGAAGATGCTGGGCGTCGACGCGGCGCCGTTCGTGCAGGCGTTGCGCCGCGAGAAAGGCGAGCCCGAGCCCGACCTTTCGATGCCGGCATCGACGGGCACCGATTTGCCGCGCGGGCGCGTCTCGGTTTCGTTGGGCGGCACGCCGAGGCACCGCTCGTGGTGGTGGGGTGTTGCCGCTGTCGTCGTTGGGCTCGTTGCGCTCGTCATGTGGCATAGCGGCGGTCAACCGCCGGCCTGGCTCGCGCGCCTGAAAGCGAGCGCGAACGGAGCGGCGGCCAATTCGAGCGGTCCGTCGACGACGACCGCGCAAGGACAGACGATCGCATCGGGTACCGCGGCCGCCGCGGATACGGGGTTCGCGCCGGCCAGCGCGCCGGCCGCGGTCGCCGGCGCTGCAAGCGAAGGACAGGCGCTCACGCCCACTCCGCTTGCGTCGCTTTCCGCCGCCACTCCGCCTTCGGCGCAGCAGCAGGCCCTGCCGCCGGCAGAGGCGCCAGCTTCGGCTGCCACGGTGACACCGGCGCCGGCCGCGCAATCGCCGGCGCTCGCCGCGGCGAGCGCGGCAACGCCGGCCGAGGCGTCGGCGGTTCCGGCCGGCGCCACGACGCTTTCGTTCGCCGTGACGCAGGACAGCTGGTTCAGCGTACGGGACAAGGCAGGCAAGGAAGTGTTCTCGGGTATTGTGCACGCTGGCGATACCAAACAAGTGACGGGCCAAGCGCCTTTGAAGGTGATCGCGGGCAATCGGGCGGGCCTTCAGTCCGTCACCGTTGACGGCAAGCCCGTCGAGGCCGCGAAGTACGGTCCGACTAAAGGCAATGTCGCGCGCTTCACGCTGCCGTGAATATGAGCGTGGGCGCCGGCGCCGCCGTGGCGCCTCTCACATGGGTGAACCGCCGCTCATGAGCGCGCGGAGCACGTAGCGTAATCAGCAACAATGGGTCTTTCGATGCAATCCGACAGCAGCAGCCAGATTTGTTCGTCCGAGCCGATTTTCGGTGGTCCCGCTCCGCGTCGCGTCTCGCATGCCGTGGACGTCCGCTGGGGCGGTCAGCTGGTGACGATCGGCGGGGATGCTCCCGTGCGCATTCAATCGATGACGAACACCGATACGGCCGACGCAATCGGCACGGCAATTCAGGTGAAAGAGCTGGCGCAGGCCGGCTCCGAGCTCGTCCGTATCACCGTGAATACACCGGAAGCCGCGCAGGCGGTACCGGCGATTCGCGAGCAGCTCGATCGCATGGGTGTGTTCGTGCCGCTCGTCGGCGATTTCCATTACAACGGCCATTTGTTGCTGCGTGACTATCCGGGCTGCGCCGAGGCGCTGTCGAAATATCGGATCAACCCCGGCAACGTGGGGCAGGGCGCGAAGCGCGACACGCAGTTCGCGCAGATGATCGAGGCCGCGATCCGCTACGACAAGCCGGTGCGCATCGGCGTCAACTGGGGCAGCCTCGACCAGGATCTGCTCGCGCGCATGATGGATGAAAACGCAGCGCGCAGCGCACCCTGGGATGCGCAAAGCGTCATGTACGAGGCGCTGATCCAATCGGCCATCGGCTCCGCGGAGCGCGCCGTGGAACTAGGGCTCGCGCGCGGGAAAATCATTCTGTCGTGCAAAGTGAGCGGCGTGCAGGATCTGATCGCCGTCTATCGCGAGCTTGCGCGCCGCTGCCGCTTCGCGCTGCATCTCGGGCTGACGGAGGCCGGGATGGGTTCGAAAGGCATCGTCGCTTCGACAGCCGCGCTGGGCGTGCTACTACAGCAAGGCATCGGCGATACGATCCGCATCTCGCTCACGCCCGAGCCCGGCGCGTCGCGTACCGGCGAAGTCATCGTGGGACAGGAGATTCTGCAGACCATGGGACTGCGGTCGTTCACGCCGATGGTCATCGCGTGCCCGGGCTGCGGACGTACGACGAGTACGCTTTTTCAGGAGCTGGCCGCGCAGATCCAGTCCTATCTGCGCGCGCAGATGCCCGTTTGGCGCGAGCAGTATCCCGGCGTCGAGAAGATGCATGTCGCCGTGATGGGATGCATCGTCAACGGTCCCGGCGAATCGAAGCAGGCGAATATCGGCATCAGTTTGCCGGGCTCGGGCGAAAACCCCGCCGCGCCTGTCTTCATCGACGGCGAAAAGGTCAAGACGCTGCGCGGAGAGCGCATCGCCGAGGAATTCCAGCAGATCGTGAGCGACTATGTCGAGCGCCGGTATGGCCGCGCTGCCGTCGCGAACTGAGCATCAATCGTCAACACAATCCAGAATGACTGAACCGAAAAAGAAGCTCGAGAAACTGACCGGCGTGAAAGGCATGAACGACATCCTGCCGCAGGATGCCGCGCTCTGGGAGTTTTTCGAGTCGACCGTGAAGTCGATGCTGCGTGCGTACGGCTATCAGAACATCCGTACGCCGATCGTCGAGCACACGCAGCTGTTCACACGCGGTATCGGCGAGGTGACCGATATCGTCGAGAAGGAGATGTACAGCTTCGTCGATGCGCTGAACGGCGAAAACCTGACGCTGCGCCCGGAAAACACCGCGGCCGTCGTACGCGCCTGCATCGAGCACAATCTGCTTTACGACGGCCCGAAGCGGCTTTGGTACGTCGGTCCGATGTTCCGTCACGAGCGGCCTCAGCGTGGGCGATACCGGCAGTTTCATCAGGTCGGCGTGGAAGCGCTGGGCTTTGCGGGCCCCGACACCGATGCCGAGATCATCCTCATGTGCCAGCGCTTGTGGGACGACCTCGGCTTGACCGGTATCCGACTGGAAATCAACTCGCTCGGTCTGGCCGAAGAGCGTGCCGCGCATCGCGTCGAACTCATCCGGTATCTCGAACAGCATATCGATGCGCTCGACGAGGACGCGAAACGCCGCCTCTACACGAACCCGCTGCGCGTGCTCGATACGAAGAATCCCGCGCTGCAGGAAATCGCGCAAAATGCACCGAAGCTCATCGACTTCCTCGGCGAGGAGTCGCGTGCGCATTTCGAAGGACTGCAGCGGCTCTTGAGAGCCAACAACCTTCCGTTCTCGATCAATCCGCGGCTGGTACGCGGGCTCGACTATTACAACCTGACCGTCTTCGAGTGGGTCACCGACAAGCTCGGCGCGCAAGGCACCGTGGCCGCCGGCGGCCGCTACGATCCGCTCATCGAGCAATTGGGCGGCAAGCCGACCGCCGCGTGCGGCTGGGCGATGGGCGTAGAGCGCATTCTCGAGCTGCTGAAGGAGGACGGGCTCGTGCCGCAGGAAGAAGGTTGCGATGTCTACGTCGTTCATCAGGGCGATGCCGCGCGCGAGCAGGCGTTCGTGATCGCGGAGCGGTTGCGCGATACAGGCCTCGACGTCGTCTTGCACTGCAGCGCCGACGGCGCATCGGCGAGTTTCAAATCGCAGATGAAACGCGCCGATGCGAGCGGGGCCGCGTTCGCCGTCATCCTCGGCGAAGACGAAGTCGCGAGCGGGACGGTGGCGATCAAGCCGTTGCGCGAAACGGGTGCCGCGGGCGAGAAAAGCGAACAACGCAGTGTTCCGGTCGAAAACTTGACCGAATTTCTAATCAATGCGATGGTTGCAACCGCCGAAGACGGCGAGGATTGATGCACGCCCCGTGCGGCGCATGACGGCGACCCGACAATCACAAGACGCAGGAAAGAAGGAATCGCTTGGCGATGAGTTATCACGACGAACAAGAATCGATAGAGAGCTTCAAGGCCTGGTGGGCGCAGTGGGGTAACGCGGCGACCTGGATCGTCCTCGTTGCGCTCCTCGCCGCTGCCGCCTGGAACGGTTGGAATTTCTGGCAACGCCGCGAGGCGGCTCAAGCGGCCGTGCTATATGAGCAAGTGCAGCAGGCGGTTTCGTCGAAGAATAAGGCGAACCTGGTGCGGGATGCCGCCGACATGGAATCGCGGTACGGCGGCACCGCGTATGCCCAAATGACGGCGCTCGCCGCTGCCAAGGCGTTGTACGAGGCCGGCGATATCGCGGCGGCCAAAACCCAGCTGCAATGGGCGATCGACCACGCGAAGGACGACGAATACAAGGAAATCGCGAAGCTGCGGCTCGCGGGCGTCCTGCTCGACGAAAAGTCGTACGATGCGGGGCTTGCGTTACTGGCCGGCGCGCCACCCGAGGGGTTCAAGGGCGTCGTGGCCGACCGTCGCGGCGATCTGCTGGCCGCTGGCGGCAAACGCGCCGATGCGCGTGCCGCCTATCAAGTCGCACTCGATTCACTGGCGAAGAGCGACACGTCCGCGCGTCAGCTGATTCAATTCAAGCTCGACGCGCTGGGCAGCTGAGCCGGCTTAGCGATGGCGCGCCGGTTCGCCGTCGGGCGGTTGCCGCACAGGCAGCGCCGCTCGCCTCGATTGATCAACCCTAGACGATGCTTCGCCCTCCAATGAATTTGCTGAAACGTTTAGCCGTGCCCGTTGCTTGTGCGATGACCGTCCTCGCGATGACAGCCTGCTCGTCTTCCAAGGACGAGCGTCGCGTGCCAACACCGCTCACGGAGTTCAAGCCCGCCCTCACGGTCGAGCGCGTCTGGCGCGCGAGCGTCGGCAAGGCCGGGCGCTACCTGTTTTCTCCGATCGCGGTCGGCGATGCGGTCTATGCGGCCGGCGCGGGCGGCACCGTGGCGAAGATCGACGCGAAGACGGGCAAGGAAATCTGGCACACCAAGCTTCATACCGATCTGACGGCCGGCGTCGGCAGCGACGGCACCTTGACGGCCGTCGGCGCGGTGCGCGGCGGCGTCTATGTGCTCGATGCGAACGGCAAGCAGCTCTGGAAATCCGACGTACCGGGCGAGGTCATCTCCCCGCCGCTCGTGGGCAACGGGCTCGTGCTCGTGCGCACGATCGACGGACAGATCAATGCGTTCAACGCGCAAACCGGCGAGCTCAAGTGGGTCTATCACAATCGGGCGGTGCCGCTCAATCTGCGCGTGTCGGCCGGAATGACCTTCGCGGGCGACGTGGCGGTACTGGCTGGTTTCCCGGGCGGCGGGCTGGCCGCGATCGACTTGAAGACGGGCGACGATTACTGGCAGGCGCCTGTGTCGTACCCGAAGGGCGTCACCGAAGTCGAGCGGATCAACGACGTGACGGGCGCGCCGGTTCTCGTCGGCGCCGAAGCTTGCGCCGCTACGTTTCAGGGGCGCATCGGCTGCTTCGATGCGAATTCGGGGCGGCCGATTTGGGAACAGCCGTTCTCGAGCACGACGGGGGTGGCGCAAGACGGCACCACGGTGATCTCGAGCGACGATTGGTCGGTCGCGGAAGCATTCAGCGCCAGCGACGGCCATGTGCTCTGGCGTAACGACAAGCTCAAGAATCGCGATCTGAGCGCACCCCTGTTGCTAGGGCCGTCGGCCGTCTTTGGCGATTACAAGGGCTTTGTCCATTTCCTCTCGCGCGACGACGGCTCGTTCGTGGCGCGCGTACCGACCGACGGCAGTCGTATCAGCGCGCCGCTCGTGGTAGCGGGCGATACGCTGGTCGTTCAGACGAAGGACGGCAATTTGTTCGGTTTCCGCCCGCGCTGAACGCAAAAGCGGGCGGCGCCTGGTTAGCCGCCATGGGCCGCTCCGCGCCGGCCTTTGCGTATCGATGAGGCCGCGGCCGGTGTCGTACGGCGGCGGCCCGTCGGTCACGCCCCGCATGGGCGTCATGACGCGATCGTGATAACGTGCGGCAAGACGACAGGCCTTTTACGGCGCGCGCCGCGCGAAGCCGCGCTGTCCGGGCGCCGGCGCTTCAGGCAACGCGCGCGCCATCCGGTGCCGATCACGGCACCGGCGCTTTACTTTGATGACATCTCATGAAACCCGTTATTGCCCTCGTTGGGCGCCCCAATGTGGGGAAATCCACGCTGTTCAATCGGCTCACTCGCTCGCGGGATGCTCTCGTCGCCGACTTGCCGGGTCTCACGCGCGATCGCCATTACGGTGAAGGGCGCGCGGGCGACAGGCCTTATCTCGTCGTCGACACCGGTGGCTTCGAGCCCGTGGCGAAAGACGGCATCCTTCACGAGATGGCTCGCCAGACGCGGCAGGCGGTCGAGGAATCCGACGTCGTGGTTTTCATCGTCGACGGCCGCAATGGCTTGGCGCCGCAAGATAAGTCGATCGCTGAATACCTGCGCAAGACGGGGCGGCCGATCATGCTCGTCGTCAACAAGGCGGAAGGCATGAAGTACACGGCCGTCGCATCGGATTTCTATGAGCTCGGGCTCGGAGACCCCCGGGCGATTTCGGCCGCGCACGGCGACGGCGTCACCGAAATGATCAATGACGCGCTCGAGATCGCCTATTCGGGCCATCCTGACGAAGCCGAGGCGGACCAGGCTCCGCACGGCGTCAAGATCGCCATCGTCGGGCGCCCGAACGTGGGCAAGTCCACTCTGGTCAATGCGCTGATCGGGGAGGATCGCGTCATCGCGTTCGACATGCCCGGCACGACGCGCGATTCGATCTACGTGGATTTCGAACGGCAGGGCCGCCGCTATACGCTCATCGACACGGCCGGGTTACGCCGTCGGGGCAAGGTGTTCGAGGCCGTCGAGAAGTTCTCGGTCGTCAAGACACTGCAATCGATTGCCGATGCAAACGTCGTCATTCTGCTGCTCGATGCGCGGCAGGATATTTCCGATCAGGACGCGCATATTGCGGGATTCGTCGTCGAGCAGGGGCGCGCGCTCGTCGTCGGGGTCAACAAATGGGACGGACTCGACGAACACGTGCGCGAGCGCACGAAGGCCGATCTGAAGCGCAAGCTGAAATTCCTGGAATTCGCCAAATTCCATTTCGTTTCCGCCACGGAGAAGTCCGGCATTGGCGCGTTGATGCGCTCAGTCGACGCGGCGTATGCCGCGGCCATGGCGAAACTGCCGACGCCGAAGCTCACGCGTGCGCTCATCGAAGCGGTCGAGTTCCAGCAGCCGCGGCGTCGGGGGCCAGTGCGCCCGAAACTGCGTTACGCGCACCAGGGGGGGCAGAATCCCCCGATCATCGTGATTCACGGTAATGCGCTCGATGCGGTGACGGATACCTATAAACGGTACCTCGAGAACCGCTTCAGAGAAACTTTCTCGCTGACCGGAACTCCATTGCGCATCGAGTTTCGCTCATCGGCGAATCCCTACGCGGACAAGAGCTGACCGGCTCCGACGGAGGATCGGCCGGACGGCCGGGCACCGCGTGCGCCAACGAAAATCGGCTATAGTGTAGCGATTGACGCCGGATCTCTTTTTCTTCGGCGTCGATGTGGATCCAACCTGCAAAAAAACGACGGAGTTTGCTATGAGCAACAAAGGGCAATTGTTACAAGACCCGTTTTTGAACGCACTGCGCAAAGAGCACGTGCCTGTCTCGATTTATCTGGTCAACGGCATCAAGCTGCAAGGGAACATCGAATCGTTCGACCAGTACGTCGTGTTGCTCCGGAATACCGTTACTCAGATGGTTTACAAGCACGCTATTTCGACGGTCGTTCCCGCCCGTCCGGTCAATTTCCATCCGGACGCCGAGACGTCCTGAACCCATCATTGCGGACGGCACGGCGGCGGTTGCACCGCGCCGCCGTGCCGGCCTCTTCAATTTGACGTCCACCAATTTGATCAACGCAGCGCTCGTCGGCATCGATTTCGGCAAGATCGACTTCGAAGCCAGTCTCGAAGAACTCAGCCTGCTCGCGCAAAGCGCGGGCGCCCATCCCGCCGTGATGTTGACGGGGCGCAGGTCGAGCCCCGATGCCGCGCTGTTCGTCGGCAGTGGCAAGGCCGAGGAGTTGCGCCTCGCCTGCGAGGCGAACGACATCGAAATCGTCATCTTCAACCATGCGCTCGCACCGGCACAGCAACGCAATCTGGAGCGGGCGCTTAATCGGCGCGTGATCGACCGGACAAGCCTGATTCTCGACATCTTCGCCCAGCGCGCCCGCAGCCACGAGGGCAAGCTGCAAGTGGAGCTTGCTCAGCTGCAGTACATTGCAACGCGGCTCGTGCGCGCCTGGACTCACCTCGAGCGGCAAAAAGGCGGTATCGGCCTGCGCGGGCCCGGCGAAACGCAGCTCGAGACGGACCGGCGGCTCATCGGCGACCGTATCAAGATGCTCAAGACGCGCCTCGCGAAGCTGCAGCGCCAGCACGGCACGCAGCGCCGCCAGCGCCAGCGCAACCGCACGCTGTCGGTCTCGCTCGTGGGCTACACGAACGCAGGCAAGTCGACGCTCTTCAATGCATTGACGAAGGCGCAAGCCTATGCGGCCGATCAACTGTTCGCCACGCTCGATACGACATCGCGGCGCGTGTTCCTCGGCGACGAGGCCGGCCAGGTCGTGGTGTCCGATACGGTCGGGTTCATTCGCGAGTTGCCGCACCAGCTCGTGGCTGCGTTTCGCGCGACGCTGGAGGAGACGATCCATGCTGATGTGCTGCTGCATGTCGTCGACGCATCGAGCGCCGTGCGGCTCGATCAGATCGATCAAGTGAACGAAGTCTTGCGCGAGATTGGCGCGGATACCGTGCGGCAAGTCCTCGTCTTCAACAAGATCGATGCGGTGCCGGAACTCGCGGCTCGCAAGGAGGCGGTCGAGCGCGACGAGTATGGTAATATTTCGCGCGTCTTTTTGAGCGCGCGCACCGGGCAAGGACTCGATTCGCTGCGCGCAGCCATCGCCGAGATCGCCACCTCAGAACATCTCCCAGACACCGGGCGGGCGCTGCCGGAACCCCAGGCAGCGGCGGACGAGCACAAAGATTTCGACGTACCGCGGCTGGACGGAATGGCGGTTGTGCGCCGTTCCGATCTGCATTGACCGGCTCTCCCAACTCGAGCGAACGAACACAGGTGAACGAATACAACGAGCGGAGTTTCTGGATGCGTGCGCGCGCCATTCTTTCCATCAGCGACCCTCGTTGGGGGCGCAGCGACGGCAACGGCGACCGGCAGCGTCCGAACGAGCCGAATCGCGGGCGCGGCAACGGCGAAGGTCCGCCCGATCTCGACGAGATGTGGCGCGAATTCAATCGGCGCCTTTCGCGGCTTTTCGGCGGCAAGGGCGGCGGCCCAGGGCCGGGCGAGCGCCGACCCGATAATGGGCGCGCAGCGCGCGTGGGTGTCGGCATCGTCATCGGCGTACTCGTGGCGATCTACATCGGCAGTGGCGTTTTCGTCGTACAAGATGGCCAGACCGGCGTCGTGCTCCAGTTCGGAAAATTGCGCAGGACGGTCGGGCCCGGTGTCCATCTGCGCTCGCCGTATCCGTTCGAGACGAGCGAAATCGTCAACGTATCGGAGATCCGCTCCATTGAAGTCGGCCGGCGCAACGCCGTGAACGACGGCAACCTGATGGATGCCTCGATGCTCACGAGAGATGGCGACATCCTCAACGTGCGCTTCAGCGTGCAATACCAGGTGAAATCGCCGACCGACTACCTCTTTCACGCGGTCGACCCCGATCGCAGCGTCACGCAGGCCGCTCAAGCGGCGGCGCGAGCGATTGTCGGCGCGAGCGGCACGCAGGCGCTGCTCGATCAAAATCGCGATCGACTGAGCCAGCAGTTGACCGCGGCGATTCAGCGCTCGCTCGACCTGTATCGCGCGGGGCTGACCGTTGCCGGTGTGACGATTCAGAGCATCGAGCCGCCGCAGCAGGTGCAAGCGGCGTTCGACGACGCGCTTCGGGCGAAAGACGATCGCGAGCGCATGAAGCGCGAAGCGCAGGCGTACGCGAACGAAGTTCTGCCGCGCGCGCAAGCCGATGCCGCTCGCTCGCTCGATGACGCCAAGGCCTATGCCGAGCGCGTGGTGACGCAGGCGCAAGGCGATGCGGATCGTTTCTCTCAGGTTTATGCCCAGTACGCCAAGGCGCCCGCCATCGTGCGCGAGCGAATGTATCTCGATACCATGCGTGACATCTATTCGAATACGACCAAGGTTTTCGTCGACACGAAAGCGGGTTCGAGCGTCGTCCAGTTGCAGCTCGACAAGCTGATCGAGGCGAAGGCACGTGGCGCGGGCGATGCTCAGGCGGCGCCGGGCGCGCCAGCACCCGCATCGTCTGCCGCGGCGCCCACACAGGGCGCTTCGGCGGCTGCCCCGGCCGTCGCCAGTCCCGCGAGCCGCGCGGCCGCCGCGAGCGACGCGATGCGTTCACGCGACGGGTTCCGAAGCCGCTCGCGCGAAGACGAGTTGCAGCAATGAGGGGCGCCCGATCATGAACCGTATCGTTGCGCTCGTCATCGTCGTCGTCTTGCTGCTGTTCGCGGGCGCATCCACGCTCGTGGTCGTCGATCAGCGGCATGTCGGCATCGTCTATTCGCGTGGCCAGGCGGACCCGACGGTCGTCGGCCCCGGCCTGCATTTCAAGCTGCCCACGCCCATTCAAGCGGCGGTGCGCATCGATATGCGCATCCAGACCGTCGATGCCGGCAATCCCGATCGCTACACGACGTCGGACAAAAGCGATCTGCTCGTCAGTCCGCTCCTGAAGTATCGCGTCGTCGAGCCGCTCAAGCTGTTTGCGACGACCGGGGGCGATCTGCAAAGCACACCCGAGCGTCTGAGCGCGCTCGCGCGTGAGGCGCTCGCCGATGCGCTCGGCAAGCGCACGCTGACCGATACGCTTTCGCATCAGACTCAGATTGCGTCGAGTGCCCGCGAGGCGATGGCAAACGGCGCCCGCTCGCTCGGTATCGATGTCGTCGATCTGCAACTCGTGCGCGTCGATTTCCCCGGCAACATGTCCGACACCGTCTACAAACGCATGGCGGCGGAGCGCGAACAGGCGGCAAGCGCCGCACGCGCGGACGGTGCCGCGCAGGCGGAGGCGATCAAGGCGGACGCCGACCGGCAGCGCCAGACCGTGCTGGCCGACGCATACAAACAGGCCCAGACGATCAAGGGTCAAGGCGATGCAAAAGCCGCGGAAATCGCGGCGGACGCGTTCAGCCGGGACCCGGGTTTCTATGAGTTTTATCAGAGCATGCAGGCCTACCGGGCGGTGTTCAAGCCGAACGACGTGATCGTCGTCGATCCGGACAGCCAGTTTTTCCGCTTCATGCGCAACTCCGGCGGCAATGCCGAAACGGCCACCCGCGCCGAGGCTGCGCCGAAAAAACACTGACAAGAGGGGACGCCGCGCTCATCGGTCCGCGGCTGAAAGCGTATGGACATGGCTGGCTCGTTACTGCTTGCGGTCGCGTTGATGCTCATTATCGAGGGCATGTTCCCGTTCGTATTCCCGACTGCATGGCGGGAGACGTTCCGTAAAATTGCGGCACGCCCGGCGCATCATATTCGCGTCGGCGGGCTCATCGTCATGGCGTTGGGTCTCGTGTTGCTTCTCGTGGCCACATGAGGCCGCGCGTTATCCATCAATGTCGTAGGACTCACCCGAATGTCGACCTGGCTGCTTCCCGAGAATATTGCCGATGTGCTGCCGTCGGAAGCGCGAAAGATCGAGGAGTTGCGCCGCGCGCTGCTCGATCGATTTCGCGCCTACGGCTATGAGCTGGTGATGCCGCCGCTGCTGGAATATCTCGAATCGCTTCTCACGAGCGGCGGCGCCGACCTCAATCTGCGCACGTTCAAGCTTGTCGACCAGTTATCGGGTCGCACGCTGGGACTCCGAGCCGATACGACACCCCAGGTGGCGCGCATCGATGCGCATCTGCTGAATCGGCAGGGCGTTACGCGGCTGTGTTACGCGGGCAGTGTGTTGCATACCCGGCCGCGCGGGCTGCACGCGACGCGCGAGCAGATCCAGGTAGGTGCCGAGATCTACGGTCACGCAGGACTGGAAGCCGATGTCGAAGTTCAGCAGCTGATGCTCGATGCCATGCGGCTGGCCGGGTTCGGCAAGGTCCGGCTGGACCTTTGCCATGCCGGCGTACTCGCCGCGTTGTTCGCGCGCGAGCCGGCCGCAGCGGCCATGGGCGAGACGCTTTACGAGGCGCTCGCAGGCAAGGACGTCGCCCGACTGGACGAACTCACGGAGGGACTCGACGCACCCATACGCGACGCGCTGCGGCTATTGCCTTCGCTCTATGGCGACGCATCGGTGCTGGACCAGGCGCGGCAGCGTTTGCCGCAATGGCCCGATATCGCACAGGCGCTCGATGACTTGACGTTCCTCGCGGCGCAAGTCGAGGGAGCCGAAGTGACGATCGATCTGGCCGATCTGCGTGGCTATGCCTATCACAGCGGTGTCATGTTTTCCGCTTATGTGGATGGCGTATCGAATGCCGTTGCACGGGGCGGGCGCTACGACCATGTCGGTCAGGCGTACGGGCGCGCGCGCGCGGCGACCGGTTTTTCGCTCGATCTGCGCGAGCTTGCCCGGATTTTGCCGGCCCAGGCGCGCAGCAGCGCGATCCTGGCACCGTGGCGGCATGACGACGCGTTGCGTGCCAGCGTCGCCGCGCTGCGCGATGCGGGCGAAATCGTCATTCAGGCGTTGCCGGGCCACGATCACGACCTCGACGAATTCGCCTGTGATCGCGTGCTGATCGAGCGCGACGGCGCGTGGGTAGTCGAGGTGCTGCGACCCTAAGCCGTGCGCACCGCGAGCGGTGCCGCATCGTCCAAGAATCCCATGCCGTTGACGCGAAACGAAAAAGTCGGAACGCCCGGCGAACATGGGTAGAATACGTTTTTAACCAGCTCAAGAATCAACATGTCTGCCAGTGCAGTGAACGCAGCCCAGGGACGCAACGTCGTCGTGGTCGGGACTCAATGGGGTGATGAAGGCAAAGGCAAGATCGTCGACTGGCTGACGGACCACGCGCAAGGCGTCGTGCGTTTCCAGGGCGGTCATAACGCCGGCCATACGCTCATCATCGGTGGCAAAAAAACCATCCTGCGTCTGATCCCGTCGGGCATCATGCGTGCGGACGTGGCCTGCTATATCGGCAATGGCGTCGTGCTCTCGCCGGAGGCGCTCTTCAAGGAAATCGAAGAGCTCGAAGCGGCCGGCCTCGATGTGCGGCGGCGCCTGTTCATCTCCGAAGCGGCCACACTGATCCTGCCGTACCACGTTGCCATCGACCAGGGGCGCGAGCTGCGCCGAGGCGCCGGCAAGATCGGCACGACGGGCCGCGGCATCGGCCCCGCGTATGAAGACAAGGTAGGCCGGCGCGCGTTGCGCGTTCAGGATCTGTTTGCCCCGGCCGCGTTCGCCGAACGTCTGCGGGACAACCTCGATTTTCATAATTTCGTGCTGACCCAGTATCTCGGTGCTCCGGCGGTCGATTTCCAGCAAACGCTCGACACGATGCTCGGCTACGCCGAACGTATCGGGCCCATGGTCACCGATGTATCGCGTCGCTTGTACGACGAAAACGCCGCGGGGCGCAACCTGCTGTTCGAGGGTGCGCAAGGCACGCTGCTCGACATCGATCACGGTACCTATCCGTTCGTGACATCGAGTAATTGCGTGGCCGGTGCCGCTGCCGCTGGCGCAGGCGTCGGACCGCAAAAGCTTCATTACATCCTCGGGATCACGAAAGCGTACTGCACCCGCGTGGGCGCGGGGCCGTTCCCGAGCGAACTCTATGATGCGGACAATCCGCAGCGGCAGGAGTCGGTCGGTGTGACGCTCGCGAACGTCGGCAAGGAATTTGGCTCGGTGACGGGGCGACCGCGTCGCACCGGCTGGCTGGACGCCGCCGCGCTGCGCCGCTCGATTCAGATCAACGGCGTCTCGGGGCTGTGCATGACGAAGCTCGATGTGCTCGACGGGCTTGACGAAGTGAAGTTGTGTGTCGGCTACAAGATCGACGGCAAGGATGTCGATTTGCTTCCGCGTGGTGCCGCCGAGGTGGCGCGCTGCGAGCCGGTCTACGAGACGTTCGGCGGCTGGAAGGAGAGCACGATCGGGATCACGCAGTGGAGCGAGCTGCCGGCGACTGCGCAGGCGTATCTGACGCGTGTTCAGGAAGTGGCGGGCGTGCCGATCGACATGGTCTCGACCGGACCGGACCGGGATGAAACGATCCTCCTGCGTCATCCGTTCAAGGTGTAACGGGCGGTGCGGGACATGACGACATTCTCGATGGCGGATGCGCGCAACGACGAGAAGAACCTTTGGGTCAGCTGGGACGAATACCACCGGCTGATCGAAATGCTCGCTCTCGCGGTGCACGATTCCGGATGGACATTCGACAAGATCCTGTGTCTCGCGCGCGGCGGCTTGCGTGTAGGCGATCAGCTCTCTCGCATCTACGATTTGCCGTTGGCCATTCTTGCAACGAGCTCGTACCGCGAGGCAGCGGGTACGCAACAAGGCGAGCTCGACATCGCGCAGTACATCACGATGACGCGCGGCGAATTGTCGGGCAACGTGCTGCTCGTCGACGATCTCGTCGATTCGGGCGTGACGCTTGCGCGGGTTCAGCAACACCTGAAAGAGCGGTATCCGGCCGTCACGGCCGTGCGCTCGGCCGTGCTCTGGTACAAGGGCTGCTCGCAGGTGAAGCCCGATTACTTCGTGCAGTATCTGCCAACGAACCCGTGGATCCATCAGCCGTTCGAGGAGTGGGACACCGTGCGTCCTCACAATCTTGCCGCGTGGATCAAACGCGGCACGGCCGGGTCGCCATCCGGCACATAACGTGCCCGGGGGCGAAAAAACGCGGATGCGAACGAGTCGCATGGCGGCGGAGTCGACCGGCTCCGCTTTTTTGTATGTGCGCGCCATGCAAGCACCGCTAGAATAGCGCTCGCTGCCCGCTGATCCGCTCTACCTTTGTTCGCCTATGACTGATAACGGCCACGATCATATCCGCCAGCAATCCTTGCCTGCGCTTGCGCTGGCCGCCATTGGCGTCGTATTCGGCGACATCGGCACGAGCCCGCTGTATGCGCTCAAGGAAGCATTCAGCGAGTCGCATGGCATTCCATTGACCGATGCGTCGATTCTTGGCGTTATTTCGCTGCTTTTCTGGGCGATAGTCGTTGTCGTCTCGATCAAGTACGTTCTGTTCGTCATGCGGGCCGACAACAACGGCGAAGGCGGTGTGCTCGCGCTGATGGCGCTCTCGCTTCGCCCGTTTACGAGCAAGGGGCGGACCTCGTCCACCTTATTGATGCTCGGCATCTTCGGCGCTTGCATGTTCTACGGCGATGCGGTCATCACGCCGGCCATTTCCGTCATGTCCGCCGTCGAAGGTCTCGAGGTTGCCACACCTCAGCTCTCGCATCTCGTCATTCCGATCACAATCGTGATCCTCGTCGCGCTCTTCTGGATTCAACGGCACGGCACGTCGCTGGTCGGCAAGCTCTTTGGGCCGATCATGGTCGTTTGGTTCCTGACGCTGGCCGTCCTCGGTGTGGCGCATGTGATTCGCGAACCCGGCATCATCGCCGCGCTCAATCCGTACTACGCGATGACATTCATGAGCCGCCATCTTCTGCAGGCGTATGTGGTGCTCGGCTCGGTGTTTCTCGTGCTGACGGGCGCGGAGGCACTGTATGCCGATATGGGTCATTTCGGCGCGAAGCCGATCCGGGTCGGCTGGTATTGCATCGTCATGCCTTCGCTGGTGCTGAACTACTTCGGGCAGGGCGCGCTGCTCATGCACGATCATAGCGCGCTCGCGAATCCGTTCTTTCTCATGGCGCCCGACTGGGCCACGCTGCCGCTCGTCGTGCTCTCGACCATCGCAACGGTCATTGCTTCGCAGGCCGTCATCTCCGGTGCTTATTCGCTCACGAGCCAGGCCATTCAGCTCGGCTACGTTCCTCGCATGAAGATCCTCCATACTTCGGATCTTGCAATCGGTCAGATTTATGTTCCCGTCGTGAACTGGATGCTGCTCTTCGTGATCCTGATGATCGTCATCGGGTTCAAGAGCTCCGATAATCTCGCGGCGGCATACGGCATCGCCGTGACGACGACGATGGTCATTACGACGGTGCTGGCTTGCGTCGTGATGGTCAAAGTGTGGAACTGGAACAAACTGCTCGTTGCGCTGATCATCGCAACCTTCATCGTCGTCGACCTCGCTTTTTTCGGTGCGAACCTGCTGAAGGTGGCAGAAGGCGGCTGGCTGCCGCTCGGCATCGGCGCATTGCTCTTCTTCCTGCTGATGACTTGGCACAAGGGCCGTTTGCTCGTGAAGGAGCGCACCGCCGCGGACGGCATCCCGCTCGCGCCGTTCCTGCAGGGCTTGCTCGCACACCCGCCGCATCGGGTCTCGGGCACGGCGATCTATCTGACGGGCAGCGATACGCTCGTGCCCGTCAGCCTGCTACACAATCTCAAGCACAACAAGGTGCTGCATGAGCGCACGCTGTTTCTGACATTCGTCACGCTCGATATCCCATACGTCAAGGACGACGAGCGCGTCACGATCAAAGACGAGGGCGGCGGCTTGTTCTTGGTGAAGGCCGCTTACGGGTTCAACGAAACGCCCGATGTGAAAGCGGTGCTCTCGGAAATCAGCAGGCTGTACGGGATGACGTTCGAACTCATGGATACATCGTTTTTCCTCGCCCGCGAAACGGTCGTGCCGACACAGTTGCCCGGTATGTCGATTCTGCGCGAGCGCGTGTTCGCCTGGATGCACCAGAACGCGGCCAAGCCCACGGACTTCTTCAGTATTCCGGCCAATCGGGTCGTCGAATTGGGCACGAAGATCGAGATTTGAGCGGCGGCTTGCCCGACGCCGAAGGCGGCGCGGCGGGCTCGTGATGCAAAAATGCCCGTGTCTGGCTTCGACACGGGCATTTTCCGTTAGGCGCCGCGCGGGATGCGACGCTTTTCGTGAGCGCGTCAGCGCTGCTTCAATTTCGCGAATGCGGCCGCCATCGCGCCCGCCGGTTGCTCGTCGCGCGTACGCTGGCCACGCATGACCGTGTTGCGTCCGTTTCCGTTCGCCTGGCCTGCGCTGCGCTCGCCGGTCGGGCCGCCGCTGCGCACGGGAGCCGCATCGTCGGCCAGTCGCATCGTCAGCGCGATGCGCTGACGCTTCACATCCACATCGAGGACCTTGACCTTCACGACTTGGCCTGCTTTCACGACTTCGTGCGGATCCTTCACGAATTTGGTCGACAGGGCCGAGACGTGCACGAGGCCGTCCTGATGCACGCCGATATCGACGAACGCCCCAAACGCCGCGACGTTCGTCACCACGCCTTCGAGGACCATGCCCGGTGCGAGATCGGAGATCTTCTCGACGCCTTCGCGGAAAGTCGCGGTCTTGAACTCGGGCCGCGGATCGCGGCCGGGCTTCTCGAGCTCAGCGAGGATATCGCGTATGGTCGGCAAGCCGAAGCGCTCGTCGACGAACTCGGCCGGGCTTAGACCGGCGAGGGCCTCGCGATTGCCGAGCACCACGTCGATGTCCTTGCGAATCTTCGCGAGAATCCGTTCGACGACGGGATAGGCCTCGGGGTGCACCGACGATCGATCGAGCGGATTTTCGCCACCGTTGATACGCAGGAAGCCGGCCGCCAACTCGTAGGTCTTGTCGCCAAGACGTGGGACCTTGCGCAGATGCTCTCGCGATGGAAAGGGACCGTTGGCATCGCGGAACTCGACGATGTTGCGAGCGAGCGTGGCATTCAGGCCCGAGACACGAGCGAGCAGGGCGATCGAAGCGGTATTCGCATCGACCCCGACCGCGTTCACGCAGTCTTCGACAACGGCATCGAGCGAGCGGGCGAGTTCGCGCTGATTGACGTCATGCTGGTATTGGCCGACTCCGATCGCTTTCGGCTCGATCTTGACGAGTTCGGCGAGCGGATCCTGCAGACGACGGGCAATCGAGACGGCACCGCGCAGCGAGACATCGAGATCGGGGAATTCCTTGGCCGCCAGCTCCGAGGCCGAGTAGACCGACGCACCCGCCTCGGATACGACGATTTTCTGAAGCTTCAGCTCGGGATGGCGGCTGATGAGCTCGCTCGCCAACTTATCGGTCTCGCGCGACGCCGTGCCATTACCGATGCTGATCAGCTCCGCTTGCGTTTGCGCGGCAATGCGCGCAAGTTTCGCGAGCGAGCCGTCCCAGTCGCGGCGCGGCTCGTGCGGGTAGATCGTATCCGTTGCCAGCAGCTTGCCCGTCCGGTCGACGACCGCGACTTTCACACCCGTGCGCAGACCCGGGTCGAGCCCGATCACGGCCTTGGGGCCGGCCGGCGCGGCCAGCAACAGGTCTTTGAGATTGCGGGCGAAAACGCGAATGGCTTCATGCTCCGCGGTTTCGCGCAGTTGCGTCAGCAGTTCGTTCTCGAGATGGGGCTGGACTTTCACGCGCCAGCACCAGCGGCAGACATCGGCGAGCCATTTATCGGCCGCGCGCCCCTGGTTCGCGATGCCGACGTGACGCGCGATCATGGCTTCGCATGGGTGCGGCACTTCGGCGTCCAGCTCAGCGCCGAGCCCGAGCTTGACCATCAGGATGCCGGCGTTGCGCCCGCGGAAAAGCGCCAGCGCGCGGTGCGACGGCACGGTTTTCAGCGTCTCGGAGTAGTCGTAGTAGTCGCGGAACTTCTCGCCTTCTTCGTTCTCTTTGCCGGCGACGACCGTCGACGAAACGATGCCGCGCTCTTGCAGGTATTCACGCAGCCTGCCGAGCAGTTCGGCGCGCTCTCCGAACTGCTCGGACAGAATGTCGCGCGCGCCGTCGAGTGCGGCCTTGACATCCGCCACGCCTTTTTCGGCATCGACGTACCGGGCGGCCTCCTGTTGCGGATCGAGACGCGGGTCCTCGAGCAGCGCCTGCGCGAGCGGCTCCAGCCCGGCTTCGCGCGCAATTTGCGCGCGCGTGCGACGCTTCGGCTTATAGGGCAGATACAGGTCTTCGAGCGCTTGCTTGCTGTCGGCCGCGACGATCGCGGTGTGCAACTCGTCGGTCAGCTTGCCTTGCTCTTCGATGCTCGCGAGGATGGTGGCGCGGCGCTCTTCCATCTCGCGCAGGTAAAGCAGCCGCTCTTCGAGCTGACGAAGCTGCGTATCGTCGAGATTGCCGGTGACTTCCTTGCGGTAGCGCGCGATGAACGGGACGGTTGCGCCTTCGTCGAGCAGTTGTACGGCGGCCGCGACCTGGCGCGGCTGAACAGTCAATTCGGTGGCGATGCGCTGTACGATCTTCAGTGCTACGGTGTCCGTCATAGAGGCGTTGGGCTGCAGGGCCGTGCGGGCCGCGCCGAGCCGCGTGAAACGGGGCCGAAATAGGTCCGAAGCAGCTGCAAGGCGGGTGCGAAGCCGGGTTGCTGGAGCGGCGCATTTTGCCATAAATGATCGGCGGCGAATCCCCGAGTGTTAGAATTTCGCTCATGTTCCAGTCCCTGTCCAACACGTTGCAGACTTCCCGTTTTCCCGCCTTCGTGCGCGCTGCCGGATTGGCCGCGGCGATCGTCGTTTGTCCGCTCGCGCTGGCGGCGCAACCGTCGGTGGCCGAAGGGTCTTCCGCTGGTTCTTCGCCGCAGCGCGTCGATGGGACGGCAGGCAAGCCCGAGGCGCAAGCCTCGGCGAATGCCGCGGCCACGAGCGATTTCGACGCGCGTCAAAAGGCGCTCGATGAACGCGGGGCTCAGAACGATTACGCGTACGGCGTGGCCGTGCACGATTGCTATTCGAAATTCTTCGTGAACGCGTGCCTCGGGCGCGCGCGCGACAAAATGCGCGCCGTGCAGGCCCGCATCCAGGCCGAGCAGCTCGCGCTCAACGGCGAACGGCGCGCGGCGCACGCGCAGGAGCGGGATCAGCGCGAGGCGTTGAAGGCGGCGAGCGAGGCTGCCGACGCGCCGCAACGGGCCGCAGCGGATGCGCGCAACGCCGAGGCGTTCGAGGACAAGCAGCGCCAGCATGCGCTCGACGAGGCGCGCCGAGGAGCGCAAGCGCCGGAGCGCGCCGCGAATCAAGCGGCATACGATCGCAAACAGGCCGACTATCGGCGCAAGCTCGACGATGCGCGGCGCCAGGCGGCGCAAGATGCGCGCGAGCGCGCCGAGCGCGCGCAGCGCTTCGAACAGAAGCAGACGGATGCCGCGCAGCACAAGGCGGACGTGGAGGCGCGCCAGAAGCAGGCGGCGCAAAAAGCGCAGGAAAAACAGCAGGAGCAGTTGCAGCAGCAGGAGCAGCAAAAGCAGTTGCAAAAGGAGCAGCAGGAGAGCGACTGACGCGACGCGTTTTTGCTGGACGGCAACCTCAGGTGAAGACCGCCGCGAGGCGGGCGAGCGCCTATCGACCGAGGAGGCGGACCATGCGCGGCCATCACGCGATCACCACGAGCGCTTTACGCGACCGCATCGTGCAGTTGGAGTGGGAGCACAGTGAACTCGATCGCATGATCGACAGATTGTCGGACTCATCGGATATTTCCGACCTCGAGCTGCGGCGCCTGAAAAAGCGCAAGCTCAAGGTCAAAGACAACATCATGCTGCTGCAATTGCAGCTTGAACCGGACAAGCACGCATGAGCGACCGTCGGGCGGGCGCCGGCGCTGCGACTTGACGCCGGACGGAGCAGGAATCGCTTGCCTTGAATTCATCGCCGGATCAATCTTCGAACGCCGCGGGGCGCACCGGTGCACCGCAGCGAGACACTGCCATCGCATTGAGCGCGAAGCGCGGGGCCGAGCTCGACGCGATTTTCGCGGCCGACGGTGTGCTCGCCCGCGCCATCGACGGCTATAGGCCGCGAGCATCCCAGATCGAAATGGCGCGCGCCGTGGCGGCGACGATGGAAGCGTCGGCGCGCGCGCTCCCCGAGCCCGCGATGTTCGAGTTGCAGCGCCGGCCGGCGAGGCGCCTCTCGGGCGAGGGCAACCCGCAAGGCGGAGACCCGGGCAAAGTCGACGAGACCGGCAGCGTTTCGGACGGAGAAGACAGCGGCGAGAACACGCTGATCGTCGAGGCGGGCACGGGTACCGGGAAGACCTTTGCCTACCTTGTCCCCGCGATGCTCTGGGGCGGCAAGGTCGTCATTTCGACCGGTACGAAGCACTTGCAAGACCAGCTCTTCGCACGCGACATTCCGACCGTCCGCGACGCACTCGCGGTGCCGGTCAGCGTCGCCATGCTCAAGGGGCGCGCCAACTACTTGTGCCACTACTACCTGCAGCGTACCGCCGATAACGGGCGGCTGCCTTCGCGGCAGGAGACGGCCTATTTGCAGGACATCGTCCGCTTTGCGAAGATCACGAAGTCGGGCGACAAGGCGGAGCTAGCGAGTGTGCCCGAGACGGCTCAGGTCTGGTCGATGGTGACTTCGACACGCGAAAACTGCCTCGGGCAGGAGTGTCCGAACTACAAGGACTGCTTCGTCATGCAGGCGCGCCGCGAGGCGCAGCAGGCCGATATCGTCGTCGTGAACCATCATCTGTTTTTCGCCGACATCATGTTGCGCGATACCGGCATGGCCGAGCTGTTGCCGACAGCCAATACGATCGTCTTCGACGAAGCGCATCAATTGCCGGAAACGGCCACCTTGTTTTTCGGCGAAACGCTTTCCACGGCGCAATTGCTCGAGCTCGCGCGCGACACGGTCGCCGAAGGGCTCGTCCATGCGCGCGATGCCGTGGAATGGGTCAAACTCGGCGCCGCGCTCGAGCGCGCGGCGCGCGACGTCCGGCTAACGTTCAGGGAAGATTCGCTGCGAGTCTCCGCGGCCCAGCTCGGCGAGACCCATCCGCTTTACGCGGCGCTCGATGCACTCGATGCGGCGCTCGATACGCTGGCTCAGGCACTGGCGGCACAGGCCGAGCGCGCCGAATCGCTCGGTGCCTGCCTGCGGCGCGCCCGCGAGCTGCAGGATCAATTGGCGCGCTGGATCGCTGCGCCAACGCCTGCAGCCGACGCCGAACGAACCGCTTCGGCGAGCCGAGAGCCGAGAGCCGCGTCCGAGCATGCCGACGATCGCATTCACTGGGTCGAGGTGTTCTCGCACAGCGTTCAATTGCACGAGACCCCGCTTTCAGTGGCGCCCATTTTCGCGAAGCAGCGCGCAGGGGTGCCGAGGGCGTGGATCTTTACGTCGGCGACGCTTTCGGTTCGTGGCGATTTCACCCACTATGCGGCGCAGATGGGTCTCGACGCCAAGCGTTCGATGACGTTGCCGAGCCCGTTCGACTATGGCACGCAAGGGCTGCTTTATGTGCCGCGCAATTTGCCGCAACCGTCGTCGCCGGCGTTTACCGATGCCGTCTTCGATGCGGCGCTGCCTGCCATCGAAGCGGCCGGCGGCGGCGTCTTCGTGCTCTGCACGACGCTGCGTGCCGTCGATCGCATCGCGGCCAAGCTGCGCGACGTCATCGAGACCCGTGGCTGGTCGACGCCGCTATTGACGCAGGGGGACGCGAGCCGCACGGAATTGCTCGATCGTTTCCGTGCGTACGGCAATGCGATTCTCGTGGGCAGTCAAAGCTTCTGGGAGGGCGTCGATGTGCGCGGCGATGCGCTGTCGCTCGTCGTCATCGACAAGTTGCCTTTCGCGCCACCCGACGATCCGGTGTTGTCGGCCCGGCTCGACGTCCTGACGAAGAAAGGTTTGAGCCCGTTCGCGGTCCATCAGGTACCGCAGGCCGTGATTACGCTGAAGCAAGGGGCGGGGCGGCTCATCCGGGCGGAAACCGATCGGGGCGTGTTGATGATCTGCGACACGCGCCTCGTCGAGAAGCCCTATGGCAAGCGCATCTGGCAGAGCCTGCCGCCGTTCAAGCGTACGCGCGAGATCGAAGTCGTGCGGGAGTTCTTTGCCGAGCCAACGCAGGATGCCGTACGCGACGCCGAAGCGTCATAGCCTTGCCGCAACAGCCGGATCGCTCAGTTGCATCCATTCGGTACACGCTGGGAGAGCGCGCCGCGTTGACGCGGCGGCGCTCGTTTCACCCCCGCGCGAATCTTCACCAGATCTGCCACCAGGCCTTCTTCGTGCCCGGACGCGGGCGACCCGTGATATAGGGGCTGTCGGGGAATGTTGCCGCCAACACCCGGCGCGAATCTTCGGCGAGCTGCGGCTCATTGAGCTTCGTGTACGACAGCATCATCAAATGCAGCGCATCTTCGATCGCCGGCGCGTTCTTGTATTCCTTGAGCGCCCGCTGAGCACGGTTGATCGAAGCGACATAGGCGCCGCGCCGGTAGTAGTAGTCGGCCGCATGGACTTCATACGAGGCGAGAGCATTGACGATATAGCGCATGCGCGCCGCCGCATCGGGGGCGTATTTGCTATCCGGGTATTTGTCGACGACGATCTTGAACGCGTCATACGACTCGCGCAGCGATTTCGGATCGCGCTCGCTCATGTCCTGCCCGGAGAATCGTCCGAACAGACCGAGATCGTCATTGAAGTGGATCATCCCTTTCAGATAGTACGCGTAGGCGACATCGGGATGATCGGGATGCAGCTTGATGAAGCGGTCGATAGCCTGGTCCGCCGCCGCCGCTTCGTTGTCTTTCCAGTTGCAGTACGCAACATTGATCTGAGCCTGTTGCGCGAAGTGGCCGAACGGATCGCGGCCTTGCAGCGCTTCGAAGTATTTCGCGCACTTGCCCCAGTCGCCACCCGTGAGGGCGTCTTGCGCCTCCGAGTATAATTTGTTGTTCGACCAGGTCACCGTCTCGTCGGTCTTTTGGGGCAGGCCGTGGCAACCCGTCACGATCAACGCCGCGGCCGCCAGCGAGAGGCTCGCTGCCGCGGGCCGGGCGGCGCGCCGGGCGGTGCTTTCGAGTGCGTGCCCGGCCGCGCGAATGGCCGATCGCATCATGGTGTTCGAGGCTTGCCGCATTTCTCCATGCTTCCTAGCTATCAGTCTCACTCAGTGACCCAGTTTTAATGACCCGCAAAAGTCCTTCAGGCGCCGAGCCCGGCTCCAAAGATCGAAGCGCCGATTATAGCCGAAGCATTGACCGCGCCGACGCCCTCGGCGGTGCACTCACCGAGGGGGATCGCACACGGCCGATGGCGAGCATCGCCGCGCCGGCCCCGCGCAGCGTCTGCGTGCCGGCAGCGCTTGCCGGCGAACGGCTCGACAAGGTGCTCGCCCGGGTATTCCCCGAGTTTTCCCGCAGCCGGTTGCAAACTTGGGTGGAGGCTGGTCGCGTACGTGTGAACGGCATGCCGTCGAAGGTGCGGCAAGCGGTGCCGCTCGATGCGGTGATCGAGCTCGAACCCGATCTGCTGCCCGAGCAACTGGCTTTTGCGCCCGAGCCGCTCGAACTCGACATCGTCTACGAGGACGATGCGCTCGTCGTCATCGACAAACCGGCCGGACTCGTCGTTCATCCGGCCGCCGGCAATTGGAGCGGCACGATCCTGAACGGATTGCTGCATCGCTACGGCGAGGCCGCGGCCGGGCTGCCCCGTGCGGGGATCGTGCACCGGCTCGACAAGGACACCTCGGGACTGATGGTCGTCGCGCGCACGCTCGAAGCGCAGACGGACCTCGTTCGCCAACTGCAGGCGCGCACGGTCAAGCGGCGTTACGTCGCGCTGGTCTGGGGCGCCACGCCGGACGAAGGTACGATCGACGCGCCGATCGGACGCGATCCCCGCGAGCGTAAGCGTATGGCCGTGGTTGCGGGGGCGTCGGGCAAGCCCGCGCGCACGCATTTTCGCCGGATCGATGAAACGCTTTGGCACCGGCAGCCCATCTCCGCGGTGCATTGCGATCTCGAGACGGGGCGCACGCATCAGATTCGTGTGCATTGCGCGCATATCGGGCATCCGCTGCTGGGCGATCCGCTTTACGGCAACGCGCGCGGCAGGCGTTCGACCATTCCGTTGCCGGGTGGTTTTGCGCGACAGGCGCTGCATGCGTGGCGTCTCGGGCTCATTCATCCGGCAACAGGGCGCGCAATGCAGTGGCGCGCCGAAGTGCCGGCCGATATGGCGGAGCTCGCACGGGAATTGGGATTCGGCGCCGAGGCCGAGGTGCCGCTCGATGCAACGGACGCCGGATTCGACGAGGCCTGGCAAGCGGGCGAGTCCGTTACGTTCGAGTTCGATGACGCCGACGATGACCTCGAGTGAGGTCCCGCCATGCGCAATCGCTAACGAAAACGAGAAGGGAAGGCTCAGAATGAATCGCGCGGAATTGACGCAGGCCGATTGCGTGGTGCCCTCGTGGCAAGTATCGCCGCGTGTGCGGGCACTCGTGACGACGCGCGCGGGCGGCGTCAGTCTGCCGCCCTATGGACGCTTCGCCGAAGGCGTCGAGCAGCATGGCGGCCTGAACCTTGGGTTGCATACCGGGGACGATCCGGAGCGGGTCGCGGAAAATCGCGCGCGGCTCGCGGCGCTGACCGGCGCGCGCGTGGCCTGGCTCGATCAGGTCCACGGCGATGCGGTGGCGAGCGCGCAGGACGCGGTGGCATCGGCGCAGCCCTTGCTCGCCGATGCGTGCGTCACGGCTGCGACGGGGCTGGCGTGTACGGTGATGGTGGCCGATTGTCTGCCGGTGCTGCTTTGCGATCCGGCAGGCCGCGCGGTCGGTGCGGCACACGCGGGGTGGCGGGGTCTGGCGGCCGGTGTAGTCGAAAAGGCGGCTGAGCGCGTGGCGCAGCTGGCCGGGATTCCTACGGCTTCGCTGCATGCCTGGCTCGGTCCGGCCATCGGCCCGCGGGCTTTCGAGGTTGGCGCCGAGGTACGCGACGCGTTCATGCAGGGTGCCGGCGATGCCCGAGACGCGGAGGCCACGGTGCGAGCGTTCGTACCTCGCGAGAACGCGCCGGGCAAGTATTGGGCCGATCTTTATGCGTTGGCGCGCTTACGGCTGGCCCGGCTGGGTCTGGCGCAAGTGGGCGGCGGCGGGGCGTGCACGGTCACCGAGCGCGAGCGGTTCTACTCGTTTCGCCGCGACGGCAGGACGGGGCGCATGGCCGCGCTGATCTGGCTTGCCGATCGAGCGTAACGGCAGCAGCAATGCGCTGCACAAAGATGTAGCGCACGAACGCCGCTGGCGGTCCGTGCGCTGGCGGACGCCCGGCGACAGCCGGGAGCGGCCGACGCATGCAACGCCAAGCCGGGCCGGAGGCTCGGCCCGATCAATCGATATCGGGAAAACGATAATAAAAAACTTATCGCGGTGCGGCAAAATCGGCCCAAGCATTGACATATTTTGCGCCTGGGAGACAGAATGGCCGCTCGCAAGGGTGAGCGCATGAAGGTCATGAGGGTTCGCCCCGACCGCGCTTCACACCCGCCTTTCAACCAGTCTTCCGAGACTCACCGGTCATAAGCGGGTATGTCTGCATCAAAACGTCCATCAGCTTCCTCTCATCCCGACACCTCCTCGACGAGCGAGCAGCAGGCCGGAACCGGCCCCGCCGAGGCCCAGCGAATGTTCGATGCATGGATGAACGCGTGGCGCGCGTTCGCCGAGAAGATGCCGCGGCCGGGCGCGGGCCCAGCGGGCGCGACCATGAACGGCACTGCGATGCCGTTCCCGTTCATGATGCCACCGATGCCCGGGGCGACGCCCGGGATGGGCAGTGCTGCCGCGCCGGCATTCGATACGCTAAAGGTGCCTGTCGCTTCGGTGCCGCCGCAGCGATTGCAGCAACTGCAGGCCGACTATTCGCGCGAGTGCCTCGAACTCATGAAGCAATTCGGCGCGCCCGGTCTGTCCGCGCCCGAATTGCCGGATCGGCGTTTCTCGTCCGACGCATGGAAATCGTCGCCGGCGTTCGCGTACATGGCTGCGTGGTATTTGCTCAACGCACGTTATCTGCAGGAGCTTGCCGACGCGCTCGATACCGATCCGAAGACCCGCGAGCGCATTCGCTTCGCGGTCCAGCAGTGGACCGCGGCCACCTCGCCGAGCAACTTTCTCGCGCTCAATCCCGAAGCGCAGAAAACACTGCTCGAGAGCCACGGCGAGAGCCTTCGCCAGGGCGTGATGAACCTGTTGTCCGATCTGCAGCGCGGGAAAATCTCGCAAAGCGACGAATCGCGCTTCGTGGTCGGCAAGAATCTCGCCACGACGGAAGGCGCCGTCGTCTTCGAAAACGAGCTGATGCAGCTCATTCAGTACAAGCCGCGGACCGAGAGCGTTTTCGAGCGGCCGCTCTTGATGGTGCCGCCGTGCATCAACAAGTACTACATCCTCGATCTACAGCCCGAGAGTTCGCTCGTGGCTTATGCGCTCGAGTGCGGACACCAGGTCTACATGATCTCGTGGCGCAATCCCGATGCGACGCTCGCGGCAAAGACCTGGGACGACTACACGACGGATGGCGTGCTCGCCGCGATCGAGGTGGTGAAGGCCGTCAGCGGGCGCGAGCAGATCAACACGTTCGGTTTTTGCATCGGCGGGACAATGATTGCGGCCGCGCTCGCCGTGCTCGCGGCACGCGGCGAGCATCCCGCGGCGTCGATGACGCTGCTCACGGCGATGCTCGATTTCTGCGACACGGGCGTGCTCGATGTCTTCGTCGACGAAGCGCATGTGCTCATGCGCGAGCGGACGATCGGCGGGGCGAACGGCACGCCGCCGGGCCTCATGCGCGGCATCGAGTTTGCCAACGCATTCTCGTTTCTGCGGCCGAACGACCTGGTCTGGAACTATGTCGTCGATAACTATCTAAAGGGCCGCACGCCGGCGTCGTTCGATCTGCTTTATTGGAACAGTGACTCGACGAATTTGCCGGGGCCGATGTATGTCTGGTACCTGCGCAACACGTATCTGGAAAACAAGATGCGCGAGCCCGGGGCGCTGACCGTATGCGGCGAGCCGCTCGATCTGTCGCGCATCGACGTACCCACGTTCATCTACGGTTCGCGAGACGACCATATCGTGCCTTGGCGGACCGCTTATGCCTCCGCGCCGCTGCTAACCGGGCCGAAGCGGTTCGTGCTCGGTGCGTCTGGGCACATCGCGGGGGTCATCAATCCGCCCGCGAAAGGCAAGCGCAGCTACTGGGCGCACGAGACGAAGGAGCGCGAGCTCGATGCCGATCCTGACGCGTGGCTCGGTGCCGCCGTCGAAAAGCCCGGCAGCTGGTGGCCGGAATGGATCGCCTGGCTCGATCAGTACGGCGGCAAGAAAGTGAAGCCCCGTGCGCAGCTCGGCTCGGCCGGTTATCCGGTCATCGAGCCGGCGCCGGGGCGTTATGTGCAACAGCGCGACTGACGCGCACGCGACGACGGGTATCGCGTCATGTTCGGCGCGATCGTTTTCAACTGGACGAGTTGCGGTTCTTTGAGCCGCCTCGCTCGAAGGAGCTTCAAATGACAGACGTAGTGATCGTATCGGCTGCCCGCACGGCGGTCGGCAAATTCGGCGGCTCGCTGGCGCGCATTGCGGCACCCGAGCTCGGCGCGACGGTGATCCGCGCGGTGCTGGAGCGCGCGGGCGTGAAGCCGGAGCAGATCAGCGAAGTGATCATGGGGCAGGTGCTGACGGCTGGCTCGGGTCAAAACCCGGCGCGCCAGTCGCTCATCAAGGCGGGACTGCCGAGCGCGGTGCCCGGCATGACGATCAACAAGGTCTGCGGCTCGGGACTCAAGGCGGTCATGCTGGCCGCCAACGCGGTCATCGCCGGCGACGCGGACATCGTCGTGGCCGGCGGCCAGGAAAACATGAGTGCCGCGCCGCACGTGCTGCCGGGCTCGCGCGACGGTTTTCGCATGGGCGACGCGAAGCTCGTGGATTCCATGATCGTCGACGGCCTCTGGGACGTGTATAACCAGTACCACATGGGTGTCACCGCGGAGAATGTCGCCAAGGAGCACGGGATCACGCGCGAGGAGCAGGACAAGTTCGCGGCGCTCTCGCAAAACAAGGCCGAGGCGGCCCAGAAGGCCGGTCGGTTCGACGACGAGATCGTGCCGGTCGACATTCCTCAGCGTAAGGGCGAGCCCGTGCGCTTCGCGACCGACGAGTTCGTGCGTCACGGCGTCACGGCCGAATCGCTCGCGGGCCTGAAGCCGGCGTTTTCGAAGGAGGGCACGGTGACGGCCGCGAATGCATCGGGCCTGAACGACGGCGCGGCCGCGGTGCTCGTCATGTCGGCCAAAAAAGCCGAGGCGCTGGGGCTCACGCCGCTTGCGCGCATCAAGGCCTATGCCAACGCGGGCGTGGACCCGAAGGTCATGGGCATGGGTCCGGTGCCGGCTTCGCGCCGGTGCCTCGAGCGCGCCGGCTGGTCGGTCGGCGATCTCGACCTCATGGAGATCAACGAGGCATTCGCGGCTCAGGCGCTAGCGGTGCACAAGCAAATGGGCTGGGATACGTCGAAGATCAATGTGAACGGCGGTGCCATCGCGATCGGGCACCCGATCGGAGCGTCCGGCTGCCGTATTCTCGTCACGCTGCTGCACGAGATGAAAAAGCGTGACGCGAAGCGGGGCCTCGCGTCGCTGTGTATCGGCGGCGGGATGGGCGTCGCGCTGGCCGTCGAGCGAGTCTGACGCCGGGCGGCATGAGGGCCGCCGGCGCGCCGCGCCTGGGCGGGCGGCGAAGACGAGGGGCTCGCATGGGCCCTGCAGAAAACGAAAATGGAGCGTGATTCATGAGTCAGCGTATTGCATACGTAACCGGCGGAATGGGTGGCATCGGCACCGGTATTTGTCAGCGCCTTCACAAACAGGGCTTCAAGGTGGTCGCCGGCTGCGGGCCGAACTCGCCGCGCCGCGTGACATGGCTCGAGCAGCAAAAGGCGCTCGGCTTCGAATTCATCGCCTCGGAGGGCAATGTCGGCGATTGGGAATCGACCAAGGATGCGTTCGACAAGGTCAAGGCCGAAGTCGGCGAAATCGACGTCCTCGTCAACAATGCGGGCATTACGCGCGATGTCGTGTTTCGCAAGATGACGCATGAAGACTGGACCGCGGTCATCGATACGAACCTCACGAGCCTGTTCAACGTGACGAAGCAGGTCATCGACGGAATGGTCGAGCGCGGCTTCGGGCGCGTCATCAATATTTCGTCGGTCAACGGCCAGAAAGGGCAGTTCGGCCAGACCAACTATTCGACGGCGAAGGCCGGCATCCACGGCTTTACGATGGCGCTCGCGCAGGAAGTGGCGACCAAGGGCGTGACGGTCAATACGGTTTCGCCAGGCTATATCGGAACGGATATGGTCAAGTCGATTCGCTCCGACGTGCTCGAGAAGATCATTGCGACGATTCCCGTGCGCCGGCTCGGCACGCCGGACGAGATCGCGTCGATCGTGGCGTGGCTCGCATCCGACGAGTCCGGTTTCGCCACGGGTGCCGACTTCTCGTTGAATGGCGGTTTGCACATGGGCTGATGCGGGGGCGGCTGGCCGGCTTTCACGCCCCGGCCGCTTTTCGCGTCAGAGCGTTTCGGTTTCGGGGGTCCGGCCTGCCCGCGTTGCGCGGGCAGGCGCGCGGGCGCCATTACTGCGCTGCGTTTGCGTTCATAAAGAAGGCGTACATGTCGACTACAAAGAAAACAGCCGAGCGATTCATCAAAAAATATCCGAATCGCCGGCTCTATGACACGGAGACGAGCACCTACATCACGTTGAGCGACGTGAAGCAACTCGTGCTCGAGCAGGAGGAGTTCAAGGTCATCGACGCCAAGACCAACGAAGATCTGACGCGCAGCATTTTGCTGCAGATCATCCTCGAGGAGGAAAGCGGCGGGGTGCCGATGTTCTCGTCGTCGATGCTCTCGCAGATCATCCGTTTTTACGGGCACGCGATGCAGGGCATGATGGGGACCTACCTCGAAAAGAACATCCAGGCCTTCATCGACATTCAGAACAAGCTCACCGAGCAATCGAAAAATCTCTACGAAGGCAATGCGCTCAACCCCGAAGTCTGGTCCCAGTTCATGAACATGCAGGCGCCGATGATGCAGGGCATGATGACGAGTTACATCGAACAGTCGAAGAACATGTTCGTCCAGTTGCAAGAGCAGATGCAGAACCAGGCGAAGACCATGTTCAGCACGTTTCCATTCAACAAGCCGGGCGGCGCCGGGCCCGAGCCCGAGAAAAAGTAACCCGCGCTCGACGCCCGAACGTCCGGCCACCCTCAGCCCAGATGTCCTATGAGCGCATCGGCGACGGCTTCGGGCGCTTCGCGCGGCGGAAAATGCCCGACTCCGTCGAGCACGAGGCGTCGGTAGCCCCCTGTGAAATAGCGCTCCAGGCCGGCGGAAAGCTCCGGTTCGTCGCACCCGTCGGCGCCGCCCTGGATCATCAGCGTAGGTGTCGCCAGCGTTTCGATTGCATGGAGCCGCAACCGTAGCGGCTCGTAATCGGGGTCGGTCGGGTCGCCCGTGCACCAGCGCGTGCGGTAGCCGTTGAGCGTGATTTCCGCCCAGTCGGGATTGTCGAAGGCACGTGCGGTCGCCTCGAATTCCGCGTCGTCGAACCAGCCCGGTGGAGACCACGTTTCCCACTGGATCCGGGCGAAGCCTTTCGGGTCTCGTCGCACCGCGGCAGGGCCATCGTCGAGCGTCATGAACCATTGATACCAGAAGCGGCGCGCCTGAGCGAACGTGTCCGGCAGCTCGAAAGCACCTTTCGGCTGGAAGGCCAGCGCGATTGCCGCAATCCGCTTCACGCGTTCGGGAAAGAGCGCCCCGAGCGTGTAGGCCACGCGAGCGCCCCAATCGTGGCCGATTACATCGAAACGCGCGATACCGAGCGCATCGGCCAGATCGATGGCGTCCTGTGCCAATGCGACGCCCGTACCGTCGCGCATCGTGTCCTCGCGCAGGAAACGCGTCGCGCCGAATCCGCGTAATTCGGGCACGATGGTGCGCCATCCCGCGGCGTTGAGCCGCGGGGCGATGCCGAGCCAGGCGCGCCCGGAATCGGGCCAGCCGTGCAGCAGCAGAACCGGTGGACCGTCGGACGGGCCCGTGTCGGTGTAGGCGATATCGAGCTTGCTGGTTCGAATGTGACGTGGATGATCGAGCATCGCTTTTCTCCGCGGAAAATCGTGCAGGATGGGGCGGGCCGGGGCCGCGCAGTTCAGAAAGGTTACCGCAGAGCGCGCGTGAATGCGTTGCGTCGGGCCGAGCCGGTGTCGATGCGACGCGGTACAATACGCGGTTTTCCCGTCATATCGGACAACGGGCCGGAACGCGCGTCGTTCGCAGCCGTTCGCCGCTACGCGCCATTCGTTCCCGTTATCGCTGGATCCATCACATGCCCCAGAGTTCTTCTCCCGCCGCGGCTATGCCTACGCCTGCGGCCCCTAAGGTCGGTTTCGTCTCGCTCGGCTGCCCGAAGGCCCTCGTCGACTCCGAGCAGATCATTACGCAGCTGCGGGCGGAGGGCTACGAGATTTCCGGCACCTACGACGGCGCCGATCTCGTGGTCGTCAACACATGCGGTTTCATCGACGAGGCGGTGCAGGAAAGCCTCGATGCCATCGGCGAAGCGCTGACCGAAAACGGTAAGGTCATCGTGACCGGGTGCCTCGGCGCGAAAAAAAGCGCGAGCGGCTCGGGCCTCATCGAAGAGGTTCATCCGAAAGTCCTGGCCGTGACGGGGCCGCATGCGGTGGGCGAGGTCATGCAGGCGGTGCACAGCCATTTGCCGAAACCGCACGATCCGTTCGTCGATCTGGTTCCGCCGGCCGGCATCAAGCTGACACCGCGGCATTATGCCTATCTGAAGATTTCCGAAGGCTGCAATCATCGCTGCAGCTTTTGCATCATCCCGTCGATGCGCGGCGATCTCGTATCGCGTCCCGTTGCCGAAGTCATGCTCGAGGCCGAAAATCTCTTCAAATCGGGAGTCAAGGAACTGCTCGTCATCTCGCAGGACACGAGCGCCTACGGGGTCGACGTCAAATTCCGCACGGGCTTCTGGAATGGCCGTCCGGTCAAGACGCGCATGACCGAGCTCGTCGGCGCCCTCGGCGAGCTGGCCGCGCAGTACGGCGCATGGGTGCGGCTGCACTACGTCTACCCGTACCCGCACGTCGACGAGATCATTCCGATGATGGCCGAAGGGCCATACCAGGGCCATGTGCTGCCCTACCTCGATGTGCCGTTCCAGCATGCCGATCCGCAGGTGCTCAAGCGCATGAAGCGCCCCGCCAACGCCGAACGCACATTGGAGCGTGTGGCGGCCTGGCGACGCATGTGCCCCGATCTCACGATCCGCAGCACGTTCATCGCCGGATTCCCCGGCGAGACGGAAGCGCAATTCGAGACGCTCCTCGAATTCATTCGGGCCGCGGAGCTCGATCGCGTCGGCTGCTTCGCGTACTCTCCTGTCGAGGGTGCGAGTGCGAACGAGCTCGATGGCGCGCTGCCCGACGAAGTCCGCGAGGCGCGCCGCGCGCGTTTCATGGAAGTGGCCGAGGAAGTGTCGGCCAAGCGCATGACGCGCAAGGTCGGCAAGACGGTCAAGGTGCTCATCGACGAGGTTCATGCCGAAGGCGGGATCGGCCGCACGGCTGCCGACGCGCCGGAGATCGACGGCGTCGTCTACGTCGCGCCGGCTACGAAGGCGTCGAAGCGCTACAAGGTCGGTGAGTTCGTGTCGGTCCGGATCACGGGTGCAGACAGCCACGATCTATGGGGAGAAGTCTGAACGGCGGCTCCCCGCCGGTCCCCGACATTCGCCGCACTTCGCTGCCTTGATGTATCTGCATCGTACCGACAACCCAGTGTAGCCATCGGTGCCGCTTAGCGCCGACCACTGCACGAGACTACGGAGACAGCAATGCAACGTGAAGTGGTGATAGTGAGCGGTGTACGCACGGCGATCGGCGATTTCGGCGGCAGCCTCAAGGACTTTGCGCCGACCGAGCTCGGCGCGCGCGTCGTCAAGGAAGCGCTTCGCCGCGCGGGAGTATCGGGCGAGGACGTTGGACACGTCGTTTTCGGCAACGTGATTCAAACCGAGCCGAAGGACATGTATCTCGCGCGCGTGGCGGCGCTCAACGCCGGCGTGGCGCAACACGCACCGGCCATGACGGTCAACCGGCTATGCGGTTCGGGTCTGCAGGCCATCGTGTCCGCCGCACAAAGCATCTTGCTCGGCGATGCCGATATTGCCGTTGCCGGCGGTGCCGAAAGCATGAGCCGGGCGCCCTATATCGCGCCGGCCGCTCGCTTCGGGCAGCGCATGGGCGACGCGCGCTTCGTCGACATGATGCTCGGCGCGCTGCACGATCCGTTCGAGTCGTTTCATATGGGTGTGACCGCCGAAAACGTGGCCCGCCGGTACGGAATCACGCGTGAAATGCAGGACGCGCTCGCGGTCGAATCGCACCGGCGCGCTTCGCGCGCGATCCGCGAAGGCTACTTCAGCAATCAGATTCTGCCCATCGCATCGCAGGGCAAGAAAGGCGAAACGATCTTCGATACGGACGAGCACGTTCGCCATGACACGTCGGCCGCCGATCTCGCTCGCTTGAAGCCCGTCTATCAGAGGGAGGGCGGAACGGTGACGGCCGGCAACGCATCGGGTATCAACGATGGCGCCGGCGCGCTCGTGCTGATGGAGCATGGCACGGCCAAGGCGCGCGGCATCGCGCCGCTCGCGCGGCTCGTCGCGTACGGGCACGCGGGTGTCGACCCCGCCTACATGGGCATTGGGCCCGTGCCGGCCACACGTCAGGCGCTCGAGCGCGCCGGGCTGCAAGTGGGCGATCTCGATGTGATCGAAGCAAACGAGGCGTTCGCCGCACAGGCCTGCGCGGTGTCTGCCGAGCTCGGCTTCGATCCGGCCAAGGTCAACCCGAACGGCTCGGGCATTTCGCTCGGGCATCCGATCGGCGCAACCGGTGCCATCATTGCGGTCAAGACGATCTACGAACTGGCTCGCAGCGGCGGGCGCTACGGCCTCGCGACGATGTGCATCGGCGGCGGCCAGGGTATCGCCGCGATCTTCGAGCGGCTTTGAAGGGCTTTGAAGGGCTTTGAAGGGCTTTGAAGGGCTTTGAAGGGCTTTGAAGGGCGAGGGGCCGCTTTTTTATTCTTCCATCATCAATCGAACATGACCGATTCGAAATCTCAGCGCGCGCCGCAAACGCGCATCGTCCATCCCGACATCGAGCTCGCACCCGGCTTTGCGTCGTTCGCCGCGCCGGTCGTGCGGGCGTCGACCGTCGTATTTCCCGATCTGGCGGCCGTTCGCGCGGCCGATTGGCGCGACGAATCGCAATGGCGTTACGGGCTGCATGCCACGCCGACTTCGGCGGCGCTCGCCCAGCGCATTGCCGCGATCGAGGGCGGGCAGTACGCACTGCTGCAACCGTCGGGTCTGGCCGCCATTTCGAATGTCTACTTCGGGATCGTGAAGGCCGGAGACGACGTGCTCATTCCCGATAACGTCTATTCGCCCAATCGGGACCACGGAGAATGGCTCGCGCGCGATTTCGGCGTGACGGTTCGCTACTACGATCCGCTCGTCGGCGCGGGGATTGCCGATCTCATCAGGCCCAATACACGGCTGATCTGGATCGAGGCGCCGGGTTCGGTGACGATGGAAGTACCGGACGTGCGGGCGATCGCCGCGGCCGCGCGCACGCGTAACGTCGTGACCGCCATCGATAACACCTACTCGGCGGGCCTCGCCTTCCGTCCGTTGGAACTGGGCGTCGACATCTCGGTTCAGGCATTGACCAAGTATCAATCGGGCGGCAGCGATGTGCTCATGGGAGCGACGATTACGATCGATCGCGACTTGCATTTGAAGCTCAAGCAAGCGCGCATGCGTCTCGGCGTCGGTGTCTCGGCCGACGACTGCTCGCTCGTTTTGCGCAGCCTGCCGAGCATGAAGGCGCGCTTCGAAACGCATGACCGCACGGCGCTTGCGCTGGCGCGCTGGCTCAAGACGCGAGGAGAGATTGCAGCAGTGCTGCACCCGGCCTTCGAGGATTGCCCGGGGCACGAGGTGTTCATGCGCGAGTTCACGGGCGCGGGCGGGCTGTTCTCGGTCATCTTCGATGCGCGCTACAGCCCGGCGCAAATCGACGCGTTCGTCGAGGCGCTCGAGCTCTTTGCCATCGGTTGGAGTTGGGGCGGGGCGCACAGCCTCGCCATGCCCTACGACGTGGCGAAGATGCGGACTGCATCGCAATGGCCGCATCGCGGCACACTGGTGCGCTTTTATGCGGGTCTCGAGGACGAGTCGGACCTTCGAGCCGACATCGAGCGGGCGATGGCGTCGGCCCTAGGCTGACAGCGGTATCGATGACGGACGGGCGCGCGCCGTCATCGTCGTATCAGGACGCGGGTTCGAGCAGACGCAAGAGCCCATCGAGTCCCACGTGATTGAACGCCACGTCCGCCGCGGCACGCACGACAGGCTTCGCGCGAAACGCGACGGACAACCCTGCCTCCGCCATCATCTCGAGGTCGTTCGAGCCGTCGCCGAGGATGATCGCGCGCGAGGTCGGAATGCCGAGTTTTTCGCAGGTCTCGCGAACGGTCCGTGCCTTGACGCTCGCGTTCACGATTTCCCCGAGCACCTTGCCCGTCAGCTTGCCGTCCACGATTTCGAGCGAATTGGCTCGTGTGAAATCGAGGCTCAGGCGGGATTTCAATCGATCGGTAAAAAAGGTGAATCCGCCCGAGACCAGCAACGTACGCATGCCCGCGGCCTGCGCTGCTGCAAGCATCGTTTGCGCGCCCGGAGAAAGCTGTAGCCGTTGCGCATAGACCTGATCGAGCGCGCTGGCATCGAGCCCCTCGAGCAGCGCTACGCGGGCGATCAGGCTTTCGTTGAAGTTCTTGATCTCGCCGCGCATCGCTGCCTCGGTGATGGCGGACACCTCGGCCTTCAGGCCGCAGAAATCGGCGATTTCGTCGATGCATTCGATCGTGATCAGCGTCGAATCCATATCCATGGCCACGAGCCCGAAATCGCGCCAGCCGAGTCCCGGCCGAACGAACGCATAATCGAGAGCATGCGTTTCGCAGTAAGCCTCGATATCGCCGCGTTGAGCTTCATCGGCCTCGACAATGCGCACGGCGCAGGCATCGATCGGCTCGGCGTGCTTGCCGTGGGCGAGAGCAACGAGCGGTTTGAGGTGGGCGGCCGGTAGCGGCTCGGTGCTCTGAATGACGAGGTTCATGGCGATGCAAAGAGGGGAGTTGCCGGGCCGCGCGATGCGAGCCTTTCGAAAATCCGCCTATTGTAGCGGTAGCCGCCCGGCCGGGCATTACATTGCCGTCCAAGCCCAGCTGCGCAAGGAATACAAGCGGGGCAAGCCCCGATCGCTTTCGGCCAACGATGTGCCGGAGTTGGCGTTAGACTGGCATGGCATCGTCCAGCGGTCACGGAAATCGCATCGTTGCATGACACGCCGTCGTGCGCAGCTCGAAAAGGAGGTGCCAGCATGAGTGTTCACCGCAGATCGTTTATTGAATCGTCTGTCGCTTGGGCTCGCGTCGCCGTATGCGCCGCGGTTCTGTCGAGTGTCGCCGCATACGCCGCGCCGCCCATCACGGTGACGTCGAAGGCACCCGCCGACGGGCCGATCAAATACACGGTCAAGGTTGCGTCGAAGGTCTTCGGCAATGTGCAGGAAACGCGCACGATCAGCTCCGGGCAGACCGACGACTACAACTGGAAGACGGCTCCGCCCGGCGGGGCCGTTGCAGTCCCGGAGAATTGTCCGAATCGCTCCGAGATGACGCTCGATCCCAACGGCGCGGCGATGCGCGCGCTCAGCATCCGGCTCGCGCCGGTCGTGGCGGCTGACGGTACGGCCACCGTGCAGATGAGCGTGCAGGGCACGGCGCCCAAAGGCAAGGCGGCGATGAAGGCGGGCGGTAAGACGCTGCAGTGTCCGCAACTCGCGACCCTCAGTCAGATCGTGCGCTTCACGATGCCGACCAACGGCAGCGCGAAGATGGTTGCCCTGAGCGACGGCTCGAAGGTGACCGTCTCGGCGCAACGCTGACGGTCCGCATAGGCGGCATCAAGCCGCCTCACGCTCGTTCAGACGTGCGACAAGAAAGCGGTGCTCGGGGGAGAAAAGACGCCTGTACGTCAGCAGAACCGCGCCCACGGTGCCGAGCGCGGATGAGGCTGCAATCAGAAACATGATGACGATCTGATACCGGACTGCCTGCAGCGGAGATTGCCCCGCGAGCACTTGTCCGGTCATCATGCCGGGCAGGCTCACGACGCCGACCACGGTCATTTGGTTCAACGTCGGGATCATGCCGGCGCGCACGGCCTCGCGCGCCGGCGCCCGCGCTGCCTCCCAGCGCGTCGCGCCGAGCGCCAGCGCCATTTCCACGCGATCGCGCCGCGCGGTCAATGCCTCCGTCATGCGCTCGATCGCGAGCGAAACACCGGTCAGCGTGTTGCCGAGAATCATGCCGAGGATCGGAATCGCGTACTGCGGTGCATACCAGGGATGAATGCGGATCACGGCGAAAAGACCGATTGCCGCGATGAGCCAGGCGCTGAGCCAGATCGATACGATGCTGTCCACGCGCTGGCCGCGATAGCTGTGCGTGCCGCGGGATGCCCCCGCGAATCCGGCGACGAGCGTCATCAATGCCATGAGTGGCAAGACCACGTACCAGCGGTCGAACCGGAAGACCCAGCCGAGCACGTAACCGATCGCGAGCAGCTGGACGACGGTCCGTATGGCCGCGAGCGCGAGCTTGCGGCCCAAGCCGAGCGAGAGCGCGGCGGACACCGCGCCATTGACGACGATGAGCAGCGTCGCGATGGCCACATCGGCGAGACTCAACGCTTGGAGCGGGGCGTTCATCGATGGATCTCCTCACAGGCGTTCACGCGCCCGGCCTGCATCGTGAGCCGGCGCGTGCCGACGCGGCCTGCCTGCGCCGGGTCGTGCGAGACCCACATCGACGCACGCGCGTGTTCGCCGGAGGAGAACCAGTCGTCGACGAGCGCCTCGACGGCCTGCGTCGTTTGTGGATCGAGCGAGGCGGTCGGTTCGTCGAGGAGCAGCACCTCGGGATCGAGCTGCAGGACACGAATCAATGCAGTGAGCTGGGCTTCGCCGCCGGAGAGCTCGCTCGCGCGTTTATCGAGAAAACCGTCCGTGCGACCCGCGCGTTTGGCAAGGTATGCGGCTCGCGCGCGATCGAATCGCCGATCCCGGTAGACGCCGAGCATGTACGGATAGCGCAGGTTGTCTTCGACGGTGCCGTCGACAATGGCGGGCCGTTGCTTCACATAGGCGATGCTCGAGCGATAGCGCGGGATGGTTCTTCGGTCGACCTCGCGGCCATGCCAGCAGATCCGGCCGGCATCGAGCGGATCGAGCAGCGCCAGTGCGCGCAGCAAGACGCTTTTCCCGGCTCCGGATGGGCCGGTTACGGCGATGCGCTCGCCAGCCGCCAATGCGAAGTCGGTCGAAAAGAGCAATGTCGTCGCGGTGCGCGCATCGCGGCGAACGATGCCGAACGCCTGCACGAGGGGAAGGGCGGACATCGGAGAAGATTCGTCGATGTGGGGATGGATTGCGATGCGCACTGGCGCCGTTTCCGGCGGACCGCCACGCTGCTGCGACATGATAGACGATCGGACCGGTCTGCGCGGCCGCCGCTTTGCGCGCGGCACACTCCTTGCTGAATTTCGGGTCATGATGGTCGCGCATCGGGCGGCTGCCGAGTTCATCGCCGTTCGCGCACGCCGGAGTCCATATGCCGATTCGATCCGTTCCGCGTACTGCCGGCAAAGTGCTTGCCTGGACACTTGCCGTTATCGTCGTGCTGATCGCCGTGCTTGCGGTGGCGATCGCCACGTTTGACTGGAACCGCGCCCGGCCGTGGGTGGACGATAAGGTTTCGCAAGCCATCGGCCGCCCGTTCGCGATCAACGGCGATCTGCGCGTCTCCTGGCATCGGCCTGCCGGCGAGCACGGATGGCGGGCGTGGGTGCCGTGGCCGCGATTTTCGGCCCAGCGCGTGAGCATCGGCAATCCCGACTGGACACACGCGCCGCAGTTCGCAACGGCCGACGAGATCGCGTTCACGGTCGAGATGCTGCCGCTTCTCGCTCATACGATCTCGGTGCCGTCGATCGATCTCGTGAGCCCGTCCATCGACCTCGAGCGTCTGGCCGACGGGCGCGAGAACTGGACATTCACGCTGCCTAAATCGAAGAATCCGACGCGCTGGACGGTACGCCTTGCCACGCTCGGTTTCTCGAAAGGCACGATCGCGCTGAATGACGCGCTCAAGAAAATCGATCTCGCAATCGGTGTGGATACGCTAGGCAAACCGCTAGCGATAGGCGATGTGCTCAAGCAGCAAGAGGCGGCCGCGCGCGAAAGCGCAGCGCACACCGTTGGGCAGGGAGGCGCTCGCAAGCTGGCGGCGCAAAAGAAGGGTCCGGCCGTTGCGTCCGAAGCGTCGGCCGCGGCGGCATCGGCAGCCTCCGCGGTGCCGACGAGCGAGGCGCAGGAAGTGTCGAAGCCCGCTCCCGGTCCGCGCGATCTTTACGCGCTGGGCTTTACCGCCAAGGGGCACTATCGGACGACCGCGGTCGAGGGCAGCGGCAAGCTGGGCAGCGTGCTGTCGCTGCGCGACGCGCATCGACCTTTCCCCTTGCAAGTCGATGTCAAGGTGGGCGACACGCGGCTCGCGTTCGTCGGAACGCTGACCGATCCGCTGCATCTGGCCGCGCTCGATGTGCGGCTGTGGTTGCAAGGCGCGAGTTTGTCGCACCTTTACCCGATCCTCGGGGTGACGCTACCCGACACGCCGCCTTACGCGACGGACGGGCGGCTCGCGGGACATATCAGAACCGGCGATACGGTGCTGACCTATAGCGGCTTCACCGGACGCGTCGGCGAGAGCGATCTGGAGGGAACGCTGAGCTACACCGGGCGCGACGCGCGGCCGCTGTTGACGGGCAACGTGGAGTCGCGTCTGCTGCGTTTTGCGGACCTCGCGCCCGTCGTGGGCGCCGATACGAACGCCAGCAAGGCGCGCCGCGGGGCGGCCGTGAAACAGCCGGCCGATCGGGCTTTGCCGGTCGAGACGTTCAAGACCGACCGGTGGCACGCGATCGATGCCAACGTGACATTCACGGGCAAACGCATCATCAAGAATCCCGATCTTCCCGTGACCGATCTCTATACGCACGTGCTGCTGAAAGACGGCGCGCTGACATTCGCTCCGCTGCGTTTCGGCGTGGCCGGCGGCACACTGGCCTCGGAATTGCATCTGGATGGCAGTGCGGTCCCGCTGAAGGCCCGCATGTCGCTGTCGGCGCGCCATTTGAAGCTCAAGCAATTGTTCCCGAAGCAAAAGAGCATGGAGTCGGCCTTGGGCGAGGTGAATGGCGATGCGGCGCTGTCGGCCACCGGCAATTCGCCGGCGGCGCTGGCTGCGACGGCCGACGGGGAAACGAAAGTGCTCGTCACAGAGGGCACCGTGAGCCAGTTGCTGATGGAAGAGGCAGGACTCAACGTCGCCAATATCGTCTACGAAAAGCTTTTCGGACACCGCAACGTCAATATCCGCTGCGGCGCCGCCGATTTCACGGCAACGAACGGCGTGCTCGAATCGAAGACGTTCGCCATCGACACGGACGACGCGTTGATTTCCATGAACGGGCATATCGATATGCGCAACGAGACGATGGATCTCACCATTCATCCGCACACGAAGGGGTTGCGTGTGGTTTCGCTGCGTTCGCCGCTCTACGTGAAGGGTACGTTCAAACATCCCGACGTTGGCGTGAGCAAGGGGGCGCTCATCTTGCGCGCAGGCGCCGCAGTGGGACTGGGGCTCCTCAATCCGTTCGCCGCGTTGATCCCGCTCATCGCGCCGAGCCACAACACGGACGCGCCGTGTGCCGCGCTGTTGGCGAGCATGCGGGAGGCACCGCGTGCGCCGCCACCCGGCGCGAAAACGGCCAGTCCGGCGCCGCGTGCGGCCAGCGCGCCCGGCGGCGCGGCGGTTCAACCGGAAGCGCAAGCGCAGCATGGTGGGTGATGTCGCCGAAACTTGTTAAAATTACGAGTTTTTCGTCGAATACCACTCTGAGGGCCTCGCCGTGCTGTCTACCGCCAATATCACCATGCAATTCGGGCCGAAGCCGCTCTTCGAGAACATCTCCGTCAAGTTCGGCGAGGGCAACCGGTACGGCCTCATTGGCGCGAACGGCTGCGGGAAATCGACGTTCATGAAGATACTGGGCAGCGATCTCGAGCCCAGCTCGGGCAATGTCATGCTCGAGCCGAACGTACGGCTGGGCAAGCTGCGCCAGGATCAGTTCGCGTATGAGGAAATGCGCGTTCTCGACGTCGTCATGATGGGCCATACCGAAATGTGGGCCGCGATGACCGAACGCGATGCGATCTACGCCAACCCCGAGGCGACGGACGACGACTACATGCACGCGGCCGAGCTCGAAGCGAAGTTCGCCGAATACGGCGGCTACACCGCCGAAGCACGGGCCGGCGAGCTGCTCCTCGGCATCGGCATTCATATCGACGATCACACCGGGCCGATGAGCAATATCGCACCGGGCTGGAAACTGCGCGTGCTGCTGGCGCAGGCATTGTTTTCGAATCCTGACGTACTGCTGCTCGACGAGCCGACCAACAACCTCGACATCAATTCGATCCGCTGGCTCGAGAATGTGCTCAACGAGTACAACTCGACGATGATCATCATTTCGCACGATCGGCACTTCCTGAACCAGGTCTGCACCCATATGGCGGACATGGATTACGGCACGCTGAAGGTTTATCCGGGCAATTACGACGACTACATGCTGGCGTCGACGCAAGCCCGCGAGCGACAAGCGGCCGCGAATGCCAAGGCGAAGGAGCGCATTGCCGATCTGCAGGACTTCGTACGGCGCTTTTCGGCCAACAAGTCGAAAGCCCGACAAGCCACGAGCCGCCTCAAGCAGATCGACAAGATCAAGATCGAGGAATTCAAACCGTCCTCACGGCAGAACCCGTTCATCCGCTTCGAGTTCGAAAAGAAGCTGCACAACATCGCGGTGGTGGCCGAAGGCATCACCAAGCGTTACGACCGGACGATTTTCGAGAACTTCAGCATCAGCGTACAGCCCGGTGAACGTATCGCGATCATCGGCGAGAACGGTGCCGGCAAGACGACGTTGCTGCGCGCACTGCATGGCAACCTCGCGCTCGACGGCGGTAGCGTCAAATGGGCGGAAAACGCCAATATCGGATATATGCCGCAGGATACGTACGAGGAATTTCCGGACGACGTCACGTTGACCGAATGGATCGATGCCTACCGCAAGGAGGGCGACGACGATCAAATGGTGCGCGGCACGCTCGGGCGGTTGCTTTTCAATGCGGACGACATCAGAAAATCGGTGAAGGTGCTGTCGGGCGGTGAAAAGGGGCGCATGATCTGGGGCAAGCTGATGCTGGGCCGGCACAACGTGCTGCTGATGGACGAGCCGACGAACCATATGGATATGGAATCGATCGAATCGCTGCAGGTCGCGCTCGATAAATTCGACGGCACGCTGATCTTCGTTTCACACGATCGGGAGTTCGTGAGCGGTCTCGCGAACCGCATCATCGAAGTGCGAACCGATGGGACGCTGTATGACTTCGGCGGCAATTACGAGGACTTCCTGGCCAGTCAGGGCGTCGAGTAACCGTTCGCGTATGCCTTCGTGAGTGCCTCGCGCCCCGATGGCGTACGTACATCGTCGCGACGCCGCCGCGCGTAAAATGCTCTGATCGCCCCGCGAGACGGAATTCGACATGAAAACGTACGAGCACCTTTACATCGACGGCAAGTGGCTGAAGCCGTCGTCAAGCGGCACGATCGACGTAATCGATTCAGGCACCGAAGCGGTCATGGGCCGCATCCCCGAGGGCGCTGCGGCCGACGCCGAGGCGGCCGTCGAGGCTGCGAAGCTCGCGTTCGAATCATGGGCCGCCACGCCCGCCGCCACACGGGCCGCGTATCTGCAAAAGATTGCCGATGGGCTCAAAGCCCGCGCCGAGGAACTCTCGCAGCTGATCTGCGGCGAAGTCGGCATGCCCATCAAGCTCGTGCGCGCGATTCAGGTTGGCTCGCCCGTCTATCACTGGAACGCGTACGCGAAACTGGCTCGAGAATTCGCATTCGAAGAACGCGTGGGCAATTCGCTCGTGGTGCGCGAGCCGGTCGGCGTGGTCGCTGCCATCACGCCCTGGAACTATCCGCTGAATCAGATCACGCTCAAGGTGGCCGCGGCGCTTGCCGCAGGCTGCACCGTTGTCCTGAAACCCTCCGAAATCGCCCCCCTCAACGCATTCGTGCTGGCCGAAGCCATTCACGATGCGGGACTGCCGGCGGGCGTATTCAATCTCGTGAGCGGCTACGGGGCGGTCGTCGGCGAGATCATCGCGAGCCATCCCTTTGTGGACATGGTTTCGTTTACCGGATCCACGCGCGCGGGCAAGCGCGTTGCAGAACTCGCCGCGGCAACCGTGAAACGCGTCGCGCTCGAGCTTGGCGGGAAATCGGCTTCGCTGATTCTCGACGACGCGGACTTTCCCACAGCCGTCAAGCGCACCGTCTCCGACTGCTTCCTGAATGCCGGCCAGACCTGCTCCGCGCATACGCGCATGCTCGTGCCCGAGTCGCGCTACGAGGAGGCACGTGAACTCGCGAAGCGGGCGGCCGAAGCCTATGTGGCGGGCGACCCGCGCAGGGAAACCACACGCCTGGGCGCGCTGGCTTCGGCTGCGCAACAGGCCCGCGTGCGCGCCTATATCGAGCGTGGCGTGGAAGAGGGCGCGGAACTGGTGACGGGCGGCCCCGGCATGCCCGAAGGGTTGTCGAAAGGCTTTTTCGTCAGGCCGACCGTCTTCGGCCGCGTCCATCCGAAGGCGACCATCGCGCAGGAGGAAATCTTCGGCCCAGTGCTCTCGATCCTGACTTACAAGGACGAGGAAGAGGCCGTCCGGATCGCCAACGATTCGCCCTACGGCCTTGCCGGCGCAGTCTGGGCGGGCGACGACGAGCGGGCGCAACGCGTTGCGCGGCGCATTCGGACGGGGCAGATCGACATCAATGGCGGCGACTGGAACATGCAAGCGCCTTTCGGTGGCTTCAAGCAGTCGGGCTACGGTCGGGAAAACGGTACGTACGGCCTCGAAGAGTATCTCGAGTACAAGTCGCTGCAATTCAAGCAGCCGAAGCCGGCCGGCTGAGCAGTCGACATCGGCTCGGCGCGCCTATAGCTTGTCGTACTGAAAGCGCATGGCGGTGCCTTCTTTCTCGATGCGCACCCAGACGGCACGCTTTTCCTCGTCGCTCATGAAAACCCAGTTCGAGACCTCGGTTGCCGTGCGTCCGCAGCCCTTGCAGATGTCGTCGAAAAGCGTCGAACACACGCCGATGCACGGGCTGTCCGGGACATCGTGGAGATTGGAGGCCATTTGAAACCTTGGTAATAGACAGATCAGGCGCTATGGTAGCCCATACGCGCGGCACGATTTTCTGTTGGCGCTGTCTCCCGAATGGATATCGAATGTCACGGACAGACCGGCCGAATGGCCGATCCGGTATTTTTTCCGCTGGACACCGCTGTGCAACGGGATAAAATTGCGCCCGTTTTCATCAGTCGCCGACGCCCGTCCATTCACCCGCAGCGGCGCGGCCAGCGCCTGTACCCTTTGCGCGACAGCCGGGCCGAATGCCGCGGTTTTTTTTGGTCTTGCCTGGCGATTGATGATAGGTTTCGGGTTTTTCAGCGCGCGGCGCGTATCGCGCCGCGATATCGGAACGGGTTGGCACCGGCGCTGGCCGGATGGACCGGAGAGTGGAATGAAAAAACGGGTTCTGGGTGGACTGGCCGTGCTCGCGTTGTGCGCGGCACCGTGGACTGCGTCGATCGCAAAAGACACGCAATTGAATGTCTATAACTGGTCCGACTACATCGCCAAGGACACGATCCCGAACTTCGAGAAACAAACCGGCATCAAGGTCAAATACGACAACTACGACAGCGACGACACGCTGCAAGCCAAGCTTCTCACGGGCAACTCGGGCTACGACATCGTCGTGCCGACGAGCAACTACGCCGGCAAACAGATCGCGGCCGGCATCTTTGCCCCGCTCGACAAATCGAAACTGCCGAACCTCAAGTACCTCGACCCGCAACTGATGGCGCTCGTGGCCGGCGCCGATCCGGGCAACAAGTATGTGGTGCCCTGGGCCTACGGCACGACGGGTCTCGGCTACAACGTCGACAAGGCAACCAAGATTCTCGGCAAAGTACCGCTCGATAACTGGGACGTTCTCTTCAAGCCCGAGAACATCTCCAAACTCAAGACGTGCGGCGTCTCGGTGCTCGATGCGCCGGATCAGGTCTTCGCGGCTGCGCTCCACTATATCGGCAAGGATCCGATGAGCACGAACCCGGCCGACTACCAGGCGGCGATGGCCATGCTCAAGAAGATTCGCCCGTACATCACGCAGTTCAACTCCTCGGGCTATATCAACGACATGGTCGGCGGCGATATCTGCTTCGCCTACGGCTGGTCCGGTGACGTCGTGATCGCCAAGCATCGCGCGCAGGAGGCGAAGAAGCCCTACAAGATCGAGTACTACATTCCGAAGGGCGGGGCACCGATCTGGTTCGACGTGATGGCGATTCCGAAAGACGCGAAACACAAGGAAGCGGCGCTCGAGTGGATCAATTACATCGAAGATCCGAAGGTGCATGCGGCGATTACGAACGCGGTGTATTACCCGAGCGCCAATGCCGAAGCGCGCAAGTACGTGGACAAGAACATCGCCAACGACCCGGCGGTGTATCCGCCCGCCGATGTGGTCAAGACACTGTTCCTCTTGAAACCGTTGCCCGCCGATATCCAGCGCCTGCAAACGCGGCTGTGGACGGAGTTCAAGTCGGGTCGGTAAGAGAATAGTTAGCCGGCATGTAATCTCAAAAGCCCCCGGACCGGAGCCGGGGGCTTTGTACGTCAAACGATTCGAATCAAGTAGAAGACCATGAGCGATCAGCCGAGCTCGCAGGCCGCAAGCGGCGCGCGGGCCCCATCGTCAGTAACGGCTTCGGCCGAGGACTTCGTCCAGATCGTGGATGTCGTCAAAAAATTCGGCGAGACCGTTGCGGTCCGCAACGTCAGTCTGTCGGTCGCGAAGGGGGAACTCTTTGCGCTGCTCGGCAGTTCAGGGTGTGGCAAGTCGACGCTCCTGAGAATGCTGGCAGGGCTCGAGACCGTCACGTCGGGAAAGATTTTGATCGACGGCGAAGACCTGGCACTGATGCCGCCGTACCGGCGCCCGGTCAACATGATGTTTCAGTCGTATGCGCTCTTTCCGCATATGACGGTCGAATCGAACGTCGCATTCGGTCTGAAGCAGGAGGGCGTGCCGAAGGCTGAACTGAAGGAGCGCGTGCAAGCCGCGCTCGATCTCGTTCAAATGGGCCGCTTCGCCAAGCGTAAGCCGCATCAGTTGTCGGGCGGCCAGCAACAGCGCGTGGCGCTCGCGCGCTCGCTCGTGAAACGGCCGAAGCTGCTGTTGCTCGATGAGCCGATGTCGGCGCTCGACAAGCAGATTCGTCAGCGCACGCAAATCGAGCTCGTCAATATCCTCGAGCGCGTTGGCGTGACCTGCATCATGGTCACGCACGATCAGGAGGAAGCGATGACGATGGCCGGCCGGCTCGCCGTCATGAGCGAGGGAAAGATCGTGCAACTGGGTACGCCCAGCGAGGTGTACGAGTATCCCAACACGCGCTTTTCCGCCGAATTCATCGGGTCGACGAATCTTTTCGATGGGCACGTCGTCGAGGACGAGCCCGATCACATATTCGTCGAGACCTCCGAGCTGCCGTGCCGGATGTATGTCAACCATGGCATTACAGGGCCGCTCGGCATGCCGGTCACGATCTCGGTGCGCCCCGAACGCGTCGCGCTCACGCGCAAACCGCCCGAGGGTGCCTACAACTGGGGGCGCGGCGTCGTGTCGAACATCGCTTATCTCGGCGGCTACTCGCTTTATCACGTGAAGCTCGATTCGGGCAAAACGGTGATCGCGAACGTCACGAGCCTCGCGCTTTCGGAGATCGATACGCCGACCTGGGGCGACGAGATCTATGTGCGCTGGAGCGCTTCGGCCGGGGTGGTGCTGACAGCATGAAGAACCCTCTGATTTCGTTGGCCGCATGGCCGGCGCGGCGCTTGCGGCTCACAGGCAGTACCGCGGTCGTCGCCGGGCCGTTCATCTGGCTGCTGCTTTTCTTCTTCGTGCCGTTTCTGCTCGTCGTCAAGATCAGCTTCGCGGAGCTGCAGCTCGGTATTCCGCCTTACTCCGAGCTCGCGGCGTTCAAGGACGGTGTCATCCAGATATCGTTGAACATCGCGCATTACGCGTTTCTGTTCAGCGACAGCCTCTATTTCGCGACTTACGTCAACTCGGTCGTCGTCGCCGCCGTCACGACGCTGTTGTGCCTGCTGCTCGGCTACCCAATGGCGTATTACATCGCCCGCTCGGCGCCGGGGGCGCGCAATTTGCTGATGATGGCCGTCATGCTGCCGTTCTGGACGTCGTTCCTGATTCGCGTCTATGCGTGGGTTGGCATCCTCAAGAACAACGGGCTGCTCAACAACTTTTTGATGACGATCGGCCTCATCCACACGCCGATCGAGCTTTACCGGACGAACATCGCCGTCTATATCGGCATGGTCTATTCGTATCTGCCGTTTCTCGTGATGCCGCTGTATGCGCATCTCGTGAAGATGGACCTGACGCTGCTGGAGGCGGCATACGACCTTGGCGCCAAGCCATGGAGAGCGTTCGTTCAGATCACGCTGCCGCTATCGAAGAACGGCATCATCGCCGGATGCCTGCTCGTGTTCATCCCCGCGGTGGGCGAGTACGTCATCCCCGAGCTGCTCGGCGGCGCGAATACGCTGATGATCGGTCGCGTCATGTGGAACGAGTTCTTCAATAACGCCGACTGGCCAATGGCATCGGCGGTGACCTGCGCGATGGTGCTGCTGCTTCTCGTCCCGATGGCGATGTTTCAGCACTATCAGGCCAAACAACTCGAAGCGCACCGATGATCAAACCGAATCGCACGTTGCAGCTGATCGCGCTCGGCATCGGCTTCGCGTTTCTTTACATTCCGATCCTGAGCCTCGTTGTCTATTCGTTCAACGAGTCTCAGCTCGTCACCGTCTGGACGCGATTTTCGACGCGTTGGTACGCCGCGCTCATACAGGATGACGAACTGATCGCGTCGTTCTGGCTTTCGCTGCGCATTGCGTTGCTGACGGCATTCGCTTCGGTTTTCATCGGTACCTGGGCGGGCTTCGTGCTGGCGCGCATGGGCCGCTTTCGCGGCTTCACGCTCTTTACCGGGATGATCAATGCGCCGCTCGTCATCCCCGAGGTCATCCAGGGCATTTCGCTGCTGCTGCTGTTCATCGAAATGGGCAAGTGGCTCGGTTGGCCCGAAGGGCGCGGTCTCGTCACGATCTGGATCGGCCATGTCATGCTCTGCATGTCCTATGTCGCCATCATCGTGCAGTCGCGCGTGCGCGATCTGAACCCCTCCCTCGAAGAGGCGGCGCTCGACCTCGGCGCGACGCCGTTGAAGGTGTTTTTCACGATCACGCTGCCGCTCATCTCGCAGGCGCTCATGGCCGGCTGGCTGCTGTCGTTCACGCTCTCGATCGACGATCTCGTGCTGTCGGCATTTCTTTCAGGGCCCGGATCGACGACGCTGCCCCTCGTCGTGTTCTCGCGGGTCCGGCTTGGGCTCAATCCCGAAATGAACGCGCTCGCAACGCTTTTCATTGCCGTCGTCACGATCGGCGTGCTCGTCATCAACTACTTCATGTTGAGGGCCGAGCGGCGGCGCCTCGAAGGCGTCGCCTGATCGGCGTGCGCGGGTTGCCCGGTTGGCGTGCGCTCAGGAGCGCTCGTCCGTCGGCACTTCGCCCATTGCCTGAAAGAGGCTCGCGGTATCGGTCAGGCGCCGGCTGGTCGCGCGAATCGCATCGAGCTCCGCGTTCAGATATTGCTGTTCGCTCGCGCGTTCGGCAGAGGGCGGTAACGCCCCCAGTCGGTGCCGCGCGGCGGTCTCCTCGAAGCCGGTACGCGAAGCCCCGGCGGCAGTATCGGCCGATGCGAGCGTTTCGGCATCATGCTCGAGTGCCGCGAGCGTGTCGGCTACGTTCTGGAAGGCCGACAGCACGGTCGCTTTGTACTGCAGCACGGCTGCGTCGTAGTTGTCGATCGCGGCTCGGCGCTGCGCGCGCAACGCCCCACCGTGAAAGATCGGCTGAGAAAGCCCGGCGCCAATGCTCCACACCGCGCCGGCGCCCGACAGCGCTTTGGCCCACGAGAAGCCGCTTTGCCCCATGCTTGCCGACAGCGAAACGCTGGGGAACAGTTGCGCCGTTGCCACTCCGACGTCCGCCGCGGCCGCCTTCAGTGTGGCGTCGGCGGCGCGGATGTCGGGACGCGAGCACAACAGCTCGGACGGCAGCACCACGGGTACGCGCTCGGGCAACGCGAAGCTCTCCAGCGCCGGCACGGGGGGCGCGGCGTCGGGCGTGCGGCCCAACAGTACGGCGAGGGCATGTGCTGCGGCGGCGCGCTCTTGACGCAAGCCGGGCAAATTGGCCGCGAGCGATGCCGCGCTTTGCTTCGACGTCAGCGCCTGTGCGTGCGAGACGGCGCCCAGCGCATAGCGGCGTTCATCCTCGCGCGCCGTGTCGTTGGCGAGTGCCACGAGTCGTTCCGTCACGGCGATTTGACGGTCGAGCGCGGCGACGTTGATGACGGAGCCGACGATATTGGCCGCGAGCGCCCGTCGTGCCGCATCGAGCTGAAACGCCTGCTGGTTCACCCGCGCACGCAATTCAGCATTTGCGTAGCGCACGGCGCCGAAAAGATCGAACGTATAGCTCGCTTCCACTTGCCCCACGAACACGTTGTAGAGGACGGTATTCGGTCCCGCGGTGGGGATGCCGAGCGCCCGTTCGCGTGTTGCCTGTGCGCCGGCATCAACGTGCGGCAGCAACGACGAACCGATCTGTGCGCGCAGTTGCTCGTGGGCGGCGGCGAGTGATTTTTCGGCTGCGGCAAGCGTCTGACTGTTGCGCAGACCCTCATCGACGAGCGCGTCGAGCGCATCCGAACGATAAAGCCGCCACCATTGGGGCACCGGTTCAGCGCCCATCTCGAACTGCTGAGCAACACCGCCAGCCGTCGCTGTGCGCGGCGGTTGCGGTGCCGCGCCGTATTGGGCGGGCGATGGCATCGCGGGCGGTGCACCGTTCGGACCGAAGGAACAGCCGGCCAATGCGGATGCGATGGCCGCGGCGAGAACAACACGACTCGAGGCGGAATTCATCGTCAGTTCCCCGTATGCTCAGTACCGGACGGCGGCGGATCGCGCTCGTCGCGCCGCACCCTGAACCACGCCGCGTAAAGCGCCGGCAAATAGAAAAGTGTCAGGATCGTCGCGCTCGTGATGCCGCCCATCAAAGCGGTGGCCATTGGCCCGAAAAAATTCGAGCGCAGCAGCGGAATCAGCGCGAGCACCGCAGCCGCCGCGGTCAGCGTGATCGGACGGAACCGGCGGACGGTGGCGCCGATAATGGCATCGACGCGCCGATGCCCGGCCGCGATATCCTGCTCGATCTGGTCGACGAGGATGACCGAGTTGCGCATGATGATGCCGAGCATCGCAATGACCCCGAGCATTGCCACGAAACCGAACGGCTTGCCGAACAGCAGCAGCGTCGCGACGACGCCGATCAGCCCCAACGGCGCGGTCAGCACGACCATCAGCACGCGCGCGAAGCTCTGCAGTTGGATCATCAGCAGCGTCAATACGGCGATCGCCATCAGCGGCATTTGCGCGTTGATCGACGACTGGCCCTTCGCGCTTTCCTCCACCGATCCACCAACTTGGATCCGGTAGCCGAGCGGCAACTGGGCGCGCTCGGTACTCAGCGCGCGATCGATCGCGTTCGTGACGTCGATGCCTTGCGCGTTGCCGCGCACGTCGGCCTGGACGGTGATGGTCGGCTGACGGTCGCGCTCCCAAATGACGCCGTATTCGAGCGTCGCGCGCATATGGCCGAGCGAGGCGAGCGGCACCGGCCCGTTCGGAGTCGGCATCGCGAGACTCGTCAGCCTTGCGGGGTCGACGCGTTCGCTCTTGGGGGCGCGCAGCTCGACACCGATCAGCTTGTCGCGCTCGCGATACTGCGTGACGGTGTAGCCGGAGAGCGTCATCGCAAGAAAATTCGATACGTCTTGTGACGTCACACCGAGTTCATGTGCTTTCATCTGGTCGATCTCGAACGACAGAGACCGTTCCGCGGGCTCGTCCCAATCGAATTGCACATTGCGCGTGCGAGTGTCGGCGCGGACCATCGATGCGACTTTCTCGGCAATGGAGCGCACCGTCGCGATGTCGTCGCCGCTCACGCGGAACTGGATCGGAAAGCCCACGGGCGGCCCATTCTCGAGCCGCGACAAGCGCGTGCGCACACCGGGGAATTGGTTTTCGAGCTGCGTATCGAGCCAGCGGGCGAGCTTCTCGCGGTCCTCGACGGATTTGGCAGTCACCACGAATTGCGCGAAGTTCGGCTGCTGCAGTTGTTGATCGAGCGGGAGATAAAAGCGCGGGGCACCCGTGCCGACGAAGTCCACGAAGTGGTCGATTTCAGGGCGCCCATCGAGCGTCTTCTCGAGGCGCTTGGCCTCGCGCAACGTCGCCTCGAACGACGCGCCTTCCGGCAGCCGCATGTCGACGAGCAGCTCGGGGCGATCCGAACTCGGAAAGAATTGCTGCGGCACGAGCGAGAACCCGGCCAGCGCGATGACGAAGAGCAAGACGGTTATGCTCAGCACGATCGCGCGCCGCTCGACGCACCATGCGACCCAGACGGACAATCGGCGATAAAAGCGCGTGTCGTAGATATCCACGTGATGCGCGTCGTCCGCCGCGGCGCCGTCGCCGCCCGGGTCCGTGCCGTGTGGGGTACGCTTGCGCTCGGCCAGCAGGTGATAGCCGAGCAGCGGAATCAGCACCACGGCGGCGAACCACGATGCGATCAGCGCGATCGCCGAGACTTCGAAGATCGAGCGGGTATATTCGCCGGTACTCGATTTGGCGAGCGCGATCGGCAAGAAGCCCGAAACGGTGACGAGGGTGCCCGTCAACATCGGAAATGCGGTGCTCGTATAGGCGTACGCCGCGGAGCGCGTCCGATTCCAGCCCTGTTCGAGCTTCACGGCCATCATCTCGACGGCGATGATCGCATCGTCGACGAGCAGCCCGAGTGCCAGCACGAGCGTGCCGAGCGAAACCTTGTGCAGGCCGATATCGAAGAGGGACATGAACAGCGCCGTGACGGCCAGCACGATCGGAATCGAAATGGCAACCACCATCCCGGTTCGCAGGCCCAGCGAGATCAGGCTCACGATCAGCACGATCGCGACGGCTTCGCCGACCGCTTCGAGAAAGTCGTTCACCGAATGCGATACCGCATGCGGCATGCTCGACACCTCTGCGAGCTCGAGCCCGGCCGGCAGATGCATGCGCAATTCGGCGCGCTTGGCATCGAGTGCTTTTCCGAGGCGAATCACGTCACCGCCGGGCTGCATCGTGATGCCGATGCCGAGCACCGCCTGGTGGTTGCCGCGCATCTGCGTCACGGGCGGGTCGTCGTAACCGCGCGTGATCTTGGCGATATCGCCGAGGCGGAACGTGCGCTGGTTAATGGTGATGAGCGTATTGGCGAGCGCCTCGTCATCGCGGAATTGTCCGCTCGGGCGGACGAACACACGGTCGACACCCGTCGTGACGGTGCCGGCCGGCGAAACGGCATTTTGTGCGTTGATGGCCGCGGCCAGCTGTTGTGGCGAGATGTTCAAACGCGTGAGCTGTGCATTCGATATCTCGATGAAGACGTGCTGATCCGGGTCCCCGAAATAGTCGACTTTCGCCACGCCGGGCACGCGCAGCAGGACCGTGCGCAATTGATCGGCGTAGTCATGCAACTGGGCCGGCGTGAAGCCGTCGCCTTGGAGCGTATAGACGTTCGTATAGACATCGCCGAACTCGTCATTGAAGAACGGGCCGACGGTCCCCGGAGGCAGCGTGGCGGCAATGTCCCCCACTTTCTTTCGAATCTGATACCACGTTTCGGGCACATCCTTGACCGGAGCGGAGTCCTTCATCGTGAAAAAGATCATCGACTCGCCCGGGCGCGAGTAACTGCGCTGGAAGTCGATGTGCGGCTCTTCCTGCAGCTTGCGACCGATACGGTCTGTGATCTGCTCTTGCACCTGCCGAGCCGTCGCACCGGGCCAGAGCGTACGAATCACCATTACCCGGAACGTGAACGGCGGATCTTCCGATTGTGCGAGCCGCGTGTAGGCGAGGATGCCGGCCAGCGTCGCGAGCGTGATGAGAAAGATCACGAGCGCCTGATGGCGAAGCGCCCATGCGGACAGATTGAAACGGTCTTCCTGCGGGGACGCGGCCGGCATCGATTGCGGCAGGCCGTCGGAATCGTTGGTGCGATCGACGCTCATGACGCAAAATCCTCGGGGTGCAACGGCGCGACGGCGCGGACGTGTTCGCCCGCGCTGACGGCGTGGACGCCTTGCAGCACCACGCGTTCGCCATCGCGAAGTCCCGAGGCGACGGAGATCGTGCGTTCGTCGTAGCGCACGACTTCAATCGGACGAAGCTCGAGCGTATCGCTGCCCGCGCGCACGACCCATACGGCCGGCCGCTCGCCGACGTGAAAGAGCGCGGTGGCGGGCAGGGTGAACGGATGCGCGACCGAAGTGTCGCCGGACGTTTCGAACGCGACGTTCGCGGTCATGCCGAGCTTGAGCGCGGGCGTCGGCGCCTGCAGCGTGAGTTTGACGCGGTAAGTGCGGCTTTGCGGATCGGCGGCCGGCGAGACTTCGCGCACCCGCGCCGCAAACGTCTGGCCCGGTAAAGCCGGCAGACTCACCCGCGCCGTATGACCGACGGCAAGCGAGGGCAGCAAGCGTTCGGGCGCGTCGCAGACGACATCGATCTCGCCGCTCCACGCCAGTTGGTAGACAGCCTGACCCACCGACACGTTTTGGCCCGTATCGGCGTTTTCAGCCGTAATGACGCCGGCATGATCGGCCGCGAGCGTTGCATACCGGAGCTGATCGGCAGCCAGCGCGCGTTGGGCTTGCGCGGCATCGCGCTGCGCCGCGGCCGCCGCATAAGCGTCTTGCGTTTGTTCGAGTTGAGCGGACGCGATGAGGTTTTCGTGTGCCTGGGCGCGATCGCGCTCGAGCTGCTGTTTCGCATAGACGAGCCGGTGCTGTGCCGCGTCGAGCTGCGCTTGCGCGTTGGCGACGTTCTTTTGCATGTCCGCCGGATCCAGGCTCGCCAACACTTGTCCTGGCTTGACCGTATCGCCGAGACGCACGCGTCGCTCGACGATCTTGCCCGCGACGCGGAACGAAAGGGGCGTGCTGTAGCGTGCCTGCACCTGGCCGGGCAGCGAGGCGTGCGGTGCGCGACCGTCCGGATGCACCGCAATCGCCACGACGGGTTTGATCGGGGGCGCGGCGGCTTCCCGCGGATGGCAGCCGGCGAGCGCCAGGGCGCAGCATACCGATGCCAGAACGCTGTATCGGCGTGGGGACGAAGCGGCGCGACGCAACGACGCGCGCACGCCATTCGGCGCGCCATGATCGGAACGATCCACGAAGCCCTCGAAAGCAGATGAAAGGTGAAGAAAAAGCGCCGCAGGGTGGACCGCGCGAGCGCGGCCGGTCAGCCGCACCGGGGTAAGTCGTCTCAAATTTGCAGGTGCATTCTAATACAGGTGTGTATCAGAATGCAAAGACGGATTTGCCGATCTGGCGGTGCTACACTATGTGATATGAAACGAAAACGCCTGACCCGCGAGCAGAGCAAGGACCAGACGCGCGAGCGCTTGATCGACTCCGCGCGCACGATGTTTATCAAAAAGGGGTATGTCGCAACGAGCGTCGAGGACATCGCGTCAGCGGCGGGCTATACGCGTGGCGCGTTCTATTCGAACTTCGACGGCAAGGCCGAGTTGCTGATCGAACTGCTGCGCCGCGACCACGACCGGATGGATGCGGATTTCCAAGCGATCATGCAAGACGGCGGCACGAAAGCGGAGATCGAAACGCGCGTCACGACCTACTACAGCCAGATGATTCGGGACGATCATTGCTTCCCGCTTTGGGTCGAGGCGAAACTGCTGGCGGGCCGCGACGCCAAATTCCGCGTCCGCTTCAACGCGTTTAGAAACGAGAAGCTCGAGCAGATCGCAGCGTATATCCGCGCTTTTTCCGAGCAGGTGGGCAGCGAGCTGCCGTTGCCGGCCGAAACGCTGGCGCTAGGGCTGGTGAGCCTTTGCGACGGCCTGCAGTTCTTTCGCATGTGCGATCCTCAGCAGTTCACCGACGAGATAACCGAATCGGTCCTCGCGGGCTTCTTCCAACGGGTCCTGGTTGCCTGAAAGAGCCTCCAGTCTGCAATATCGAGATATTTCTCAGAGATTTGGGCGTCGACGATGACTAAAACTAGGCGAGTGGAAACGAGCGAATGCGCTCGGTTCGCCAACGTTATAGGAGTCGACGATGACCAACGAAGACAACAGGTACGCGGACGCCAAGCGGCGACTGAGGCTGATGATGGATGCCCGGACGCCCTCGCCACAAACCGATAATCTGCAGCGGGATCTCGACATTCTGCAGGCAATGCTGCTACTCATCAAAGGCGCGCAAGACGTTCGCGCGATGCAGTCCGGGTCGGGCACGAGCTACGAAGAATCCAAGCAGCTCGTCTATACGCTGATCGAGACGAAGCCGAAGTTCACGCGAGCCAAAGTGAGCGCGGTCGCCGATACCATTGGGCAACTCGTGACCTCTGCTGTGCCGACGGCGATCAATGCAGCAGGACAGCTCGCCGCGAAAGCCACCGGCAGCGAGACGGTCGGCAAGGTCTTCGAAGGGGTCAAACAAGTCCACGATGTCACCGACGCCACCATCAGCGCGGTGGGAACGTTTGCCTCTGTTCCGTCGATGGTTACCACCGTAATGAGCACGACCCACAGCTCGCTCGTGCAACAGTGCATGACGTGGTGGATGAGCGCCAACGCCGCTGCGAATGCGACGACGCTCGCAAGCGGTTATCTCAACATTCTCAGCCATATTACGACCGTCATCACGGTGCTCGTGACGGGCAGCAGGCTCGATCCGCTGCAGGCGCTCGAGGATCGCTATCGCGGTACGTGCAGTTGCTGCGGCGTGGCGGCAAATATTGCGCAGGAATGGATGAAGGGGGCGGCGTTATCGGCCGCCGCGCTGCATCCGGTCATTGCGGTGCCGGTGGCGGCCTATGGTGCGCTCGACAAAGGCGGCCATTATGTCGCAAAAAAGCTCGCTGCGAAGAAAGGCAAGGAACGGCACCGGGACGGGTACTACAGCGCTTGCGCGCTATGGGGCGCCGCGCAGCCGAACCCGTCGGAGCACGAGGTGTTCAAATACCACTTTCCCCATGTCCTCGGCAACGATGGCCGCTGCCCGATTGCCATGCTCATTCTCGCGACGTTGTTCGGACGGGGGAACCTTGAGGAAGGTGCCGCGAAGGCGGTCGCCGCGATCGTCTCGAACCAGGCGAGCGCAGTCGAGAAGATCAAAGGCTTGATAGGCTAGGCGGCACCGCGCATCGGCAGTGGGACGCCGTGCGCAGGGCGCCGTCAAACGCTGACGCCGGGCCCGTAGTTGCTGCCGATCAGGCGCGTGACCGCATCGACGTCAGCGTAGTCCTGCTCAGGTAGTCCGTCGAGAATCGACAGGAGCTCGTTGCTCGCGCCGGCATCGCGAGCAATGTCGACGATCTCGTCCTTGTTCGCCGGAAAGGACACCGAATGCAGCACATCCGCGATCTGAAGATCGATGGGTTCGTCCGGGACCGCGGGTGTCGACATGAGCATGCTCCTTTGGCAGTACGGGGCGCCGCCCGCCGACCTGCGGCGGCGGCTCTGTTGCGGCTCGATTGCGGTCCTCCGGGCTTCGGGGGCCGTCTTCAGGTTTGCGCCTGTCGCTCGTGCGGACCGAAGCGGGCCGCGAGGCCGTGCGGCTTCGGCAATTCGATGCGGCTCCAATGCTGGGGTCCCGGCCCGGTCCCGGCCAGCACGTGCGGTGCGGGCGGTGCCACGGGCGGCGCGTTGATTCGCGCCGCGGCGAGCGCGGCGCGTGCCGTCAGGCTGTCGAGCGCCGTCGTATGGTTGGGCGCGGCGAAGCACGATGCCGAAAGCAATGCCATGGTCGTCAGTGTCGAGACTTTCATGACTCGACCTCCTTCTCGATGCGACATGCAGCCTTTGAGTCGTCTTCCGACCGGCAAACGCAGCATGCCGCGTGCCCGGGGCAGGGCGTGCCCTAGCGCAGCACTTCGAAGCGCGTCCAGGGCCACGAGGGCCTGTCGCGCATGTAACCGTTGAGCCAATTCCACTGCGGGTGGCGTTTCATGAACGCCTGTGCATCGAACGGGCGGCCGCAGGGATGTCCCCAGCGCGCCCAGAACGCGAGATCGCGCGCCATTTCGCTGTCGACGACTTTGCCATCGTTCGCACCCCAAGGATTGAACGGTCCATGGTCGTGACCGGCGAAGCGCGCGTCGTCGAGCTCCAAATGCCCGCAGATGGTGCGCGAGCAAGGATTGTCGTCGCGGTCGAGATAGACATCGTGATGATCGGCGATCATTTCCTTCGCGAGCTCGACATCGATCTTGCCGTGGTGGATGTCGGCCAACTGCATGAAACGCAGGCGGCGCGCTCCGTTTTTACGAACGTCGGTATAGTCTTCGCCCTCGCCAATGCACTCCTGATTGCGAATTTTCAAGTTGGTGGCGGTATTGCAACCACTATAGAAGCCGTCCTTGGTGCTTTCGAATCCGCGGGCGTGCAGCCCGAGTTCGAAGCGAGCGATTTCGCCAGTTTTCAAATCGCCCAGCAACCAGCTGTTCGCATAGCCGCCGTTGTTCGACAGTGCAAACATGTCGCACCATTCGCCGATCGAATTGGCGTATTGCGTCGCACGTCGCGAACGGTAGAATTCCGGCGCGCCCGATGGGTTGTAGCCGGCGAAGTTCGAGATCGTCGTTTCGGTCACCATGAGGCCGGCAGACGTCAGCCAGAAGTCCGTCAGACTCGAAATGCAGCCGGGCAGGCCCTGCATCAGAATGCGGTGTCCCGCGTCTGGGACGATGTCGAATACCACGTTGAATGCGTCGCCCGCCGCGTAGCGGTCCCACGAGTTGTGGGCCATGACGATGCTGCCATCGCGCGTGGCGCTGCCGGTCGCAATGAATGCGCTGCAGTGATGCCCCCGTCGGCCGCGCCAGAGCTTGATGCCGGCCGAAGGATCCCGCGCCGCCGCCTGGGTCGGCCACCAGCTTTGCAGCAAGTCCATATAGCCGTTCCATGCGAGCACGTCGGCGAACGGCAACTTTGCACCGTCGGCGATACCCTGAATTTCGTCCAGGTATTCGGTATCGAGCTTGCGCGAAAACTGCTCGACGGCAGCACGCGTGAACGTTTCGAACTCTTCCCCGGTATCCCAGCGGGCGAGATATTTGGCGGTGCGGATCGCGTTGTGGATCTCCGCGGCCAACACTTTGCCGTGCTGCTCGCCACGGTCGTACGGCTCGCCTTCAATATGGACGAAAATCCATCCCGCGTGGTCGCGGCGCACGGCATCGAGGAACGGCTCGCTCATCTTCGCTCCGGATCGACGAATCGGCCGGGAGAACGCTCACCCGGTGCGTTGCGCACGGTACGGCGTCGTTGCCCAGCTTCCGTTTCATTGTAGAGAAATTGCCGAGCTTTGCCATCCGGGCCATCACGCGCGGCCCATGCCGATCAGATCGCCGGATTCATCCGACGGTAGGCGTCGAGCAAGGCGGTTTTGTAGACCGCCCCCATCAAGGTCGGCTCTTCCGCGCTCGCGACGACGGGCAGCCGTTCGCCCTGAAACGCCAGAAAACGCTGCAATGCAACGCTGATCGGCATATCGGGCGTCAGCGTCGCGAATTCGGGCTGTAAATAATCGGCCGCGGTGCGCGATGCGGTGTCGCGCTTGTCGAGCAGATCGGACGTGATGTGCTTGAGCGCGACGACGCCGAGGAAACGGCCTTCTGCATCGACGACGTAGAGATACTTGACCGGATACTCGAGGAAGATTCGCGTCATCTCGCGCACGCTCGCAGTCAACGGCACGACGGTGTCCGCGGGCTGGATGAGCTCGCGCATCTGGGTTGCCCGCAGGCGCATCCGTTCTTGCTCGTCCGCGTGGCGGCGCAGCGTGATGTCGTACATCGATGCGTTGCCGATGGCGCGGGCGACGAAATACGCCACGACACAAGAAAGCATCAGCGGCAACACGACCTGATAGCTGAGCGTCATCTCGAAGATCATGAGAATCGCCATCAGCGGAGCCTGCGTCGCACCCGCCAGAAACGCGCCCATGCCGACCATCGCGTAGGCGAACGCACCCGAGGTGCCGTGCGGCCAAAGGGCGTGTACGGCGAGTCCGAACAGCGAGCCCAGTGTCGCGCCGACGAACAGCGTCGGCGTGAATACGCCGCCGATCGCGCCGGAGCCCACCGTCGCCGCCGTGGCGACGAGCTTGCAGGCGAGGACGACGACGAGTGCCGTCCACGTCCAGGGCGAGTGCAGAATCGAATTGACGACGCTGTATCCATTGCCCCAGACCTCCGGGACCCAGACGGAGATGAGCCCGACGACGAGTCCGCCGATGGCGAGCCGCAACGGCAGGGGTACAGGCAGCCTGCGAAACTGTGCACGTGCGAGATCGATGAGCCGCAGGAACTGCGGCGCCGCCGCACCGCACAGAAAGCCCAGCGCAACGAAAAGCAGCACCTCGAGACCGGCGATGGGCGGGAATTCCGGCATTTCATAAGGCGGCCGATAGCCCGCGAACTCGCGCATCGTAATGTTCGCGACGACGGAGGCCACCACCACGGGGCCGAAGTTCTCCATTGCGATCGACCCGAGTACGATCTCGGTGACGAAAAACGCGCCCGCGATCGGTGCGTTATAAGCTGAAGTGATGCCGGCCGCCGCGCCGCAGGCGACGAGCAGACGCAAGCGCTGCGGATCGAAATGGACGAGGCGGCCGATGACGGAACCGGCGAGGGCGGCCAACTGAACCATCGGGCCTTCCCGGCCGATCGAGCCGCCGAAGCCGATCGTGAAAAGCGCCGAAACGCTGCGCCACGCGCTCTGCCAGACCGGCACGACACCATCGCCGATCGCGATCGCTTCCATATAGTCCGAATTCGCCGGCCCGCTGGCCCGACGTTGCGACAGAACCAGTATGCCGCCCGCGATCAGCCCGCCGGCCGCGGGCAGCCAGAGCCGAACGGTCCACGGCAGCGCGCGCGCCATTTCGACCAAGCCGCTGGCCCGCCCGGAGATCGCCCATTGGAGCAGATCGATGCAGCGCCGAAAGGCGATCGTGGCGAAGGCGCCGAGCAAACCCGTGGCGACGGCCCACAGCAGCATCGTATGGGCCTCGGACAGTCGAAACACGGCTTGCGCGCGGGTACGCAGGCGGAGCAGGAATGAAAGCACGGCGGCGGTGGCAGATTGGGTCGAGCGCAAGGATAGCATCGCCTTTTCGGCGCGCGCGCCGCCATTTCGTACCGCAGCCTTGTCGGAAGACGACATCGTCAGCGCACGTCCTTGTCGAGTTCGGGGTAATGCCTGAAGATGCCGGTCTCGTTGAACGGCAGGCGTCGTTCGGAGGCGAGATAAGCGGCGATGTTCGGCCGCTCGGCGACGGCATCGTGCAACGCGGCAAGGCCGGGATAGCGGGTGGAGAAGCGCTTCATCGCGCGTGGGAACGCGTAGCGGAGCCCCTCGATCAGCTGGAACATCGACAAATCGACGTAGGTCAGGCTGTCACCCACCATATATCGGTCGCCGTTGGGGTTTTGTTCCAGAACGCGCTGGAAGTACCCCATGAACTTCGGCAGCCGGTGCTCGATGAAATCGGCTGCGCGGGCACGGGCGGCATCCTTTTGTTCCTCGTAGTAGCGCCCGGTGGCAATCGGATGGTGAGTATCGTGGACCTCGGTGACCATATCGGCGATCGTCAGCTGCAGTCCGTGCACGACATAGCGAAGTTCGTCCTTCGGCGCGAGATGAAGCTTCGGCCCGAGATAAAGCAGGATGTTGGCGGTGTGCGGCACGATCAGATCGCCGTCTTTGAGAAAAGGCGGGGCGAACGGAATATGCGGCTCGCTTTTGCTCGACAGGACCTCCAGCATGGCGCTCTCGCCATACCCTTCCTCGGCAGGGGCGCGGGCGACATCGATATACGGCGCGCGCGATTCCTCGAGCGCCAGGCGGACGAACTCGCCGCGGCCTGGCAAGCCGTTCCAGTAGTGCAGTTCATAAGCCATCGATTTCTCCTTTGAAACGAGCGGTGGCGCCAGGGCGCCGTCGCTTTGATCGCTCCGCGAGGGGGGGCGTTCAACCCAGATACCGTTGAACGCCCCAGGTGATGGCCAATCCGCCGACACTCAGCCATAGATAGAGGACGAGACCCGTTGCCAACGCACGCGGGCCGGCACGGCGGACTTGCGCGAGTTGCGTTTCGATTCCGAGCGCGGTCATGGCCATCGTCAGTGCGAAGGTATCGAGCGCGTTGGCAGCTTGAATGACGCCATGCGGCAACGCATGCAGGGAATTGGCGAGCACGCAGGCCAGGAAGCCCAACGCGAACCAGGGGACCGCCAGCTTGGCCGCGCGCGGTCGGTCGGCATGGGTGCGCGCGCCCGAGCGCATGAGCCAGGCACTGACCATGAGGAGAACGGGTACGAGCAGCATCACGCGCGTCATCTTGACGATTGTCGCAACATGCGTCGCCGCGGGGCCGACATCGCTGGCAGCGCCGACTACTTGCGCGACTTCGTGGATCGTGCCGCCGAAATACAGTCCCACCCCTGTGGCGTCGAGATGCAACCAGCCGGCGCGGTACGCCAGCGGGTAAAGGAGCATGGAAAGTGTGCCGAACAGCACCACGCTTCCCACGGCGACGGCACTCTTCTCGGGCTTCGACTGCAGCGTCGATTCGAACGCGAGCACCGCGGCCGCCCCGCAAATCGCGCTACCGGCAGCGGTCAGCATGGCGGTGTCGCGGTCGAGCTTGAATAGCCGCATACCGATCCAAGTTCCCACTGCGAGTGTGCTGAGCACCACCAGGACGGACACGGCGAGGCCAGGCAGGCCCACCTGAGCAATTTCCTGCAAGCTCACCCGCAGTCCGAAGAACGCAACCGCGATTCTCAGCAGCCGGCGCGCAGCGAAGTTGACTCCACTGGCCCAATGGGCAGGCATCCCGGCCCGCAGTGTGTTGCCGTAGATTGCGCCGGCCACGATGCCTACGATCAACGGACTCACGCCCAACGCGGCGAGCGACGGCAGAGCGGCAAGCCGCGTTACGGCGGCGGCGAATAGTGCAACGAACAGGAGACCGTTCAGACGCGCCTGTTTGTCGGACCCCGCGGGCGTTGCGGCGGGAAAAGCAAGCGGGGAGGAGCGAGACATCGAGGTGCCTTCGACGGGAGTAGCAACAAGGCTTATGGTATTTCTGCCGTACCGCTATGAAAAATTGTCATTAGCGACGTAATATATCGGCTCGGCCGATATATATCTCCATGACCCCCGACCAGCTGATAACCTTCGCCTCTGTCGCCGAGCATCTGAACATCAGCCACGCCGCGCTCGCGCTTCATTTGTCGCAGCCCGCCGTCTCAGGCCAACTGAGGCAATTGCAGGACGAGTTCGGCGAACCGCTTTACCGCCGGTACGGCAGAGGCATACAGCTGACACCCGCGGGCAAACAACTTGCCGAGTACGCGCGGCACGTGAGGGACGCATACGGGCAGGCCCATGCCTATCGCGACGCGCTGCGAGGTCTCGCGCGCGGGAGCCTGCGCGTGGGCGCGAGCACCACCCTTGCAAGCTATTTGCTGCCGTACCTGATCGCCGCATTTCAGCGACGTTTTCCTGAAGTGACCGTGATGACTTCGGGCGGCAACACCGCGGACATCGTCGCCGCGCTGCAGACGCTCGACGTCGCGATGATCGAAGGCCCGCCCGGGGCGGGACTGCCGCCCGGAACCGGGCTTCGCGGCTGGGGCGAGGACGAGATCGTAGCCATTGTGCCGGCGGATCATCCGCTTGCGGAATCCGGCGGGGCGGTTGGCACGATCAGCCTCGGTGCGTTAAGCGCTTGTCCCATCGTATTGCGTGAAGAGGGCTCCGGCGTGCGGCAGATCGTCGAGCAGGCATTCGCAGCGGCCGGCGTGCCGATGCACGTGGCGCTCAGGGTAGCGGGTGTCGAAGGTGTGAAAGAAGCGGTGCGGGCAGGCATGGGCGTCGGTTTCGTCTCGGCGCTCGCGATGCGCCACGAGGATGGGGCGCTCCGAGCGCTTTCGCTGGCACCGCAGCCGCTGACACGTCGGTTTTCGATTCTCGTGCCGCATGAAGGCGCCGGATCCCGTGTCGCCACGGCGTTCATCGATATGTGCCTGTCCGAGGCGACGCTCGGAGCTAAGGGCTTTCCATAATGGTGAGAAACCGGGGCGTGCGAGCATCATTCGAAAGTCGGGTCGTCGGTGCCCGTTTTTTTGGATTGCCAATGGAACCGGTTCCAGCGAGGCAGGTAAGGCGTCAAATGGGTGTCCGATGACTGAGATCGTGATCGTTGCGAACGCATTCGGTGCCGATCCGGTCTGGCGTAGCGGACATTTCCCCTGGCTGGGCGTTGCGGCGGACGCAGGCGCTCACGGCTTCGAAGTGCGGCGGGAGCTTTTTGCGAGCGACGCCGATGCCAACCACGAAGCACTCGCCAAGCTGGGCGCCGAGGCGCGCAAACGTGGCCTGTGGTGTGTCTACTCGACGCCAGCGTGCCTGTATATCGAGGGGCGGCTCGACCACCATGCGCTGGCGACAGCGCAGGCCGAGGCGGACGCGCTGGGGGCACGATACGTCAAACTGCAACTGGGCACTTTCACCGGGCGGGCGAACGCCGCCGCCATTGCACGCATCTGCGCCCAGGGGCGCGCGCGCCTTCTCGTCGAGAACGGTCAACGCGCAATCGACGACACACTCGCGCGCTTCGTGGCATTGTTCGATGCTGTCGCTGAAGAGGGGGCACCCGACGTACTCGGCATGACCTTCGACATCGGCAACTGGCATTGGGCTGGCGAAGCACCGCTCGCGGCGGCCCAGGCCCTCGCCGAACATGTCGAGTACATCCATTGCAAAGGGGTCACGGGAAGTGGAGCGCGCCGTTTTGCGTGCGCGCCCGCGGCCGACGATCCGTTTTTCCCCTCGATTTTCGCGATATTGCCGCGGCGCGTGCCGCGGGCGATCGAGTTTCCGCTCGCCGAGCAAGGCCTCGCCGACGACGCGCGCCGACGCGTTGCATGGTTGGCCGCGACCTGAACACAGTCATGACCTGGGAGTCTTCGATGTCTTTTTCTCTCGATGTCCTCACCTACGGCGAAGCGATGACGCTTTTCGTCGCGGATGAGCCGGGGCCGCTCGCGGAGGTTAACCGGTTCACGAAGCGAATCGCCGGAGCGGATCTGAACGTGGCCATCGGACTGGCCCGCCTCGGCTTCAAGGTAGGCTGGATGAGCCGCGTCGGCGACGACTCTTTCGGCCGCTATGTGCTCGATACCCTCGCCAAGGAGGGCATCGACGCGGGCCGCGTGAGCGTGGACGGACGGTATCCGACCGGCTTCCAACTGAAATCTAAGCAGGATGACGGCCGCGATCCGGCTGTCGAATATTTCCGCAGGGGATCGGCCGCGAGCCACTTGTCGGTCGACGACTATTCGCCCGAGTACGCGTTGGCGGCACGGCACTTGCACTTGACGGGCGTCGCCCCCGCCATTTCGGCTTCGTCGCACGAACTTGCGTTTCACCTCGCACGCGAAATGCGAGAGGCCGGCAAGTCGATCTCGTTCGATCCGAATCTGCGGCCGACGTTGTGGCCCTCGCGGGAAGCCATGGTGACATCGCTGAACCGGCTCGCCACGCTTGCCGACTGGGTGCTGCCCGGGCTCGAAGAGGGCACCGTCCTGACCGGCTTCACGAACCCTGAAGACATTGCGGCCTGCTACCTCGATGCGGGCGCGCGCGGCGTAGTCGTCAAGCTGGGCGCGCGCGGCGCCTATTACCGCACTGCCGAATGTTCGGGGTATGCCGCGGCCGCGCCGGTGGCGCAGGTCGTGGATACCGTCGGCGCAGGCGACGGGTTCGCCGTGGGCGTGATCAGTGCGTTGCTCGAAGGCCGGGCGTTGCCGGAAGCGGTAGCGCGCGGAAACCGCATCGGTGCGCTGGCGGTCCAGGTGATCGGCGATTCGGAAGGATTTCCGACGCGCGGCGAGCTCGACCGGCTCGAACGGATCGCCGCCCCGGCATGACGTAACGAAGGCTCGGCGCGCCCCGCGCCAAGCCTATTCACATGGAGGAGACACCTATGCCCGGAAATCTGGCCCCCCGCCGCTGGTGGGCGATCATGCCGATCGTCTTCATCACTTACAGCCTCGCTTATCTCGATCGCGCGAACTACGGCTTCGCGTCGGCCGCCGGCATCAACAAGGATCTCGGCGTGAGCGCGGGATTGTCTTCGCTGATTGGCGCGCTCTTTTTTCTGGGCTATTTTTTCTTCCAGATTCCGGGCGCCATCTATGCCGAGCGGCGTAGTGTGCGCAAGCTCGTTTTCGTCAGCCTGATTCTGTGGGGCGCGTGCGCGGCGCTGACCGGTGTCGTCGCCAACGTTCCTTCGCTCATCGTCATTCGCTTCTTGCTCGGTGTCGTCGAAGCCGCGGTCATGCCGGCCATGCTGATCTTCATCAGCAACTGGTTCACGCGGGCCGAGCGATCGCGCGCCAACACGTTCCTCATCCTCGGCAATCCCGTCACGGTGCTCTGGATGTCGGTCGTGTCGGGTTACCTAGTGCATGCGTTCGGGTGGCGCGAAATGTTCATCGCGGAAGGCTTTCCCGCCGTTATCTGGGCGTTTTGCTGGTGGGCGCTTGCGCGCGACACCCCGCGCGAGGTGAAGTGGCTGAGCGCCGAAGACAAGCGCGGCATCGACGCGGCGCTCGCGGCCGAGCAAGCGACGATCAAACCCGTGCGCAATTATGGCGAAGCGTTCCGCTCCCCCGCTGTCGTCAAGCTCTGCGCGCAGTATTTCTGCTGGAGCATCGGCGTCTACGGATTCGTCCTTTGGCTGCCGTCGATCCTGAAAAACGGCTCGGCGCTCGGCATGGTGGCAACGGGCTGGCTGTCGGCGCTGCCGTATCTGATGGCGACGATCGCGATGCTCGTCGTTTCGTGGGCATCGGACAAGCTGCGCGTGCGCAAGGCGTTCGTGTGGCCCAGCCTGCTCGTCGGCGCAGCGGCGTTCGCGGCGTCCTATGCGCTCGGCAGCACGCATTTCTGGCTCTCGTATGCGATGCTCGTCATCGCGGGCGCGGCGATGTATGCGCCCTATGGGCCGTTTTTCGCCATCGTTCCCGAACTGCTGCCGAAGAACGTCGCGGGTGGCGCGATGGCCCTCATCAACAGCATGGGCGCGCTCGGCTCGTTCGTCGGCTCGTATGTCGTCGGCTATCTGAATGGCGCCACGGGCTCGCCGGCTGCGTCGTATGCCTTCATGAGCGCGGCGCTCATCGCGTCGGTGCTGCTGACACTCGCGGTCAAGGCTCAGCCTGAAGCCAGCGCAGCGGTTGGCGCACATGCCCATGCGTCGGGAAAATGAATCGATGAAACCTCGTGTCGTCGTTTATAAGTCATTGCCTGCGGACGTACTCGCCAGCTTGCGCGAGCGCGCGGAAGTCGAACTCTTCGATTCCGCCGCGTTTGCATCCGCCGAGGCGCGCGCCTCGGCGCTCGCGGACGCGCTGGCTACCGCTGACGGCGCCGTGGGTGCAAGCGTGCCGATCACGCCTGCGATGCTCGAGGGCGCGAAGCGGCTGCGCGTGTTGTCCACGATTTCAGTCGGCATCGATCACTTCGATGTGCCCGATCTGAACCGGCGCGGTATCGTCCTTGCGCATACGCCCGACGTCCTGACGGAGTCGACGGCCGATACCGTCTTCGCGCTGATTCTCGCGACGGCACGACGCGTCGTCGAACTCGCCGAGTGGGTCAAGGCGGGACACTGGCGCGGTAGCATCGGGCCGCAGCAATACGGCGTCGAGGTCCAGGGCAAGACGATCGGCATCGTCGGGCTCGGGCGCATCGGCTCGGCTGTCGCACGCCGCGCCGCGCTCGGTTTCAATATGCGCGTGCTTTATGCCAATCGGCATCCCAACGAGGCGGCCGAGCAGGCCTTCGGTGCTCGCCGCGCAGAACTCGATACGCTGCTGGCCGAAGCCGATTTCGTTTGTCTGCAGACACCGCTCACGCCTGAAACGAAGGGGCTCATCGGTGCGCGAGAGCTGGCCGCCATGAAGCGCGGTGCAATCCTGATCAACGCATCGCGCGGGCCCATCGTCGACGAACGCGCGTTGATCGAGGCGCTACGGAACGGCACGATCGCCGGTGCCGGGCTCGACGTCTTCGAGCACGAACCGCTTGCCGCCGACTCGCCGCTGTTGCGCATGCCACAGGTCGTCGCGTTGCCGCACATCGGCTCGGCCACACACGAGACGCGCCACGCGATGGCTGCCTGCGCGGTACACAATCTTCTCGATGCGCTCGACGGCAAACTCGTCGGTAACGTTGCCAACCGAGAGGTTTTTGGGCGGCAACTGCGATGACATGCGAACGCACCTCCCAGATTGCGTAGGTGAATCGGCGGCGTGACGGGTGGTGCGGCGTGCCTTGCTGCGCTATGATGCGGCCACCGTACGAGTCGGGAAGCGCGCCACGGCGCGCTTTTTTTTGCGGCGCGAGTCAGCGCGTCGGGTGCCGAGCCGCAGCGGCACCCGCGCCAGTCCTCCGCAGAGTACTGACGCGTCCCTTTGGCGATCGCCACTGTTTCCCACGAGGAGATTTTCGTTGGCACTTGCATTCGAGCACGCATTTCGCGGAGGAGAACACGCGCGATGAACGTTCGGCCTTCTGGTGTACCGCGTCGCGCGACGATCAGCGATGTCGCGCGCGAAGCCGGCACGGGTAAGACCAGCGTCTCGCGATTCCTGAATGGCGAGACGAATGTCCTTTCCGCCGAGTTGCGCTCGCGTATCGAAACCGCGATCAAGCGCCTCGACTATCGGCCCAACCAGATGGCGCGCGGGCTGAAACGCGGGCGCAATCGGCTGATCGGCATGCTCGTCGCCGATATCACGAATCCTTACACCGTCGAGGTGTTGCGCGGCGTCGAGGCTGCGTGTCACGCACTCGGACTGATGCCGCTCGTATGTAACGCGGCAAACGAACTCGAGATGGAGCGGCGCTACGTACAGCTGATGACGACGTATCGCGTCGAAGGCGTGATCGTCAATGCGCTCGGTGTCAGTGAAGAGACGCTGCAGCCGATTCACGCGGAAGGCACGCCGGCTGTGCTCGTCGATCGTACGGTCGAAGGGGTCGCGGCCGACATGGTCGGTCTCGATAACGATGCCGCGGTGCGCTTGGGCATGCAGCATCTGTTCGAGCAAGGTTTCGACGATATCTGCTTTGTCGTCCAACCCTACGAGCGCATCAGCTCGCGCCGCCTGCGCGAAGCCGCGTTCAGGGACGCGCTCGCGCAAGCGAAGCACGGCAGCAGCGCCGGCGCCAGCGGCGGGCAAGCCATCATGGGACGTACGATCGTGGCCGACCTCGTCGATACGCAAGAGATGAACCGAGCCTATGCCGAGATCGATGCTCATCTCGCCAACGCTACGGCGAAAGGGCGCAAGCGGGTGGCCCTGTTCGCGGCCAATGGCCCGGTTGCACTTTCCTTGGCGCTGCATCTGCATGCGCGCTACGGCGTACACTGGCAGGAGCACGCAGCGCTGATCGCGATCGACGATTCGGAGTGGGCCGAGCTCGTCGGCGTGACGACGATCCGTCAGCCGACTTATGCGATCGGCTACCGGGCCGTCGAGTTTTTACATGAGCGCATAGAAGGCGCGACCGATCCGGTACGCGAAGCGATGCTGCCCGGCGAACTGATTGCGCGGGCGTCCACCGGCCCGGTGTGACCGGTATGGCAGGTTCGCCGCACGCGGCGAGCGTCAGGGCATCCGCATCCGCAGGCGCATACGCGTCGTCGACATAAAACAGAGAGTGCGCAACGATGGAAGCTTATCGCTACGAATGTGCGAACGCGCACTTGGAAACGCTCGCGCGCGTCATTAGCGACCTCTTTCCCGAGCAGACGCTCTTTTCGGATCGGCCGGCGGACGACGGCACGCCCGGACTTGCCGTTCAATGGGTCGCGATGCGGTTCGGGCCGACCGCGCGGCGCATGACATTGACCGTCCGTCTCCCCGCGCCCGCCTATGCGCGCTACGTCGCAGTGCCGGCAGCGATGCGCGCGCGCAGCTTTGCGGTCCTGCGCGCGTATGTCGAAGCGGCGCTGGGCTCGCTGGAGGAGCAGTATGCCAACGGTGAGGCCGTGCCGCGCGAGGTCGATATCGAATTGGGCGACGAATTCGCATAAGCCGCGGCCATGACGGACACGCCGTCGGACCGGCTCGTCAATCGGCTCGACGGTAGACGGCGGCGAAACGTTCAGCCTTCACGACGCCGTAGTCACCGGGCGCGTACTGCATGAGCCAATCTCCAGCTGCACCGGTGAGCGTATCGCCATCGGCCGTGCGCGCGATTGAAAACGGTTGCGTCATTCGCTTCGCGAGCACGGCGACCGGCCGATTGCGGTAGGCACCCGCTTCACCGTGGGTGACGCCGGGGACGGCGGGGAGGTATTTGGCATCGAAGCGCGCGCGCTCGACGACCCATCGGGCACCGCCCGTTCCGGTGACGAGCGCGTCGCCCGGCTCGTAACGATTGGGGCCCTCCAGGCTCATCAACGTGCCGGGGCTTCGCGCGAAGGCCACACTGACTGTCTCGTCCTTCACGTATCGGTCCGCAGCAGGATCGCGGCTCAAATCGACATCTTTCAGTTCGTTCATCGAAGCGGCGTCAAGACAAAGGCGTGAGCGTAGCCCGAAGCCGGCCATCGCGCACGCCTTTTCATGCGCAAGCGTTATTGCTGCGAAGGCTTCGGCATCTTCGGGATGGGCGCGCCGCGGTGCTTGTGCCGGCCCATGTTCTCTCGGAACGTCGTGTCGGCCAGCTTCTTCTGTTCTGCCGAGAGGCTCGAGTAAAGCGGCTCGAACGCCGCCACGAGCTTCTTCGCGCCATCGGCGTGCGCCTGCGTGAGCTGTGCGTAGCCGCGCATGTTGTCGAGCGCCGTCTCCGTGTCGATGCCCTTCATGCGCTGCTCGTACAGCTTACCCATCGTCTCGCCGTCCTCGCGCATCGCGTCGGCGAATGCCTTCCACTGCGTCTCCTGCGCAGGGGTGATCTTCAACTGATCGTGCAGATAGGCGATACGCTGCTCGATACGAGCTTCATGCTTCGCGGCGGGTGTCGCGGGCGAAGAGGCCGCCGACGCAGGCGCCTGTGAGGCGGTTTGCGCGAACGCCCCGTTGACCGCGAGCGTGCACGCGACGATGACAAACGTTTTTTTCATTGGAGCTCCTTCGTTCGTTCGGACAAGCAGCCGGCGCGCAGCGACCTGCGCCAAGCAAAGTCGATTTGTACCACTGCGCTGCGGCATTCGTCTGCCTTGAGACATGCGCTTACAAATGAAACCGCCTCGTAAGCGCACCCGTGAGCAAGCGCTATGAGCGATAATGCGGCGCTTGTCATTTAGCCGGGCGCCCCGCCTTTCATCGATGAGACCGCCACGCCTCGATCAACTCGACGAACTCGACCGCAACCTGGTGGCATTGCTGCAGGCCAACGCGCGCGAGAGCGTCGCCAATCTGGCCCGCCGCCTCGGCGTGGCCCGTACCACGGTCCTGGCTCGGATCGAGCGGCTAGAGCGCACGCAGGTGATCGCCGGTTATGGCGTACGGCTCGGACAGGACGTTCTGGACGCCAGTATCAATGCCTTTGTCGGCATCATTCTCGCGCCGAAGTACGGTCCGGACGTTCAAAAGCGGCTCGCGAAGATGCCGGAAGTGCAATTGCTCTGCGCCGTGAGTGGCGAATACGACTACGTCGCGTGGCTGCGGGCCGATTCCCCTGAGCGGCTCAACGAGTTGCTCGACCAGATCGGTGCGCTGGAAGGCGTCGAACGGACAACGACCTCGATCATCCTCGCTCGAAAAATCGATCGCGGAACGCTCACCTAGGCGCGTTTCGTCGAAGTGTCGGTTCGAGTCGTCTTTTCGACGAAACTAGCGGCAGCCCGCGGCACTTTGCGCCTGTTTTCCGGTTTTGCGCATCCTTAAACTGTTCTGAAGCGCGGACTGCGCTCGCCTTGTCCCGCGCGGCGGGAGGGGCGCACCCACCAAACAGAACGCCAAGGAGAAGCGCATGAAAGTAGCCATCGTCGGAGCAGGTCTCATCGGCCACACCATCGCCCGCATGCTGCGGGGAACCGGCGATTACGAAGTGGCCGCGTTCGATCGCGATCCAGTCGCACTCGAGAAGCTCGCGGCGCAAGGCATCTCCACGTACCGCGTCGACTCGGCCGATGCGAATGCGCTCAAGGCGGCTCTGAACGGATTCGACGCACTCGTCAACGCATTGCCGTATTACCTTGCCGTCAACGTGGCTGCGGCGGCCAAGGCGGCCGGCGTTCATTACTTCGATTTGACAGAGGACGTACGGGCGACCCATGCGATCCGCAGCCTGGCCGACGGTGCCGCGCACGCGTTCATGCCGCAATGCGGTCTCGCGCCGGGGTTCATCGGCATTGCCGCTCACGAACTGGCAAACCGCTTTTCGCAGGTTCGCGACGTGAAGATGCGTGTCGGTGCGTTGCCGCAGTTTCCCACCAACGCGCTCAAGTACAACCTGACGTGGAGTGTCGACGGGCTCATCAACGAGTATTGCCAGCCCTGCGAAGCGATCCGCGACTCGCGCAAGCAATGGGTGCAGCCGCTCGAAGGGCTCGAGCACTTCTCTCTCGACGGCACCGAGTACGAGGCATTCAATACCTCGGGCGGCCTCGGTACGCTGTGCGAGACGCTCTCCGGCCGTGTCGAGACGCTCGATTACAAGTCGGTGCGCTATCCCGGGCATCGAGACCTCATGCAGTTTCTGCTCGAGGATATGCGGCTTGCCAGCGACCGCGATACGCTCAAATCGATGATGCGGCGCGCGGTACCGTCCACTGCGCAAGACGTCGTGCTCATTTTCGTCACCGTCACCGGTATGCGCGATGGGCAACTCGTGCAGGAGGTGTTCACGCGCAAGGTTTTCGCAAAGGATCTCTGCGGCGTGGCGATGAGCGCGATCGAAATCACCACGGCGGGCGCTATGTGCGCGGTCCTCGATCTTTTCCGCGAGAACAGGCTGCCGCGCAGCGGGTTCATTCGGCAGGAGCAGGTGTCGATGCGCGAATTTCTCGCGAACCGCTTCGGGCGTCTCTACGATGGCGCGACGTTGGAAGCGCAAGCGGCCGTGTCCGTCTGAGCGCGCGGCGAACACTCGGCGCGAGGGCGAGAGATGTTCAAGGCAGGGGGCCCGGGGCGGCAACGATAGTCCGGAGCAGGGCGTCGAAATCGGTCTGCCGGGGCGACGTATTGTCGAACATGATCAGCCCCTCGCGCGCGGCACCGTCGGGTACGAAGCGGCGCTGCCGATACTCGTCCCAATGCGCGAGCTTGTACGCATCGTTGGGATTGCGCCGTCCCACGATGCGGGCGTGCGCCGTTTCCTCCGACGTCGAAACCCAGACGATGCGAATGACGACGTCATCGCCGATGCCGAGCCAGCTGCGATCGAATAGGCGCCGATCGCGGACTTCGCGGGAAAGCGGGCCGATCACCACCGCGCTGATGCCCAGTTCGAGGTTTTCGCGCGCGGTATCGAGCAGTCCGCGATACTCCGGGTCTCGCAGATGTTGAAGATAGAGCGGGCTGTCACGATCGTTCGGATCGCCGGTCAGTGCCCGCATGGCCGCCGCGCTGTAGCCGCCGTAGAGCGTGTCTTTGTCGAGCAGGCAAAACGCTTCGCCCGTCTCGTGCATGAGGGGGCCGATCAGGCGTTTGGCAATCGTAGTCTTGCCGGTGCCCGAATGACCGCAGAAGAAAACGAGGTGCGTCACGGATCGATGTCCTTCGAAGTTGACGCGCTCAAGTGTAGCGGTTCGGCTGGCTGCAGGGACGGCGCGTTCGCGGCTAAACTGCGTCGCTGTTCCCATCATTTCGGGCAGGAGAGACTACCGATGAGCGTGTCGAACGCCACCGCGCGCGCATTGATCGATCGGCTCGGGCTTGCGCCGCACCCGGAGGGAGGCTATTACCGGGAAACCCACCGCGACGGCGCCCGCGTCGTGCGGTTGGCTTCGGCGGATAGCGCGAACGCGGCAAACGCGGCGAAGGGGCCGGTACGCGCCGCATCGACTGCCATCTACTACCTGCTTTGCGATGGCGCCTATTCCGCGTGGCATCGCATCGATGCCGACGAGGTGTGGCATTTTTACGCAGGCGATCCGCTCGATATCCACATGATCGATGAGGCAGGTGTGTTGACGACGCGAAGGCTTGCTGCCGCACTGAGCCACGAAGGCGCCGCCTATCAGGTCGTGGTGCCCGCAGGCTGCTGGTTCGCGGCTGAGTGCGTGCCGGCGGACGACGCAAGCTTCGCACTGGTGGGATGTACCGTGGCACCCGGCTTCGAGTTTTCCGCGTTCGAACTCGCCGACACGCTATCGCTTCTCGCGCGCTATCCCCAACACGCCGCGCTGTTGCGCCGACTCAGCCCGGGCGCAAGCACGCGGCACGGCTGAAGCCGGATAGGCAGCCTCAGCGGATCGGGTTGTCGGCACCTTCGCCGACCACGGTCGTCCAGGGCCTGATTTTCCAGCCGGTGACGATGTGCTCCCGTACATAGGGGTCGTTGCGCGCAAAGGCATCGACAGTCTCGGGATCCTTGCATTGAAAAAGTAAGATCGATTGATCCACCGGATCGGCGAGCGCCCCGCCGAGTAGGAGCTCGCCGCGTTCGACGGCCTGCCATGCATGTTTCAGGTGCTCGTTTCGATAAAGCGGACGCCGTTCGAGGTAGTCGTGCGCAAGTTCGTAAAACAACAGGTAGTGCATGGCGATTCTCCCGTGAAAGGACCTCGGTCGCGAGATCGCCATCTTAGCAGCGCAGCCGAGGGACCACGTAGCCTGCCCATGCAGGGCGAGGGCAGGCTCCAGGCCGCGCCGGCCGAGCGCCATTCGGCGGCGGCCGGCCGTAGTGTCAGCCTTGGTCCTTGCGGGTAGCGGGGTCGACTTCGCTGAGGTCGTCCTTGCGGACCTCGGCCTCGCGGACCGTCGTTCCTTCGCTATCGGTCTCCGAAACGTCAGTTGTAAACGTCTCGTCGCTGCCCTGCTTTTCGTCCGATTGCGACGGCTGCCGGCCGGGGTTTTGCTGCTGCTGTGTGGCCATGAGACACCTCCCTTGAAGAAACCGTCGATGCCGTTGCGGCATGCGCCGTTATCGCAATCGAGCAAGCTGCGTACATGCCTGTGCGGGTATGCCCGCATAAGCGGGGCCGAGTAAGTTTTGGGTAAGAGAAGAGCGGTAGCGTAGGGAATCGAGGCCGCACGCGAAAGCCGGGCTCGAGCGGATGCTTGTATATCCGAAAGCAACTCGGCGCGTCGTTCCGATGCTCGCGTGCTCAACCCTATGGAGGAGACAGTGAGTGTCATCGAATCGGTTCTGCGCGAGGGCCGCATCTACGAGCCCAGCGCTCAAACAGTTGCCAATGCATCGATTGCCGGAATGGACGCGTACCGCGCGCTGATGGAGCAAGCGGAGCACGACTACGAAGGATTCTGGGCGAAGCTCGCTCGCGAGACGTTGTCGTGGCACAAGCCGTTCACGAAGGTGCTCGACGAATCGAA
>NZ_JAAAYE010000021.1 GCF_013282575.1 Paraburkholderia sp. NMBU_R16
ATTATCTTTCGCCAGCAGAGTTCGCGGCGAAACATCGGGCAACAGCGGATGCTCCTGCCGCTTTCCAGGAGCTGGTTTAAAGGGACTTTGCTAGAAGCCGACTGGCCCTACCGAAGGGGGCAGGTCAGGACCGACCGGCTTTAAAAAAACTGTCCCACCGAAGCGGGATCGCTTGCCGCCCCCCGGCCGGTCGCAAACTGCCCGTTGGAACTAGTCGCGGGCGCGGCGTCAGCAAGGGGGCAAAAGCTACCGTTGGCTCATTATGCGACGCATATCACCGGCCCGACTCGTTCGTGCGAGGTCGATGATGGTCCGATCGAGACGGCGCCGCCGCCTTGTCCCGGAGCGATTGGAGTTGTTCTCACTGAATCGCAGTCGACGCTGCGGCAGATATCCGCCTCCATTGGAAGTTTGGGACCCAAAACAGCGAAGCCAAAGCAGAAAGCCCTCATACCGAGGGCTTTCAATTTAGCTACAGTTTCAAAACTTTATTGCACTACTTAGTCGACGCTACAGCGGCGTTGGACTTACGCGAAGTTCTTCGCGGCGAAATCCCAGTTCACGATGTTCCAGAACGCTTCGACGAACTTCGGACGCGCGTTGCGGTAGTCGATGTAGTAGGCGTGTTCCCAGACGTCGATCGTCAGGAGCGCCTTCGCATCCGTCGTGAGCGGCGTAGCCGCGTTGCTCGTCGAGACGATATCGAGCGAGCCGTCCGCCTTCTTCACGAGCCACGTCCAGCCCGAGCCGAAGTTACCCACGGCCGCCTTCGTGAAGGCCTCCTTGAAGGCATCGTACGAGCCCCACTTGGCGTTGATCGCGTCGGCCAGCGCGCCCTTCGGCGCACCACCGCCTTGCGGCGTCAGGCCATTCCAGAAGAACGTGTGGTTCCAGACTTGTGCGGAATTGTTGAAGATGCCGCCCGACGACTTCTTGACGATCTCTTCGAGCGAGAGATTCTCGAACTCCGTGCCCTTGATCAGATTGTTCAGATTCGTGACGTAGGCCTGGTGATGCTTGCCGTAGTGGAATTCGAGCGTCTCTTCCGACATATGCGGCGCAAGCGCTTTCTTGTCGAACGGCAACGGCGGGAGCTTATGTTCCATGGTGCAGTTCCTTCTATCGATTGATCGAGTGTGGGGTACTTTGTCGCAGGTTACGCTTCCGAGGCTTGGATTGTAGGCGACTTGGAATAACCCCACAAATCAGTAGCCCTTTTTCCGCAGCATTGACCGCAGCCTCGACGCAACGACGTAAAAAATGCTGAGATCGCGGCCTATGGTCGCATCTTTCGAAAGCCCGCTACCTGCCCGGGCATCTTCGCCACGGTCCTTCAGAAACCATCGGTCAGGCGCGGCTGCACATCGGCGAACGAAACATCCGCCGCCCCTTGCGCGAGGTGGACCGTGTAGCGACGCGCGGGTTTCACCGCGCTCGGGCTGCGGATCGCCCGCCCCGTCTCGCCGTCGAGCAGGGCCGCATAGCCGCGCTCCAGCGTGCGTTGCGGGCTGAGTACTTCGAGTCGAGCGCAAAGCGTGCCCAGTTTCGCTTCCTGCCGCTCGGCCAGGCGCGCGAGCGCGACATCGAGGCGGCGCGCATATCCGATCAGCGCGGCGCGCTCAGCCGCCAAATCGGGCCGCCACCGCTGCCAGCGAAGACGCACGACCGCAAAGCGCGCTCGCGCATCGCGCACCGGCCGTCCTGCCGCCGCGGCGAGTCGCGCCTGCAATTGCTCCAGATGCACGCGCTGTCGCCGCAAGCGCTCGGCCGGACTCACGAGCCGGCGTGCAAGCCAATCCAGTTGCTGCGCGCGCCGCTCCATCAGGCGGCCGAAGCCGCGCGCCAGCGCGGCGACGCGCTGATCGAGTTCGCGCAGCAGAACAGTACGCTGCGGGCTGACGAGCTCGGCCGCCCCTGTCGGCGTCGGCGCGCGCACATCGGCGGCAAAATCGGCAATCGTCACGTCCGTCTCATGGCCCACGCCGCTCACCACGGGGAGATCGCTTGCCGCGATCGCACGGGCAAGCACTTCTTCGTTGAAAGCCCAGAGATCTTCGATGGAACCGCCGCCGCGGCACACGATCAGTACGTCGACCTCGCGCCGCGCGTTGGCCTGCCGGATCATCGCCGCGAGCTTCTCGCCAGCGCCCGCCCCTTGCACGGGCGCCGGATAGACGATGACCGACACGTGAGGCGCGCGCCGCGCCAGCGTCGTCAGCACATCGCGCAGGGCGGCCGCCTGCAGCGATGTCACGATGCCGATGGAGCGCGGATGCGTCGGCAACTCACGCTTGCGCTCGGCGGCGAAAAGCCCCTCCGCTTCGAGCTGCGTCTTCAATCGCAGAAACGCTTCATAGAGCCGGCCGACGCCCGTGCGACGCACCGCCTCGACATTGAGCTGGAGCTCGCCGCGCGGCTCGTACATCGTCACGAGCGCGCGAACCTCGATCTTGTCGCCTTCGCGCGGCGTGAATTCGGCGTATTGCGCGCGGCCCCGAAACATCACACAGCGCATCTGCGCCTGCGCATCCTTGATCGAGAAATACCAATGTCCGCTCGCCGCCCGCGTGAAGTTCGACACCTCCCCGGCCACCCACGTCAGCGGAAACGAACGTTCGAGCATCGTGCTGACAGCCCGATTGAGCACCGACACGGGGATGGCCAGCTCGCCGTCGGGCCCGCCGCCCGGTAATCCGGATGAAGAATATGAATGCATTCGAGGTCCCGTTTTTTGCTGGACAGACGATAGTCCGCCACCCGGCCGACGTCCAGTCGAAATTGGGCCACGCGATGCAAGGTTTCCCACATATCGAGCATTGCGGGCCGCACGGCGTACGCGTGGCGCAAGAGCGCGACCAATTATCGCAACCCTTTGATTAACAACGATTTTTATTTGTTCACACAAACACGGTCGCCGATGGGATGCTTGATTTATCGGCCTTTGCGTCGTTTGTGACGAGGGTTCTTCACAGAGTTATCCACAACCGTCGCGCGTTGCGCGTAGCGCCCCCGCTCCAGCCGGGCCTTGCCCGGCGCCGCCCGGGCGCGCTAGAGTGCCGGGTTCCCACTGCAGCGATACGAGCCCAACCGACCGACGATATGCGCGTTCTTAACCGATTCGCCGAGAGAACCCTAGCGCGGCTCGAAGCGTACATCGCCCGACAATGGCAACGCCGCGGCATGTTCGCGATCGCATGTGTCCCGTTGGCCTGTATGTTCAGCGTCGTCGCGGCCCTGCGCCGCATCGCTTTCTCGCTCGGCTGGCGGGAGCGCGTGCGCGTTGGAGTGCCCGTCATCATCGTCGGCAATCTGACGGTAGGGGGAACGGGGAAAACGCCGACCGTCATCGCACTCGTCGACGCGCTGCGCTCGGCCGGATTCACCCCCGGCGTAGTGTCGCGCGGCTACGGGGCGAAGCTGCGCCGCCCCCGGGCCGTTACCTCGGCCTCACGCCCGGACGAAGCCGGCGACGAGCCGCTGCTCATTGCGCGTCGCACCGGTGCACCGGTCTGGGTGTGCCCCGATCGCGTCGCTGCGGCCCATGCACTCGTCGCAGCGCACCGCGATGTCGACGTGATCGTCAGTGACGATGGCCTGCAGCACTACCGGCTCGCGCGCGACATCGAAATCGTCGTGTTCGATCAGCGCTTGGCGGGCAACGGCTTGCCGCTGCCCGCGGGCCCATTGCGCGAGCCGCTCTCGCGCAGGCGCGACGCCACGCTCGTCAACGATCCATTCAACCGGACGCTGCCGCCGTGGCCCGACACGTTCGCCCTCGCGATCGCGCCCGGCGACGCCTGGCATCTCGCCGATCCGGCGCTGCGCAGACCGCTTTCGCAATTCGCCGGCGAGCGTGTGCTCGCCGCGGCAGGCATCGGCTCGCCCGAGCGCTTTTTCGCGACGCTGCGTGCCGCGGGTCTCGCCCCCGAAACGCTCGCGCTGCCCGATCACTACGCCTTTCGCGACGATCCATTTGCGCACACGCGCGCGGACATCATTCTGATCACCGAAAAGGATGCGGTAAAATTGCGCTCCCGGCACGACGCGCGAATCTGGGTCGTTCCTGTCGAAGCCACGCTACCTGGCCGCCTTATCGCACTCGTTGTGGAGAAACTCCGTGGACGCTCGCCTGCTTGAAATTCTCGTCTGCCCGATTTGCAAGGGGCCGCTGCGCTACGATCGCGCCCACGAGGAATTGATTTGTCAGGCCGACAAGCTCGCCTATCCGATTCGCGACGGCATCCCGGTGATGCTCGTCGACGAAGCCCGGCAAACGGTCGAGGGTACCCCCGTCGAGCCGCTCGATCCCGCCGGCGGCGCATGAGGCCACGAAAAGTCGCCGCGACCGAAAGCATCCCTTCCCATCCGCAGTAGCGCCTCCTTCGATGATCGACTCCCCAACGCCCGACTCTGCGTCTTTCGTCGCAGTGGTGCCCGCGCGCCTCGCTTCCACGCGCTTGCCCGAGAAGCCGCTCGCCGATATCGCCGGCAGGCCGATGGTCGTGCGTGTGGCCGAACGCGCGCGCGCAGCAGGCGCGTCGCAGGTATTGATCGCTTCCGATGATGCGCGCGTCATCGACGCTGCCCGCGTGTGGGGGATCGACGCGCTGTTGACGCGTGCCGATCACCCGTCCGGAACGGACCGGCTCGCCGAGGTCGCCACCCATTTCAATTGGAGCGACGACACCATCGTCGTGAATGTGCAAGGCGACGAACCGCTCATCGATCCCGCGTTGATCCGCGCGGTGGCGTCGCATCTCGCAGCCCATCCCGACTGTGCGATCGCGACGGCGGCCCATCCGATCGAAGAGCCCGCGGAGGTCTTCAGTCCCAACGTCGTCAAAGTCGTGCTCGATGCGCGCGGCCGGGCGCTCTACTTCTCGCGCGCGCCGATTCCGTGGATGCGCGATGCCTATCAGCCGCATTGCTCGACAGGCGCACTCGACGTGGCGGCGATGCCGTCACCGCCGGCCGATACCGTCTTTCGTCATATCGGGCTCTACGCTTACCGCGCGCGCTTTCTGCGCACGTACCCGACGCTCGCGCAAGCGCCGATCGAGCAGACCGAGATGCTCGAGCAACTGCGCGCGATGTGGCACGGCGAGCGCATCGCCGTGCTCGTCACACCCGATGCGCCCGCACCCGGCGTCGATACGCCGGCCGACCTCGAGCGCGTGCGCCTGCTTTTTAGCTTGGAGCGTTGACGGGCGTGGCATAATCAGGCCCGAAAAGCGCGAGCATTCGCAACACTCGGCTTCCGGTTCCCGCCCGCTTCGCCGCCCGCCTTCGCGAACACGTTGCCCGATGGGCCGTGCCGCCGGCGGGACACCGCCACTGGGTGTCCGCGGGGATGGCCGATCCGCTCGAACTTCGCGCCGAAGCATTCCATACAATTCGGAGATATCACCATGCGTTTGATCCTGTTGGGTGCGCCCGGCGCCGGAAAGGGTACCCAAGCGAACTTCATCAAGGAAAAATTCGGGATTCCGCAGATTTCGACCGGCGATATGCTGCGCGCGGCGGTGAAAGCCGGCTCGCCGCTCGGCGTCGAAGCCAAGCGCTTCATGGATGCGGGTGAACTCGTCCCCGATGCGCTCATCATCGATCTCGTCAAGGAACGGCTGCGCGAGCCCGATTGTGCGAAGGGCTATCTGTTCGACGGTTTTCCGCGCACGCTGCCGCAGGCCGAAGCGATGAAGCAGGCCGGCGTTGCGATCGATTATGTTCTCGAGATCGATGTGCCGTTCGACGAAATCATCGTGCGCATGAGCGGCCGCCGCACACACCCGGGCTCGGGCCGTACCTATCACGTGAAATTCAATCCGCCGAAAGTGGAAGGCAAGGACGACGTGACGGGCGAGCCGCTGATCCAGCGCGACGACGATAAGGAAGAGACCGTGAAAAGACGGCTCGACGTCTATGTCGCGCAGACGAAGCCGCTCATCGAGTACTACCAGCAATGGGCACAGCGTGGTGCCGAGAACGGCCTCGAAGCGCCGCAGTACCGCCGCATTTCGGGACTCGGTTCGGTCGACGATATTCGCCAGCGCGTGTTCGAAGCGCTCGTGTAACGACACGCTCGATTTCGTCGCACGACAAGCGCTCGGTAACCGCCCAGAAGACCCGCCCTCGCCGGCGGGTTTTTTTGCGCCCGCGACAAGCGATTACAATCTGCTGCGGTCCATCGCCCCGCGGTCACGAGCCGCGCCGGCGCGGGCCGCCATCCAGTCAACACGTCAAGGAGTCACAGCATGGAAATTCGCGGCAACGCATTCCTGATCACCGGAGGCGCATCGGGGCTTGGCGCCGCAACGGCACGCCTCATCGCACGAGAAGGCGGCAAGGTGGCCCTCGCCGATTTGAACGAAGCGGCGGGCAATGCGCTTGCGGGCGAACTCGGCGGCACCTTCGTCAAATGCGACGTGAGCCGCGAAGAGGATGCGCAGCGCGCCGTGGATGCCGCGCTCGGACTCGGCAAGCTCGTCGGCCTCGTGAATTGCGCCGGCGTGGCGCCGGCCGTCAAGACGGTCGGCAAGGACGGCCCCCACCCGCTCGAGGCATTTCGCCGCACGGTAGAGATCAACCTGATCGGTACGTTCAACGTCTTGCGCCTCGCCGCCGCCGCGATGTCGAAAAACGAACCCAATGCGCAAGGCGAACGCGGTGTGATCGTGAATACGGCCTCGGTCGCCGCGTTCGACGGTCAGATCGGCCAAGCCGCCTATGCAGCTTCGAAAAGCGGCGTCGCCGGGATGACGTTGCCGATCGCACGCGATCTGGCGCGCAGCGGGATTCGTGTGATGACGATTGCGCCGGGCATCTTCGAGACGCCGATGCTGCTCGGCATGCCGAAAGAAGTGCAGGACTCGCTCGGTGCCATGGTGCCGTTCCCGTCGCGCCTCGGTAGACCGGACGAATACGCGATGCTGGTCAAGCAGATCCTCGACAATCCGATGTTGAACGGCGAGGTCATTCGGCTCGACGGTGCCATCCGGATGCAGCCGAAATAACGGGTGCCGAACGGCAAAACGCCCGCAGCGTGCATCGTGCTTGCGGGCGTTTCCAGAATGTTCGTGGCGCTCAGTGCTCGGTCACGTCGAGAACGCCGGCGCCGCGGCGGGTGCGCTCAGCCGTTGCCTTGATCCGTCCTTTGACGCAACTCCTGGAGCTGCGTTTCCACGGTCATCGCGTCTTCCGCATCGGGGCGATCGCTCAGGTAGCGCTCCAGATCTTCGAGCGCAGGCCGCAGGTAGTCCAGCCGCGCGTAGGCGAAACCGCGGTCGCGCACCTCTTCGACGTCCTCCGGCAGCAAGATGACGAGCCGCTGCTGCACGGCAAGCAAGCGCTGCCAGCGCTCCGTTTGCAGATAAATCGCCTTCAGGTTGCGCAGCATGCGCGCAATGATCTCGCGGCTCGTCGCCGGCTGCAGCAGCATGCGCAGCGCGCTGCCGAGCGATTCGGTCACATGTGAAAGATAGGGCTCGAGCATCTCCACCATCTGCGCCTCGGAAAGCGACTGGCCCGTTGTCGGATCGAGCATGACATCGCCCTCCGGCAACGTCACGCGCATCAGGAAGTGACCGGGAAACGAAACGCCATGAACGGGCACGCCGATTTGCTCGCCCAGCTCCATATAGAGCACGGCCAGCGTGATCGGAATGCCGCGGCGCCGCTTGAGCACCGTATTGAGATGGCTGTTGTCGGGGTCGTAGTAGTCGTTCAGATTGCCGGCGAACCCCAGGTCGCGGAAAAAGAATCGGTTCAGCGCGCCAATTTTTTCGGTCAGCCCCGCCTCGGCGGGCAAGCGGCGCTTGAGCCGCAACGCGAGCTCGTCGAGTTCGGCCAGCGTGGCCTGCAAATCGACGTCGGGATAGGCATCCTGAGCGATCGCAAGCGCGGTCTCGGTGAGCGGCAGGCCGTCGTCCTCCGCAACCAGGCTGGCGAAGTAATCGAGAACCGATGTCATGATCGTCACTTGGCTCGCCTTCTGAAGTACGCGTATTTGAAACCCATCAGCCACAGCATGCTGAAATATAGCGCGGCAAAGAGCACGCTGCAGGCGGCGAGCAAGCCGATGCGCTCGAGCGGCCGCGCGTGCATGCCGATCCAGTCGAAGTTCGCCGCGCACCAGTGCATCGCGCCGGCCAGCACGAGCGACGCACCGGCCAGCTGAGCGAGGAACAACGTCCATCCGCTCGACGGCGTATAAATGCCGCGCCGGCGCAGCCCGGCGAACAACAACAACGCATTGACGCAAGCGCCGAGCCCGACGCTCAGCGTCAGCCCGGCGTGCGCGAAGATCGGCACGAACACGAGATTGCCGATCTGGGTCGCAATCAACACACCCACACCGATCTTCACCGGCGTCTTGATGTCCTGCTTCGCGTAGAAACCCGGCGCGAGGATTTTGATCAGAATGAGCCCGACGAGCCCGACCCCGTAGGCGGCCAGTGCGCGCCCGACCATCACGACCGAAAAGCCGTCGAATCGGCCATAGTTGAATAGCGTCGCGGTCAGCGGCTCGGCGAAGAAGAAGAGCGCGAGCGCACTCGGTGCGGCGAGTAGAAATGTCACGCGCAATCCCCAATCGAGCAAGGCCGAATACTCGTGGGTGTCGGCGTCGACGTGGGCCTTCGAGAGGCTCGGCAGCAGGATCGTCCCAAGCGCAACGCCGAGCAGCGCCGTCGGGAACTCCATCAGGCGGTCGGCGTAGTTAATCCAGGACACGGCGCCGGGCCCGAGCCGCGATGCGATGTTCGTGTTGATGATGAGGCTGAGCTGCGCCACGGAGACGGCGAAAGTGGCCGGCACCATTTTGACGAGCACACGCTTGACGCCGCGATGGGCAAGCGCTGCGATCGGATTGAGCCCGATGCGCGGGACCATGTCGATTCTGCGCAGCCCAGGCCATTGCACGGCGAATTGCAGCACGCCGCCCACGATGACGGCCCACGCGAGCGCGAACACAGGTACTCTCAGATGCGGCGCGACGGCCAACGCCGCCACGATGAACGAAATATTCAGCAGCACGGGCGCGAACGCCGGCAGCGAAAAATTTCCGTAGGTGTTGAGCACGCCGGAAGCCAGCGTCGTCAGCGAGATGAAGATGATGTACGGGAACATGATCCGCGTCATCGAGACGGCGAAGACGAATGCCTGGCCGTCGTTCTTCAACCCGGATGCGACGACGAACACAACCCACGAGGCCCCCGCCACCCCCGCGAGCGAGATGGCCGCGAGCGCCCAGGCGAGCACGGTCGACATGGCATCGACGAGCCGCTTCGTCGCATCGTGCCCTTCGCTATTCTTGAATTCGGCGAGAATCGGCACGAACGCTTGCGAAAATGCCCCCTCGGCCGAGAGCCGCCGTAGCAGGTTCGGAATGCGGAAAGCGACATAGAAGGCGTCGGTGAACTGGCTTGCACCGAAGGCTCGGGCAATCAGCGTTTCGCGGATCAGGCCGGTCACGCGGGAGAGCAGCGTGAAGCCGCTGACCGTCAGCAGGGCTCGGAAGAGATTCATGGGGCGCCTATTATACGGACAGCCGATGTTCTCTCCGCTGCGGCGTGAAATTTGCCAGGTGCCTGATTTTGTTGCTATACTCGCGCGTTTCGAAGCTCTGTCTCGCTTCGCCAACGGTTTTTGCGCCCCGGGCAACCGTTCCCGGCGGTTGAATCGAAAAACGGTGCCTGAACCAACATTCGGCCGGGCACCGGGAAAACAGTACAGGACAAGGAACTCTCATGGCTAACTCTGCACAAGCACGCAAGCGCGCCCGCCAAGCCGCGAAAGCGAACTCGCACAACTCGGCGCTTCGCTCGAAGTACCGCACGGCGGTCAAGGCTGTCCGCAAGGCGATCGAAGCCGGCGATCAAGCCAAGGCTGCCGAAGTCTTCCGTCTCTCGGCCAAGACGCTCGACATCATCGCCGACAAGAAGATCGTGCATAAGAACAAGGCCGCTCGCCACAAGAGCCGCCTGGCCGCTGCCGTCAAGGCACTGCAGCCCGCTGCGCAGTAACCTCGCAGTCAGCCTTTGCGCTCGAGCGCCGCAAGCGGCGCTTTCCCGCTTGGCCATCTCGAATGGCGCGGAATGATCGAGCGCTGGTGAAGACGAAAAGAAGCCCGCAAACGAACGTTGCGGGCTTTTTGCTGTGCACCTTTCTTCCCCAGCGCTTCCCTCGTCGCGCACCTGAGAACGGCCTCAGGCGGCCTTCGGGCGCGACGTTTCAGCGTCCGCGCTTCATCGCGCCATAGTCTTCCGGCAATTCACAGGCCTCGGTGACGACGAGGTTGTTATCTTTCGCGAAGTTCATGACGAAATCGAACGCCATCGGCTCGAGTTCGCGCAGGCGCGAGTCGAGAATGACGCATTTGAGATCGCCGAGCAACGTCGGGCGCACGTAACGCGAATACTGTAGCCGGGCATTGGGGCCCCGCACGCCGGGACCGTAGCGGGCCATGACGCCGGCCAGACGCTCCGACCAATCGCTCGGCCGAAACTTCTTCCCGTCATGGGTGATGCCCTGAATGAAATACTCGGTGAAGGGTGCTTCGACCATGCAAGAAACCCATGTGAGGCGCCCGAAGCTGGCATGCCCGCCGGGCTTGAGGAAACTTGTCGATTATACCGGAACGGACTTTCTTCCGCACCGCACACAAGAAGCAAAGGGCGTACCGTGACGCTGCCGCCGACTCGTCAAACGGCGGGAAATCCTTTATGCTGCATTAGGTTATCCATTGCACGGCGGCACCGCCCGGCCCCCTCCGGCCGGTCAAGTCCGCCGTATTTGCTTTATGTCTGACAAAAAAGTCCGTCACTATCTGCAGTTCAAGGATTTCTCGCTGGACGAGTACGAATACGTGCTGGAACGTGCTCGCATTCTCAAGCGCAAGTTCAAGAACTACGAGACCTATCACCCGCTGCACGACCGCACGCTCGCGATGATCTTCGAGAAGCATTCGACGCGCACGCGGCTCTCGTTCGAAGCCGGCATCTTCCAGCTCGGCGGCCACGCGGTGTTCATGAGCACGCGCGATACCCAACTGGGCCGAGGCGAGCCGATCGAGGATGCGGCGCAAGTCATTTCCCGGATGGTCGACATCATCATGATTCGCACGTTCGGGCAGGACATCCTCCACCGCTTCGCCGAAAACTCGCGCGTGCCCGTCATCAACGGGCTGACGAACGAATATCACCCGTGTCAGGTGCTGGCCGATATCTTCACGTTCTATGAGCACCGCGGGCCGATCGCCGGCAAGGTCGTCGCGTGGGTCGGCGATGCGAACAACATGCTCTATACGTGGATCGAGGCGGCCCAGATTCTCGGCTTCAAGCTGCGCGTTTCAACGCCGGCCGGCTATAAGCTCGAGCGCTCGCTCGTCGCGCCTGAAAGCGCGCCGTTTTACGAGGAGTTCGACGATCCGAACGAAGCGTGCAGCGGCGCGGATCTCGTGACGACCGATGTCTGGACGAGCATGGGTTTCGAAGCGGAAAACGAGGTGCGCAAGGCCGCATTCGCGGAGTGGTGCGTCGACACGGACATGATGGGTCGCGCGAAAGCCGATGCCCTGTTCATGCATTGCCTGCCGGCTCACCGCGGCGAGGAAGTCAGCGCGGAAGTCATCGACGGTCCGCAAAGCGTCGTCTGGGACGAGGCCGAAAACCGGCTGCACGTTCAAAAAGCGCTCATGGAGTTCCTGCTGCTCGGCAAGCTCAATCACTGAGCCTCATGCGCCGGCCCGATGAAGGGCCGCCGCCTTCGAATGCTCAAATGACGAGCGGCTCGGGCTCGAGCTCGACGCCGAATCGCTCGCGCACATCGGCTTGAATCGCACGAGCGAGCGCCAACACATCGGCACCGGTGGCCCCGCCGCGGTTGACGAGGACGAGCGCCTGGCGCTCGTGCACGGCCGCTGCCCCAAGCGCCCTTCCTTTCCAGCCGCATCGGTCGATGAGCCAGCCGGCCGCAAGCTTCGCCCGGCCGTCAGCCTGGCGGTAAGCGACGATATCGGGCGAGCTCTCCCGCAGGGCTTCCAAGGTCGAAGCGTCGACGACCGGATTTTTGAAAAAACTGCCCGCGTTGCCGAGCACGAGCGGATCCGGCAGTTTCGCGCGACGCACCGCCACCACCGCATCGAACACCGCCTGAGGCGTCGGGGCCACCCCACGCGCGTCGAGCTCGCGCGCGAGATCCGCATAATCGACGCGCGGCGTCCAGGCCTTCGGCAAACGGAACGTGACCGAGACGATCGCGAAGCGCTCGCGCCCCTCTCGCTTGAACACGCTATCGCGATAGCCGAAACGGCACGCGTTCGCGTCGAATTCGGCGCGAGCCCCCGTCGCGAGTTCCACCGCTTCGAGCGAGGCGAACCGCTCGCACATCTCGAGCCCGTAAGCGCCAATGTTCTGAATCGGCGCGGCACCGACGGTGCCTGGAATCAACGCGAGATTCTCGAGCCCCGGCCAACCCATCGATAACGTCCACGCGACGAACGCGTGCCAGTTTTCGCCCGCATGCGCCCGGACGTACCAGGCCTCGTCGTCCTCGCGCACGAGCCGCTTGCCGGTCAGCTCGACGATCATCGCGAGTCCGTCGAAATCGTCCGTGAAGACGATGTTGCTGCCCGAGCCGAGCACGAGCGTGCGCATGCCGGCCGCACGGGCATCGCGCGCGGCAAGCGCGAACTGCTCCGGGCGTTCGATGCGGCACGCTAGACGCGCGCGGACGTCGAAGCCAAACGTGTTGTGCGCGCGCAGCGGGTAGTTCGCGAGAAAGACGACGGAATCGGTAGCGGACATCGGCAAGGCCCCTGGCGGCGGCGACACGCCGCAGCTTGGGCAAATGAGAATGGGATCGGTAAAATGGCGGTCGGTCCGTGATTATAGCGAGTGACGCCCGCCACGCGGTTCGCGTCGCCGATGCTTCAACCCCTGGGAGAAACCTCTATGCCGTCGTTCGATGTCGTTTGCGAAGCCAACATGGTCGAAGTGAAAAACGCGGTCGAACAGTCGAACAAGGAAATTTCGACGCGCTTCGATTTCAAGGGCTCCGATTCGAGAGTCGAGCAAAAAGAGCGCGAGCTGACGATGTTCGCCGATGACGAGTTCAAGCTCGGCCAGCTCAAGGACGTCCTCATCGCGAAGATGGCCAAGCGCAATGTCGACGTGCGTTTTCTCGACTACGGCAAGATCGAGAAAATCGGCGGCGACAAGGTCAAGCAGATCGTCACGATCAAAAAGGGCGTGTCGGGCGATCTGGCGAAAAAGATCGTCAAACTCGTCAAGGACAGCAAGATCAAGGTCCAGGCGAGTATTCAGGGCGATGCGGTGCGCGTATCGGGCGCCAAACGCGACGATCTGCAAAGCGTGATAGCGATGCTGCGCAAGGATGTGACCGATACGCCGCTCGACTTCAACAACTTCCGCGACTGAACCCGCGCGTGCTCGCCAGCCGCGCGAGCACGCGTCAGTGCTTGCGCGGGTGCGCGTGCGAGCCAGGCGCCGCCGGCCTCTTCTTTTCGCCGATACGGCTTTCCTTGCCGGCAATCAGCTTGCCGATATTGCCGCGATGGCGCCAGATCAGCAGCGCGCTCATCGCAAAAACGGCCCAGGCCACGACGTTGGGGCCAAACAGGAAGACGTCGAAAAGCGGGGCGAACACGGCGGCCACGAGCGCAGCCAGCGACGAGTAGCGAAAGAAGAACGCAACGATGAGCCAGGTCAGCACCGTCGCGAGCCCGAGCACCGGGTTGATCGCAAGCAGGACACCAGCGGCCGTGGCGACGCCTTTCCCACCCTTGAACCTGAAGAATACCGGGTACAGATGGCCGAGGAAGACGGCCAGCGCCACGGCGGCGACCGCATTGTCATCGAGGCCGTAGCGCGGCCCCACATGCGCTGCGAGCCAGACGGCGAGCCAGCCTTTGAACGCATCGCCTGCCAGCGTCAAGACGGCCGCGACCTTGTTGCCGCTGCGCAGCACGTTCGTCGCACCGGGGTTCTTCGAGCCGTAGGAGCGCGGATCGGCCAGGCCCATCGCGGCGCTGACGACGACGGCAAACGAAATGGAGCCGATCAGATAGGCGAGAACGGCGGCAACGAGAATTTCCATGGAGAGGCTCTTTCAACAGTAACGTGCGCGTAAGGCCGAGTGCGGCGCACATTCTACCGAACACGGCCGCCCGTTCAATCGACGCTCGCGCAGTGGACCGGTTTTGCATCGAGCAATGCGCTCAGCACGCGGGGCTCGAGGCTCACCAGATAGCCGCGGCGGCCGCCATTCAGATAGATCGAAGCGAGTTCGAGAATCGAGGCTTCGACATAGACCGGCATCGACTTTTTCGTGCCGAACGGCGATGTGCCGCCGACGAGATAGCCCGAGTGCCGGCTCGCCACCTCGGGCTTGCACGGTTCGACACGTTTCGCGCCGATCTGCCGCGCGAGATTCTTGGTCGATACCGTGCGGTCTCCATGCATGAGGACGATGAGCGGCTTGGCATGCTCGTCCTCCATGACGAGCGTCTTGACGACGTGGTGTTCGTCGATGCCGAGTTGGCGCGCCGATTCGGCGGTGCCGCCATGCTCGATGTAATCGTAAGGGTGCTCGCCGAAACGGATGCCATGGCGGCGCAGCACCTGCGTCGCGGGGGTCTCGGACACATGTTTCGTTTTGTTCATCGGCGCATTGTACGGCGACCGACACGCGCGCGGATCAGCCGCGCGGGTGGTGGGCCGCGTGCAACGTCTTCAGTCGCTCGCGCGCCACATGTGTGTAGATTTGCGTCGTCGAAATATCGGCGTGGCCGAGCAGCAGTTGCACCACGCGCAGATCGGCACCGTGGTTCAGCAGGTGCGTCGCGAACGCGTGCCGCAGCGTGTGCGGCGACAATGGGGCGCGAATATCGGCCGCGCGCGCGTGGCGCTTGATGATGTTCCAGAACTGCTGGCGCGTCATGCCCTCGGCGCGCGCGGTCACGAAAAGGGCATCGGCGCTGCGCGCAGCGAGCAAGGCAGGCCGCGCATCGCGCAGATAACGCGTGATCCAGCCGTGTGCCTCTTCCCCGAACGGAACCAGCCGCTCTTTCGAGCCCTTGCCCATCACGCGCACGACACCTTCGTTCAGCCCGACCTCGACAGTCTTGAGCGTCACCAGCTCGCTCACACGCAATCCGCTCGCATACATGAGTTCGAGCATCGTGCGATCGCGCAGGCCGAGCGGCGTATCGATCTGCGGCGCGGCCAGCAGGGCCTCGACCTGCTTTTCCGTCAGCGTCGACGGGAACCGCGGCGGCTGTTTGGCCGAGCGGATTCGCAGTGTGGGATCGGCCTTGGCGCGATGCTCGCGCATGGCCCACGCATAAAAGCGGCGGAACACCGAAAGGCGCCGGTTCGCCGATGTCGCCTTGCCGTCGCTGCGCGCGGCGAGATAGCCGTTGACGTGGAGTTCGGCCGCCTCGTCGATGCGCAGCCGATGCTCTCGCCCCAGCCACTGCGCGAACAGGCGCAAATCGCGCCGGTAGGCTTCGAGCGTATTGCGGGCCAGCCCTTGCTCCAGCCAGAGCGCATCGCAAAACGCGTCGATCGACTGCGTGCTCGCCACGGCTTCGGGCGCCGGCGCGTCGTCCGCGGGAAGCGCCGCGTCGAAATCGGCAAGCTCGCTCATAGCGCGAGCGCCTGCTGTGCGCTTTCATGCGCGAGGAGCCAGCGCTTGACGCGCAGGTAGAAACCATCGCCGGCATGATGATTGAAGCCGCCGAGGCCGTTCGCCGCCACCACGCGATGACACGGAATCACGATAGGAAACGGGTTGTCGCCGCAGGCTTGGCCGACGGCGCGCGGCACGCCATCGATCTCGCGCGCGAGTTCACCATAAGTGCGCGTCTCGCCTGGGGCAATTGCGCACATCGCCTGCCAGACGCGCCGCTGAAAAGGCGTGCCGACATCCGCAAGCGGCAGATCGAACGACGCAGCGGCCGTTTCGAAGTAATGCGCGATTTGTGCCACGGCGCGTTGGGCGAGCGGCGAGACCGGTGCACGCTGCTCGGCCGACGCGGGCAGATATTCGATCAGCTCGACGACGCCGGCCGCATCGTTCACGCGAATACCCACCTTGCAGAAAGGCGCGTCCATCACGGCGCTCAACATAGTCCCTCTCCTTCGCTCATGCCGCCTCGAGTGCCCATTCGACGTGCTCTCGCACGAGCGCCGATGCATCGCCGGCGCGCGCGCGCAATGCCGCGACGACGCGCTCGCGAGCGGCCGCATCGAGCGCCGTGTCGCCTTCGACGCGCAACGCGTTGCCGAGCGCGACGGCCAGGTTGCGCAGCCAGCATTCGTAACCGATACGCCGAATCGCACTGCCTTGCAAGCGCAGATCGAAGTCATCGGCGCTCCAGGCGAACAGCTCGAGGAGCGTCGCGCGATCGAGCCCGTGGCGCACGTCGAAGTCGTCCACGGGCGCGGCCTGCGCGAACTTGTTCCACGGACACACGAGTTGGCAATCGTCGCAACCGTAGACGCGATTGCCGATCAACGGACGCAATTCGACGGGGATGCTGCCCCGCAGCTCGATCGTCAAGTAAGAAATGCAGCGTCGCGCATCGACCCGATACGGCGCGACGATCGCCCCGGTCGGGCAGGCATAGATGCAGCGCGTGCAATGTCCGCAATGCGCTCCGGCCGGGCGGGACGGTTCGCTCGTATCGACGGGCAGCGGAATATCCACATAGATCTCGCCGAGAAAGAAGAGCGAACCCGCATCGCGCTCGAGCAGCAGCGTATGCTTGCCGCGCCAGCCGATGCGCGACTTGTGCGCGAGTTCGACTTCGAGCACCGGCGCCGAATCGGTGAACACACGGTAACCATATTCGCCGATCTCCCGTTCGATGCGCTCCGCCAACTGCTGCAACCGCTGGCGCATGACCTTGTGATAGTCGCGGCCGCGCGCGTAGATCGACACGATGGCCGCCGAGGGGTCGGCGAGCCGCGCGTGCTCGCGCGCGCGCCAGTCGGCCGGTGCGTCTTCGGGCGCAATGGCCGATCGGGACGATTTGAACGATTTGACGCCCGAATCGGTCCGCCTACCCGATACGTCGCCTGACGAGCCGCTTTCAACCTTGCGCGGTTCGAGCACGGCGGCCGGCACGTAGGCGATGCGCGCGGTGATCACGCGTCGCGTTCCGGCCACAAGCTCGGCCGGCCGCGCGCGTTTCACCCCATGTTTGGCCATATAATCCATCTCGCCGTGGCACCCCGCCTCGAGCCAGGCGAAGAGCCCAGCCTCGGCCTCGGACAGATCGATATCGCTGATGCCGATCGCACCGAAGCCAAGCTCGCTGCCCCATGCCTTGATCCGCTGTGCGAGCGCCGCCAGCGCCGCATCGTCGAGACGCGAGCCCAGGGCGGTCCTCTCTTCGCGACGCGAAGCGTCGTGCGAAGCGCCTGCCGCTTCGGACGTCTTCCTGCTCATGGCGGCGTGTTCCGTACATCGTTCATCACGCTATTTTACGAGAATGCCCGTGGCGCCCGATTCGTCGCTTCATCCGCCCGCGAGCGTCCTGCTCGAGCGCACTTTTGCGCTCGAGAACCTCGCCGCCACCGAAGCATTCGGCGCACGTTTCGCAGCGGCGATCGACGCGGTGCGCGCGAGGCCTGCATTCGAGGGCCTGCATGTGCAACTGCTCGGCGATCTCGGCGCCGGCAAGACGACGCTCGTGCGTGCCACCCTTGCAGGGCTCGGACACCGGGGCCGCGTGCGGAGTCCCACCTACACACTCGTCGAACCGTATGCGCTGCCGCGCGACGGGGGCCAGTTCGACGTCTATCACTTCGATCTCTATCGGTTTGCCGACCCGGCCGAATGGGCCGACGCCGGCTTTCGCGAGTATTTCGATTCGGGTGCCGTCTGCCTCGTCGAATGGCCGGAAAAGGCCGGCGAGTTGCTGGGCGTGCCCGATCTGGTCTTCGCGCTCGAAACCGAGGGTGAGCGCCGTCGGCTCGATGCGCGCGCTTACAGCGAATCAGGAAAAGCATGTCTAGAAAGATGTTGATCAAGCCGTTCCATTCGATCGAATCGGCCGCCACGGCGGCGCCGAGCTGGCGCCGGCGCAAGGTGCTGCGCGCCGGCGCCTCGACGCTGCTCGTCGGGCTTGCCGCGCCGTTGCTCGCGCCGGCCAACGCGCTTGCGAGTTCGGTGCTCGGCGTGCGCGTCTGGCCCGCGCGCGATTACACGCGCGTCACGATCGAATCGGACCAGCCGCTGCAAAACACGCAGCAACTGCTGCAGGGACCGGACCGGCTCGTCGTCGATCTGTCAGGGCTCGATCTCGATCAGGCCTTGCGCGATCTCGTCTCGAAGATCGCACCGAACGACCCGCAGATCCGCTCGGTACGCGTCGGCCAGTTTCAGCCGCATGTCGTGCGGCTCGTGTTCGACCTCAAGGGCTCGGTCAAGCCGCAAGTGTTTTCACTGCCGCCCGTCGGGACGTATCGCTACCGGCTCGTGCTCGACCTGTACCCGACCGTCGCCCCCGATCCGCTCATGGACCTGCTCGCGCAAACCGAGCGTAAGGAAAAACAACTCGGCGAAAACCAGTCCGGCAACGAGCCGCTCGCGCCGGCACCGCTCGGGGGCCCCAGTGCGCCGCCCGCGCCCCACGACAACAGCGATGCGTTCTTCGAGCGTTACGCTCAGAACGTGCCGCCGGAAGGACATGCCGGCAGCGGCAACGCCCCATCAGGGCGCAAGCCGGGTAGCTTCGCCCATGGCAAGAGCGGCAAGGAAACCGGCGGCGGCCAGGCGACTGGCGACGGCTCGGACAGCGCGCTTGCGCGCAATGGCGATGACGGATTGGGTGACGAAGCGTACCCGTTTTCGACGCCGAAACCCGGGCGCACGGTTCGGCTGCTGACCGTCGCGATCGACCCGGGCCATGGCGGCGAAGACCCGGGCGCGATCGGCAGCGCGGGCACCTACGAAAAGCACATTGCGCTCGATGTCGCGAAGAAGCTGCGCGCGCTGATCGACGCGCAGCCCAACATGCGCGCGATGATGACGCGCGATGCGGATTTCTTCGTGCCCCTGAACGTTCGCGTGCAAAAGGCACGGCGCGTCAGCGCGGATCTTTTCGTTTCCATCCACGCCGACGCATTCACGACGTCGGCGGCGCGCGGCTCGTCCGTGTTCGCGCTCTCGGAGCACGGCGCCTCGAGCGCGGCGGCACGCTGGATGGCGAACAAGGAAAACGCGTCCGATCTGATCGGCGGGATCAACGTCAAGACAGCGGATGAAGCCGTGAATCGCGCGCTGTTCGATATGTCGACCACGGCGCAGATCCGCGATTCGCTGCGCTATGGATCGTACGTGCTGCGCGAGATCGGCGACATCAACAAGCTGCACAAGGGTGCTGTCGAGCAAGCCGGCTTCGCGGTACTGAAGGCGCCCGATATCCCCTCGATCCTCGTCGAGACGGCTTTCATCAGCAATCCCGAGGAAGAAGCGCGCCTGAACGACGAGAACTATCGCAATCAAATGGCGAGCGCGATCCTGAAAGGCATCAAACGCTATTTCGCGGCCAATCCGCCGCTCGCCAAGAGCCGCATGACCTGATCGACACAGATCGATACAGACGCCCCGGTACAATGGCGTCGTCGCGCAACGGCGCGTCGCCACGGAGCCTGCCATGTCGCCTGTACCGGAATCGTCACCGCTGCCTGAGTCGGTCCGAGCGGTCCTCAAGCCTTCGCAGCGCGACATCGGCGGCTTCGCCGTACGGCGCGTGCTGCCCGCGCTCGCCGCGCGCCTCGTGGGTCCTTTCATCTTCTTCGATCACATGGGTCCCGCCGCGCTTGCGCCCGGCGAGGGCCTCGATGTTCGCCCGCACCCGCATATCGGTCTTGCGACGGTGACCTACCTGTTCGAAGGCGCCATCGTTCATCGCGACAGCATCGGTTCCGTGCAGACGATCGTGCCGGGCGACGTCAACTGGATGACGGCGGGACGCGGCATCGTCCACTCCGAGCGGACCCCGCCCGATGAGCGAGCCCGCGGACCGCGCATGCACGGAATTCAGACCTGGGTTGCGCTGCCGCTCGAGCATGAAACGATCGAGCCTGCGTTCGAGCATCACGCGGCCGCGACACTGCCGCGCATCGAGCGCGGCGGCGTCACGCTCGACGTAATCGCGGGCTCTGCCTTCGGCGCACGCTCGCCCGTGCGTACGTTCTCGCCCACGCTGTACGTGGCGGCGCGCTTCGCGCCCGCAAGCGCACTGGCGCTCGACACCGAGCACGACGAGCGCGGCGTCTATTTAGTCGACGGCGATCTCGCGATCGACGGCATGCCGCTGCCACTGGGCCATATGGCGGTGCTGAGCCCCGGCGAGACGGCGACGCTCGCCAGCACCGGCGGGGCCACCGCCATGCTGCTTGGCGGCGCGAAACTTCCGGGCGAGCGTTTCATCGAATGGAACTTCGTGGCCAGTTCGCGCGAAAAGATCGAGGCCGCCAAGCGCGCCTGGAGCGAGCAGACGATGGGCCGAATCGAAGGCGAGACGGAGTGGATCCCGCTTCCCGAGCGCCCGCACCGGTGAGGCGGTGACGGCGCAGGGTTGAAATGCTGAGGCCCGGTCCCAATCTGAGCCGCACGTCTACTGCAAACGAGGATGCGATGAACACCACTTTGGCCACTTTCGAACAGGATGTGATCGAGGCGTCCAAGCTCGTCCCGGTCCTCGCCGATTTTTGGGCGCCGTGGTGCGGTCCGTGCAAGACGCTCGGCCCGCTGCTCGAAAAGCTCGAGCAGGACTACGCCGGAAAATGGCGCCTCGTGAAGGTCAATGTCGACGAAAACCCGGAACTGGCAGCCCACTTTCAAGTGCGCAGCATTCCGCATGTCCTGGCATTCGCCGATGGCCGGCCTGTCGATCAATTCATCGGCGTATTGCCGGAGAGTCAGTTGCGCGCATTTCTCGATCGGCTCGTGCCTAACACCGCGCAAACCGAGCATAAGCGCGCGCTGGCGGCGCTGCAAAGCGGCCAGCGCGACGTGGCGATCGATCACCTGCAAGCCGCGCTTGCACTCGAGCCCGGCAACGACGACGCGCGGCTGGATCTGATCCAGGCGCTGCTCGACGACGAGCGCATCGATGAGGCGCGCACGGAGGTTGAGCGGCTTTCGCCGAAGACGAAGCAAGGCATCGACGTGCGCTATAACACGCTGAAAACGCGGCTCGACGCGCTCGACGCGGCAACCGAGCTGCCGCCGACCGATGCGCTGGAGGCGCGCATCGCGACGAATCCGGGCGATCTCGAAGCCCGCTTCGACCTCGCGAGCGCGCTGATCGCGCGTCGCGATTACGGTGGGGCGCTCGCGCACTTGCTCGAGATCGTCAAGCGGGACCGGACGTTCCGCGACGACATCGGGCGCAAGACGATGCTCTCGGTCTTCGATCTCGCTGCGCACCAGCCCGAGCTCGTGGCCGAATGGCGGCGTAAGCTCAGCGCGGCCCTTCACTGACGAAAGGCGCGGCGGCGGCACGGCGCGGGAACGCCGTTTTGGCCGCCGCTTCCGCCTTCCCGCCTACCCCGCGGCCTTTGCCAGCGCCGCCAGCACGTGCGCGGCCGCCGCAAAACCGAAGCTCGCGGTCACGCACACGCTGGAGCCGAACCCGGCGCAATTCAGGCCGATCGGCCCCGCATGCCCGGGCGACGCTTCCAGATGTTGGGCGACATCGTCCATGTCGCATACCGCCGCCTCGGGATAGATGAGCGGCTCGTCCGAATAGACGGCACTGACCTTGAACTTCGCCTTCGGTCCACGCGGGAAACCGTGGTGCTTGCGCAATTGCGCGCGCACTTTCGAGAGCAGCGGATCTTGAATCGTCGAGGCGAGATCGTCGATGCGAATGCGCGTCGGATCGAGCTGGCCGCCCGCGCCGCCCACCGTGACGAGCGGTTGCCCGCGGGCCGCGCACCAGGCGATGAGCGCCGTCTTGGTGCGCACGCTGTCGATGGCATCGACGATGTAATCGAGCCTGCCGCCGAAGAGCGCCTCGAAGTTGTCCGGTTCGGCGAAGTCCTCGACGAGGCGCACGTCGCAAGCCCGGTCGATGAGGCGGATGCGTTCGGCCATCGCCTCGACTTTCGGCTTGCCGAAATTGCCGTCGAGCGCATGGATCTGGCGGTTCGTGTTGCTCTCGGCCACGTTGTCGAGATCGACGAGCGTCAGTGTGCCGATCGCGCTGCGCGCAAGCGCCTCCGCCACCCACGAGCCGACGCCGCCGATCCCGACGACGGCCACATGCGCCCGCTCGAACGCGGCCAGGGCGCGAGCGCCGTAGAGCCGCGCCACCCCGCCGAAGCGCCGCGCACGGTCCGCATGATCGAGATCATGCTCAGTGCGCGGGAGATGGATAAGATCGGGGCTCGTTCCCTGAGTGGCGGACATGATGCGTAAAGTGAAAGCTGCGTGAAAACCGCGGTCGAAACTACGGAGAAAGACTGCACTCGAGGGGCAGGGGTCTATTGTGCCCGATAGCGTGCCCCGGCCGTTGCTTTCGAAAAGACGACAGGAGCGCGGTCGCGCACGTTTTTTCGGCCTTGGCTATACTTGAACCGACTGAAGCGGTCACATAAGAAGATGATCACTCTTGCCGAACTTCGCAACGAATACGCGCGCGGGTCGCTCGACGAACACGATGTCGAGGCCGATCCCATCCGCCAGTTCCAGCTCTGGTTCCAGCAGGCACTCGACGCCCAGGTGCCCGAGCCGAACGCGATGACGCTTGCCACCGTGGACGAGCTGGGGCAGCCGTCGGCCCGTATCGTGCTGGTAAAGGGAGCAGACGAGCGAGGCTTCGTCTTTTTCACGAATTACGAAAGCCGCAAGGGCCACGATCTGGCGATCAATCCGCGGGCAAGTCTGCTTTTTTACTGGATCGAGCTCGAGCGTCAGGTGCGCATCGAAGGCACGGTCGAGAAAACGAGCGCTCACGAGAGCGATGCCTATTTCGCGTCGCGCCCGCTCGGATCGCGTATCGGCGCATGGGCCTCCGAGCAAAGCAGCGAAATTACCGACCGCACAGTGCTCGAGGAGCGTGAAAAAGCGTTTGCCGAGCGATTCGGCGACAATCCCCCGCGCCCGCCGCAGTGGGGAGGCTACCGCGTCGTGCCGGCGAGGATGGAATTCTGGCAAGGTCGACCGTCTCGTTTGCACGACCGCATCGTGTACACGCGCAATGCCGACGCGAGCTGGCAGATCTCACGCCTATCGCCATGACAGAAGATTGAAACGGACTGGTTTTTTTTCGAAGTCCACACCATGCCGATGCTCCAAGCGCCGGACATGGTTGTTTTGCTTAGCTTTGCTATTCATTTCAACGGACACGGAGAATCTCGCATGTTCTGGGAAAAGAAGCTGGCTCAGTGGGTGGAAGACGTGCGGGCGACGACGAATCTGCCCGCGCGCCTCGTTCTTTGGGATGGGCAGCAGCACGACTTCGGCAGTTTCGCCGCACCGCAAGTCACGCTGAAGGTCAACCATGCCTCGGCATTGCCGCTCCTGCTCGAACCGAGTCTCGACAATCTCGGCGAAGCGTATGTGAAGGGCAAGATCGATATCGAGGGCAAACTTTCGGACATCATTTCGATCGGCTATTCGCTCGCTAAGAACACCATTACGGGCGCCAGTAAGCTCGCTCGCGTGCGGCGCTATTTCAATCACACGAAATCGTCGGACAAAAAAGCCATTCAATATCATTACGACGTTTCGAACGCGTTCTATCAGCTCTGGCTCGACGAGAACATGGTCTATTCATGTGCCTACTTCGAAAACGGCGACGAGGATCTCGCCACGGCACAGTTGAAGAAGATCGACCATATCCTCACCAAGATTCAGTTGCAGCCGGGGCAGCGGCTGCTCGACATCGGCTGCGGATGGGGTGCGCTGGTGCTGCGCGCGGCCAGCAAGTTCGGCGCGAAGTGCGTCGGCGTGACGCTGTCGCAAAACCAGTTCGATCTGGCGACGGAACGGGTCAAAGCGGCGGGCCTCAGCGATCGCATCGAAATCCGTCTGCAGGATTACCGCGATATCCCGGGACAGTTCGATCGCGTGACGAGCGTCGGGATGTTCGAGCACGTCGGGCGCAAGAACCTGCCGACCTATTTCGCGAAGGTCCGGGAGCTGCTCGCCGAAGACGGCATCGCCATGAATCACGGCATTACGTCGACGGACTACGACAGCGGCGAAACCGCACTCGGGGGCGGCGAATTCATCGATCGCTACGTGTTCCCCGACGGCGAGTTGCCTCATATCAGCCTCGCGCTCGAATCGATGCAGCGCGGTGGCCTCGAAGCCGTCGATATCGAAAGCCTGCGCCGTCACTACGCACGCACGCTCAACATCTGGACGGAAAACTTCGAGACCCACGCGGACGAAGCGCGCAAGCTCGTCGACGACGAGAAATTCCGCATCTGGCGGCTCTATCTCGCCGGCTGCGCCTATGCGTTCGAGCACGACGACGTATCGATCTATCAAATCGTCTGCCGACGAGCCGGACGCAGCGCGCAGACGTTGCCGTGGTCCCGCCGCTACATGTACGATCGGCCGCTTGGAGAAACGCGTACGAGTACCGCGCCCGTTGCGGCCATCGATGGACGATAGCAAAGACGACCCACAATTCGATCTCTTCGGTTCATTGCCGGCGCCCGAGGGCGCGCCGCGAACCTCGTCGGAGGAGTCCGACCATACCGAACCGGCCCGGGCCAGCGCCGCGACTCCCGCCAAGGGCGGGCGCCGTGCGCGGCCCGTGCTGCCGGCCGCCTTCCCGCCCGAGCTCGGCGAGCTGGCTGGCAGCTTGCCACCGCAGATTCGCCTCGGAACGTCTTCGTGGTCGTTTCCGGGTTGGGAAGGCATCGTCTACGGTGAAGCCTACAGCGATTCGAAGCTCTCCCGCGACGGGCTCGCCGCCTACGGCATCCATCCGCTGCTGCGCACCGTCAGCCTCGATCGATCGTTTTACGCGCCGCTTTCCGTCGCCGAATATCTCCGTTACGCGCAACAGGTACCCGACGATTTTCGTTTCATCGTCAAGGCACCGGCATCGGTGACCGATGCGACGGTGCGGGGCGAACGCGGGGAGCCCGTCGCCGACAATCCCTGTTTTCTCGATGCGGGCCTGGCCGCTCGCGAATTCGTGGAGCCGTGCCTGGCAGGCCTTGGCGCCAAAGCCGGCGTGCTTGTTTTTCAGTTTTCGCCCATGCCCGAACGCATGCTCGCCGAGCCGGCGGCATGGATCGAACGGCTCGCCGCCTTCTTTGCCGCGTTGCCGCCGCTGCCCAGCGGCACCGATGAAGCGCCGGGCCCTTGCTATGCGCTCGAAATACGCGATGCGTGCCTGTTGACGCCGCGGCTCATCCGCATGCTGCGCGAGCGCGGTGTGCGTTATTGCGTCGGGCTGCACGCGCGCATGCCCGAGGCATTGCGCCAGGCCGCAGCCCTCGCCCTCATGGACGGTGACGAGCCAGCCGGCCCGCTCGTCGTTCGCTGGAGTCTGCACAGCGGATTCAAATACGAGCAGGCGAAGGCGAAGTACGAGCCGTTCAATCGGCTCATCGATGAAGACCCCGCCACGCGGCATTCGCTCGCAGAACTGGCCGCCCGTTATGCGCTGGCAGGCCGGCCGGTACTCATCATCGTCAACAACAAGGCAGAGGGCTCAGCCCCGCTTTCGTGCGCTGCGCTCGCTCGAGAAATAGCAGCGGCTTGCGAGCGACTGCGTGAGGAAACCACTGGTGGGGGTGGGAGCGCAGGCGTCGAGCAGAGCGAGCGCTGACTCCAGCGCCTGCGCCGCCACGTACCGTTCTACCTCCGACTCATTGCCATCAAACGCCGGAGCGTGTCCAACTGGCGAACTTGGCCCGGAACTTGGCGACTTTCGGGGCCACGACGAATGCGCAGTAGCCTTGCTCGGGATGTTGCGCAAAGTAATTCTGGTGATAGGCCTCGGCGGCCCAATAGTTGTCGTCGAGGGAGCGGACTTCGGTCACGATCGGTTTGTCGTACACGTGCTCCTGCGCGAGTTCGTCTATGACCTCGCGCGCAATGTCGCGCTGCGTATCGGAGTGCGTGAAGATGATCGACCGATATTGCGCTCCGACGTCATTGCCCTGTCGGTTGAGTTGCGTCGGATCGTGGATTGAAAAAAATACCTGGAGGATCTCCCGGTAGCTGATTTTCTTGGGGTCGAATTGAACCTTGACCACTTCGGCGTGACCGGTCCCGCCGTCGCACACCTGCTCGTAGCTCGGACGCGGGACGTTGCCGCCCGCATACCCCGATTCGACGGAAACGACGCCGTCGAGGTCGACATAGACCGCTTCCAGACACCAGAAACAACCTCCGCCCAACGTAGCGGTTTCCATCGGCTCAGTCATGACTGCCTCCCTGTCGACGCGCGTTTGTGCTTCGGTCTGTTCGCTCACAAACGGATTCTAAAAGCTTAGTGCGTTTTATGTGCGGCGGAGCGTTCGAGCCACCGGCTGACCCGAATGCGCGGCGAAATGTCCGGATTCCATTAGAATTTCGCCTATTCGCCTTTTCGCACCATGACCTTCGACTCTTCGTTCCTGCTGTTCCTTCCCCGCCTGTCCACGCCACAAGCTCGTCCACGATCCCGCCGCCGGGAGTCACGCCGATGAAGCATGCGAGCCCACCCGACTTCGATTCGGGAATGTTCCGCCGCGCGCTTGGCCAGTTCGCCACGGGCGTCACCGTCATCACCACCCGCGCCCCATCGGGCCAGTTGATCGGCATCACGGCGAGTTCGTTCAATTCCGTGTCGCTCGATCCGCCCCTCGTGCTCTGGAGCCTCGCGACCCGGTCCGCATCGATGCCGGTGTTTCGCAGCAACAGCCACTACGTGGTGAACGTGCTGTCCGAAACGCAATACGATCTCTGTCAGCGCTTTGCCACGGTCAAGGGTGACCGGTTCGCGGGGGTGTCGCACGCGGCAGGCGGCACCGGCATGCCTGTGCTCGACGGCGCGCTCGCCTGGTTCGAGTGCCATAACCGAAGCCGTTACGACGAGGGGGACCACGTGATCTTCGTCGGAGAAGTCGAGCGCTGCGGCGTCCATCCGGACGCCGAAAGCATGGCCCCGCTCGTTTTCCACGGCGGTGCATTCCATGGATTGAAGCCGCGGTAAAACACGGCGCACCGCCCCCTGTCCCATCAGACGCTCAGTGCGGCGTCGGCGTCGGCGTCAGCGTCACCGGCACGCCGGAGTCTTCCTTGAGCGTTTGCAGAACGATGTTCGACCGGATATCCATCACGCCGGGCGCCTTGTAGAGCTTCGAAAGCACGAAATCGGAGTAATGCTTGAGGCTATGCGCGAGCACGCGCAGCAGATAATGGCTCTCGCCCGTCACGACGAAGGCCGCAACCACTTCAGGCCACTCGCGCACGGCCGTGGCGAAGCGCTCGTGCCAGTTCTCCTGATCGTTGCGCATCGAAACCTGCACGAATGCCTCGAGCTCGAGCCCGAGCGCCTCGCGGTTCAGACACGCCCGGTAACGCTCGATGACGCCCTGCTCCTCCAACAAACGCAACCGGCGCAAACACGCCGATGGCGATAGCGAGATTCTTTCCGCAAGGTCGAGATTGCTGATGCGGCCCTCGTTTTGCAACACACTCAGAATGCGGCAATCCGTGGCGTCTAGTGAGATCGCGTTCATTTTTGCCCCCATTTCGATGCTTATCTCGAATTATCTTCTAGTCCGGCCCGCGTTGCGCGACGATTTCGCAAGCACCTTGCGCGCCTGGGCGCTTATCATCGAAGGATCCGTTTTTTTTACCACCCGCCAAAATGGACAGTCGCATGCTCTGGGATATTTCGCCGCCCGTCGAAGCACACACGCCGGTCTGGCCGGGCGATACGCCGGTCACGATCGAACGCGTCTGGAAAATGGACGCGGGCTCGCCCGTCAATGTCGCACGGGTGACACTCTCGCCGCATACCGGCGCGCACGCAGACGCGCCGCTGCACTATGACGCTCACGGCGCTGCGATCGGGTCTGTCGGCCTTGCGCCATACCTGGGAGCGTGCCGGGTGATCCATTGCATCGGCGCCGCACCGCTCGTGACACCGGCTCATGTCGCGGGGCAACTCGATGACACGCCCCCGCGCGTGCTGCTGCGAACCTACGAGCGGGCCCCTGTCGACGCGTGGGACGACGCGTTTTGTGCTGTGGCGCCCGAGACGCTCGATCTGCTAGCGCAACGCGGCGTGATGCTGATCGGGATCGATACGCCGTCGCTCGACCCTCAGACCTCCAAAACGATGGACGCTCACGGACGCGTGCGCGCCCACGGGATGGCGATTCTCGAAGGGCTCGTGCTGGACGCGATCGAACCCGGCGATTACGAACTCATCGCGCTGCCGCTCAAATTGACGACGCTCGATGCGAGCCCCGTGCGCGCGGTCTTGCGCGCGTTGCCCGACAAGCCCGACAAGCGCTGCTGAAGTTTTTGGATCGATCCGCCTTTCGACCCGTTCGTTTCCTGCTGCCCATACACCATGAAAACCCGTGACGAAGCGCTCGCGCTAGACCGCAGCGATCCTCTCGCGCACCTGCGCGGCCGTTTCGCGCTCGACGCGCAAACGATCTATCTTGACGGCAATTCGCTCGGCGTGCCGCCTGTCGCCGCGGCGGCGCGCGCACGCGCGGTCATCGACGACGAATGGCGCGGCGGGCTCATACGCAGTTGGAACAGCGCAGGCTGGTTCGCGTTGCCGCGCAGGCTCGGGGATAAACTCGCGCCACTCGTGGGCGCCGCGGCGGGCGAGACCGTCGTGACCGACACGATCTCGATCAATCTGTTCAAACTGCTCTCGGCGGCGTTACGCGAAGCCGACGCGCGCGATGCGAGCCGCCGCGTGATCGTCTCCGAGCGCGCGAATTTCCCGACCGATCTGTATATCGCACAGGGGCTCATCGAACAACTCGATCGCGGCTACACGCTGCGGCTCGTCGACGACCCCGCGGATCTGCCCGCCGCGATCGACGACGAAACGGCCGTCGTCATGCTCACGCACGTCAACTATCGCACCGGCCATATGCACGACATGGGCGCACTGACGCAGATCGCTCATCGTGCCGGCGCGCTCGCGCTCTGGGACCTCGCCCATTCGGCCGGCGCGGTGCCCGTCGATCTGAACGGCGCCAACGCCGATTTCGCGGTCGGCTGCACGTACAAGTATCTGAACGGCGGCCCGGGCTCGCCGGCTTTCGCGTGGGTGCCGAAGCGTCATCAGGCGCGGCTCTCGCAGCCGCTCTCCGGATGGTGGGGACATCGCGCCCCGTTCGCGATGGACCCGCGTTATACGCCCGACGACGGCATCGGACGGTTCCTTTGCGGCACGCAGCCCATCGTTTCGATGGCGCTCGTCGAAAGCGGGCTCGACGTTTTTCTCGAGACGGACATGCAGGCCGTGCGCCGCAAGTCGCTCGCCCTCACCGATCGATTCATTGCGCTTGTCGAATCGCGCTGCGCGGGCCAGGCGCTTTCGCTCGTCACGCCGCGCGCGCACGCGCAGCGCGGCTCGCACGTGAGTTTCGAACATCGGCACGGCTATGAAGTGATGCAAGCGCTCATCGCGCGCGGTGTCATCGGCGACTATCGCGAGCCGTCCGTGCTGCGCTTCGGGTTCACGCCGCTCTACACGCGCTTCGTCGACGTCTGGGATGCCGTCGAAACGCTGCGCGACATTCTCGAGCGCCAAACGTGGCGGGCGCCCGAATTCGCCGCGCGCCATACCGTGACTTGAACCGAAGTGCGCCCGAGCGGTGCGGATCGACGATGAGCCGCATTGCAGAAGTTGCAGAGGAATTCGACATGACCGATCACATGGAGTTACCCGAGTTGCCGGACGTATCCGGTGCCGGTACGGCGAAGGCCCGCAGCGCAAGCGCGCGCAACGGCGAAGGCTGGTATGACGCGAAGCTCGATTTTTCACAATCGATGAGCTATGGCGATTACTTGTCGCTCGAATCGCTGCTGTCCGCGCAGCATCCGCTGTCGCCCGATTACAACGAGATGCTGTTCATCATTCAGCACCAGACGAGCGAACTCTGGATGAAGCTCGCGCTCTATGAGCTGCACGCGGCGCTCGATTGCGTGAAGGGCGACGCTCTGCCGCCCGCCTTCAAGATGCTCGCGCGCGTGTCGCGCATTCTCGAACAACTCGTTCAGGCGTGGAATGTTCTGGCCACGATGACACCGTCCGAATACACCGCCATGCGCCCGTATCTCGGCCGGTCGTCGGGCTTTCAGTCGTATCAATACCGGCAAATCGAATTCATGCTCGGCAACAAGAACGCCCAGATGCTCAAGCCGCACGAGCATCTGCCGGACATCCTGGCGGCCGTGCGCGCGGCGCTCGAGGCGCCCTCGTTTTACGACGAAGTGATCAAGCTGCTTGCGCGACGCGGCTTCGCGATCGCGCCCGAGCGGCTCGAGCGCGACTGGACCGCACCCACCGCCTACGACGCTTCGGTCGAAGCGGCATGGCTCGAGGTCTACCGCAACCCGTCGCAGCACTGGGAACTCTACGAGATGGCGGAGGAACTCGTCGATCTCGAGGACGCATTTCGCCAGTGGCGCTTTCGTCACGTGACGACGGTGGAGCGCATCATCGGCTATAAGCAGGGCACCGGCGGCACAGCGGGCGCTCCGTATCTGCGCAAGATGCTCGACGTCGTGCTGTTCCCCGAGCTTTGGCACGTGCGCACCGTGCTTTGAAACGAGGAAGCGCCGCCACTGCTGCGGCGCCGTGCCGATACCCCCGCGCAGCGAAGCGGTTTTCCGATGGAGCGGATGATATGTTATATCATGTCACCCACACTCAATCGGGACCGACTTCATGTCCGCTGCCGCTCACTCCCATTCCGTCGCCGATCGACTTGCGCGCGCCGATGCGTTCGCGGCCGAAAACGGCCTCGCGCTGACGCCGCTGCGTCGGCAGGTCTATGCACTCGTTGCGAGTGCGGGCAAGCCGATCGGCGCCTACGACCTGCTCGCGGCACTCGAACCCGAGCGCGGACGGGTCCCACCCACCACGGTCTATCGCGCACTCGACTTTCTCGTCGAGCACGGCTTCGTGCATCGAATCGAATCGCGCAATGCGTTCGTCGCCTGCTGCGAGGTCGGCAAACCGCATCAGAGCCAATTCCTGATTTGCGAGCGTTGCGGCGAAACCGTCGAGATCCCCGGCGATGAACTTGCCGAGCGCCTGTCCGCGACGCCGCCCGCGCACGGGTTCGAAGTCCACAAGCAAGTCGTCGAGCTGAGCGGACTGTGCGGCGAATGCAAGGCGGAGGGCCGGTCGCGGTCCCGGTCCGCGCCGCCGCGCTCTTCGTAACGTCGATACCAAGGAAAAATATTGATGAATTCGATTGCCAAGCTTCGGCGCATCGGCCGCAATAGCCGTACCGTCGCCATCGCGAAAGCCGCCGCGGCGGGGTTCGCTGCGTTGTCGATGAGCGCAGCGGCGTTCGCGGCCGGCGACGTCAAAGTCAACATCGTGGCGGCCGAGAATTTCTATGGCGATATCGCGAGGCAAATCGGCGGCGACCATGTCGACGTGACGAGCATTCTCAGCAATCCCGATCAGGATCCGCATCTGTTCGAGGCTAGTCCGAAGACGGCGCGGGCGCTGCAACACGCCGCGATCGTCGTCTACAACGGCGCCGCGTACGATCCGTGGATGGAAAAACTGCTGGCCGCGTCCAAGGGCGGCCAGCGCACGACCATCGTCGCTGCCGAACTCGTCGGCAAGAAGAGCGGCGACAACCCGCATCTCTGGTACGACCCGCAGACGATGCCGGTCGTCGCCCGCAAGATCGAGGCGGCGCTGGTTATGTCGGACCCGACGCACAAGGCCGATTACGACCGGCATCTGGCGGCCGTCATCGATGCGCTCAAGCCGATCGACGAGAAGGTCGCACAGTTGCGCGAGCGCTATCGCGGCACGCCGGTGACCGCAACGGAGCCCGTGTTCGGCTATCTGTCGGACGCGATAGGCCTCGATATGCGCAACATGCGCTTTCAGTTGGCCGCCATGAACGACACCGAACCGAGCGCCAGCGACATCGCGGCGTTTGAGCGCGATCTGCGCGAGCGGAAAGTCCGCGTGCTGATCTACAACAGCCAGGCAACGGAAGCGTTGACCAAGCGGATGCTCCAGCTCGCGCAGCACGCGGGCGTGCCGACGGTGAGCGTCACGGAAACGCAACCGGCGGGCAAGACGTTCCAGCAATGGATGGTCGCTCAGCTCGGCGCGCTCGAGGCTGCGCTCAGCGCAAAACAACCATGATCGAGGCAATGGCAATGGCAACGGCGTCGGCCCGCGGCTGCACACTCGAACTCGAGCGCGTCACGATCGCCCTGGGCGGGCGCACGATCCTTGCCGATACCGATCTCTCCGTTGGCGCGGGCGAATTCGTCGGCGTGCTGGGCCCAAATGGCGCGGGCAAAACCACCCTGCTGCGCGCGATTCTCGGGCTCGTGCCGCTCGCGCACGGAACGATCCGCATCGCGGGCGAGCCGATCGCCCGCGGCAACCCGGGCATCGGCTACATGCCGCAAGTGCGCAGCGCGCTTGCGGGCCGGCGGCTGCGCGGGCGCGACTTCATCGCCATGGCGGCGGACGGACATCGTTGGGGCCTGCCGCGTACCGATGCGGCCACGCGCGCCGAAGTCGACCGGGTCCTGAATCTCGTCGACGGCCACGCGTTGGCCGAGCGCCCCTTGTCCGAGCTCTCAGGTGGCGAGCGGCAGCGGCTTTTGCTCGCGCAATGCCTGCTCGGCGAGCCGCGCCTGCTGCTGCTCGACGAGCCGCTCATCAGCCTCGATCCGAACCATCAACGCGGTGTGGTGGAACTCGTGCGCCGCGTGCAGCGCGAGTTGGGCATCACGGTGCTCTTTTCCGCACACGAGCTGAACCCGCTGTTGAGCGCGCTCGATCGCGTGCTGTATCTCGGCAACGGCTCCGCGGCGCTCGGCACCGTCGACGAAGTCATCACCCGGCCGGTGCTGTCCCGGCTCTACGGCTCGCCGATCGACGTCATGCGCGTGAACGGCCGCATTTTCGTCATGTCCGGCGACGTCGAAGTCGAAAAACACGATCACGCGCACGAGGGCGAGCCGGGGGCCGGCAACGGGCACAGCCACGGCCACGGATCCGCCGGCGAGCACCGCCACGTCCATTCTCACGGGCACACGCACGATGTTTGAATACGACTTCATGGTCAACGCGTTCGCGGCATCGGGCATCATCGCGGTGCTGGCCGGAATCGTCGGCTACTTCCTCGTCATGCGCGAGCAGACATTCGCGGGGCATGCGCTGTCCCATGTCGGCTTCACGGGCGCGACGGGCGCCGCGCTGATCGGCGTCTCGCCGCTCTGGGGGATGATTGCGTTCACGCTCGCCGCGGGGCTTTCGATGGGCGCGCTCGGCGAGCGGCTGGCCGGACGCGATGTCGCCATCGGCGTCGTGCTCTCGCTTTCCCTTGGCTGCGGACTGCTGTTCCTGCACTTCTTCACCGCGTACGCCACGCAAATCACGGCACTGCTGTTCGGCAACGTGCTCGGCGTCACGCATGCGACGCTCGCCATACTGGCCGGCATCGCGGTGGCTAGCCTCGTCGCGCTCGGCGTAATCATGCGCCCGCTCGTTTTTGCGACGCTGCAACCCGAGCTCGCCGAAGCGAAGGGGGTCTCGCTGCGCGTCGTATCGATGCTGTTCCTGACGATCGCCGCCCTCACCGTGGCGGCCTGTACGCAGATCGTCGGCGTGTTGCTCGTCTTCACGCTGATGGTCGGTCCTGCCGCCGCGGCGCAGAACATCTCCACGCGCCTTCGCAGCGGGATCGCGCTCGCCGCCGCGTTCGCACTGGCGCAGGCGTGGCTCGGCGTGACGCTCGCGTTCTATACCGATTGGCCCACGAGCTTCTGGATCACCGCCCTCGCCGCACTCGTCTATCTGGCGAGTCTGCTCGCGCGACGCCGATCTTGACTTTCACTCCGCGCAAACCGATCATTCGCTCATCGACAGAACAAAAGATCGACCCCATCGCGTCCAATCGACGAGTGGGGTCATATCTGACTGGATCGGAGACAAGCGATGGACAATGCGCAGCGCAGCGCTTCAAATGTAATCGTCCACCTCGGCGCGGGATCGTTTCACCGCGCCCATCAGGCGTGGTATCTGCATCGGCTGCAGCAGGCGAGCGCGCCGGGCGAGCCCCGATGGTCGCTCACGGTCGGCAATATCCGCGGCGACATGAATGCCGTGCTCGACGCACTGGCGGCGCAACAGGGGCGCTATACGCTCGAGACCGTCACGCCGCAAGGCGAGCGCGCCTATGAAACGGTCGGCTCGATCGGCCGCGTGCTGCCGTGGTCGCCCGGGCTCGAGGCGCTCGTCGAAGCGGGTGCCGATCCGGCGTGCAAGATCGTCTCGTTCACGGTGACCGAGGGCGGCTATTACCTCGACGAACACGACCGGCTCGATACGGCCAATGCCGATCTCGCCGCCGATCTGCGCGGCGGGCGAACCACGATCTACGGTGCGCTGGCTGCCATTCTCGAAGCCCGCCAATCCCGCAATGCGGGCCCCGTCACACTGCAAAGCTGCGACAACCTGCGCAGCAATGGCGAGCGGTTCGAAGCGGGCATGCGCGCGTTTCTCGAGTCGAGCGGCCGCACGGCGCTCGCCGAGTGGTTCGAAGCCAACACGTCCTGCCCCAATTCGATGGTCGATCGCATCACCCCGCGCCCCACACCCGAAGTTCGCGAACGCGTGAAGGCGGCGACCGGTGTCGACGACGCCTGTCCCGTCATGGGGGAGGCCTTCATCCAGTGGGTCATCGAAGATCGCTTTTGCGCCGGGCGTCCGGCATGGGAGCGCGTCGGCGCGGAACTCGTCGAATCGGTGCTGCCCTACGAGGAAGCGAAAATCCGCATCCTGAACGCGAGCCATAGCTGCATCGCATGGGCCGGCACGCTCGCGGGGCTGACGTTCATTCATGAAGGCACGCACGACGCGCAGATCCGCCGGTTCGCGTACGACTATGTGACGCAGGACGTTATCCCCTGTCTCACGCCCAGTCCGCTCGATCTCGCCCGCTATCGCGACGTCGTGCTCGACCGCTTCGGCAATCCGTATATCCAGGACACGAATCAACGCGTGGCCGCCGATGGCTTTTCGAAGATTCCAGGCTTCATCGCGCCGACGCTTTCGGAATCCTTTGCGCGCGGCGTCGAGCCTCGAGCTACCGCGGTCCTGCCCGCGCTTTTTTTCCGCTTTCTCGAGCGCTGGCGGCAAGGCACGTTGCCCTATACCTATCAGGATGGCGTGATGGACGAGGCCGCCGCGCGCGGCATGTTCGACGCGCCCGACCCACTGGCCGCTTTTTGCGCATCCCGGCTCCTGTGGGGTGGGCTGGCCGACAGCCCAGCCCTCGTGGCCGCGCTGCGAAGCGCGCTCGAGCGTGTCGATGGCTGGCTCGCCTCGAGGCGCTGAATCGATCGGCAGGGCTCACCCCCATTGCAGTGCATCATTGCGCCCGGCTAAAGTAGCGCATCGCGCTTTTCGACTCCGAATCTGAAGGGCTCACCGCCATGTATCTCGGCATCGATCTCGGCACGTCCGAAGTGAAGGTCTTGCTGCTGGACCCGAACGGGCACGTGCTCGGCACGGCCGGCTCGCCGTTTTCCGTCTCGCGGCCGCATCCGCGCTGGTCCGAGCAGAACCCCGCCGACTGGTGGGAAGGCACCTGCATTGCGCTCGCGAAGCTGCGCGAGTTGCACCGCGAAGCGTTTTCGCAGGTGCGCGGCATCGGACTCTCCGGTCAGATGCATGGCGCCGTCTTGCTCGACGAGCAGGACCGCGTGCTGCGTCCCGCGATTCTCTGGAACGACATGCGCAGCGTCGACGAATGCGAAGCGCTGACCGCGCGCGCGCCGCGGCTGCCTGAAATCGCCGGGAACCTGGCCATGCCGGGTTTTACCGCGCCGAAGCTGCTGTGGGTCGCGCGCCACGAACCCGAACTCTTTCGCCGTACCGCTACGGTGCTGCTGCCGAAAGACTATTTGCGCCTCATGATGACGGGCGACAAGGTCTCGGATCCCTCGGACGCCGCTGGGACGCTTTGGCTCGATGTCGGCCGGCGCGACTGGTCCGACGAACTGCTCGGCGCATGCGACATGAAACGCGCCCAAATGCCCCGCTTGGCTGAGGGCAGCGCCCCGTCGGGCGTGCTGCGGCCCGAGCTCGCCCGTGACTGGGGGCTTGCCTCGAACGAGATCGTCGTTGCGGCCGGTGGCGGCGACAACGCGACGAGCGCCATCGGCATCGGTGCGACGGAGCCCGGCGACGGTTTCGTCTCGCTCGGTACGTCCGGGGTGTTATGCGTCGTCGGAGATCGTTTCCTGCCGAATCCCGCTTCCGCCGTTCATGCGTTTTGCCATGCCATTCCCGACCGCTGGCATCAGATGAGTGTGGTGCTCTCCGCGGCGAGCTGTCTGCGCTGGGTCTGCAAGCTGACCGGCACCGACGAGCCGACGCTCGTCGCCGAAGCTGCCGCGCTGCCGCCGGAAGCGCTCGGCGATGCGCCGATTTTTCTACCCTATCTGTCGGGGGAGCGCACGCCCCATAACGATCCGTTCGCGCAGGGCGTTTTCTTCGGCATGACGCATGCGACCGATCGCGCGCTGCTCGGCTACGCCGTGCTCGAAGGCGTGACGCTCGCGCTGGCCGACGGGCTCGACGCCTTGGCCGCCGCCGGGACCACGCCGAACGCGCTCTCGCTGCTGGGCGGCGGAGCGCGCAGCGCCTACTGGGCGCAGTTGCTCGCCGATGCGCTATCGACTCCGACACGTCAGCATGGCGGCGGAGAAACCGGCGCGGCGCTCGGCGCGGCACGGCTCGGATGGCTGGCGGCGGGCGGCGACCCTGCGCAGGCATTGGCCAAGCCGCCCATCGTCGCGGAGTTCGCACCGAACGCCGAGCGGCATGCTGGATTGCGCAGGCGGCTCAATTCGTACCGAGCGCTCTATCGTCACGTGCGGCCGCTGTTCGATCCGGCACATCGGCAAGTCGCCTGCATGTAAGCGGCCCAAAAGGTTTTTCAGTCCTATCGGCATCGCATCCGTGTCCAAATCCAACGACAAGCTCGAACTTGCAACCCGCGCGGCCTGGCTCTACTACGTAGCCGGCGATACGCAAAATGAGATCGCCGAGAAGTTGCAAGTCTCGCGCCCCGTTGCGCAGCGGCTCGTGGCATTCGCTGTCGAAAAGAATCTGATTCGTGTGCGCGTCGAGCATCGCTTGGCCGATTGCCTCGCGCTCGCCGCGCGCCTGTCGGAGCGATACGGCTTGTCGATGTGCGAGATCGCACCCGTCGACGACGATAGCCCCGAAGCGATCGGCCGCAAGCTTGCCGTCGCGGGCGCGCAGGTCATGGAACGCTATCTGAGCGAAGAAAAGCCGATGATCGTCGCCGTCAGCAGCGGCCGTACGCTCAAGGCTGCCGTCGATCAACTCGGGCAGATCGAGCGGCCGCAGCATCGGCTCGTCTCGATGGTCGGTGCGATCGCGCAAGACGGATCGTCGAACCGTTACGACGTCGCGCTGCATATTTCGGAGAAGACGGGCGGCAAGCACTTTCTGCTGCCGGCGCCGCTGCTTGCCGATAGCGAAGCCGAGCGGGCGCAGTGGTGCAACCACCGTCTTTATCGCATCGTCGAAGGCCTGTCCGCGCAAGCGGACGTGGCGTTCGTCGGCATCGGCGACATCGGGCCGCAATGCCCGCTTCATGTCGACGGCTTCATCACGGCAGACGAAGTGCAAGAACTCACGAGCCTCGGCGCCAGGGCGGAAATGTTGGGGCTGCCGATCAATGACGAAGGCGCGCGCGTTGAATCGCCGACAGGGCGGCGCGTGACGAGCCTGCAGCTCGATGCGCCGCCCAAACGCCCGACGATCGGTTTTGCGGGCGGCCCGCGCAAGCATCGGGCCGTGCTGGCCGCGCTCAAAGGCGGCTGGCTCTCGGGGCTGGTGACCGATGAAGCGTGCGCGCGTGTGGCATTGGCGGAGGCCTAACGCCTGTTCGCGCTCATTGCGGACTTGTGCCGGCAAGCTCCCCGGCGAAGAACGCCGAGAGCCATTGAGGTACGGGCCGCCAATGCGACTCACGGCCCGTTTGGCATAAGCGCAGGCTGCCCTGCCTCGATCGCAGGTGGAATCGCCCCGCCCCGGCGGCTCACGCCGCCGACAGTACCTCGACGATCTTGCGATCGAACGCGCGGCCCTCCTGATCGAACAGATGGCAATGCTCCGGCTCCGAGCCGAGTCTCAACGCCTCACCCCGCTCATGCCGCTCGAGCGGGGGAATGCGCGCGATCAGTCCGTCGGGCGCCACCGGGGAATCCGCGTAAAGATAGGCGGCGTCGCCAAGCGACTCGACCGCGGTCACCGTCGCGGCCACACCGAACTCGCTGCCACCCGCGGCGCGTACGTGCAAGTGCTCGGGGCGAACACCGACCGTGACGGGCTCGCCCTCGCGTACGCCGCGCGGCTCCACGGCCACTTGTTGCATCTCGCCGGTTTCGTAGCGCACGAGCACGCCATCGGGCCCTGAGCTTTGCACGACGCCTGCAAGGAAATTCATCTTCGGCGAACCGATGAAACCCGCCACGAAGCGGTTCGCAGGCGCGTGGTAAAGACGGTTCGGGCTGCCGACTTGTTCGACGTTGCCGGCGGACATCACGACGATCTTGTCGGCCAGCGTCATCGCTTCGACCTGATCGTGCGTCACGTAGATCATCGTGGTCTTCAAATCGTCGTGCAGCCGCGCGAATTCGAGCCGCATCTTCACGCGCAGCGCCGCATCGAGGTTCGAGAGCGGCTCGTCGAAAAGAAACACCTTGGGCTTGCGCGTAATCGCACGCCCGATCGCCACGCGCTGCCGCTGGCCGCCCGACAGCTGCTTCGGTTTGCGGTCGAGCAGGTGATCGATATGCAGAATCTTCGCGGCGTTGCGCACGGCCTCGTCGATCTCGGCCTTCTTCGTGCCCGCGAGTTTGAGGCCGAACGCCATGTTGTCGTAGAGCGACATATGCGGATAAAGCGCGTACGACTGGAACACCATGGCGATGCCGCGCTTGGCGGGCGGCACCTCGTTCATGCGCGCGCCGTCGATGGTCAGCTCGCCGCCGCTGATGTCCTCGAGGCCCGCGATCATCCTGAGCAACGTCGATTTCCCGCAGCCGCTCGGACCGACGAACACGACGAACTCGCCATCGGCAATATCGAGATTCACATTGCGCAGCACTTCGTTTTCGTCGTAGCGCTTCGCAATGCCGCGCAAGGTTACGCTTGCCATGATTCGTCTCCTTTCATATCGGTCGATGCCCGTGCGAACGCGTCGCCCGAGTCGAGCCATCGGTCGACGAGCGCCGGCAGGCGGCGCATGTCGTCGAATACGTGTCGTGCGCCCGCAGCCGTGAGCGCATCGACGTGTTGATGAGTCGCATGCCCGCCACCGACGAAGCCGAGCGCCGTCATACCCGCGGCACTCGCGGCCGCGACCCCGGCCACGCTGTCCTCGACGACGAGGCATGCCTGCGGCGCCACGCCCAAATGATCTGCCGCGGCAAGGTAGACATCGGGCGCAGGCTTCGGCCGCGCGACGCGATCGGCGCAAAAGAGCCTGTCGCCGAAAAAGCGCGCGAGCCCGGTGCGGGCCAGCACGGCCTCGACATAGCCCGTGTAGCTGTTGCTCGCGCAAGCCTTCGTCAGCGAAACGGCGTCGAGCGCCACTTCGACGCCCGCGACGATGGGCGCGTCGCGCGCCGCGGCTTCGACACTGCGCCTGATCGCTTCGATCTCGTCGCCGCGCAACGTCTTGCCGAGCTCGGCCGCGCTGTCGCCGAGCACGCGCTCGATACGCAGCCCCAGCAGCGGCATCACGACAGGCTCCACGTCGACATCGGGCCATCGCGCGCTGAGTTCGGCGATCAGCATCTGTGCCGCGACCGCTTCGCTGTCGATGAGTACCCCATCGCAATCGCAAATCAACAGCCGGTCGGGGCGAGCAGCGATCGATCCCGTCATTTCACGGCTCCGAACGTCAAGCCGCGAACGAGCTGCTTCTGCGAGACCCAGCCGACGAGCAGAATCGGCGCGACGGCCAGCAGCGATGCAGCCGACAGCTTCGCCCAGAAGAGGCCCTCCGGGCTCGAGTACGAGGCGATGAACACAGTCAGCGGCGCCGCATGCGAGCTCGACAGATTGATGCTCCAGAACGCCTCGTTCCACGAAAGTATGACGAGCAACAGCGCGGTGGACGCGAGCCCCGGCAATGCCATCGGCGTGAGCAGATAGACGATTTCCTGCCAGGTCGACGCGCCGTCGATGCGGCCTGCCTCGAGGATGTCGCGCGGAATTTCGTTGAAGTACGTGAATGCCATCCAGACCGCGATAGGCAGGTTCATCAACGAATAGACGATGACGAGGCCCCAGACCGTATCGAGCAGTCCGAGGTTCTTCCAGAGCAAGTAGATCGGCACGAGTACGCCGACGGATGGCATCATCTTCGTCGAGAGCATCCACAACAGCAGCTTTTGCGTGCGCCGCGTCGGGAAAAACGCCATCGTATAGGCGGCCGGCACCGCGAACGCGAGGCACAACAGCGTAACGCCGGCCGAGATCAGAATCGAGTTGCGCGCGAAAGCAAAGTAATCGCTGCGGGCAAAAACCTCCCTGAAGCTGTCGAACGTCGGCGAAAAAATGAGCGAAGAGGCATAGGCGTCGCGCTCCGTCTTGAATGCGGTGATCGTCATCCAGAAGATCGGAAAGAACAGCGCGAGCGAGATCAGCCACGCGAATGTGCCCGGTATCGCGCGCTTGAGCGCGGCGAGCGACGGCAATGGCCACCCCGTGCGGGCGGCAGGCAGCGTCGGATGGCTCATTTGTCGTACTCCCCTTTGAGGTTTTTCGCGAGCATGCGCACGAGAAAGAACGCGACGACATTCGCGAGCACGACGGCGAGAATGCCGCCCGCCGACGCGAGCCCGACATCGAACTGCTGCAGACCGAGCGCATAGATGAGGTACGACAGGATCGTCGTCGCATTGCCCGGGCCGCCCGAGGTCGTCGTATAGATCTCGGCGAAGATCGACAGCAGGAAAATCGTCTCCATCATGACTACCACCGCAATGGCTCGCCGCAGGTGCGGCAGCGTGATGAAGAAGAACATGGCGATGGGGCCGGCGCCGTCGATGCGCGCGGCTTCTTTTTGCTCTTCGTCGAGCGATTGAATCGCCGTGAACAAAATCAGAAACGCGAATGGCAGCCATTGCCAGGCGACGATCACGATGATCGAGAACAGCGGGTAGTCGGCCAGCCAATCGACGGGCTGCATACCGAAAGCACGCATCAGGTCGGCCATGATGCCGTAGACCGGATGCAGCATCATGTTCTTCCAGATGAGCGCGCTGACCGTGGGCATGACGAAGAACGGCGCGATCGCGAACAGGCGTGCAATACCCTGGCCGATGAATTTCCGATCGAAGAGTACCGCCATCAACACACCGCCGACGACCGTAATGCCGAGCACCGACCCGATCAGCTCGAGCGTGTGCACGATCGAGGGCATGAACGCCGGATCGGTGATCAGATAGCGGTAGTTGTCGAGGCCGGCAAACCCGGTGGCATCGGGATTGAGCAGGTTGTAGCGCGAGAACGAGTACCAGATCGTCATCGCGAGCGGAATCGTCATCCAGAGCACGAGAACCGCGACGGAAGGCATCGCGAGCCAGCGTGTCGGCAATGCGCGCCGCTCGGGACTCGGCACGGCGGCCTCGTTCTCCGCATGCACCATGGGAAGGTGAAGATGTCGCATCGTTAAGGCCTCCTGATCTTCCGTCACCTCGTTACATCGGCCCGGCCCGTCTTGCTCGGCGTGCCGGGCGAACGGCGCGGGACCCGACGATGCGCATGGCACGCATGGCATGCATGGCACGTATTGCGCGCATCGTCCGATCGATTACTGCGTTTCGGGTCCCGCTGCCGCGGGTGCGTCTTGCCGGTTACTTTTGATAGCCCGCCTGCCGCACCGCGCGATCGGCCGCCGCGTTACCGGCCGCAAGCGCCTGATCGACGGACATCTGGCCCGCGAGCGCGCCCGAGACGCTCTGCCCGACTACCGTACCGAACGATTGAAACTCAGGAATGCCAACGAACTGCACGCCGGTGTAGGGAACGGGCTTCAACGTCGGGTGATTCGGGTCGGCCGTCTCGATCGCCTTCAGCACGAAGTCGGAGAACGGCGCCGCCTGCTTGTACTCGGCGCGCGCATATGTCGATTGGCGCGTGCCGGGCGGCACGGAAGCCCAGCCTTCGTCCTTGGCCACGAGTTCGATATAGGGCTTGCCCGTCGCCCAACCGATGAACTTCTTCGCGGCATCCTGCTGCTTGGACGTCTTCGGAATGGCGAGCGCCCAGGCCCACAACCAGTGCGAGCCGTTCGCCGTGGCTTCCGTCGGCGCTGCGGCGAAGCCGATCTTGTCGGCCACCTGCGACTGCTGCTTGTTATAGAGCATGCCGGCAGCCACCGTCGCGTCGATCCACATCGCGCACTTGCCCGAGGACATCAGCGTCAGGTTTTCATTGAAGCCGTTCGAGCTGGCGCCCGGGGGGCCATCCTTTTTCATCAGATCGACATAGGTGCTGACGGCCTTTTTCCATTCGGGCGTGGTCAGTTGCGCGTGCCACTTTTCGTCGAACCAGCGGCCGCCGTAAGCATTGACACGCGTCGTCAGGTAGGCCATGTTTTCACCCCAACCCGCCTTGCCGCGCAAGCAGATGCCGTAGATGCCGGCCGACTTGTCCGTCAGCTTGTCGGCAAATTGCGCGATCTGATCGTAGGTCGGATTCGGCGGCATCGTCAGGCCCTTCGCCGCGAACAAATCCTTGCGGTAGAACGTCATCGAGCTTTCCGCGTAAAACGGCAGCGCGTAAAGCGTACCGCCGGACGAAAGGCTGTCGCGCACGGGTTTGAGCACGTCGTTCAGATCGTAGTCAGCGGGCAGATTCGTCATCGGCGAGAGCCAGCCGCGCTTGCCCCACTGCGGAGCCTCGTAGGCGCCGATCATCATGACGTCGAACTGGCCGCTGCCCGTCGTGATATCGGTCGTGGCGCGTTGGCGCAGCACGTTTTCCTCGAGCACGACCCAATTGAGCTTGATATCCGGATTGGCCTTTTCGAACTCGGCCGAGAGCTTTTTCATCTCGAGCATGTCGGGATTGTTCACGACAGCGATCGTGACGGTCGCAGCCGATGCGGCACTGGCGGCGCCTCCCGCCGCGCAAGCCAGCACAGCGGCGCCCAACGCCTTGTATGCAAAACGGCGGGCGGTACCGAATTCAGGTTGCATCGTGTGTCTCCTAGTCTTGTACGTTGTAGGGAACTGCTCGGGCTCACGCCGCATCCGTCAGCCTTTGTTGTAGGCGCGCATGCGGCAAAGGTCTAGCTCATCCAGTTGCCGCCATCGACATTGAGGGTTTGCGCCGTGATGTAGTCGGCGTCGGCCGAGGCCAGAAAGAGCGCGGCGCCCGTGAGATCGGCGGGTACGCCCATGCGACCCAGCGGCACGGCCTCGCCCACGAGGCGTTTTTTCTCGCCGAGCGGCCGGTTTTCGTAGCGCGCGAACAAGGCGTCGACCTCGTTCCACATCGGCGTATCGATCACGCCGGGTGCGATGCCGTTGACGTTGATGCCGTGCGGTGCGAGGGCCAGAGCGGCCGATTGCGTATAACTGAGCACGGCGGCCTTCGTTGCGCAGTAGTGCGAGACGAGCGCTTCGCCGCGGCGCCCCGCCTGCGAGGACATATTGATGATCTTCCCGCCCCGGTCCTGCTCGACCATGCGGCGGGCCACCGCTTGCATCATGAAGAACATGCCTTTCACGTTGACGGCGTAGAGCTTGTCGAAGATGTCCCACGATTCGTCGAGCAGCGGGCGCATGTCGAAGATGGCGGCGTTGTTGAACAGGATGTCGATGCCTCCGAAGCGCTCCACCGTGGAAGCGACGATGCGTTCGATGTCCTCGCGGCGCGTGATGTCGGCGGTGAGCGCATGGACATGTTCGGGATGACGCTCAGCGAGCGATGCAGCGGCACCGCCGGGCTTGACATCGACGAGCACGCAGCGCGCGCCTTCGCTCAGATAACGGACGGCGACGGCCTCGCCGATTCCGCTCGCGGCGCCCGTTACGATCGCCACCTTCTCGTGCAATTTCACGAAACGTCTCCGTGGGTAGTGAAGTGACCCGTTTTTTTCGGTGAGCTATCGCTCATTCGCAGAGCATTTGCTCGTTTTGTGATCGAATGATCGGATACGCGTTCGGGCCTGTCAAGCGTGAGGAAGCGGTTTCGATGTTGCAGTGCGGGAGAGCTTCCTGCCCGACTTGCCCTCGGCGCCCGCGGGTGTCATGCAAATGAATTACACTTCAGCGATTGACTATGGGAGAACGACATGACGGCAAGCGCATTAGTGCAGACGCGCATCGACCCGGTACTCAAAGACCGTGCGACAGCGGTGCTGGAAAAGATGGGGCTGACGATATCGGACGCGATGCGGATTTTGCTGACCCGCATCGCGAACGAAGGCGCGCTGCCCTTAGGATTGACGACCGACCCGGCTGCGCACGACGCTTGGTTCCGCGCGCGGGTGAGAGAGGCATTGGAAGACGATCGTCCCGTTGTTCAGGACGAGGAAGTCGAAGCCCATTTCGCTGAACGACGTGCGGCAGCGGCCGCCAAAACCCGAAAGGACTCTACGTGAACGTTAAGTGGTCGCGTTGCGCTATAGATGACCGAGACGACATTTTCGAAACGCCAAACACCCTTAGCACCGCTGCCCCAGCACATCATCCATCAACGGCACTGCGGCGAGCGCAAGCAGCACCGTTGCGAGTGGCACCGTCGATACGAAGCCGAGATGCTTGAACCCGATCGCGCCCGCCAGACCGCCGCAGGTGAACGCGGCCAGGAGCGATGCCAGTAGCGCCAGCCGCTGCCGGTCGCAGCGCACGAACAGCGGATCGAGCGCTGCGTCGCCGCGCGCGCCGTTCCAGTAAAACAGCCTGCCCAGTTCGATGCCGAGATCGGTGACCAGACCGGTCATGTGCGTCGTACGAATTTCCGCCTTGGAAATCTTGGTGATCATCGCGTTTTGCAGCCCCATCACGAAGCACAGCAGCGCCACGGTGGCCGGTACGAACAACACCCGATGCAGTTCGAGATTCGAGCCCAGCAGCCCGAAACATACCAGTAGCATGGCCTCGAGCATCAGCGGCATCGCATAGAGGCTCGTCAGCGAGCGACGTCGGCCCCAATTGATCAGGATCGCGGAAGTCGCCGCGCCGCACAGGAACGAGAGCAAAGACGTGATACACGTTGCGGCCGCCGCGATGCTGCCGAGGGCCAGATTGTCAGCGAGCGAAGAGACGATCCCCGACATATGCGACGTGTATTGACCCACTGCCAGGAAGCCGCCCGCGTTGGCCGCCCCGGCGACAAACGCGAGCGAGCGCCCGAGCCGACGATTGGCTTCGTCGGTACGCTCGGGCATCGTGAACCCGCGGAGATATTGGATCGGCATGCTGAACGGCTCGCGCGTCGTCGGAACGACGTTAAAGGGCGCGCGCAACGGACGCCGCAATGGCAGACATACGCATTGGCGCGCAGCAAATCGTAGCACGCCGCCGATCGTCTCGCCGAACCGTCCGTCTTAGGCGAACGCGAGCGATAAGGCCCGCGCGTGGTGCGCGATGTGATCCTCGATGAACGTTTCGATGAAGTAATAGCCGTGGTCGTAGCCTTCATGCCGGCGCAGCGTCAGCGGCTGGCCGGCCGACAGGCATGCGGCTTCGAAGACATCCGGATGCAGTTGCTCCACACGGAATTTATCGGCGACGCCCTGATCGATGAGAATGCCATCCTCGAAACGGGTCGAACCGGGCCGCCCGACGAGTTCGCTTGCGTCATATTGCCGCCATGCATCGCGGTCGTCGCCGAGGTAGCCTGAAAACGCCTTTTGCCCCCACGGGCAGCGCATCGGCGCCGAAATAGGCGCGAATGCCGATACCGATCGATAAAGGCCGGGGTTGCGCAAAGCGAGCACCAGCGCCCCATGACCGCCCATCGAGTGTCCGCAAATCGACAGCCGCGAGCCGTCGATCGGCAGCTCCGCGAGCACCGTCTCGCGCAACTCGTCGCGCACGTACGAGTACATCTTGTAGTGGTTCGACCACGGCTCGCGCGTAGCATCGACGTAAAAGCCCGCCCCAACGCCGAAATCCCAGTTCTCGGCGTCGCCTTCGATGTTCGCGCCGCGCGGGCTCGTGTCAGGCGAGATCAGCGCCATGCCCAGCCGCGCGGCGAAGCGCTGCGCACCCGCCTTGATCGGAAACGTCTCTTCCGTGCTCGTCAGGCCCGCAAGATAGAACAGCGCCGGCACACGGCCATGTTGCGCATGCGGCGGCAAATAGACCGAGAACTGCATCGGCAGCCCGATCGTTTTCGACTCGTGCCGATAAAAACGCTGCTGCCCGCCATGACAGGCGTGCGACGAGAGCAATTCGAGCATATGCGTCTCCTTCAATAGAGCACGACCGAGCGAATCGATTCGCCCTTTTTCATCAGGTCGAAACCTTCGTTGATCCGCTCGAGCGGCAGGGTGTGCGTGATGAGGTCGTCGATGTTGATCTTGCCTTCCATGTACCAGTCGACGATCTTCGGCACATCGGTGCGTCCGCGCGCGCCGCCGAATGCGGAACCCTTCCATTCGCGTCCGGTGACCAGTTGAAACGGACGCGTGCTGATCTCCTGCCCCGCGGCCGCGACGCCGATGATGAACGATTGCCCCCATCCCTTGTGCGTGCATTCGAGCGCCTGGCGCATCAGTTGGACATTGCCCACGCATTCGAACGAGTAGTCCGCGCCGCCGTCCGTCAACTGGACGATATGGTCGACCACGTTGTCGACCTCGTTCGGGTTGATGAAGTGCGTCATCCCGAACTTCTTCGCGAGTTCGACTCGCTTCGGATTGATGTCGATCCCGATGATCTTGTCCGCGCCCACCATCTTCGCGCCCTGAATCACATTGAGGCCAATTCCGCCGAGCCCGAACACGACCACATTGGCACCCGCTTCGACCTTCGCCGAATAGACGACCGCGCCGACACCCGTCGTCACGCCGCAGCCGATGTAGCAGACCTTGTCGAACGGTGCGTCCTCCCGGATCTTCGCAACCGCGATTTCCGGCACGACGATGTAGTTCGAGAACGTCGACGTGCCCATGTAATGGAAAATCGGCTTGCCGTCGATCGAAAAGCGCGACGTCGCGTCAGGCATCAGGCCCTTGCCCTGCGTGGCGCGAATCTTCTGGCAGAGGTTCGTCTTGCGCGACAGGCAGAACTTGCATTCGCGGCATTCCGGCGTGTAAAGCGGGATGACGTGATCGCCCTTTTTGAGCGTGCCCACGCCTGGGCCGACATCGACGACGATGCCCGCGCCCTCATGCCCGAGAATCGCCGGAAAAATCCCTTCGGGATCGGCACCGGACAACGTGTAGTAGTCCGTGTGGCAAATACCGGTGGCCTTGACCTCGATCAATACCTCGCCCGCACGCGGTCCCGCGAGTTCGACCTCTTCGATCGTGAGCGGGGCGCCCGACTTCCATGCGATTGCGGCTTTCGTTTTCATCTACACGTGCTCCTGAGTTGTTTCTTGGGCGTGGTTTGGTCGGCCTACATGCCTTCGCCACGCGGCGACGGCCATGATCGCGCAAATCCGCTTCTCGCGCGAGCCACCGTGCGACGCGCGTCGATGATTTCTCGACATGCCGGAGCCTCTTCGCTCGAAGACCGGCATCACCGCTTGGCCACATCGAACCAGCTTTCCGTACGCCCATATAAATCGAGAAACCGCGCATATCGCGCGGCCAGCGCCGCATCGCCGCTCGGGCTCGCCACTGGCTCGGCGGGCGGCGCAAGCGCCGGCAGGTCCGCTTCGCGCCAGTGGCCGCTCGCCAGCCCCGCGATCAGTCCCGCACCGCGAGCGCCGACGTTGGGGCAATCCACAGCGTCGAGTTCGGCATCGAGCGCATCGGCAAGCAATTGCCGCCAGCGCGGATCGACCGAGCCGCCACCCGCCAGCCGCAAGCGATCGACCTCGCGCCCCGGTTGCGGCGGACTTTGCCCCGCATCGGCGCGGATCGCATCGAGCCCCGCACGCAGCGCGAATGCGACGCCTTCGAACGCCGCGCGCATCATCGTGCCGCGTGTGTCGTCGAGGCCGAGGCCTAGCCAGCCGCCGCGCGCGGCCGGGTTCATCCAGGGCGAGCGCTCGCCGCTCAGGTAAGGCAGGAATGTCACGGCTGAGCGTGTCGTCTCCGTGCTGGTCAGGCCGAACGCGTCCGCATAGGCAGCGGGCCAGTCAACGTAACCGAGCCAGGCGCGCACGTGCTCGAGCGCGACACCCACGTTCTGCATCGCCGCCATGCGGTACCACTGCCCCGTTGCCGTCCGATAGCGATGCAACCCGCGTGCGGGCCGGGGCTCGTTCGTCGCCAGAACCACGATCTGCCCTCCGCTGCCCGTGGTCACGAGCGCATCTCCGTCGTGCGCGAGGCCGCTGCCGAGTGCGGCGCTCGCCGTGTCGGCCGCACCCACCGCGAGCGGAATGCCGGCTGGCAGACCGAGCGAGCGCGCCGCCTCGGCCGATAGTTCGCCCGCCGCCGCATACGAATGAGGCGCGAGCGGCGCGAACCACTGGCGCGGCAACCCAAGTGCGGCAATGCGCTCGTCGTCCCACGCCCCCGAAGCATCGGTAAGCGCGGTTGCGCAGGCGTCCGACGGATCGCTGAGTGCGGCTCCGCCCAATGCCACGCGCAGCCAATCCTTCGGTTGCAACGCCCAGCGCGTCGCGGCCACCGCCCTCGGCTCGTTTTCCACGATCCACCGTAAGAGCGGCCCCGCCATGCCGGGCGCGACGGGGTTGGGCTGCGGCTCGGGCCACGCATCGAGTAAGCCCGCGGCGCGCGTGTCGGGCCAGAGCATCGCCGGGCGCACTGCGCGGCCCTGCTCGTCCGTCAGTACCACGCCGTGCATCTGGCCCGCGATGCCGATGGCTTTAACGCCTGCCCGCTCCTCGTGTGGCAGAGCCGCCGCGGCGTCGATGAGGGCTCGCCACCACGCCTCGACCGGGGTTTGCGCCCATCCGGGCTGCGGTGTCTCGACCGCATAGGCCGCGCCGGACGCGGCCCGTTCGTGCCCGTCTTCGTCGAGGATCGCAAGCTTGAGCGAGGCGGTGCCAAGGTCGATACCGAGAAATCGCATGGTGAAGGAAACCGGTTTTTTGGAGCGGATGGGGGTTGGCGCGGCGCGGGAACGGCGAGCGCAACACATGATAGCGGGTGCCGTCAGGCTGCACCGTGCAGCGAACCTCGAGGCCGTCCGTCGCACGGCGCACTCGCGATCGAACTCGATCTCCAACTCGAATCACACTGCGGTCGCGAACGAACGGCTGAGCGACGATATGTTCAGGACTCCGAATTGACCGGTGGGACAAATGGTCGCGCCATGTCCCTATTTTTTTCCTACTTGCGCCTACGACCTGAGCGGCCCGTCTGGTGTGGTTCTCAGGGGCGTTGGCCATTGATAGCCGCAATTCATCAGATCTTTGAATTGATCGAATTAGACCAATTTAAGCCTTCATATCGGGGCATGCTACGCCGTCCAATGTCTTTAGGATTCAATCTACCGAGAGGTTCCGAGAGTCCTGGTCAAGTTAATGGATTTCCCGAATCTCCCTAAAGGGGTCGGCGTCGGCAGCCGTAAACAAGCCGAGAGGCCCATTGGTCCTCCCGGCGTGCTCGCGCTGCGATAGTCGCTGATTACTTCGGATTCCTAACTTTCTTTGGAGCTCACCATGCTGCGTTTCATCATGTCCCTGTCGCGCGACGAGCGCGGCGTTAGCGCGCTCGAATATGCCATTCTCGCGGCGATCGTGGTTGCTGCGCTCGTCTCGGTCGGTACTGTCTTTAGCGGCGCCGATGGATTGTCGGCTCTGTTCACCACCCTGTTTACGAAGATCAAGGCCCAGCTTCCCGCGTAAGCGGTCGGATGGATGCCCGTTGCTGCACGCAGCCTCGGGCCCATCAGCAACTGGTGCGTCCTTTTGCCGCCAGGAGAGTTCGTCATGGATCCGATCAAAGCGATGGCATACCTCGTCCTTGCCGTGCTCGCACTCTCGGATCTTCGCCGGCGGCGTCTGCCCAATGTCTGGGTATCTGCGTTCGCCGCGCTCTATCTACTGGAGGCGGCACTGAACGGCAGCGCGCTCCCGGAAATTGCCGCGCACGCCGCGCTCGGCGCGTTTTCGCTCGGCCTCGCCGCTGTGTTTTTTCGGCTGGGCTGGCTCGGAGGCGGTGACGTGAAGTTCGGTGCGGCCGTCTTGCTTTGGTGCGGCCCCGCTTACGCCCTCGCACTACTCGTCATCGTTTCAGTGTCCGGCGCCCTCCTCGGCCTTTCAATGCTCGCACTCGCGTTTGCACTTCGCCACCCCGCTTGCAGCGGTGTCGCCCGACGCACGACCTGCCTCTCCGCGTCCCGCGGCGTCCCCTATGGACTCCCACTCGCGCTAGGGGGAGCCATAGCAGTGCTGCTGCAGCCGACAGCCGGTATTCGTGCCGTAGCCACGCTGCTGACATCCTCGTTCGGTCATCCACTCGGTCTCGCGCTAATCGGCCATGCGCGATTTGCCTAACGAGAACGCGCCGTCCCTATGCCAAACATTCTGAAGCTTGCCGCGCTCATCGCCGTTGCCGCGATTGGTGCTTTCGTCATTCGCGCGCTGTTCATCGCGGCTTCGGCGCCCGGCGTTGCGAAGCCCGCTGCGCTCGTGCGCGTGCGCGCCGCAGCGGACGAGCTGCCCGACGGTCTGCTGTTGAGAGAGTCCGACCTCGTCTGGAAAGCGGTACCACGCGATCAGATCCCGGCCGGCGCGCTGTTGGAAGGCTCGCCCGAAGCCGGCGCAAACAATGACCTGAAAGGTGATTTGCTGCGTCACGCCGTGCATGCGGGCACGCCACTCGGCCTCACCGATGTCATCTTGCCCAGCGCGCCCGGCTTTCTTGCCGCGGCGCTCAAGCCAGGCATGCGCGCAATCTCGGTATCTATCGACGACGTTTCCGGCAACGCAGGACTCATTCAACCGGGCGACTTTGTCGACGTGCTGCTCACGCAGCAAATTCGCGCCGATGCGGGCGTCGATGTTCCGCCGGCGCGGGCTGTGGAATCCGAAACGGTTGCGGAACGCGTGCGCGTGCTTGCGGTCGGCTCTGCCTTCAAACGTCCGAAGGACGATGCGGCGGCCTCGACTACGAACGTGCGAACGGCGACTTTCGAAGTCACACCGGCCGGCGCGCAGTCGATCACCGTGGCTGCGCATCTCGGCACGCTCTCGCTTGCGCTGCGCAGCTTTGCGACGCGCGACAAGCACGGCTCCGACGCCGAAGACGTCTCACGCGCGCAAACGCCGCCCGTCTGGGCCGGCGACGTGTCGCGTGCGCTAAAGGCCGTGGCTCCGCCTGCCGCAACACCCGGCAGACCAGCGGCACAAGTCCGGCAAGTCATGATCTATCGCGGCTCGAAGGCCGAACTGGCAGGCGGCTCGGCACAAAACGGCGCACCGCCGGGCGGACAGCCGCTGCCGCCATTGCCGCCCGGTACGCCAGCGGGCGTGCCCGCCCGTACCGCAAACGAACCCGCTACCCCTGCAGGAACATAGGACTCACATGGCCAGCCTCACACGCGCCAATCCGTTCGCACGCCGCGCACGCCATCGCCCGGCCACGCTCGCCGAACTCGCGACGCAGCTCGCGCATTTTGGCGCGCTCGCCGCATTCCTTTGCATTGCGATGCTCGCCGGCGCGCGTGCGGCATCGGCCGACGAACCGGACGCATTGTCCGTCGCGGCGGGCGGTGGGACGATGATCTCGCTGCCCGAGCCGGCCGTGGCCGTCTTCGTGGCGGACCCCGATATCGCCGATGTCCATGTGCCCACGCCGCGTTCCGTTTTCGTGCTCGGCAAGAAGGCCGGCACGACGACGCTCTTTGCATTGGGCGCAAACAATCGACAAATCCTGCGCAAGACGATCAGCGTGTCCACGGACACGGGTTCCGTTCAGCGGCTCTTGGATACGCGCTTTCCGCAGTTGGGCGTGCATGTGACGAGCGCGCCCGGCTCGCTGATGGTAAGCGGCTCGGTGCCGAGCGCGGCCGATGCCGACGCCGTCGTCCAGACGCTGCAGCCCTATTTGCACGCCAAGGAGCAACTGGTCAACCGGATGACGGTCGCGCATCCGATTCAGGTACTGCTGCGCGTTCGCATCACTGAAGTCGATCGCAACATCACGCATCAGCTCGGCGTCGACTGGAACGCGTTGGGCAAGAACGGCAACTTTTTCGGTGGCCTGTTCAACGGGCGCGCAATCTTCGACTCGACTACCAACCTTTTCAACCTGTCGTCGACGGGCGCGTACTCAGTGCTCGGCGGGTTCAAGGCTGGCGGCACGCAGATCGAGGGCGTCCTGGACGCGCTCGACAAGGAAGGGTTGATCACGATGCTGGCCGAACCCAATCTGACCGCCGTCTCGGGACAAACTGCGAGCTTCCTCGCGGGCGGTGAACTACCGATTCCCGTTCCGCAGACCGGCTCGACGAGCACGATCACAATCGAATATAAGCCCTACGGCGTCTCGCTCAATTTCACGCCGACCGTCATGGCGGATAACCGCATCAGCCTTAGCGTGCGCCCCGAAGTGAGCCAGATCGATCCGACGAACAGCATCACGCTGAACTCGATCGTCGTGCCCGCGCTAACGGTGCGCCGTATGGAAACTACGGTGGAGCTGTCGAGCGGGCAAAGCTTCGCCATCGGCGGTTTGTTGCAAAGCACGTCGAGCGATGTCCTGTCCGAGCTGCCGGGCCTCGGCCGGCTGCCGGTGCTCGGCAAGCTGTTTTCCTCGACGAGCTACCAGAACAACAAGACCGAGCTCGTCGTCATCGTCACGCCTTACATCGTCGGCCCGACCGGCCCAGGACAATTGCACGGCGCGCTCGACGACATCATGCGCCCGAGCACCGACGTCGAATTCGCCGTCCAGCATTCGCTCGGAGCGGATCCGCTGTCGGGGCAGTCGCCTCGCCTCGTCGGCGCCGCCGGCTTCGTCTACTGAGCAGGAGAACCCGGACCATGATGAACTCACGGCACATCCTCATCGTTACCGTCTTCGCCGGCGCCGCGAGCATCGGCCTCACGTCCTGCATGTCGGCGCCGCTCGGCATGCCCGACGCGTCGGTGATCGGCTACGTGCCCGGGGAAAACGGCGGACATGCGGTCCCGCCCTCATGCGAGGCACTCAACGAAGCGGCGCCGATGCGAGACGCCGGGATGCAACGCCCAGGTGTGGCGTTCGGCTGCGCCACGTATTCGAATCTCGCGGCAATGGTCGCACGCCCCGCCGATTTCGTGAGCCCCCGCCCATACGCCGGGGCTGACGCCCCGCTGGCCGCAAGCGCTGTGCGGCGCTACGAAGAAGGCCGCGCAATGCCGCTGAGCGGAGCCTATAGCGGCAATTCGGCGTCTTCCTCGTCTTCTTCGCCCGCGGCATCGCCGGCGGGTTCACAGTAACGGAGACGACCAGCATGGGCGCTCACGAAACCAGTCTGTTCAAACGCCACGCGCGCCCTTCCGGCGCGGAGAAGCTCATTGCGGTCGTCACCGACGCCACCAGCGCCGAGGTCATCAACAACGTAGTCGTCGATGAAGGCATCGCGACCTCGCACGTCACACTGGGTTCGCTCGACGATGCAGTGGGCGTCATGACTGCGCTCAAGGAGTCTCCGCACTACCTGATCATCGATGTGTCAGGCTCTGCCATGCCGATTTCCGATCTCATGCGGCTCGCGGATGTCGTGGACCCATCGGTCACGGTCGTCGCAATCGGCGAGCGCAATGACGTCGGCCTTTTCCGAAACCTGCTGCAACTCGGCATACGCGACTATCTCGTCAAACCGCTCACGGTCGAGCTGGTCAGGCGTGCGCTCGCCGCAAACGACGCGAGCACTTCGCCGCGAATGGGCAAGGCGCTGAGCTTCGCGGGCACGCGAGGCGGCGTCGGCGTGACGACGATTGCGACGGCGCTTGCGAGCCACCTCGCCGACAAGACGCGCCGCCGCATCGCATACATCGACCTCGACCCGTACGGCGGCGCAGCAGCCTCGATGTTCGGCGTATCCGCCACGAGCGGTCTCATCGAACTGCTGCAAAACCCGCATCGGCTCGACCAACAGCTGATCAACCAGGCGTTCATCGCGCAGAGCGATCGCTTGTTCGTCCTGGCCTCCGAACTACCGTACAACCAGGATTTTTCGTTGCGCGCGGGGGCGCTCTCCGAACTCATCGCCATGCTCAAGCGCCACTTCCATTACATCGTGATGGATTTGCCGCATCGGGGCGGCATGCTGATCGACGAAGCGTTCGAGGCAAGCGCGATGATCCATGTCGTAGCGGACCTCTCTGTGCACTCGACGCGCGAAGCGGCGCGCCTGTGCCAGTTCGCCGAAGCACGCGACGCGAATCCCGCGATATCGGTACTCGTAAACGAGTCGAGACAGCCCGTGCCCGGCCGCGTGAATTCGAAGGATTTCGTCGGTGCGCTCGCGCGGGGATCGGTCCATTCGCTGCCGTACGAGCCGCAGACGCTGGCGCTTGCCGAAAATCTCGGAGAGGCGCTCGCCAGCACGCAGCGTTCGCCGTTCGCAGCGGCGATCGTCGCGCTCGCCAACTCGATCACCGGCAACGAGGAAGCAGCGACACCGGCGCGCACACCCTGGTATCGGCGTCTCGCGCCCGCACGGAGGGCAAGCTGATGTTCGGCCGCCGCAACGGGTTGCTGAGCGCCGATCCGGCAACGGACACGGACGATCTGCCGGCCTCGCCGGCCGAGCCAGCGTACGCCGCGCCTGTGGCCGGAAGCTTGCGCGACGGGAGCGCCAGCACCGCGGCCTCCGCGGCAATTCACGCCCCCTCGGTCGCGAGCGTGTCGGACCGCCACGAAGCGGTCATCCGCTCCGACACATTCAAGACGATACGCACGGCGGTCTTCTCGTCGATGAATATGTCCGCCGCACTGATGATGTCGCGCAGCGACGTGCGCGCCGGCATCGAGCAGATCGCGGCCGAGACGATCGCACGGGACAGGCTGACGCTGACGCTCGGCGAACAGACGCTGATCGTCGACGAGATCGTCAACGACATGTTCGGCATCGGGCCGATCGAGCCGTTGCTGGCCGACGAACGGGTGACCGACATCCTCGTGAACGGGCCCGATCACGTCTATGTCGAGCGCGGCGGCCGTCTCGAGTTGACGCCGTTGAAGTTCCGCGACAACGCACACGTCATCAACGTCGCGCAGCGCATCGCAGCCGCCGTCGGTCGGCGCGTGGACGAAAGCAGCCCGATGGTGGACGCGCGACTGGCCGACGGCAGCCGCGTGAACGTCGTACTGCCGCCCATCGCGTTGCGCGGCGCCTCCATCTCGATCCGCAAATTCGCCAAGCGCAATATCACGCTGGGCCGCATGGCGCAGCAGGGCAACATCTCGACGGCAATGGTCGACGTGCTGAGGATCGCCACCGCATGCCGCCTGAACGTCGTGATTTCAGGCGGTACGGGCTCCGGCAAGACGACACTCCTGAACGCGCTCTCGCGTTTCATCGACGAAAGCGAGCGGGTCGTCACGATCGAAGACGCGGCCGAACTGCAACTGCAGCAGCCTCATGTAGTCAGCCTCGAAACGCGGCCCGAGAACAGCGAAGGGCTTGGCGGCGTTTCTCAGCGAGACCTCGTGCGCAACGCGCTGCGGATGCGCCCCGACCGCATCATTCTCGGCGAGACGCGCGGCACGGAAGCGTTCGACGTGCTGCAAGCGATGAATACGGGCCACGACGGCTCGATGACGACGGTCCATGCGAACACACCGCGCGACGCGATCACGCGACTCGAAAGCATGGTGATGATGGCCAACGGCAATTTACCGCTGATGTCGATTCGCAGACAGATTGCGAGTGCAGTCCATCTGATCTTGCAAGTCGAGCGCATGCGCGACGGTGTGCGGCGCGTGACGCATGTCACCGAGATCGCGGGCATGGAAGGCGACGTCGTGATTACGCAAGACCTTTTCACGTTTCGCTACAACGCAAGCGCCTATGAAGAGCAAGTGCGCGGTGCGTTCGAATGCTCGTCGCTGCGACCTGTTTTCGCGCAACGGGCTATCTACTACGGACTCGAAGAGGCGCTGCTCGCAGCGATGCAATCATGAGACCGGTGGACGTCGTCACCGCCGGTGCATTCTTTGCACTCGTCGTGCTGGGCCTCATCGTGAGGTCCGTGCGTCAAATGGCGCGGCAGCAACCGGCCACGCGCATTCGGACGCGCATTGCCGAACTGGGTGACGAACAGCAGGTCGCCACGACGCGACGCAGCGACAAGGAAGGGCAAGACAAACAGCACGAGCTGCTCAAGCGCAAGCGCCGCCTGCCCGATCAGGCGGCACTGCTGGCCCCGTTCGTGGCGAAGTACGAACGCGTTCGCACGGTCGGCGGCGCGGCGGGCATACGGCTCATCTGCGTCGTCGGTGTCGTGGCGCTCGTCGCGTCGTTCGTCGGCGCGACGTCGTTCTCGTTGGGCCCGTTGGCGCGTCTCGCGATTTCAGTCGGCGCGACTGTTATCGCAATGCGCGCCGCTTACCGATGGGTCATCGGGCGGTTCCGACTGCGCTTTCTCGCAGTCTTTCCCGACACACTCGATCTCATCATTCGCGCGGTGCGCGCAGGCATCCCCGCGGTTCAAGCCATCTGCATTGCGGGCGTCGAAAGCGAAGAACCCGTGCGAACGACGTTTCGCACGATGGGCGATGCACTGCTCGTGGGCGCGGAGCTGAAGGAAGTGCTCGAACAGGCGGCAGCGCGTTTGCAGATCGCCGATTTTTCGTTTTTCACAGTCTGCCTGATCCTTCAACGCGAAACAGGCGGCAACCTCGGGGAGACCCTCGAGACCCTGGCGGCCATTGTGCGCTCGCGGCGCGACATCCGCGCAAAGAGCAAGGCGTTGACGGCCGAAGGCAAGCTCGCCAGCAAAATGATCGCGGCCGTCCCGTTCGTGATCATGGGCGTGTTTTATGTCGTGAATCGGCCGTACCTCGAAGTGCTCACGAATACGCACGCAGGTCACAAGATACTGGCGCTCGCGGCCGGGTTGATGACGGCCGGCTTGTGGCTGATCAGCAAGATTGCCAACCTGGATACTTCGCGATGATGAATGCCGACTTCTGGCGCAACGCCGCCTTGCTCTTGTTGCTTGCCGTCATCACGTTGTGGCTCGTCTTGCGCGGCACGAGCAAGCGCGCGCGCATCGCCCAACGGGTCCGGCAAAGCACGGTGCGCGGCGGCAGCAACGCCCAGACCGCCGCGGCCGCGATCAATGTGCCGAAACGGCTCGCCACACGCGTGGCCTCGATTGGCGAGCGCATGCCTGTCGTGCAGGCGGAAGACCGTGCGAAGCTCGCGACACGACTGGCCAGTGCCGGCTTTCGCGACCGGCGCGCCGTAGCGGTGATGTCGGGACTCAAGGTTGTCGTCGGCGCCTGCCTCGCTTTGAGCGCGATCGCGCTCGGCGGGCATCTGCCTAAACTCGGGCAATTCTTTATGTTCCGCGTTCTGCTGATGGCCGGCGCCTTCGTGATCGGCATGATGCTGCCGGAGTACGCAATGGGTTTTCTCATCCGGCGCCGCCGCCGGGCGATCGCCGTTGCCCTGCCCGATGCGCTCGACCTGCTTGTCATCTGCACGAACGCCGGCAACAGCCTCGTAGTAGCGATCAAGCGCGTCGCAACCGAGCTGCGGATCATCTGCCCGCCGCTAGCCGACGAACTCAGCGTGACCGCGGACGAGCTCAGCCTCGGCGGCGATAGCGGTCTCGCGCTGCACGCCATGGCGGGACGCATCGGCCTGTCCTCGGTGCGCGCGCTCGTGACCACGCTCGTGCAGGCCCAGAAGTACGGCACGCCGATCACACAGGCGCTGCGCACGTTATCGCGTACGGAGCGCTCGATGCAAATGGTCGCGCTCGAAGAAAAGGCCGCGAAGCTCGCACCGAAGATGACGCTGCCGATGATGCTGTTCATCATGCCGACCGTGGCGCTCATTGCGGTCGGCCCGGCCGCCATCCGGCTCGTCGCCGTATTTCGTCACCATTGAATGGCCGTTTCCGTTTTGTTTTTGGTTTTTGTTTTTGTTTCTGGAGGTGGCATGACCACACCCCGCCCCACCCGCTCGAATCGCGCCTTGCTGGCGCTCTGCACGTCGATTGCGGCAGCGCTGCTCATGGCGGGCTGCGCGAGTAATCACTACGTGGTGCCGCAGCCGGTGCCCGTCAGCCATATTCCCGACGCGAACGCCGACTTGCATATAGCTGAAAGCGCGCTCGGAGCGGGCGACACCCAGTTGGCCCTCTCCCTCTTCGAGAAGCTTTTGAAGGCCGATCCGCAATCGCGGCCCGCGCAATTGGGTCTCGCCGATACGATCTATCAGACGGGCGACCTTGCCCGAGCCAGCGTGCTCTATGCGCGCGTCGCGGCTTCGGCCCCCGACGATCCGCGCACCCAACTGGGACTCGCGCGCATCGCGCTACGCCAGCGGCATTTGGGCGAAGCGGAGCAGCGCTACCGCAAGTTGACCTCGGCCTATCCCGATAACGCGGTGGCGGCCGAGGGACTCGGAGCGACGCTGGACCTGTTGGGCCGGCATGAAGAGGCGCAGGCTGTCTATCGCGCCGCGCTGGAACGCCACCCCGAAGTTCAGGGCCTCAAGGCAGACCTGGGGTTGTCGCTCGTGCTCTCGGGCCAGGCGCGAGCCGGCGCGAACGTATTGCTCGACATTGCGAGCCTGGCCGATGCGCCTCCGCAAGCGCGCCAGAACCTCGCGCTCGCCTATGGCTTGCTCGGCAACGGCGAGGCGGCCAAGCGCATTCTCGTATCGGAGATGCCGGCCGAATCGGCCGAAGACAATCTGCGTTTCTATCGCGACTTGCGTGAACGATTGACGGCACAAGTCGGCAGCGGCGCGCACGCGGTACCGGTGCCGGGAGACGGCATTTCGTCGGGCGGAGCCATTCGATGAAACCGCGTCGGCATCTCGGCAGGCATCGCCGCACACGCGCGGGCGGCATCGTCTCGCTCGAGTTCGTGCTCATGCTGCCGTTCTTGCTGATGCTGATGCTCGGGATCATCGACATGAGCCTGCTGCTTTGCGACAAGGCAATCATTACGAACGCCGCGGGCGCCGCGGCGCGTCAGGGCGTGGTGTTGCGTTCGACGCCCTACACAACGACCCAGATCCAGAACGTCGCGTTGACCTTCATGCAGGGCAGCCTCGTGAGTGGCGGGACGGCCACGACGCCGACAGTCACTCCGTCGGGCAGTTGCTTGACGATCGGCAGCGGCAATGCACTGCAAGTGACGATCAAGTACACGTATAACGGGCTCATGGTCGGCTCGGCATTCAGCGCGCTGACGGGTCCTCTCACGCTAACAGCCACGGCGGTAATGAACTGTGAATGAGCGCCTTTACTCGAGCGAACTCAATTCCGCTGCGATTGGGCCGTTAGCTGCTGGTCCCGGCCACTCGCGCCGGTGGCCAGGCCGTTCCAAAGAGCGTGGATCGGCTGCGCTCTGGTTCTTGTTCACCTTGCCGCTGTTGCTGATGTTCGGCGCTTTCGCGGTCGATGTTCCGCGCTTTTTCGCCGTCAGCCACGAATTGCAGAATGCAGCCGATGCAGCGGCGCTCGCCGGTGCCGGCGCGCTCACGACGGGTTCCACTGTGCCCAACTGGACGGCGGCCGCAGCATCTGCAACGGCCGCGGTCCCATTGAACATATCGGACGGCGTCAAGCTATCGACCGGAACGGTCAAGACCGGCTACTGGGACGTCGCCGCGACGTCCCCGACTTTGGTTGCGCCCAGCGCGGTCATCCTACCGCCTCTTTCAGGGCACATGCCCGAACCAGCCGTGCAGGTCACCGTCACGCGAGATGCGAGTACCAACGGCGGACTCGTCACACTCTTGCTCGGCGCGCTGCTCGGCATGCCGTCCACCTCCGATAGCGCAACGTCCGTCGCGGTCATTACGCCGCCCTCGGCGCTCCCGGCCGGCGGGCTTTTTCCCGTCGTAATGGATCAGTGCGTCTACAACCAATATTGGGACAGCACGACGAATCAGCCGAAGCTCGACGCGGCCGGCCAACCCAAATCGTTCTCAATCGGCAACGGCGCCACCTATGGCGGCTCATGCGAAGCCGGGCAGTGGACTTCGTTCAAAACCGTCGCAAACGATACGCCGACCATCCGCGGACTCATCACCAACGGCAATCCTACCGCGTTGTCGATTGGGGACAGCATCTACGTTCAGCCAGGCGTAAAAGACACGATCTACAGCAGCGTGCCGACGGGTGTCACCGTTGTTATGCCTGTCGGCACCAATGTTTCGACGAGCGGTAGCACGCCGATCGTCGCGTTCGCCGCCTTCCACATCGATACGTCGAACGGCGCCAGCTCCAAGTACATTACCGGCCATTTCGTCGCAGGCTTCAAGATACCCACTCAGGCATCGGGCATTGGCACCGGCTACGGCAGCTATGTGGCACCGCGGATCGCGTATTGAACATGCCCGGACCGACATCGCACCCGCAAGAGTCGCGCTATTGCTATCGGCGCTCATGCGTGATCGGCTGGACGATCATAGGCGGAGGGGTGCCAGCACCCGGTGCATACGGATTCCGTACCGGATCCATCTTGTAGGGACCTTAGCAAGTTTATGTTCAATCAATAAACTCGCATCTTAGCGGGACGTTCGCTGCCGTCAACAGTTAGCTTCGGACGGCGTCGTCCCCTCGCAGAGCGATCGAATTGCTGCGCCGACCCGTGCTCGCGGGATGTATAAAACGAAACCGGCGAGCTGGATTGCCGCTCGCCGGTTCAAAATCATTTTGAAAAGCGCGGCCGCCTCAACTAGCCGGCGCCTTCACCGCCGAAGCCCCGCCTTGCGGCACCTGGGCAGGCAACGACCCATAATCCGTCCCCGCGTCCGCCGGCCTCGGTGTCTCACCCGTCTGCTGCACCCACCCACCGCCGAGCGCCACATACAGATCAACAAGACTGGTCAGCCGTGCGACACGCGCATTGATCAGCGATTGCTGCGCCGAATACAAATTGGTCTGCGCGGTCAACACCTGCAGATAACTATCGACGCCATTCCGATACCGCAGCTGCGACAAATCAAGCGCCCGCTGCTCCGCATTCGTATTGCGCTCGAGCGCACCGATCTGCGCATCATAAGTACTCCGCGCCGCGAGCCCATCGGCCACATCCCGAAACGCCGACTGAATCGCCTTCTCATACTTCGCGATCTCGATCCGCTTCTGAATATTGGCAAGATCGAGATTTGCGATATTCCGCCCACCCTCAAAAATCGGCAGCGAAATTTGCGGTGTAAAACTCCAAGCCGCCGACCCAGGCTTGAACAATCCACCAAGCGTCAAGCTCTCGGTACCAGCCGAACCCGTCAGCGAAATCTTCGGGAAAAACGCCGCACGTGCCGCGCCGATATTCGCATTCGCCGCGCGCAGCGAAGCCTCCGCTTCCATGATGTCGGGTCGGCGCGTCAACAAATCGGACGGCAGCCCCGCCGGGATATCGCTCAAAAGCGCCTGATCGCCAAGCGAGCGGCCGGGCGGCAGATCGTCGGGCAGCGACTGCCCGATCAGCAGCGCGAGTGCGTTTTCCGCCTGCGCACGCGAACGGGCCTGTGCTTCGCGATTTGCCTTCGCCTGCTCGACGACCGTCTCCGCCTGACGCAACGAAAGCTCGGAGCCCGTGCCGTTATCGAATTGCAGCTTTGTCAGATCGTAGGAGCTCTGCGCCGATTTCAGCGTGTCTTCGGTCACCTTGAGCAGATCGTCGAACGCGAGCATCTGCAGATACTCGTCGGCCACCTGCGAGACGAGCGAAATCTCAGCCGCTTTGCGCGCCTGCGCCGTCGAGAGATATTGCTCGAGCGCCTGGTCCTTGAGACTGCGTATACGGCCCCAAAAGTCGATTTCCCAGGAAGCGTCGAGCCCGACCGAATATGTCCGCGAAATCGTCTTGCCGAAAAAGCTCAAATCCTTCGGCGTACGCGAGACGCTTTCCTGGCCCGACGCATCGAGCGTCGGGAACAGGTCGGCACGCGTGATGCGATATTGCGCACGCGCCTGATCGACATTGAGCACGGATACGCGCAAGTCCCGGTTGTTCGCCAGCGCGATCTCGATGAGCCGCTGCAAGCGCTCGTCGACGAAAAAGTTCTTCCAGCCGATATCGGCCGCCGCTTGACCGCCGGCACTGCGGCCCGGCGTGCCGGCCGGCTGCGTGGCATAAACGCCCGAACTCGGGAACGCCGCAGCTACCGGCGGCGCCGGGCGCTCGTACTTGGGCTGGAACGAGCAGCCCGCGGCAAACACCGCAACCGCGATCGCAATCAGGGAATGGTTTCGCATCTGCATGTCACTGTCCTTCATTGCGGGGACCGCCGCCCGCGCCACTGTTACCGCCGTTGCCATCATTGCCGCCATGGCCGTCCCCACGCTCACCGCCATCTTCCAGCTTCGGCGCATGATGCGCTTGGGCCAAGCGCGCGGCTTCGTCGGGATCCTCGGTCTCGCCGGAGAACTTCGCGCGAATGACGACGAAGAACATCGGGATGAAGAAAATGGCCAGGAACGTTGCGGTCAGCATCCCGCCGATCACGCCCGTACCGATCGCGTGCTGGCTGGCGGAGCCCGCGCCGTTGCTGATCGCAAGCGGCATCACGCCCAGAATGAACGCCAGCGATGTCATCAGAATCGGCCGCAACCGCAGCCGCGATGCTTCCATCGCCGCCTCGACAGGTCCCATGCCTTCCTTGTGCTGCAACTCGCGCGCGAATTCGACGATCAGAATCGCGTTCTTCGCCGAAAGCCCCACCGTCGTCAGCAGACCGACTTGGAAGAACACGTCGTTCTCGAGCCCGCGCACCGTGGCGGCCAGCAGTGCGCCGATCACGCCCAGCGGCACCACCATGATGACCGAGAACGGAATCGACCAGCTTTCATACAGCGCGGCAAGACACAGGAACACGACGAGGATCGAGATGCCGTACAAAATCGGCGCCTGCGAACCCGACTGGAGTTCCTGATACGAGAGCCCCGTCCATGCGTAGCCGATCCCGGCCGGCAGTTTCGCGGCGAGCCGTTCCATGGCCGTCATGGCCTGTCCCGTACTCTTGCCGGCCGCGGCCTGCCCTTGAATCTCGACCGCCGAGATCCCGTTGAAGCGTTCCAGTTTCGGCGAGCCGTAGGTCCATTGCCCCGACGCGAACGCTGTGAACGGCACCATGGCGCCCGAGCCGTTACGCACGTACCACTTCGACATATCCTCGGGCGACATCCGGAACGGTGCATCGGACTGCAGGTAGACCTTCTTGATCCGGTTGTCCGTATCGAGGAAGTTGTTCACGTACTTCGACGCCCAGGCAATCGAGAACGTCTGGTCGATCGCTTCCGCGGTGACGCCGAGCGCCTGCGCTTTTTCGCGGTCGATATCGACTTTGAACTGCGGCGTGTCATTCAAGCCGTTCGGCCGGACCAGCGCAAGCGTCGGATCCTTGGCCGCCATCCCGAGCAACTGATCGCGCGCCGCCATCAGCGCCTCGTGACCATGCCCCGCGTTGTCGGTCAGCTCGAAGTCGAAGCCGGACGCGGTACCGAGCTCGGGGATCGACGGCGGATTGAACGGAATGACGAGCCCGTCCTTGTAGTTCGCATAGTGCATGAACATCCGCTGAATGACGGCCTGCACCTTCTGGTCCGCGTGCTGCCGCTCGCCGTAATCCTTTAGCCGCACGAAGACGAGACCCGAGTTCTGGCCGCGGCCCGCGAAGCTGAAGCCGTTGACCGTGAACACCGATTCGACGACCGATTTCTCTTTGTTGAGCAGATAGTCGGCGATGTTCGCGAGCGTCTTGCCCGTCGTCTCCTGCGTGGAGCCTGTCGGCGTGCGCACGAGAATGAACGCGTAGCCCTGATCCTCGTCAGGCAGGAACGATTTCGGCAAGCGCACGAACAGCAGACCGATCGCGACGATGACGACGATATAGATCAGCAGCCATCGGCTCGAACGGCGAATGACGTGATGCACGCCTTTCTGATATTTCTCGCGGCTCGTGTTGAAGGTGCGGTTGAACCAGCCGAAGAAGCCCGTCTTTTCCTCGTGATGGCCTGCCGGTATCGGCTTGAGGATCGTCGCGCACAGCGCCGGCGTCAGAATCAGCGCGACGAGCACCGAGAGCACCATCGCCGCGACGATCGTCAGCGAGAACTGCCGGTAGATCGCGCCCACCGAGCCGCCCGAGAGCGCCACCGGCACGAACACGGCCGAGAGCACGAGCGCCACGCCGACGAGCGCGCCCGTGATCTGGCTCATCGCCTTTCTCGTCGCCTCCCGGGGCGATAAGCCCTCCTCGGCCATGACGCGCTCGACGTTCTCGACCACGACGATCGCATCGTCGACGAGCAGACCGATCGCCAGCACGAGGCCGAACATCGAGAGCACGTTGATCGAGAAGCCCACGGCGTTCATGATCGCGAACGTACCGAGCAGCACCACCGGCACCGCGATCGTCGGAATCAACGTCGCACGCAGGTTCTGCAGGAACAGGTACATGACCAGGAAGACGAGCACGATGCCTTCGAGCAGCGTCTTGATCACTTCCTCGATGGACAGCCGCACGAACGGCGTCGTGTCGTACGGGTACTTCACCGCAAGGCCGTGCGGGAAGTACCGCGACAGCTCTTCGACGCGCTGGCGCACGAGCTTGGCCGTCTGCAGCGCGTTGGCGCCCGTGGCGAGCTGAATGCCCATACCGACGGTCGGCTGACCGTTGTAGGCGGTGTCGACGTTGTAGTTTTCGCCGCCGAGCTCGATGCGCGCAACGTCCTTGATGCGCACCTGCGAACCGTCCGGGTTCACCTTCAGCAAGATGTCGCCGAACTGACCGGGCGTGCGCAGCAGCGTCTGCTCGGTGATCGTGGCCTGCAGCATCTGTCCCGGCACGGAGGGCGTCCCGCCCAGCTGGCCGGCTGCGACCTGCACGTTCTGGTTCTGTATCGCCGTCGAGACGTCGACCGGCGTGAGCCCGTAGTTCGTCAGCTTGTTCGGGTCGAGCCAGATCCGCATCGCGTACTGTGTGCCGAACAGCGACAAGGTGCCGACGCCGTCGATACGGCTGATCGGATCCTGAATGTTCGAGGCGACATAGTTCGCAAGGTCGTACTTGTTCATGCTGCCGTCTTCGGACACGAACGCGAGCACGAGCAGGAAGCTGCTGCTCGATTTCGTCACCTTCGTGCCGAGCTGCTGCACGACCGACGGCAAAAGCGGCGTGGCGAGCGAGAGCTTGTTTTGCACCTGCACCTGCGCGATGTCAGGATTGGTGCCGGCGGCAAACGTCAGCGTGATCGTGGCGGTGCCCGAATCGTCGCTCGTCGACGAGAGGTACAGCAGGTGATCGAGGCCGCTCATCTGCTGCTCGATGACCTGCGTCACCGTATTTTCGACCGTCTTCGCCGAGGCGCCCGGATAGGACGCGCTGATCTGGATCGAGGGCGGCGCGATCGTGGGGTACTGCGCGATCGGCAGATTGAAGATCGACGCAATCCCCGCCAGCATCAGGATGATCGCAATCACCCACGCGAAAATCGGTCGATCGATAAAAAACTTGGCCATGTAACGGGCTCCCCTCTGTTACGCGCCGGACGCGGGCTGCGATGCCGACGCCGGCTGCGGGGCCGTGGCGGTGGAGGCGCCGGATGCCGGCGCCGCGAGCTGGGCCGGTACGGCCTTCACGGCCATGCCCGGGCGGACTTTCTCCGTGCCCTGAACGATCACGCGGTCGCCCGGATTCAAGCCGCTCTCGACGATCCAGTCGGGCCCACGCATGCCCGCGGTCACGAGCGGACGCGGCGCGACCTTGCCGTCGGCACCGACGACGAGCGCGCTCGCCTGTCCTTTCTGATCGTGCGTGACGCCGACTTGCGGCACGAGCATCGCGCGCTCGTTGACGCCCTCCTCGATGCGCGCGCGCACGAACATGCCCGGCAGCAGGACCCGGTTCGGGTTCGGGAAGATCGCGCGCACCGTGATCGAGCCCGTCGACTGATCGACGGTCACATCGGAAAACTGCAGCTTGCCCTGTTGCGCGTACGTCCTGCCATCTTCGAGAATCAACGTGACCTTCGCGGCGCCCGGTCCATTCGTCTTCAAGCGCCCTTCCTGGATTTCGCGACGCAGCTTGAGCCCGTCGAGGCTCGACTGCGTGAGATCGACGTACATCGGATCGAGCTGCTGAATCGTATCCATGAGCGTGGCCGCGCTCGCCTGCACATACGCGCCCGGCGTGACTTGCGAGACGCCGGTGCGGCCCGTGATGGGCGCGACGACGTCCGTGTAGCCGACATTGATCTGCGCCGTCTGAACGGCGGCCTTGGCCGACGCGACGTCCGCCGCGGCCTGCCCCTGCGCGGCAACGGCATTGTCGTAGTCCTGCTTGCTGACCGCGTTCGCGGCCACGAGCACCTTGTAGCGGTTCGCTTGGGCCGTCGTGCTGGCCAGATTGGCCTGCGCCTTGGCCAGCGACGCCTTCGCACTATTGAGCGAGGCGAGATAGGGCGCCGGGTCGATCTTGTACAAGCGCTGGCCGGCCTTCACTTCGCTGCCTTCGGTGAACTCGCGGCGCAGCACGATACCGTCGACGCGCGCACGCACCTGCGCCACGAGGAAGGCGCTCGTGCGTCCCGGCAACTCGCTCGTGACGGGGACGGCGCTGGTCGTGACGGTGACGACGCCCACCTCGGGCGTTTGCGGCGGCGGTGCCGACTGCTTTTGTCCGCACGCCGCGAGAATCATGGCAGCCGTCGCGGTAGCGATCAGGCGAAGAGGAACCGTTTCGACACGCATGGAGCGACCTCTGATCAATGACTGGGAACAAAGTAGGCCCGCTGCGCCCCATTCCCGCGAGGCGCGCGGCGCGACTCATGTCGCGAAACGCTTGAAGACGACGGCCCCACGAGAGGGCCGAACATGCACGGCACGTCGGGCGCGCGGCACCGCGCTGAGAAACCGGCGGCGCGCCTCGAGCGACAGCGCAAAGCTGGCGCGCGATCCCGCGCGCCACAGCCAGGGACCGATATTACCGGGAATCCGCACTGGACCATTCAAACGTAGGACGGTATTGTATATACATTCATCGATGTATGTAAAAGGTTTTCGTTGCGAAAGATGCGGATTTCGAGCAACAATTCTCGCCTGTAACACGCGGTAATCAATCGATCCGTTCTATTTGTCCGACTGTATCGTTACAGACACGTGACTGTCGGGAATCGACGAAACCCGCCAAGCGGAAAGCAAGATGGTCAGGAAAACGAAAGAAGAGGCACGAGAGACGCGCAACCGGATTCTCGATGCAGCGGAGCAGGTGTTTTATGACAAGGGTGTGTCGCGGACCTCGCTCGCCGACATCGCTGCGCAGGCCGGTGTCACGCGCGGCGCGATCTATTGGCACTTTGCGAACAAAGGCGATGTCTTCACGGCGATGTTCGACCGCGTCTTGTTGCCGCTCGACGAGCTTTCCGCCGGCGATGGCCAGCCGCCCGATCCCCTACTGCGGCTGGCCGAGAAACTCAAATGGTGTTTGCGCGCGGCGGCTATCGATCCGCAACGCCGCCGCGTCTTCGATATCCTTTTCCTGAAATGCGAATTCGTCGACGAAATGGGGCCCGTCAAGGCGCGCCATCAGGCCAGCATGGAAGAAGGGCTCGGCAAACTCGAGGACGATCTGCGCGCGGCCATCGAGCGCGGCCAGTTGCCGCCGGATCTCGATACCCAACGCGCGGCACTGTTTCTGCACGCGTTCGTCGGAGGATGTCTGCGCGATGCACTGATGCTTCCGCCGAAGATCGACCTCAGCGCGCACATCGAAGCGTTCGTCGATGCGTGCCTTCATACGCTGCGTACGAGCCAGGCTCTGCGCCGCGCGTGAACGGACGTAACGCAGAGCCGCTCGTCGCGCCAGCGACCCTACGCCTAAGCCCGCATCGCCGCGGCGCGCTGCCGGGCGGCCTGGTTCGACGCGTAGATCGAGCCGCGCTCGAGCGGCTCGCCCGCTGCAAGCGCCGCGAGCCATGTGTCGGTATCGGCCACGGACGCGAAGCGCGACTGCAGCACCACGCAATAGACGCGATGAATCTCCTGCGCGCTCGCAAAGCCTGCGCTGTTCTCGTAGGGCACTGAACCCGAGGCGTCGGACAGAAACTCGACGGCGAAACCCGCGTGCAGCGCGTGAACGATGGTCGAGGCGTCGCAGTTGTGCGTCATGTAGCCGACCACCGTCAACGTGTCGATTTCCCGCTCGGCGAGCCATTGAGCAAGGTCGGTCCCCGCGAATGCGCTCGGCAGCGATTTCTCGACGTAGTGATCGCGCTCACGGCCGGCGACCACCGGATGCAGTTCAGCTCCCGGCGTGCCGCGCGCAAAAAGCGGCGAGCCCGCTGGCGCGAAGTTCTGGACCACGACGATAGGGACCGAGGCGGCGCGAGCCGCATCCATCGCCCGCCCGATATTGGCGAGCGAACTCTGGACGTTCGGAAATTCGATCGGCAAATCGCCGGTGACATATTCGTTCTGCACGTCGATGACGACGAGTGCACGGCGCGGGAAACGGGACATGGTGAGCTCCTGATGTCGAAAGGGTCCGCGAGGCGGAAGACGGACTCCATTCTTCCGTTCCGGGCCGCCCGTCGATAGTGGCCCGAATGACATTAATCGATATAATCGGGCCAATCCAATCGTCGCATTCTCTGCCAGACGGGAGTCTCATGCGCCAACCGAACGCTGGCTCGCCCGACGCCGCGCCCATCGTCGCTGTCGTCGCTTTCGACGGCATCAGTCCGTTTCATCTCTCGGTGCCGTGCATCGTCTTCGGCGAGGACTACAGCGCGGGGCATGTGCCGCGCTTCGATTTGCGCGTATGCGCATGCCGCGCGGGCGATCTCGGAACAAAGGCGGGATTCACGATTACGGCAGCGCACGGGCTCGATGCACTGGATGTCGCCGACATCGTCATCGTGCCGAGCTGGGACGGCGCTTTCCGGGAACCCGAGGACGCGCTGATCGCTGCATTGCGGCGCGCTCATGCGCGTGGCGCGCAATGCGTGGGGCTGTGCCTCGGCGCGTTCGTCCTGGCGGCCGCGGGTCTGCTCGACGGGCGGCGCGCGACCACGCACTGGGCGTGGGCGGGCGAATTCGCCCGGCGCTACCCGGCCGTGGAGGTCGATGCGTCAGTGCTCTATGTCGATGACGGCGATATCCTGACCTCTGCCGGCACCGCCGCCGGCCTCGACTGCTGTTTGCACGTTCTGCGTACGCGCTGCGGCGCGCAGGCCGCGAACTACGTCGCGCGCCGGCTGGTCGTACCGCCGCACCGTCAGGGCTCGCAGGCTCAATTCGTGGAGCAGCCAGTCGGCAGCGACGCGCGCGATGCGCGGCTCGTCGCGCTGCTCGATTGGGTCCGCGCGAACGTGCACGCCCCCCATACGCTCGACTCGCTGGCCGAACGCGCGCTGATGAGCCGACGCACCTTCACCCGGCGGTTTCGCGAGGCGACGGGCACCACCGTCGGCGCATGGCTGCTCACGGCACGGCTTTCATGTGCTCAGCAGTTGCTCGAGACCACCGACGAGAGCGTCGATGCGGTCGCCGAATCGGCGGGCTTCGGCTCGGCCGTCTCGCTGCGGCAGCATTTCGCCGAGGCATTGAAAACGTCGCCGAGTGCATACCGGCGGGAATTCCGCGGCGCGGCGCGCGCGGTCGCTACTGGAGGCGGTGCAGCAGATAAAGCAATGCCCCGACGATGACGATGGCAAGCGCCCAGGCCCACGGCGGCATCGCTCGGGGTTCGCGGCGTTCGAGCCCGTGCGAGCCGCGCGCGCCAAGCAGCAGACCGCTCAATCGGCCCGAGGCGGGCGCCGGCGCGTCGACGTGTGCACTGCGGTGCACGAGGCCTGCCAGATTGATCGGCCGCAGGAACACATGCTGGCGCCGACTCCATCCGGCAGGCGCCGCACGATTGGGCCGTTTGCCGTGCTTGGCCTCGACCACGGCGGCGAACTCCGCGAAGAAATCCTCGGCCAGCGCTTGCAGCGCATTTTCGATTTGCCCCGGCGGCAACGCGGCCAGCGGCCCCGTGAGCGTTGTCCAGATCGCGTAATCGATGCGCGTGGTCTGGGCCGCATCGCCGGACCCGGCAGGCTCGAGTGCGATCTCGAGTTGGCCCCGCAGCGAACCGACGCCGGCCGCGCCGGCCTTGAAGTTGATCACGCGATGCAATACGCGAGCAGGCTCGCGCTCGGGTGAGTCGTCGACGTCCGCGAGATGGAGCCGTACCTCGTAGCGTCCTCGGAGCGGACCGACAGGCACGGTGAACGTCAACGCGAATTCCCCGTCGGGCAATCGGGTGAACGTCTCGCAGTTCTCGAGGCTTGCGCGCACGAGCGCGAGGTCCGACAGCGCTTGGGCCACGACGGCGGGCGCAAGGTCGACGCGCACCGCATCGGTCAGCTCCATGACGACTCCCTTCGCTGCATGCGCGGCTCCTCGCGTCAGCTTACGACGTCTGGTCGATTCGATCGACGCGCTCGCTGAAAAACGCCAGGCAATCCTTGATCGCGGCAGCGGATTCGTAGGGCGACTCGTAGCTCCATGCCACGTTTTGGATGACCTCGCCGTCTTCCGTGCGCAGATGAAAATACGAGGCATCGCCTTTGTAGGGGCAATGGGTCGTCGTGTCCGAACGCGAGAAGCGCGTCATGTTGACGTCCTCGCGCGGGAAATAGAAAACATCCTGCAAGCCGGTCTCTTTGAGCGTGAATCCCCGGCTCGTGTCCGCCAGCGTGATTCCGCTGTGAATCACCCGCAGACGATGCGGGTTGGGCTCGATATCGACGCGATGGGCATTCGTCATGGCGATTCCCTTGGCAAGGTTCGAACGGAGATGCGCCTTTGCGGCAATGCAAAAAGCCACGGGTTCTCACCCGTGGCTTCCATTATCAGACAAAGATCGCGCACGTGCGCGGCTGGCATGCGCTACTGCGTGTTCCAGTGAAAGTCCGCATGCGCACCGGGCTTACCCGTAACGGTCACCGCGCGAGTTTGCTCCTGGTCCTTGTAGCTCGCGTGCACCGTGTAACGGCCCGGCGGCAGCTTCACGAGCATGTATGGTCCCTTCGAGTCGGTCGACAGCACCTGATCGTTGCCCGCACCGAGAATCTTCACATGGACGTCGGCCAGATAATCGGCCGTCGGTCCCGTGAAACTCAGCGACAGCGGCCACTGATGTGCAGCGCTCTTGAGCGCCGTCGACTCGTCCAGACCCACGCCGCCCGACACGTACGACACCGAACCCTCGTGCTGAACAGGCGGCATGCCGCCGCCGTTCGCGTTGCCGGCGCTCGTCATGTCGGTCGTCGTACCGCCGACCGTACCGGCGCCGGAGGAGGCTTGCGCGAACGCACCGCCTGCGAACCCGAGGGCAAGGACCGCGGCCAGGGCCGAGAGTCTTGCTCGTTTGCTGTTGGGTGTTTTCATGGCATCACTCCTTTTTTCTTCATAACGAAGAGACTCAGCAATGCCCGTGCCCGGCGGGGCGCGATGCCCCGGCACGGGCTGCTGGGTTCAGCCGAGATCGACCGGCACGAAGATCTGCGCATCGTTGCGCTGGATCAGCAGCGCGACACTGCTGCCGGCCTTCGCAATGATTTGCTTCAGTTGCTCCGGCGACGAAACCGGGCTGCCGTTGACCGCGAGGATCACGTCGCCGGGCTGTATCCCCGCGCTCGCGGCCGGACCCGACGATTGCTGCACGACGAGGCCGTGATTCAGCGAACTGCTGTTCTTTTCCTGCGGCGTCAGCGCGCGCACTGCGACGCCCAGGCGGCTCGGCGCGGCGCTCGCGGTGCTGTTGTCGGCCACCTTGGTATCCGAGAGCGAGCCCAGCGTGACCGTCAGCTGCTTTTTCGACTTGTCGCGCCAGATGTCGAGCGTGGCCTTGCTGCCGGGCTTCATCGCCGCGATCTGCGCGGGCAGATCGGTCGAATCGCCGACCGCCGCGCCGTTGACGGCAAGAATCACGTCGCCCGCTTGCAGGCCCGCCTTCGCGGCCGGGCCGCCCGGATCGACCGAGCTCACGAGCGCGCCGGCCGGTTTGGGCAGGCCGAACGAGTTGGCCAGAGTCTGATTGACGCCCTGCACCGCCACGCCGAGCCGCCCGCGGCTGACATGGCCGTGCTTCACGAGTTCGTCCTTGACACGCATCGCTTCATCGATCGGGATCGCGAACGACAGTCCCTGGAAGCCGCCCGTTTGCGAGTAGATCATCGAGTTGATCCCGATGACCTGCCCTTGCAGGTTGAACAGCGGCCCGCCCGAGTTGCCGGGGTTGACCGGCACATCCGTCTGAATGAACGGCGTGTAGTTCTCGTCGGGCAGCGAGCGGCCCTTCGCGCTGATGATGCCCGAGGTCACCGTGTTCTCGAACCCGTACGGCGAACCGATCGCCACGACCCACTGACCGACCTTGCTCTGCTGCGGATCGCCGATCTTCACGACCGGCAGGTTCGAGGCCTCGATCTTGATCACGGCGACGTCGGACTGCTTGTCCGTACCGATGACCTTCGCGCGGAACTCCCGCTTGTCGGTGAGCTTGACCGTGACGACGTTCGCGCCATCGATCACGTGCGCATTGGTCAGGATGTAGCCGTCATTGCTGATGATGAAGCCCGAGCCCAGGCTTGCGCTCGGGGTGGCGTCGGGCTGCGCGTCGCCATCGCCGTCGTTGAAGCCGGGGAACTGGCCGTAAAAGCGCTTGAAGAACTGATAGAACGGATCGCTCGGATCGATCGGCAGTTGTTGCGCACGGCGTGCCGTGCGCTTCACGACATGCTTCGCGCTGATATTGACGACCGCCGGACCATAAGCCTCGACGAGCCCCGAGAAGTCGGGGATGCCGGTTTTCGCGGCGGCTTCGGCCGGCATCATCGGCGCAGCGTGCGCAGCCGTGATGATCTGGGGATCGGCGTGGCGCGTGCCCGCCACATAGCCTCCGGATACAGCGAGCGCAACCGCGACTGCGATCGCCCCGCGCGACAGAACTCTCCTGTTCATCGAATGGGCCTCCTTGCTTGATGGAACGCAGAGTAAGGCGCCTGGCTTAAAGGAGCCTTAACGGTGCGGCAACCCGCCGCACCGGGCTACGACGCAGGAGAAACTCAAAATTGCACGGTGACGAGCAGCCCGCCAAGCGCGGCGTCGCCCAACTCGATCGTCGCGCCGTTTTGCGTAGCGACGCGTTTGACGATGGCCAGACCGAGGCCGCTGCCCGAGACGTCGGCACGGGCGCGCGCCGACGCATCGCGATAGAAGCGGTCGAACACGCGCTCACGCTCGTCTGGCGGGATGCCGGGGCCGCTGTCGGCGATCTGCACGCATGGCCGCGCCTCCTGCCCCACCGTGAGCGTCACATCGATGCGCCCACCCGGCGGCGTGTACTTGACGGCGTTATCGAGCAGATTGCCGAACATCGCGCGCAACGCATCGGCATCGGCCATGACGGTGGCCGGCTGCGCGTCCTCGAAGCCCAGATCGACGCCGCGGCGCTGCGCGAGCGGTGCATGCGCGGCGACGCATTCGGCGAGCAACAGTTGCAAGTCCACCGAATCGCGCACGGCGCCCGCCGCCGGCTCCGCGCGCGCGAGCGCAAGCAGTTGCTCGGCAAGACGCGTCGCGCGCGTGACACCGGCCTGCAAATCGTCGAGCGCCTCGCGGCGGGATGCATCGTCGCGCGCCCGCGCCACGAGCTGCGACTGAATCTGCACCGCGGCCAGCGGCGTGCGCAACTCGTGCGCGGCATCGGCCACGAAGGCGCGCTGCGTATCGAGTGCCTCGGTCAGCCGCGCGAGCAGGCCGTTCAACGCACGCACGAGCGGCTGCACCTCCAGTGGCAGCCGCCTGTCGGGCAGCGGATCGAGCGCTTCGGGCCGCCGCGCATTGAGCGCCCGCGTCACGCGCGCAAGCGGCGCCAACCCGCGCCCGACGATCACCCAGACGGCGAGACCCAAGAGCGGCAGCAGCACGATGAGCGGCCACAGCGTGCGCAGCGCGACGTTCGCGGCCAACCGGTTGCGCACGGACACGGGCTGCGCGAGCTGGACGACGTTGTCGCCGACGATGGCGCCATACACGCGCCAGTCGCCGCGCTCGGTACGCTCGGTCGAGAACCCGAGCTCGGCGCGCGGTGCGAGCGGCGCGCGCGGATGGGAGTAGTACATCAGTGCGCCCGTGCGGCTCCAGATCTGGATGACGATGCCCTCGTCGGCCTCCTTGTGGGCGCCGAAGATCTGCGAGAAAGGCTCCGACGGCAGCGCGGCGGCGATCTCCTGCAACTGGTAGTCGAAGAGTTCGTTGGCCTCGGCGAGTGCCTGGCGATAAATGAGCCAGCCCGCCGCACCCACGCCCGCAACGACGATCGCGAGCAGCCAGACAAGCAGTTGATGACGAATGGAACGCATTGAAGAAAACGAGAGGACCGCGAAAAGGAAGCGCTCAGGCGTCCTTCGCGATCATATAGCCGAGGCCGCGCACGTTGCGGATGAGTTCCGCGCCGAGCTTCTTGCGCAGCGCGTGGATGTAGACTTCGACGGTGTTGCTGCCGATCTCCTCGCCCCATCCGTACATTTTTTCCTCGAGCTGACTCTTGGAGAGCACGGCGCCGGGGCGCGCGAGCAGCGCCTCGAGCAGCGCGAATTCGCGCGCCGACAGCGCGACGGGCGCGCCGTCGAGCGTCACTTGATGCGCAGCCGGATCGAGGGTCAGCGTACCGTGACGGATGACGGACTCGCTGCGCCCCGCCTGCCGCCGGATCAGCGCCCGCATGCGCGCCGCCAGCTCGTCCAGATCGAACGGCTTCACGAGATAGTCGTCCGCGCCGGCATCGAGCCCCTTCACGCGGTCCGCGACGGCGTCGCGCGCGGTCACGATCAGCACCGGCATCGTCAGCCCGCGCGCGCGCATCGCGCGCAGCACGTCGAGGCCGTCGCGCTTGGGCAGCCCGAGATCCAGCAGGACGAGGTCGTACGGCTCCCCGGCCGCGGCAGTCAACGCGCTTTCGCCGTCTTGCACCCAGTCCACCGCGAAGCCCTCGCCGCGCAGCGCTTTACGCACGCCTTCGGCAATCATCTTGTCGTCTTCGACCAGCAATATCCGCATTGCATCCGCGCGGCCGACCGCGCCAGTGTCGCTCATGAAGTGCATTGTAGCCGGCTCGGCGTACCGTCGTGCCGCCCGCACCGGGACGCGCCGCTCTACAATGTCGGCTTTGTCCGACCGTTCGCCATGCCCTTCGTGCCTTTCATGACGATCGCCCCGCTCGCCGCGCTGCTCAATCGGGTTTGCCGTCTCGCCCCGTCCTCGGTATTGCCCATGCGCCCGGAAGCGCCGCGCGCGATCGTCCGGCCGCGGCGCCGCGCGCGGGCTTGCGCACGAAGCGCGGCCGCGCTCGGCGTGACGATGAGTCTCGTCTTTGCCGCCGGTGCGGATGCCGATGCGCGCACACTCAAGCACCGGCCGCACATCAACGTGAGCACCGAGTTGCCCGTCACGGTCACGCGCGCGCTGGCTCGCGCCCATGTGCCGCTGAATTCGGTCAGCGTGGTGATCGAGCGCATCGGCAACGCGACGCCCGCCGTCGCGCTCAATGCCACCAAACCGATGCTGCCCGCCTCCACGATGAAACTCGTGACCACCTACGCCGGTCTCGCGATGCTCGGGCCCGACTACCGGTGGCGCACGCGCGCCTACGCGGACGGCACGGTGGATGCGAACGGCGTGCTGCACGGCGACCTCTACATTCAAGGCACGGGCGATCCGAAGCTCGTGCCGGAAGAGCTCGTCGATCTCGTCGACAAGATCCGCAAGAACGGCATCACGGGCATCGACGGCGCGCTCGTGCTCGACAAGCGCTTTTTCGATCCATCCACGCGCGATCTGCCGCCGTTCGACGACGATGCGAACGCCCCGTACAACGTCGGGCCGGATCCGCTGCTCTATGCATTCAAGTCGCTGTCGTTCACGCTGACGCCGGCCGGCGACGGCGCTGTCGCCATCGACGTGCTGCCGCCGCTGGCTCAGCTCAAGGTCGACAATGCGCTGCGCGCAAGCCCGGGCCCGTGCGTGGGCGCGGCCGATGCGGTGACGCCGAACGTGACGCCGCAAGGCGACGGCACCGTCGAAGCGATGTTCGCGGGCAATTACCCTGCGCGTTGCGGCCCGCGCACGATCAACCTCGCGGTGCTCGATCACACGGCGTTTTTCGCGGGCGGCTTTCTCGCGCTATGGCGCCAGGCGGGCGGAACGTTCAAGGGCACGACGCACGAGGGTGCCGTCCCGTTCGGCGCACGGCTCGTGGGGACTCACCACGGCCCGCCGCTCGCGGACATCGTGCGCGACATCAACAAGTTCAGCAACAACGTGATGGCGCGCAATCTGTTTCTCACGATCGGCGCCGTTGCCAGCGAGCCGCCCGCCACCCCGCAAAAGTCGGCCGCGGCCATCGAGCGCTTTTTGCATTCGCATGGACTCTCGATGCCCGCATTGACCCTCGCCAACGGTTCCGGGCTCTCGCGCGACGAAGAGGTCAGCGCGCTGGGACTCGCCGAACTGTTGCAAACGGCGAACGCCAGCCCGGTTGCCCAGGTGTTCGTGGCTTCGTTGCCGATTGCAGGCGTCGACGGCACCATGCGCAACCGGCTACGCAACGAACCCGTCTTAGGCAATGCGCATATCAAGACCGGAACGCTGCGCGACGTGCGGGCGATCGCGGGCTATGTCGCCGCGGCCAACGGCGAAAGCTATGTCGTAGTCAGTCTCATCAACGACGAGCATGCCGCCGCGGCCCGCGAAGCCCACGACGCACTGCTCGAATGGGTTTATCGCGGATTGAAGTGAGGCGAGCGCCGGCGCTGCCTCGACGCGTCCGCACATCGGCCGACGCGTTTGCCACACGCTTGCCGCTTGCCCGATGACACCCACCGCTCGTACCCGTTCGCTCGAATACTTCTTCTAAGATAAAGTGCGCCGCCGCGAGGGCCGAACGTGTAGGCTGTCGGGCAGCGATCGAGATGCGCGCCAGGATTCTCCCCGCCGCTCCGGTCGACCGAAAAGGGGACAGCAGCGCCGACAGCGCTGCGGCAAAATCAAGCAGAAAAACAGGAGGAAGACGTCATGCAATTCGACGCCGAATTGCTCCTCATTGCCATGGCGCCCGTCTTTCTCGCATGTATCGGCTGGGAAGCGCGGCATATGGCGCGTACGCGGGCCGAAGCGCGAATCTACAACTGGCGCGATACGCTTTGCAACGCGGCACTCGCGCTCATGCATCAAGGCGCCGACAAGCTCGCCTGGTTCGCCGTCGTGCCGATCTACGGCTACGTCTATACGCACTACCGGCTGCTGACGTGGGAACCCGGCGCATTCGCCTTCGCGGTGCTGTTCGTGGCACAAGACCTGCTCTACTACGTCTTCCATCGCATGAGCCACCGCGTACGCTGGCTTTGGGCCGCGCATGTGGTGCATCACTCGTCGGAGCGGCTCAACTTGTCGACAGCGTTTCGTCAGAGTCTCATGTATCCCGTTGCGGGCATGTGGGTGTTCTGGATACCGCTTGCGCTGATCGGATTTCCGCCCGCGCAGATCGTCGCCATCGTCCTCGTCAATCTCGCCTTTCAATTCTTCGTGCACACGCAGGCGTTCGGCCGGCTCGGCTGGCTCGAATACGTGCTGAATACGCCGTCGACACACCGCTGTCACCATGCGCGCAATCCGCGCTACATCGATCGCAATTTCGCGGGCGTCCTCGTTGTCTGGGACCGCATCTTCTGCAGCTATGTGACGGAAGATCCGGCGGACCCGCCCGAATATGGAATCGTCGACGGGCCCACGACGCATAACCCGCTGAAGGCGACGTTTCACGAATGGGCATCGATGTTCGCCGATGTCGCCCGCGCCGACGGCCTGCGAAACAAGCTGCGGGTGCTCGTGGCACCGCCTGAATGGTCCGCGGCGTTGAACACAACACGCTAGCAGCATCACGAAGACTCGAGCCAAACCACATATACGAGGAGATGAAGCCGATGGAACTCAGTCATAAAACGCAGCCGAAGCGCCTGTTGCGCGTGGCGCAAACAGCGCTTGCCGGTTTCGCATTCGCATTGCTCGTGGCGTGCGGCGGTGGAGGCGGCTCGAGTTCGTCAGCGAGTTCCACCCCCGCCGGCGGCGTGTCGCTGAAGGTCGTGTCGTTCGGAGACAGCCTGTCGGACGTCGGCACCTACGCCCCCTTCGCGAACGCGAACTTCGGCGGCGGCCGCTTCACGACGAATCCGGGGCAGGTCTGGACACAGGATGTCGCCAACTACTACGGCGATACACTGACGACCGCGGTAACGGGCGGCTTCGGCTCGCCCACCACGTCCACGGGCGGCTTCGGCTACGCGCAAGGCGGCGCGCGCGTTTCGCTACAGCCGGGCATCGGCTATCCGACGGCAACGGCGGTGCCGGTCGCCACGCAGGTTCAGAACTACCTGAGCCAGAACGGTAGTTTCAATAGCGGACAACTCGTGCTCGTTCAAGGCGGCCCCAACGATATCCTCATCGCGGCTCAGGCGATCGCTGCGGCTCCGACCAACCCAACCGTGATCGCGCAGCAACAGGCCAACGTGGTATCGGCCGCCACGACGCTCGCGGGCGTGGTCGGCACGATCCTGCAAAAAGGTGCAACGAAGGTCGTCGTGGCGAATGTGCCCGACATCGGCAAGACGCCGCTCGGCGTCGCCTCGTCGGACGGCGGTGCGTTGCTCACCGCGCTCAGTAGCGGCTTCAATACCGCCTTCAGTACGGCCCTCACCGCCACGGGCTTGGTGAGCAAGGTCATCTTCGTCGATTCGTTCTCGTTCATCGACAGCGTCGTGGCCAGTGCGTCGGCGAACGGGTTCTCGGTTTCGAACAATGGCACAGCCTGCAACCTGACGGCGATGCAAACGAACGCGACGAACTACGCGACGGCCAACCCCAGCGTGCTCCAGCCGGGCGAGACGCCGGCTCAGTTCGGTGCTTCGCTGGCGTCCTCGCTCTTTTGCTCGCCGCAGGTCTATACGACGGCCAACGCGGACCAGACCTACATGTTCGCCGATATGGTCCATCCGACCACGCGGTTGCATCTGCTGTTCGCTCAGCAAGTCGAAAAACAGATCGCCGCAGCCGGCATCGGCAAGTGATGCCTGCGTGATCTGATCGCCTGACGCAACCGTCGTCGCGTTCGAAGCAGGCCGTTTCGAACGCGGCGACGGACGATCGTTGACAGTCGTATCAGAACTATTTACATTCCCCGCACTTATACCTAGTGCAGTGTTCGGCGCTAAGCGGCACTTATGGCGCCGCTTAGCACCGCTTAGCACCGCTTAGCACCGAACACTACACTAGCAGTCGATTACAGTCGGACGAACCGACGCAAGGAACGGCCCGTTCATCGCGGAGCTGTTTCCACCCAGCGTGATACCTCGAAGAGGCAAGCGATTGTTGGAGAAACAATGCTTGACCTGCCTCACTTTCCTGTCGCGTCCGACAGGGCCGATGCATTGCCGCTGTTGCACTGTGCATCCGATCCGCTCAGCCAGCTGATCCTCTACATTCGGGCGATGCCCGCCGAGATTTCGATTCTCGATCCCGTCGTCGCCGCGCTCACGCAAGGTCTGCCCTTGACCAGCCGAAAAACGTGGCCTGCGCATATCACGGCGAGCGCGATCGCGCTCCGCGAAGAATCGGTTCTGGTCGTCAGGCACGAGACGCTCGGCAAATGGCTCCCACCCGGCGGCCACGTCGAGGAAGGCGAACATCCTATTCGAGCCGCGTTGCGCGAGCTCACTGAGGAAACCGGATTTTCGTGCTCCGTGCATACTTGGCATCGCTTGCACCCTTTTCCGGTCGACGTCGACGTGCACGAAATTCCATCGAACAGCGCGAAACGCGAACCGTCCCATCTGCACATCGATTTTCGATATCTGATAGACATTGGCGCACATACGAGGGCGCCCGAGATGGAATGCGAATATCGGAGCATTGCCACGATCGACGAGCCCAATCTGCGCTCGCTGTTCGCCAAGCTCGGCCGTATGGGTCTCGCCCAGGCGGAGGCCGAAGTACGATGAGCAGGCAGTTCTTCTCGATGATGCTGCAGCATGTGCCTGCCGACGTGGAGTCGATCGTCATCGTCACTCACCTCGTTCCCGATGCGGATGAATTCGTGCTCGCCCTCAATGACAAGGTTCCCGTTTCGGCTGTCATCCCCAAACCGAGTTCGTTGAATCGCAGTGTGCTTTCGAAGATCCAGCGCGATGTGCCGGTCTTGAACTACACCAGGCGTGCGATTGCGTCGCAGCCGGCCGCCTTTCTGAGCGACCTGAAAAAGCGCGTCAGCGGCAGAAGGTTCGCCATCATCGACACGGGGGGCTATTTTTCCCACGTCCTCGACGACATGGCGAAGTCCAACGAATTCAACCTGGCCGGAATCGTAGAGGACACGGAAAACGGCCATAAAAAATACGAGTCGTTCCTGGCAAGCAACGATGAGCGCCGCGAGCTTCCTTTTCCTATTCTCTCCGTCGCCCGCAGCAAGCTGAAGGAGCCCGAAGATTTCCTCGTCGGCCAGGCCGTCGTTTTTTCCGCCGATGCGCTGCTGCGCGAGTGCGGCATCTTGTTGACGGGCAAACAGGCCGCCGTGCTGGGTTACGGAAAAATCGGAAGCAGCATCGCGGCGAACCTGCGCGCGAAAGGCGTCAGGGTGGACGTGCACGATTCCAACCCGGTCAGGCAGGCACTCGCGTGTGCGCACGGATACAGCTTGCGCAGCCGGGCCGCCGTGCTGAGTCAGGCCGACGTGATCTTCGGCGCGACGGGAAACAAGTCGGTTCGCGCAGCCGATATCGACGCCATGAAGGAAGGCGCTTTCATTTTCACGGCCACATCGGGCGATGACGAGATCGACGGCTACGATGATATTCTTGCGCGCCGCACGCCATCGCCGCTTCATCCGCGCGTTTGCGCACTCGCATCGCGCAAGGGGGCGACCTATCTGTGCAACGACGGCAATGCCATCAACTTCATGCATGGCGGCGTGCTAGGCCCGTTTATCAAGCTGGTCCAGGCTGAATTGATCTTCGCGCTTTCTCAGCTCGACACCGCGCATCGCGGCCGCATTCGCCATCTCAGCGACGAATCCAAGCGGTTCATCGCCGATCTCTGGCTGTCTCATTTCCACCCTCCACGCCTGAACGAGCAATGAGTCCAACCCACACCTTTTCGTCGTCCGCTTCGATTCAACCGGTCATCGAGGCACTTCGGGGCGAGTTGACGACGACGTTCGACCAAAGCATCGTGGCGCACGATATCGCCCATCTCGATCGCGTCGTATGCAACGCCGCGCAGATCTGCGATAGCGAACCGGATGCCGATCGCTTCGTCGTCGCCATCGCGGCACTACTGCATGACTTTCATCGCGTGCTCGAGAAGCAACACCGTCGCCATGTCGCCCCCGAAGAAGCCGAACCGGAATTGCGGCGTTGGATGGCGGGCTCGACGCTCGTGCCGGCGAGCGATATCGATCGCATCTGCGCGGCCGTCAATTTCACGGAGTACTACCGTTGCGCAGGCCACGATATCGAATCGATGGCACCGTCGCTCGAAGCGCGGATCGTCCGCGATGCGGACATGCTCGATGCGCTCGGGGCCGTCGGCATCGCCCGCGCATTCATGTTCGGCGGCTATCTGGGCGAGCCGATGTGGGTCGAGAGAGACCCATCGTCACTCGGCGGAGCGTTCGTTCCCGGCAAGGCCACGTCCGTGGTCCACCACTTCCACGAAAAGCTCTTCCGGCTCGAATCGGAGATGCTCACGCATCGGGGCAAAGTCCTCGCCCGTGCGAGGACTGAGTACATGCGCAGCTTTCTGGACAGGCTCATGGAGGACTTGCGCCCGATGCCCGCGCAGTGAATCCGCGGCAATACGGCGTGTAGCCGCGGCGAAGCGTGTGCCGGACCGGCCTTCGCTTTTTGCTATGCGCCCGCTTCGAACGCGGCGGCGGCCCGGCCCAGCCGATCGTTGACGGCAATCCATTCGGCCGTCTCGGGCAGTTTCTCGACCAAAATCCGCGTGACGTCCGCGCGGTCCAGCGCCCGCAGCAGGCCGTAAAGCTCGCGCGCATAGATGTGTGGGTCTTCCGGCGCCGCGACGAAATGCACGCCGGCCGCGTCGGCCCATGCACCGGCACTCGAGGTGCGCGCCACGAGCGCAATATGCGCGCCCTCGTTACGCGCGCCCTCGAGCAGCGGCACCAATGCCTCGAAAGCAGCCAACGTGAGCGGCGTACGCGGCGCGTAATGTGCTTTGAGCGTACCCGAGGCGCGCGGTGCCGTTGCATCGCTGCCGTCAGGCAGACGCGGGGCCACGCCGAGTACATCGGCAATGTCGACGGGCGTCACGCGCCCGGGCCGCAGCAGCGCGGGAAACCCGCGCGACAAATCGAGAATCGTCGACTCGATGCCGACGTCGCACGCGCCGCCGTCGAGGACGTAGACGCTATCGCCGAATTCTTCGCGCACGTGCTGCGCCGTCGTCGGGCTCACGTGACCGAACCGGTTCGCAGACGGCGCCGCGACACCGCCGTGGCCCGCCCGGCGCGCGTCGAACGCGTCGAGCAGCGCCTGCGCCACCGGATGCGAAGGCGCCCGCAGGCCGACTGTGTCCTGACCGCCGCTCACGGCCGCGGGTATGTGTGCCGCACGCTTCAGGATCAGCGTGAGCGGCCCCGGCCAGAACGCGTCGATGAGCCGTTTGGCGTCGTCCGGCAGGGCGTCGACCCAGTATTGCGGATCGCCGTTGGGGCCTAGATGGACGATGACGGGGTGATTGGACGGCCGTCCTTTCGCCGCATAGATTCGGGCCACGGCCGCCGGGTCCTGCGCATCGCCGCCGAGCCCATAAACGGTCTCCGTCGGAAAGGCGACAAGCTGCCCCGCGGCGAGCAGCGCGGCGGCCTCTTCGATTCGCTCGGCCGCAACGGCGGGCGCGGGAGACTTTGGCGGGCGGGGTGACATCGCGATGCGACTTCCTGGTCTGGCTTGCAGCTTGTCTGGGCCGGTTCGATTCGACGACGGCCGGGCCTCAGCCGAGCTGAATATGCATGAGACGCGCGCAATCGCGCGCCGCGGTGCGCGCTTCGTCGAGCGTCGCCGCCGTGAAATTGATGTGTCCCATCTTGCGGCCCGGCCGGGCTTCCTCCTTGCCGTAAAGATGCAGCCGCGCCGTCGGCATGGCGGCCACCTCGTGCCAGGGCGGCGTCACCGGCGCAGTCGCGGCGGCGCCGGCGCCGGCGGTACCGGTGGGGCCGCTGCCCGCAAACCAGACGTCACCGAGTATGTTCAGCATGACGGCCGGCGAATGCTGACGCGGATCGCCGAGCGGCATGCCCGTCATCGCGCGCACCTGCTGCTCGAACTGGCTCGCAGCGCAGGCGTCGACCGTGTAGTGCCCGGAGTTATGCGGCCGCGGTGCCATTTCGTTGGCGACGAGCGAACCGTCTTCGAGCACGAAGAACTCGACGCACAGCACGCCGACATAGCCGAGCGCCTCGGCGATCCGCCGGGCGGCCTGCTGAGCGCGCTCGACGAGCGCAGCAGGCGCGTCGGGCGCGGGCACCATCGTCAGCGCGAGCACGCCATGACGGTGAATGTTCTGCGCGAGCGGATACACTGCCGTCGCACCACCGGCGCCGCGCGCGACGAGCGCCGACACCTCGAACTTGAGCGGCAGCAGCTTTTCGAGCACGCAGGGCACACCCGAGAGCGCACTGTGCGCATCGCGCACCGCCTCGGCGCTCGTCACGCGGACTTGCCCTTTGCCGTCGTAGCCCAGGCGTGCCGTCTTGAGAATGCCCGGGAGTACGGCCTCGAGCTCCGCGTCGGACAGTGCCGCGAGCGCGTCCTGCGATTCGATGACGACATGGGGCGCCACCGGGACGCCGCAGCTTTCGATGAAGCGCTTCTCGGCGATGCGGTCCTGCGCGATGGCGACGCAGCGTCCGGCAGGGCTCACGAACGTGCTGCGCCCGAGAAAATCGAGGCTCGCGGCCGGCACGTTCTCGAATTCGGTCGAGACCGCCGCACACAGGCGCGCAAGCTCGGTCAGCGCCGCCTCGTCGGTGTAGGCGGCACGCAGATGCCGATCGGCCACGCGGCCGGCCGGACTCGATGCATCCGGGTCGAGCACGGCGACGCGGTAGCCCATCGCCTGCGCGGCGAAGCAAAACATGCGGCCGAGCTGGCCGCCACCGACCATGCCGAGCCACGCGCCGGGCAGAATCGGAGAAACTGGGGTCATGTCAGAACTCATTTCAGTGGTGTGATCTCACGCGCAAGCGCGGGCATCGGCCTCTGGCTATATCGATCGATCTTCTCAAAGCGGGGGCAGCACCATCGCGCGGGCCGCTTCGTTCTGGCGATCGCGAAATGCCGCTAAACGCTTCGCGTAGTCGTCCGACGTACCAGCCAACACTGCCACCGCAAACAGCGCCGCATTGGCCGCGCCGGCCTCTCCGATCGCGAACGTCGCCACCGGTACGCCCTTGGGCATCTGCACGATCGAATGCAGCGAATCGACCCCCTTCAGATACCGGCTCGCCACGGGCACACCGAGCACGGGCACCGTCGTCTTCGCGGCGAGCATGCCCGGCAGATGCGCCGCGCCACCCGCGCCGGCGATGATCGCGCGCAAGCCGCGCGCGCGGGCCGCTTCCGCGTAGGCGAACATTTCATCGGGCATGCGGTGCGCCGAGACGACGCGCGCCTCGTACGGTACGCCGAACTCCTGCAAAATCGAGACGGCGTGTTTCATCACCTCCCAATCGGAGCTCGAGCCCATCACGACGCCGACGAGCGGTGCCGCATGCGTATGGGTGGGATCGGTCTTGACTGCTTCGCTCATCGTGCGCGGTTCCTTCGCTTGCGTCCAATCAATCACATGTCGTTCAAATGCGGCACGGCGCTTACGCGAGCTTTTGCCCCGTCAGACGCTCGAGCGCTTCGCGGTACTTCTCGCTCGTCTTCGCGACCACATCGCCCGGCAGCTTCGGTGCCGGCGCCGTCTTGTTCCAGGGCTGCGTCTCGAGCCAGTCGCGCACGAACTGCTTGTCGAACGACGGCGGATTGCTGCCCACCTGGTACTGATCGGCCGGCCAGAAGCGCGACGAATCGGCCGTGAGCGCCTCGTCCATCAAGTAAAGCTTGCCGTGGTTGTCGAGCCCGAATTCGAACTTCGTATCGGCGATGATGATGCCGCGCGTCGCCGCGTACTCCGATGCTTCCTGGTAGAGCTTGATCGAAATGTCGCGGATCGTCGCCGAGAGCTCGGTGCCGATGCGCCGTTCCATCTCGTCGAACGTGATGTTTTCGTCATGATGCCCGAGCTCGGCTTTGGCCGCCGGCGTGAAGATCGGCTCGGGCAGCTTCTGCGCATTGGACAGGCCCGCCGGGAGCGCGACGCCGCACACCGAGCCCGTCGCCTGATAATCCTTCCAGCCGCTGCCGGCCAGATAGCCGCGCACGACGGCCTCGACGAGAATCGGCTCGAGACGCTTCACCACGATCGCACGCCCCTTCACCTGCTCCACCTCCTCGGGCGCGACCACGCTTTCGGGTGCGACACCGGTCAGATGATTCGGCACGATGTGCGCGAGACGCTCGAACCAGAAGTTGGCCATCTGGTTCAGCACGCGCCCCTTATCGGGAATCGGCTCGCCCAACACGACGTCGAACGCCGACAGGCGATCGGTCGTGACGATGAGCAGGCGATCGGCGCCGACCGCATAGTTGTCGCGGACCTTCCCACGGCCCAGAAGGGGCAGCGAGCGAAGCGTGGATTCGTAGAGGGTAGACATCGTCGTGGACCGTCAGTCGTCAATAGGAATACAGGTCAATACAGCGTCCAGCGTCCCGCCGAACAGCATGAAAAAGCGCGACTCGAACAAAATGCAAACGCCGTTCCCATCGATGCAGCGGGAACGGCGAGGCGTCGAGACTACCGTGCGGCTCAGCGCACGACTTGCGCCAGCTCGCCGGACTTGTACCGCTCGGCGATCTTCTCGAGCGGCAGCGGCTTGATCTTCGCTGCCTGCCCCTCGCAGCCGAACGCGCGATAGCGATCCACGCAGATCTTCTTCGCGGCCTCGCGGGCCGGTTTCAGGTAGTCGCGCGGATCGAACTTGCCCGGGTTCTCGAACAGATAGCGGCGGATCGCGCCGGTGATCGCAAGGCGCAGGTCAGTATCGATATTGACCTTGCGCACGCCGTGCTTGATGCCTTCCTGGATCTCTTCGACGGGCACGCCGTAGGTTTCCTTCATGTCGCCGCCGAATTCGCGAATCTCCGCGAGCAGCTCCTGCGGCACCGACGACGAGCCGTGCATCACGAGGTGCGTGTTCGGAATGCGCGCGTGGATCTCCTTGATGCGATCGATCGCGAGGATATCGCCGGTCGGCTTCTTCGTGAACTTGTAAGCGCCGTGCGAGGTACCGATGGCGATGGCCAATGCGTCGCATTGCGTTTGCTTCACGAAATCGGCAGCCTGCTCGACATCGGTCAGCAACTGCTCGCGCGTCATCGTGCCTTCGGCGCCGTGGCCGTCTTCCTTGTCGCCCTTCATCGTTTCGAGCGATCCGAGCACGCCGAGTTCCGCCTCGACCGTCACGCCGATGGCATGCGCCATTTCGACGACCTTGCGCGACACCTCGACGTTGTACTCGTACGAGGCGACGGTCTTGCCGTCGGCCTGCAGCGAGCCGTCCATCATGACGCTCGTGAAACCGCTGCGGATCGCGGCCATGCAGACGGCCGGCGATTGCCCATGGTCCTGATGCATGACGATGGGAATGTGCGGGTACGATTCGATGGCGGCTTCGATCAGATGGCGCAAAAACGGCTCGCCGGCGTATTTGCGTGCACCGGCCGAGGCCTGCATGATGACCGGCGCCCCGACCTCGTCCGCCGCCGCCATGATGGCCTGGACCTGCTCCAGGTTGTTCACGTTGAACGCGGGCAGGCCGTAGCCATGCTCGGCTGCATGGTCCAGCAGTTGACGCATTGATACGAGAGGCATGCTGAGTACTCCTTGAGATGAAAACCGGGTGCTCGTAGCGGCACTTATTGTGCGAATGTGCGCGATTTTATCGCGAAGCAGGTCGGGTCCCGTAGTTTTGAGCCGGATTGTGTCCGGCCACCACGAACGACTGGCGGTCGCGCGAGCCCGGGCGGCGCCCCGAACAAAGCGGCCAGCGGCACGTAATCCGCGCTGCCGCCGCCCGCATTCGGCGCATGCGGCCAGGCGCTACGCCGGGTCGCCGACACGCACGATCTTGAGCGTATTCGTCCCGCCCGCCTGCCCCATCGGCTCGCCCACCGTCAGCACGATCATGTCGCCGCGCGAAGCGAAGCCCTTCGACACCACGACCTCCACGGCCTGCTTGAGCGCCTGGTCGCGGTCGCTGTTCGGCTCGATGGCCAACGGCGTCACGTTGCGAAACAACGCCATCGCGCGCTCGCTCGCCACACGCGACGTCAACGCGAAGATCGGTACATGGGTCCAATGACGCGAGAGCCACAAGGCCGTCGCGCCCGATTCGGTCAGCGCGACGATCGCCTTCGCGCCGAGATGGTAGGCCGTGAACAGGGCCCCCATGGCGATCGACTGGTCGATGCGCGTAAACGTCCGATCGAGAAAGTCGCGATCGAGCTCGACGTGCTCGGATTTTTCGGCTTCGATGCAAATCGCCGCCATCGCCTCGATCGTCTGCACCGGATACTTGCCGGCGGCCGTTTCGGCCGACAGCATCACGGCATCGGTCCCATCCAGCACGGCATTGGCGACGTCGGACACTTCCGCGCGGGTCGGCACGGGCGCATAGATCATCGACTCCATCATCTGCGTGGCCGTGATCACGAGCTTGTTCGACTCCCGAGCCATGCGAATCATGCGCTTTTGCAAGGCCGGTACCGCCGCGTTGCCCACTTCGACGGCCAGATCGCCGCGCGCGACCATGATGCCGTCCGACGCGTCGAGAATGCCCTGCAGTGCCGGAATCGCTTCAGCGCGCTCGATCTTCGCGATCATCTTCGGCTTGATGCCGTACGGCATGCCGGCGATGTTCGCGAGCTGGCGGGCCATTTCCATGTCCGTCGCGTTCTTCGGGAACGACACCGCGATGTACTCGACGCCGATCGCCATCGCCGTGCGAATGTCTTCCATGTCCTTCGCCGTCAGCGCGGGCGCGGTAAGGCCGCCGCCCTGGCGGTTGATGCCCTTGTTGTTCGAGAGCTCGCCGCCCACCTTGACGATGGTGTGAATCTCTTCGCCGACGACACGCGACACCGTCAGGACGATCAAGCCGTCGTTCAGCAGCAGCACATCGCCCGCTTTCAGGTCGCGCGGCAGATCGCGGTAATCGAGCCCGACGCGCTCCTCGTTGCCGAGTTCGCAATTCGCATCGAGGATGAACGGGCTGCCGGCCGTGAGCTGCACCTTGCCGTTTTCGAATTTGCCGACGCGGATCTTCGGACCCTGCAGATCGGCCATGATGGCGACTTCCCGCCCCGTCTTGCGGGCCGCTTCGCGCACGTGCTCGGCGCGCTCGCGATGGTCGTCCGCCGTGCCGTGCGAAAAGTTCAGGCGCACCACGTCGAGACCAGCCTGCATCATCTGCAGAAGGACTTCCGGCGAACTCGATGCCGGGCCGATAGTGGCGACAATCTTGGTGGCGCGATGCATGTAACTCCTCGTCTGAGTTGAGTCGTTGGTTGATCGCTGCGAGTTGGCGCTATACGTCTGCGCCACGCGTATCGGCGTGGGCGCTGGGTCGCGCGCCGGCTCGAACCGGCGTCGCTTTGTCAAAATCCGATTCCCGACGACGCGCCCTGTCAGGCGCGCGACTCGAGTACCTCGACCGCCGGCAGCGTCTTGCCCTCGAGGAATTCGAGGAAAGCGCCGCCGCCCGTCGAGATGTAGCTCACCTTGTCGTGAATGCCGTACTTCGCGATGGCAGCCAGCGTATCGCCACCGCCCGCGATCGAAAACGCCGACGAATGCGCGATCGCCTCGGCGAGCGTCTTCGTGCCGTTGCCGAACTGGTCGAACTCGAATACGCCGACCGGACCGTTCCAGACGATCGTGCCCGCATTGGCAAGCTGCGAAGCGAGCGCGCGAGCCGTTTGCGGACCGATGTCGAGAATCATGTCGTCGGCCTCGATCTGCGCGACGGGCTTCGTCGTGGCAGCGGCCGTCGCCGCGAACTCCTTCGCCGTGACGACGTCGCTCGGAATCGGCACGGAAGCGCCGCGCGCACGCGCCGCTTCGATGATCGCCTTCGCTTCTTCGACGAGATCCGGTTCGGCGAGCGACTTGCCGATCGGCAGCCCTGCCGCCAGCATGAATGTGTTCGCGATGCCGCCGCCGACGATCAACTGATCGACCTTTTCGGCGAGCGATTTCAGGATCGTCAGCTTCGTCGACACCTTCGAGCCGGCCACGATCGCTACGAGCGGCCGTTTCGGGTTGCCCAGCGCCTTGCCGAGCGCATCGAGTTCCGCCGCAAGCAGCGGGCCCGCGCATGCGATCGGCGCGTACTTCGCGATACCGTGCGTCGTCGCCTCGGCGCGGTGGGCAGTGCCGAACGCATCGTTGACGTAAATGTCGCAAAGCTTCGCCATCTTTTGCGCGAGCTCGTCCGAATTCTTCTTCTCGCCCTTGTTCACGCGGCAGTTCTCGAGCAGCACGAGCTGACCCGGCGCGACGTTCACGCCGTTCTCGACCCAGTTGGCGACGAGCGGGACGTCGCGGCCCAGCAGCTCGGAGAGGCGCTTCGCGACGGGCGCGAGCGAATCCTCCGGCTTGAGCTCGCCTTCGGTGGGGCGCCCGAGGTGCGAGGTGACCATCACGGCGGCGCCGGCCTCGAGCGCGGCCCGGATGGCCGGCACCGATGCGCGCACGCGGGTGTCCTCGGTGATGTTGCCGTGCTCGTCCTGCGGCACGTTGAGATCGGCGCGGATGAACACGCGTTTGCCGGACAGCTTGCCGTTCGCGATCAGATCGGTAAGACGCAATACTTGGCTCATGGGGATATTCGCTTGCGAAGTGGGTTGCGGGCGGGCATTGCGAAACGTGCGCGCGGCCGATATCCCTGGCGCGCGCGACGCGGCAAACGTGCATTTTAGCCGATCGACCCGCCCCGAAATCGAATTCGCCGAATTTTGGCGCCGTGTTCGCGGGTGGAACCGCTATGCCACGAGCCGCAGCACCGTGAAGACGAGCATGCCGACGACGATGGTGCCAAGCATGCTGCGACGCCAGAGAAACCAGGCCAGCCCCGCCAGCGTGCCGTAAAGCGGCTGATTCGACAGCGCGAGCGAAACGCCATGCGGCGTTTCGAGGACTTCGGGTACGACTACCGCGACGAGCGCGGCGGCCGGAGCGTAGCGCAGCGCGCGCTGCAAGCGCTCGGGCAGCACACCGCGCTCGCCGCCGAGCAGAAAGAAAGCGCGTGTGGCCGCCGTCACGAGCGTCATGCCCGCGACGATGAGCCAGATCTGGAACGTGCTCATCGCACGCGCTCCTTGCGTGGCGCGGCCGCGCGGGTCGTGCGGGCCGTGCGCGCATCGGCGCGCTCGACGAGAAACTCCGCCACGCTGCCCGCCCCGAGCGCGGCCAGCACCGCGAGCGGCAAGCCGAGCCGATACGGCAGGTCGGCCGTGGCAACCGCGACGATGGCGGCAACCGCGACAGCGGCCGCCATCGAGCGGTTCGAGACGGCGGACACGATGAGCGGCACGAGCGCGAGTGTGCCGGCAAGGCCGAGCCCCCAGTCATCGGGCACGAAGCTCGCCAGCACGATGCCGGCGATCGACGAAATCTGCCAAGACACCCAGCTCGAGGCCGCCATACCCCAGAAATAGGCTTCCTTGCCCGGTACATAGCCGTTGGCAAACGCTTTTTTCTGAAACAGCAGATAAACGACGTCGCCATTGAAATACCCGAGCGCGAGCCGCCGCCCGAACGAAAGATACGAGAAATGGGGAACGAGACCCGCGCTAAAGATCAGAAACCGCAGGTTCACCATGGTCGCCGTGAGCAGCACTGTCCAGATCGGGAGTTTCGCCGCGATGAGCGGCAGCACGGCGAGCTGCGACGAACCGGCATAAACGAGGACCGACATCACGATCGCCTGCGGCACGGTCAGTACCGACTTGCTCATCGCGACGCCCGTCACGAGCCCCCACGAGCAAATCGCCATCAGAAACGGAGAATAGTCGCGCAAGCCATCTCGAAAAGCGGCGCGGTCGGTGGGCGAGAAGCGAGCGAACATGTCGGCAATGCGCCACCCGGCGGCGGGCGGCAATCAGTGTGCGAGGCGCGGTGGGGTGCATCGGCGCACCGGCGGTCCCGCGAAATGGGGCAAGCGCTCGATTATAGAGGGGCGGCGCCAAATTGACCGATACGCTGCCCCTCGGCTCGGCCATAACAGTTCGCAGTATCGAATCCCCGGGGCAAACGGGCACCAATGCCGGGTGCCGACGCCGGCTGCCGCGCGATTTCTGGCGCGCGCCGCGGAAAACTGGCTTAGAGCCGCGCCGAAAAAAACGCTAAAATAGCGCCCTTATCGCAAAAAGCCCGCTCAAGGGCCGCTAGGAGATTCGTATGTCAATGGCCGACCGCGACGGCAAAATCTGGATGGACGGCAAGCTGATCGAGTGGCGCGACGCGACGATCCACGTCCTCACTCATACGCTGCACTACGGAATGGGCGTTTTCGAGGGCGTGCGCGCATACAAGACCGCCGACGGCAGCACCGCGATTTTCCGGCTGAAGGAGCATACGAAGCGCCTCTTCAATTCGGCCAAGATTTTCCAGATGGATGTGCCGTTCGACCGCGAGACAATCTCGGCCGCGCAATGCGAGGTCGTGCGCGCCAACGGGCTCGAATCGGCCTACGTGCGGCCCATCGTCTGGGTCGGCTCGGAAAAGCTCGGCGTCTCGGCGCGCGGCAATACCATCCACGTCGCGATCGCGGCATGGCCGTGGGGCGCATACTTGGGCGAGGAGGGCATCGCCAAGGGCATCCGCGTGAAGACTTCCTCGTTCACGCGCCACCATGTGAATGTTTCCATGGTCCGCGCCAAGGCCTCGGGCTGGTATGTGAACTCGATTCTCGCGAACCAGGAAGCCACGGCGGACGGCTACGACGAGGCACTGCTGCTCGACGTCGACGGTTATGTTTCGGAAGGCTCGGGCGAGAACTTCTTCCTCGTGAACAACGGCAAGCTCTACACGCCCGATCTCTCGTCGTGCCTGGACGGAATCACACGCGACACGATCATCACCCTCGCGCGCGAAGCCGGCATCGAAATCATCGAAAAACGGATCACGCGCGACGAGGTCTATACGGCCGACGAAGCGTTCTTCACCGGTACCGCGGCCGAAGTGACGCCGATCCGCGAGCTCGACAACCGCACGATCGGGACCGGCTCGCGCGGGCCCATCACGGAAAAGCTGCAGTCCGCGTTCTTCGACATCGTCGCCGGCAAGAATGCCAAATACGCGCAGTGGCTCACGAAAATCTGATGTATGCCCTGCCTCGGCTCGCCAGCCGCGGCAGGCGCCAAACGCACATCGCATAACGAAAACCGTCCTCATATGAGCGTAATCAAGGAAATGCCGCTGGTCGAGCTCTCGGCCAAGGATCTGCCCGCGTACTGCCCGAACCCGGCGATGGCGCGCTGGAGCGCGCATCCGCGCGTTTTCATCGACGTGTCGCACGGCGAAGCGCGCTGCCCGTACTGCGGCACGCGCTACAAGCTGCGCGACGGGGAAGTCCTCAAAGGGCATTGATCGATTCTGCGCGGGCTCGCATCGAGCCCGCATGCGCGGGTGCCGCGCCAGCGCCTGGCGCCGGTACGGCGGCCCGCCCCGCCGCTCGCCTTCAGCTCATTCGTGCGGCATTGCCGCTTTTTCACGCTCTTGGAACCCCCTACTGATGCGTCGCGCGTTGGTTATCGCACCGAATTGGATCGGTGACGCATTGATGGCGCAGCCGCTTTTCACGCGGCTGATGCAACTGCACCCGCGCCTCGTCATCGACGCGATCGCCCCTTCCTGGGTCGCGCCCGTTCTCGAGCGCATGCCCGAAATCCGCGATGTCCACGCAACCGACCTCGGACACGGCAAGCTCCAGCTGTTCAAGCGCTGGCAGTTGGCCGGCGATTTGCGCGATGCCGGATACGACGCGGCCTATGTCCTGCCCAATTCGTTCAAATCGGCGCTGATCCCCTGGCTGGCCGGCATTCCATTGCGGATCGGCTATACGGGCGAGCATCGCTACGGACTCCTCAATGTCCGTCACGCCAACCCGCGCCGCGACGAACGCGGTCCGATGGCGGCGCACTATGCCGCGCTCGCCTATGCGCCGGGCGCGAACGTTCCCGATCTGGCCGGGAATCTGCCGATGCCGCGGCTCGAATCGGATCTGAACGAGGCGTCGCGCGTCTCGTCGCGCTTCAATCTCGATACGCGGGTGCCGCTCGTTGCGTTTTGCCCCGGCGCCGAATATGGCGGCGCGAAGCGCTGGCCGACCGAGCATTTCGCCGCACTCGCGCAGATGATCGGGCAATCGTTCCCTTATACCCAGATCGTCGCACTGGGGTCCATGAAGGATGCGCCGATCGCGCGCGCCATCGCCGAGCGCGCTCCGCAGGTGCGCAATCTGTGCGGACAGACGTCGCTCGGCGAGGCTTGCGCGCTGATCTCGCGCGCCGGTGCCGTCGTCTGCAACGATTCTGGCCTGATGCATGTCGCCGCGGCGCTCAAGCGCCCGCTCGTCGCGCTGTTCGGATCGAGTGATCCGCGCCACACACCGCCGTTATCGGAATTAGCGAAGGTACAATGGCTGCATCTCGAGTGCAGTCCCTGCTTTGCGCGCGAATGCCCGCTCGGCCACTTGCGATGCCTGCGCGAGCTGTCTCCCGAACAAGTGTTCGGCGACTTGCGCGGAATGCTGCTCGGCGAGCGGTGACGCACTGACGCACGACGAAGCTTCGTGCGTTCATAGTTGCGTGAGCGCCGCGCTGAGCAAGCCTGACACCGGTGCAGAAGTAGCGCGCAGCCCTTTCGGGCAGCGCGCGTCGCACTGCCAGCCAAACGACGCGCCGCGCGCGCGAACGACATCGACGAGCTATCAGATGCCACGTTTTGCCCGACTCTTCGAAGCCGCAGCGGACACGCTCCACGCCTACTACCAGGCGATCGCCGATAGCGATATCGATGCCGTCATGAGCTTATGGATCGACGAGGACTTCGCGAGCTTCATCGATTCGAGCGGTGCGCACTGGCACGGTATCGACAGCATTCGCGCGGGGCTCGCGCAGCTGGCTGGAACCGGGACGCTGGCGTCGGCGATCGAACCGCTCGACGTGCGCGTCTACGACAGCCTCGGCACGGTCGTCTATGCGGTGGCCGAGGCGCATCGGGCGCGCGAGCCGCTTGCCGCGCCCCGCATGGTCTACGCGACTTACGTGCTGGTGCACGAGCGTGGCGAATGGCGTATCGCGCATATTCATGCGAGCCCGATGCCGGACGAGACGGCCAACGAGTTCGCGGCGAAGGTAAGACAGGGACAGGGGGCGCTGCACTAAGAAAGATGGCGCTCCGACCGCCTTCATCGAGGGCGGCGGTTTTTGGGGACGGAAATGAGTACGGCGCACGACAAGGCAACTTCGATCCCGTCATCGAACGGGGCGACCGGCAACGCTCTCCTCGAACTGCTCTACTGCCCGCCCCCTTGGTTGCCGACGAGCCACGCCCAGACCATCGTTCCGGCCCTCTTCGCCCGGCGTCCGGCCGTCGATTATCGGCGCGAACGATGGGATACGCCCGACGGCGACTTCATCGATCTCGACTGGCTCGCCTATCCAGGGACCGCGTGCGCACCGCCGCCGGATGCCCCGCTTCTCGTGCTCTTTCACGGCCTCGAGGGCAGTTCCGATTCGCACTATGCGCGAGTTTCGATGGCGACTGCGCGTGCATTCGGATGGCACGCCGTCGTGCCGCATTTTCGCAGTTGCAGCGGGCCGCTCAATCTGGCGCCGCGGTTCTATCATTTGGCCGATAGCGCGGAGGTCGACTGGATTTTGCGGCGTTTGCACAACGAGCACGCGGGGCCGCTGCTGGCCGCGGGCGTCTCGCTGGGTGGCAACGTGCTGTTGCGCTGGCTCGGCGAGCGCGGCACCGATGCGTCTTTCCTTGCCGCCGCGGCCGCCATTTCCGCCCCGCTCGACGTGCATGCGGGGGGCCGTGCGTTATCGCAGGGCTTCGCGCTCGTCTATACGATGAGCTTTCTCAAGACGCTCAAGAAAAAGGGTCTGCTCAAGCTCGAGCAGTACCCGGGGCTCTTCGATCGCGACGCCATGTTGGCGAGCCGGACGATGTACGACTACGACAACGCCGTGACGGCCCCGTTGCATGGCTTCCGAAATGCCGATGACTATTGGACGCGCGCGACCACGCTTCCCCTGCTGCGAGAAATCGTGGTGCCGACGCTCGTGCTGAACGCCCGCAACGATCCGTTCCTGCCGGGCACCGTTTTGCCGACTCGCGCGCAGGTCTCGCCCGCCGTCGTCCTCGAGCAGCCGGAGGCGGGCGGACACGTCGGTTTCATGACCGGGCCGTTCCCGGGCCAGATCGACTGGCTGCCGCGCCGGCTGTTTTCCTTTTTCGAACCGTTTGCGACGCATGGATGAGATCGTCAAAGCCGCTCTGGCGAAGTGGCCGAACGTGCCGGCCTGTACCGGCTGGCTGCTGCTGGATCGGCGCGGACAGTGGCGCATGCGCGACGAAGGCGCCCAGGCGCGCGGCGAGCTGGGCACACCGGTGCGTCACGAGGCACTGATCGGCTTCATCAACCGCAACTACGAATGCGACGAAAGCGGGCAGTGGTTTTTCCAGAACGGCCCGCAACGGGTTTATGTCGAACTCGCTTATACGCCTTGGGTCGTGCGGCTCGCGCGCGCGCCGGAGGGCGGGGATGCTTCCTGCATGCCGGCGCCCACGTTGACCGCTCATACGGGCACGGCATTCGAACCCGCTGAAGTGTTCATCGACGATGAAGGCGCCGTGCTTTTCGTCGATGACACCAAGCCCCCGCGCGCCGCACTTCTGCACGATCACGATCTCGACCTCTTCAGCGATTTAGCGACGTTCGATGACGAGAGCGGCGGCCGTTTGCCCTGGGGCGCAGCCCGAACGCTGTCGATCGGTAGGATTGCGCGCAGCGTCGTGCCGGAGCGCTTCGGCTTCGTGGCCAGCCCGGCAACGAAGGCGGCCAAGCGCGGCTGATAAGATAGGTGCCCTTCGAAGGAACCTCACATGGCAGAACTCACTCATTTCGATGCGTCGGGCCAGGCGCATATGGTCGATGTAGCGGGCAAGGACGAGACCAAACGCATTGCCGTGGCGCGCGGCTCGATCAGGATGTTGCCGGCCACGCTCGCACTGATTCGCGAGGGCGGTGCGAAAAAAGGCGATGTGCTCGGCGTTGCGCGGATTGCGGCGATCCAGGGAGCGAAGCGGACAGCGGACCTGATTCCGCTTTGCCATCCGCTCGCGCTGACACGCGTGGCCGTCGAGTTTGCGCTCGACGAGGCGCTGCCTGGGGTGCATTGCACGGCGCAGGTGGAGACGCTCGGGCGCACCGGAGTGGAAATGGAAGCGTTGACCGCCGTGCAGGTCGGGTTATTGACCGTTTATGACATGTGCAAGGCGGTGGATCGGGGGATGGTCATCACCGATGTGAAGGTAATGGAAAAGCATGGCGGGAAGTCGGGGAGTGTCAGAATTTCCGTGTTCAAGGCGGGGTTGAGATTTACACGGATGGCCGAACGAATCGATCGGCGTAAAGGATAGCGAATTGGTTCATGGCCTGCTTCCAATCGTGAGCGGAACGACTCCACCCGGCCGTGATGTTGCGCAGGGCAAGCCAGATGAGTTTCGTGGCGGCATCATCGGTCGGGAAGTGGCCTCGCGTCTTGATGATCTTTCGTAGCTGCGCGTTGATATTTTCAATTGCATTTGTTGTGTAAATGACCTTACGCACCGCCGGCGGGAACGCGAAGAACGGAATGACGCGATCCCAAGCATTGCGCCACGCCGCGCTGACCGTCGGGAATCGTTGCCCCCAAGGCCCTTCGGCAAACGCGTCGAGTTCGGCCTGCGCGG
>NZ_JAAAYE010000022.1 GCF_013282575.1 Paraburkholderia sp. NMBU_R16
TGCAACATGCGCCGAGCGTCAATCAACAAACGCTTGTCAGCGTCAATCAACATCGGCATCATCAACCTCGCCGCGACATTCTCATCTTGTTTGTCGCGCGTCTCTCATCCAGATTGTCGCGCCACAGCGATGGTGGCAAATCGGTATTTATCGGCTAATCGAGCATTGGCGCCGCTCTCCAAGAGAAATGGCGACGTGAGAAGTAAACAGGCCCCCGGCCTTTTTTGCGCCTTCCGAGTGCGCGTGTAACGTAACGGCGCGCTGCTTCCGTTACGACGATCGCCGTAACGCGGCCAACTTCGATTTCGACTTTTAGTGGAGTTAATCTAAACTATCGTAAGCCCTAACTTAGCGAATGAACGGATTCAGTGTAAAAGACCACCTGAGCTGCAAGAAAAATTCGGCAATACGAGATACAGGATCGGGCAAGGCGCTGCCATCGCCTTTTTCGGCTCTTGTCGATAAAGCATGAACGCATGCGTCAGCATGCGAGGGGACTCTCAACACTATTCGCTGTTTGCAAGTGGGATTCGCGCCTCGGCAGTGTACGGTGCCGGAGCGTGGCCTTCCGCTGCATGAAATCCGATTGTTCTGCACGACCGCCGTTAAAAAAATACGAGGATCAACATGAGCAAGCTCATCGGACGTTTCCTGAGGGAAGAACGGGGTGTAACCGCAATCGAGTACGCATTGATAGCGGGGCTTATCGCGCTTGCAATCGTTGCCTCATTGAACAACGTAAAGACGAGTATCGTGACGGTGTTCACCAACATTGTCACCAGTCTGACGCCGTAGTCGCGGCGCAAATAGCGCCGAAAGGCAAGCCTCTTTCTAAAAGAATGTTAAATCGCGGATTGCGTCCTGCAATCCGTGCGGGCCCCTGCGGCCAATTGACATTGACTTTCATTTCGACGATGCAGCCGGGAAGCACAGTGTTCATCTGCTGGGCCGCCGCGGTCGCGCTTTCAGACTGTCGACACCGGCGGGTTTCGAACGGACTGGTCGCGACGGGCCTCGTTGCGGCTGCGTTTTGTTCGGCGACGCAGGCGGGGCCTTTCCCCGTTGCGCCGCTGCAGGCCGCTAACGGCGCGGCGCTCGGCTTTGCCGTGCTGCTGCCGTTCTTCCTGCTGGGCGTCATGGGCGCGGCGGACGTGAAGGTCTTCGCAGCGCTCGGCGCGTGGTGCGGGGTTCATGCGCTCATCGGACTATGGGTGCTCGCGTCGCTCGCCGCGGCACTCCATGCGCTTGCGCTGATCGTCATGGCGAGACGGTCGCGCCAGCCATGGCGTACTGCGAATGCGCCGACCTTCGCGGTCGGCGCGCACCATGCGGCGCCCTACGCCGCGTTGCTTGTCGGAGCGGGGGTGATTGCGCTCGTCGGCGCGCCGTTGCCGGGAGTGGCGCCTTGAAGGCCTCATGGTGTCCGATACATAGCTGCGCTCGTAGGCGCCAGAACGGCACAGCGGCTATCGAATTCGCGCTCGTATTCCCTCTGCTATTCGTGATGCTCTACGGCATCGTGACTTACAGCATGATTTTCGTGGCAAAGCAAAGCTTGACGCTTGCAGCCGAGGAAGGTGCGCGCGCAGCGCTCAACTATCAGAGTGCGTCAAGCGCGGCTGCCGCGCTGAGCGCGCGCAGTCAAAGCGCTTGCACGGCGGCAACGAATTCCGCGGCATGGCTGCGCGGCGCCGCCAATTGTACGGCTCAGGCTCAGGCATGCAGTTACGACGCATCGCTCGCTTGCGTCGAAGTGACGCTGACTTACGACTACGCGAGCCGTCCGCTCGTGCCGACGTTGCCGCTGCTGGGCCTGGCATTGCCCGGAACGCTGACGAGTGCCGCGACAGCGCAGATCAATCCGGAGAACCTGTTATGAACGATGCGCACGCTTCGCCGGGCGGGCAGTGGGAGTCTGCCGGACTTTGCCGCGCTCGCTCCATCGCTCAGGCGGGGGCGCAATGTTGAACTTCACGAAGGTGTCGGCGGGCGTCCTCATCGCGGCGGCGCTCTTGCTCGGAATCTACGCCTGGATGCTCGGCAGGCATGCGCCGAACGCCGCCGGAACCGTGTCTGTTGCGAAGACCGGATTTGCCGTGGTCGTCGCGGCAAGACGGCTGCCGGCAGGGCAGCCCATCGCCCGGGACGCGTTGCGTGTCGACAAAGTGAGCGCATTTCCGAGCGGCGCATCGTCGAACCGCTGCTCGTCGCGAAGCGCGTGCCGCTTGCGGACATCGAACCGGGAACGCCCGTTTTCGAAGGCCAGCTTTCGTCGGAGTTCGCCGACCGTGTCGAGCCGGGAGAACGGGCGGTGGCGGTGCGTGTCGACGAAGCGGGCGCAGTAGGCGATCGCGTGCGTCCCGGCAATGTCGTCGACGTTTTCCTGACTCTGAAACGCGACGGCGCGGGCATCGGCGGCCATGGCGAGATCGCGCGATCGCAAGCGAAGCTGCTGCTCTCGCGGGTGCGCGTGCTCGCGTTTGGCGATGCGCTGCCCGCGGGCGGCGGGCCGAACGCGCACGACGTGCACGCACGCACCGTCGTTCTTGCGGTGCCGACGGAGGAAGTCGATCGCCTTGCCCTCGCCGATAGCGCGGGACACTTGCTGCTCGCGCTGCGCAATCCACATGACATCGACGGCGGGCAGCGCTCGTCGAGCGCTCTGTTGGCGCGGGTGGGGGGGAGCGCGACGCGCGCGGTCCGGCCGTCGACGGTGGCGGACGCCGGCGTTTCGCTCGGTGCGCTTTCGGGCAGCGATGGCGGCGTCGAGGCGACCCCGGAGGTTCGGCCGCCAACGATGCGCCGGGCGACAAGCGGCGCGGAGCGGGTCGAGGTGGTGCGGGCAGGGCATGTCGATTCGCCCGGCAGTTGAGCAAGATGACGCTGCTCGCGCCGAAAGTGCTTCGCGGCGGGCAACGCTGTAGGGAATATCGAACCGGACTGCCAGCGGCAACGGATCACACGACATGACAAACAGGCGTCTAGTGGCAGCATCGAGCGGATGGGCGGGAGCGGTGGTTCGCGGCATCGTCTTGACGGCCGGCGTGGCGATCGGCCTCGTCGGTTTCGTCGGTTTCGTCGGCCAGGCCGGCGCGGCAGGAACGGCGAATGGCGCATCGACCGAGCGGGCGGCTTCGGGGGCGAACGTTTCGCTCGCAGTCGGCGAGCAGCGCCAGATCGACGCTGGGGGGGCGCTCGCCCGTGTTGCGATCGGGGATCCCGCAGTGGCCGATGTGCTGGTCATGAAAGGCGATGAAAACCGCAGAGCCGGTGGCGTGCTGCTCGTGGGGAAGGCGCCGGGTGCCACCAACTTGATGGTCTGGTTGAGGGGGCGTGCAACGCCCATCGTCTATCCGATCGAGGTCGGCCCGGGAGAGGGCGCAGTGTTGCTCGACGGCACGACGCCGCGCGTGCGGGCGTTCGGCGGCGATGCCGTGATCTCCGGCTCGACCCCGTCGATGGAGACGCACCGTAAAGCCGTGGCTGCCGCGACGGCGGCCAAAGGAAAGGATGGCCGTATCGTCGACATGTCGACGATCGAGACACCCGGCATCGTGCAAGTCGATGTGCGTGTCGTCGAATTCAGCCGCGCCGTGCTCAAAGCAGCGGGCATCAACCTGTTCAAGCAGAGCAACGGCTTTGCGTTCGGCTCGTTCGCGCCGTCCGCGCTGAGCTCGTTCACGGGCGGCGCGACATCGAGCTTTCAGGCGCAGACCAACGCGCCGATCGCGTCGGCCTTCAATCTCGTGCTGAACTCGGCCAGCCATGGGCTCTTCGCCGACTTGAGCCTCATGGAAGGCAACAACCTCGCGATGGTGTTGGCGGAACCTTCGCTCGTCGCGCTGTCGGGTCAAAGCGCCAGTTTTCTGGCCGGCGGCGAAATCCCCGTCCCGGTACCGCAGGCGCTCGGGACGACGTCGATTCAATACAAGCCCTATGGCGTCGGCCTGACCTTGACGCCGACGGTCCTCAGCGCAAAGCGCATTGCGCTCAAAGTCGCGCCCGAGGCGAGCCAGCTCGATTTCCAGAACGCGATCACGATCAACGGCGTATCGGTGCCGGCCATTACGACGCGGCGCGCCGATACCACGGTCGAGCTCGGTGACGGAGAGAGCTTCGTCATCGGCGGCCTGATCGATCGCGAAACGCGCTCGAACGTGAGCAAGGTGCCTCTGCTCGGCGATTTGCCCATCATCGGCGCGTTCTTCAAGGAACTGAGCTATCAGCAAAGCGACAAGGAGCTCGTCATCGTGGTCACGCCGCATCTCGTCTCGCCGCTCGCCAAAGGCGCGCGGCTGCCGGCCACGCCGGGCGAACAAGCGGAACAGCACGACGGGCCAGTGTGGCGCAGCTATCTCGGCGGCGCGCTGTCGCGCGACGCAGGCCCGGGTTTTTCCAAATGAGCCCGGCACATGGCGTGTTGGGCCGGGGAACAGGTGCGGCATGAATGCTAGGGTGGTGCCACTGGCCGAGCGGGCGGTCGTCGAATCTTTCGTCTTCGCGTCCGCGAGCGCGACGAACATACGCTGGCTCGCGGATACGCTCGTGGCCGTGGGCGCCGTCGAGCCGGCCGAACTCGGCACCGCCGCGCTCGCCGAGCGCATTGCAACACTCAATCCGTTGCTGGTATTCGTCGATTTCTCGGGCGGGCGTAGCGTCGCGGCGGCACAGGCCGTCCATGCGGTGCGCTCGCTTGCGCCACAGTTGCAGGTCGTCGCCGTCGGCACCATCGCCGAGCCCGAAAGCGCGCTGGCCGCGTTGCGTGCGGGCGTACGCGATTTCATCGATCTGAGCGCAAGCGCCGAGGAGGCGGCACGTATCGCACGCAACGTTTTGGAGCACGTGGCCGAGCCCGTGGTGCGGCATGGAAGGCTGACCGCGCTGATCGGTGCGAGGCCCGGTGTCGGGGTCTCTACGCTCGCCGCGAATCTCGCGGTGACGGTGCAACGGCGCGGCGCCGCGGCCGGACGTCAGGCGGCGCTCGTGGATCTCGGCTTGCCGGCCGGCGACGCCATGCTTTACCTGAATGCGCGCGGCGAATTCGATTTCGTCGAAGCCGTGCGCAACTTGAGGCGGTTCGATCAGACTTTCGTCCATACCGCGTTCGCGAGCCACGCAAGCGGGCTTGCCTTGACCGCATTGCCGCCCGACCTGAGCTTGCTGCGCACGATTTCGTTCACCTCCGCGGTGGCCTTGCTGAACCGGCTGCGGGCGTTCTTCGATCAACAGATCGTGGACCTTGGCGGTTTTACCAACATCGAATTCATCGCGCATGTTGCAAGCGCGGCCGATGGAGTGTGGCTCGTTTGCGATCCGTCGATCGCGTCCGTCGTTTCGGCGAGCACGTTGATCCGCGAATTGACGGCGGCGCAATTCGAGGCCGGCGCGCTCGGTCTCGTCGTCAACAAGTTCGCTCCGCATCTCGGACTCTCGGCGGAGCAGATCGCACTGCGTCTCGAGCTGCCGCTCGTCGCGACGTTGCCGGCGCGCAGCGTGCCGCTCGGTCAGGCGGCCAATCAGGGCAAACTGCTCGCGGAAACGGCGGAGCGCGACCCCTATGTGCGCGCGGTGAGTGCGCTCGTGCAGCGTGTCGTCGGGCGCTCGGACGAGAGCGCAGCGCAGGTGCACGAGGCACGCGCGACCGTGTCGATCCTCGAACGCATTCGGCGCTTCATACCTTTCCTTCACGAGCGGTCATAGACGATGGCAAACCCGATCGAATTCGCCGACGACGGCACGTCCTTCGCCCATACGCAGCAGTTCCACGACGTCAAGAACGCCGCCCACGAGCATTTGCTGACACGCATCGAAGAACTCGGGGCGGAGTTCGGGCGATGGTCGCGCGGCGCGATAAAGCAGTTCGTCGATCTGGAGATGGACAGCTTCGTGCGGCTGCGCCATATCCCGATCAACGAGGCCGAAGTCCGGCTCATTGCCGAGGCACTCACCAAGGAGCTTGCCGGCTTCGGGCCGCTCGAAGACTTGCTCGGCGATCCGGCCGTCGAGGACATTCTCGTCAACGGATACCGCGACGTCTACGTCTCGCGCTACGGCATGCTGGCGAAAGTGCCGGTGCGCTTCACCGACAATGCACATCTGTTGCGCATCGTGCGGCGCATTCTTGCGCCGATCGGCCGGCGCCTCGACGAATCGAACCCGATGGTCGACGCGCGTTTGCCGGACGGTGGCCGCGTGAACGTGGTCATCGAGCCGCTGTCGATCGACGGTCCGGTCGTCTCGATCCGAAAATTCCGCAAGGACCCGCTGCGTCCTTCGGACCTGCTCGAGAACGGCACATACCACGACGAGATTGGGCAGCTGCTCGAGGCGGCGGTTGCCGCGCGCTGCAACGTGCTGATCTCGGGTGGCACGAGCTCCGGCAAGACGTCGCTCTTGAATGCGCTCGCCTTTCATATCCCCGAGCCGGAGCGCATCGTCACGATAGAAGACACCGCCGAACTCTCGCTCAATCACCCGCACGTGGTGCGATTGGAGAGTCGTCCCGGCGGGTTCGACGGTGCGGGCCTCGTGACGATTCGAGACTTGCTGCGCAACTCGCTGCGCATGAGACCCGATCGCATCATCGTCGGCGAAGTGCGCGGCGGCGAAGTACTCGAGATGCTGCAGGCGATGAACACCGGCCACGACGGCTCGATGGGGACCGTGCACGCAAGCTCGCCGCGCGAGTGCCTCTATCGGCTCGAGATGCTGGCGGGGTTCGCGGGTTTCCAGGGAACGGAATCGAGCCTGCGTCGGCAGATTGCGAACGCGATCGATTTCATCGTCCAGATCGGCCGGCTCTCGAACGGCCGGCGCCGTATTCTGTCCGTCACCGAGGTGACGGGCCTCTCCGATACGATCATCGCAACGCAGGAGCTGTATCGCTACGAGCCGATCCTTGACGCCGACGGAGAGGAGATCGACAACTGGGTATCGCTCGGCATCCATCCGCATTCGCCGAAGCTCGCGCGTGCGCGGCATGCCACGGGGGGAACGTTCGGCGGCGGCTTCGATATGGGCGGGGGCTTCCGTGTCTAGCGTCGTCGCTTCGATCGTGGCGCTCGCCTTCGCCCTCGTGTGCGCCGCGCTTGGCTTGCTGCTATGGCAACGCGCGGTGCGCAGGCAGGAGCGCGTCAGCACGGAGCGCTTCGTCGAGAGCCGTCTCGCGCGGCCCGTGACGCATGCATCGCGCGATGGCAACGCCGAGCCGAAGTCGGCTCGGCCGCTTGGGCGTGCCGCTCTGCCGAAACCCGGCGGCACACCCGCATCCGAGCCAGGCGGATCCTTTCGGGGGTTCCTCGATGACATGGCCGCGCGCGCGGGCCTCGACGGCGCTCGCATGCCGATACTGGCTGCGTTCGGTCTCGCGGGCGCCATCACGGTTTGGGTCGCATTCGACGGGGGCACGCTCGCGGCCGTCGCCGCATGCGTTGCCTGCGTCGCGGCACTCGCGCTCGCCGTCAACGCGCGCGCGCATCGACGCAAGCTCTCGATCGTGCAGCAGCTTCCGACGTTTCTCGACGGTATCGTGCGGCTCATCACGTTGGGCAACAGCGTGCCGGCAGCCTTCCAGGCTGCGCTCGCCACGACGGACGAGCCGTTGCGCGAGTGCCTGGAGCGCGTCGCGCGGACGATGCGTGCCGGCGTGGAAATCGATCGCGCGTTGACGCAGGTCGGCAGCGTCTATCTCGTGCGGGAATTTGCGCTCTTGGGCGCGGTGCTGCGCTTGTCCGTCAAGTACGGCGGTCGGGCGGACGTCATGCTCGAACGCATGTCCGCCTTCATGCGAGACCTCGAGCAGGCCGAGCGCGAGCTCGCCGCGATGTCGGCGGAAACACGCATGTCGGCATGGGTACTCGCCGTGCTGCCGCTCCTCATCGGCGGATTCCTGATTGCATCGAATCCGGAGTATTTCAATGCGATGTGGCAGGACACGGGCGGCCGCACGCTCGTCTACGTCGCATTCGGGCTTCAGGGCGCCGGTGGCTGCCTGCTCTATCGTCTTGCCCGGTTGAGGTCGTGATGCTTGCGGATCGAATCGCCTCGATTGCATTGACGCTCGGCGCATTGGGCTTGACGATGCTGGCGCTGCATATTCTGGTGCGGCGGCTCGCTGCGCGGCGCGGCATGCGTTTGCTGGACGATGCGCTCGCGCGCCGCGCGGTGCCGGCCGTGGCCGGGCGCGATCCGGAGCCGCTGCGCGGCGCGCCTGGGTCTTCGCGTTTGCGTGCCGAGCCGTCGAATGCGACGAATGCGGCACATGCGATGCATTCGCCGAACGCGCAGTCTGCCGCATTCGCCGCCACGCGAGACGGCCGCCCGAAGGCGGGTTCGCCGGCGCGAAATGAGGCCGAGCGGCGCGGCAAGGTCTGGTTGCGCCGGATCGGCAGCGCCGGCATGCGTTGGCTCGATACGCCGCTCGGCAAACTGATCGTCGCGGACGAGGACCGGTCGCTGCTCGAGCGATGCGGCTTCGCCGACGCGAATGCACGCGGCATCTTTTTGATATCGCGACTCGCGAGCGCGGCGCTCGCGCTTGCCCTCTACGCGTGGCTCGTGAGCCCGTATATCGACGGCAGTACGCAGCCTGCCTATCTGGGTGCGGCCGTCGTCGCGGGATTCATGCTGCCGAAAGCGGTGCTTGGCCGCCGCGCCGCGGCCCGGCGCACGAGCGTTGCCGACGAGACGCCGGCATTCGTCGACCTGCTCAGGCTGCTGCAAGGTGTCGGCTTGTCGCTCGACCAGAGCTTGCAGGTGATCATCAACGATTTTCGGACGATGCTGCCCGTGCTTGCCGACGAACTCGAGATCGCGCAGCGGCAGTTCGTGGCGGGGCGCACGCGCGAGCAATCGCTGCAGCGTCTTGCGGGCGCATTCGGCAACGAGGATTTGCGGGCCGTCGCGCGTCTGATGATCCAGGTCGACCGGCACGGCGGCGCGGTTCAGGAGCCGCTTCGTCAATTCGGCGAAAGGCTGCGCGAGACCCGCCGAGCCCGTTTGCGGGAGCGGATCGGGCGACTGACCGTCAAGATGACGGGCGTCATGATCCTCACGTTGCTGCCTGCGCTGCTGATCGTGACGGCGGGACCGGGCATCGTTGCCATCACGCACGCGCTTTCGACTACGCATCGTTGACGAATGGCACACCCGATAGCAAGCCGCGTATTGAAGAACACTATTCCGACCACGACGATCGATCATCCGATGAACCGTTCGAGCCCGATTCCGCCGCCATCGCGCCGCTTTCTCGCCGCGGCGCTGGTGCTCGTCCTGAGCGCCTGCGCATTCAAGCCATCCGGCTATGGCGTGGGGCCGCAGGCCGAACGCGCCGCGATGCTGCAAAACGCTCGACCCGAACCGAAGCCCGATACGCCCGGCATGTATCTCGCGCTGATCGACCGGATGCAGTCGCAGGGGCTCTATTTCGCCTCCCTGGCTCACATCGACGCATACGAAAAGCAATACGGCGTGACCCCCGACTCGACGCTGCTGCGCGCCGATGCGCTGCGCCTCACGGGACAGCCCGAGGCCAGCGCCGACGCGTATCGCGCGCTGCTCGCGACGCCGCTTGCCTCGCGCGGCTACCGCGGGCTGGGGCTCGTTGCGGGCGCCGCGGGCGACTTCGATCGGGCGGCGCACGACCTCGAAGCGGCGTCGGCGCTCGCGCCCACGGACGCCGCGACGTTGTCCGACCTCGGCTATGCCCGGTTGCGCGAAGGCGACGTGGCAGGGGCGCGTGTTCCGCTCATGAAGGCGGCGGAACTCGATGCCCATAATGCGACGGTGCTGGCCAATGTCGCATTGCTGCTGCTCTCGCAGGGCCATGCACGCGATGCCCGTGCATTGATGGACGAGCAGCATTTTTCGAGCGAAGTGCGTGAAGCGGTGCGCCAGGACGCGGCGAAAGTCGCGCTCGCACGGAAGGGGCGCCGCTCGATACAAGGCACCGAAAAAGCGAGGCAGCCGCAGGTACGCCCGGAGGAGGTTCCGGCGGCGACGAACGGGCCGTCGACGGCGACGGCGAGCGCCCGAACGCCGTTGCCGCTGTTGCAGCGGTTCGCGCAATGACGCATTCGCCGTGACGAGGACGATATGACGACACGCTACTCCACCGACACCCTGTGCACGGTCGCCAAGACCGCATTCGGCGCGGCCGTGCTCCTTGCGGCTGGCCAGTGCGCGACAGCGATGGCTGAAGCGCCAGGCGAGCCTGCTGCCGCGGTGCGGCCGTCCTTGCCGATCGGCGAGGCGACACGAAGCTGGCTCGACCTTCAGCGCGGCAACGCGCAGGCCGCGCCGGCATTGCCCGTGCTCGGCGCACAAGCGGCGCTGGCCTACGCACGCTATCTGGACTCTTTCAAGACGAAGATTCCCAGTTCGTTCGATTCGACGCTTGGCGCGGGCGGCAACGCAGGACATGCCAACTACATGAACGCCGTCGGCGCCTCGCCCAGCGGGGCGAACTGAGCGATGCAGGCTGCGCGCCGCCGCCCATTCGACAGGTCCCGCTCGCCGCGCCGCGATCGGCAGCGCGGTTCGGCGGCAATCGTCGTCGCGATTTTTCTTTCGCTGGCAGTCGCGGTCCTCGGCGCGCTCGATGTCGGCAACGCCTTCTTCGCACGGCGGTCGCTGCAGCGGATCGCCGATCTTGCTGCGCTCGCCGGCGCGCAAACGATGGACGACGAGTGCTCGGCACCGACGGCCACGGCGCGGGCGAGCGCTGCGGCCAACGGCTTTTCGGCGGCGGCGGGACAGTCGCTGACGGTCGTTTGCGGCCGCTGGGATACCGCGACCAATACCGCGCCGAGCTATTTTGCCAGCGCCAACGCCTCGCCTTTGAACGCCGTGCAAGTCCGCGCCGTGCGCACAGTCCCGTACTTCTTTCTCGGGCCGTCACGGCAGATCGCCGCCACCGCAACGGCGCAGGCGACGAATCTCGGCGCGTTCACGATCGGCACGACGCTCGCGCAATTGCAAGGCGGCCTCATCAACGGTCTGCTCAACGGCTTGCTGGGCGCGAACCTCGATCTTTCGCTGGCTTCGTATCAATCGCTGGCCGGCGCGCGCATCAAGGTCGGCGATCTGATGGCGGCGCTGGGTGTCGATACGGTCGACGCATTGCTGGCGACGCAACTCGATGCGGCGCAACTCGCCAACCTGATGCTGAGTGCGTTATCGCGTACATCGGTGGCCGATGCGAACCTGCAGACCGATCTCGCGACGTTGCAAGCGATCGTGGCAAGCGGTCTTTCGACGTCCGTGAGGTTTCCGCTCGGTGCGACCGACACAGCGCCCGGGCTGCTTTCGGTGGACCTCGCCCACACGCAGAGTGCCGTGGGCGCGACGATCAGCCCGTTCGATGCGCTCGTCGTGGCGGCCGAGATCGCCAAAGCCGGACAAGCGCCGACGGATATCGCAGCCGGCCTCGCGCTCGGCACGCTGCAGACCACGTTGAAAGTGCAAATTCTTCAGCCGCCGGTGCTCGCGCTCGGCGAGGCGGGGATGAATCCGGCGACGCAGACATGGCGTACGCAGGCAAGAACTGCACAGGTGCGGCTTTATCTGAACATCGGATTGGGTCCCGTCATGCTTCCTTTCGTCGGAGCGGTCGGTGCCAATCTGCCGCTTTCGCTCGAGGTTGCGCCGGGGCAGGCCTGGCTCGAAGCCGCGCATTGCGCGACGAGTGCCGCTGCCAGCAACTCGACGATCGGTGCGACGCCGGGCCTCGCGAACGTCTGCATAGGCGACGCACCCACCAATCTATCGGCCTCGCAACCGTTCAGCTGCACTCGGCCGGCAACGTTGATCCAGGTCTCGAATCTGATCGTCGTGAAGGCGAACGCGGCCCTTCCCGCCGTAGTCCCGGCACAGGATTCGGCGACATTCGAGTTCGACGGCATTGCGGGCAACGCCGACGACTATCAGAGCGCGAGTTCGAACGCTGTCGGCAGCGTGCTGGCGAATGCACTGTCGGGACTCTCCGCCACACTCGCCGAGCCCGGCGCGTTATCGGTCACGCTGTTGGGAGGGGCGCTGGGTTTGCCGTTGGGACCTGTCGTCAGTGCGCTCGTCGCGTTCCTTGCGCCCGCGCTCACGCTGGTCACCGAGGATCTGGATGCGGCGCTCGTTCCGTTGCTGCAACTGCTCGGGGTGCAGGTCGGCGTCGCAACGATCCACGATCTGTCGTTGACTTGCGGCGTGTCGAAACTCGTCTATTGAAAACATCGAAGAAGCGAACAATGAGAGCCGCCAACACAATCGAGGAACTGGACATCTATGTCTGGGAGGGCAAGGCCGATATCGTCGAGCGCGTCATGCGCTGCATGGCGAGCTTCGACGTCGACGTGATTCGCGCGGACGGGGTGACGATGACGCCCCCGCGCGGCGAAGTCCGCTCATCGCTTGCCATCGTCAGCGTGAGCGTCATCGACGGCGCGGCGCGTGCACTGCACGATTGGCAGGCGACCAACGGCATGCCGGTAGTCTGGGTGGGTGCCGTGCCGCGCGAGCGCGATCCCGCCATGTTTCCGCACGAGTACGCGCATGTGTTGCCGCTCGATTTCACGTGCGCCGAGCTGCGCGGGATGGTCTCCAAGCTCGTTGCGCAGTTGCGCGCGCATACCGCGCGAACGTCCGAGCCGACGGCGCTCGTCGCGCATTCCGAGCCCATGCAAGCGTTGCTTCGCGAAGTGGATACGTTCGCCGATTGCGACACGAGTGTGCTGATTCGGGGCGAGACTGGCGTGGGCAAAGAGCGCATCGCGCAATTGCTGCACGAAAAGCACTCCCGCTATGCAGCCGGCCCGTTCCTCCCCGTCAATTGCGGCGCGATTCCCGACGGTCTTTTCGAGTCGCTGTTTTTCGGCCACGCGAAGGGCTCGTTTACCGGTGCCGTGGGTGCGCACAAGGGCTACTTCGAGCAGGCCGATTGTGGCACGCTGTTTCTCGACGAAATCGGCGATCTGCCGCTTTATCAGCAAGTGAAACTGCTGCGCGTACTCGAAGACGGCGCCGTCACGCGCATCGGTTCGGCGACGCCCGTGCGCGTCGACTTTCGGCTCGTTGCCGCGACAAACAAGAATCTGACGCAATTGGTCAAGGACGGTGCATTTCGCGCCGACTTGTATTACCGGCTCGCGGTCATCGAGTTGCGCATCCCGTCGCTCGAGGAGCGCGGCGCGGTCGACAAGATCGCGATCTTCAACGCCTTCATCGCATCTGTGCTCGGCGCCGAGCGCATGGCGAGCCTGCCCGCGGTGCCTTACTGGCTCGCCGATGCGGTGGCCGATACCTACTTTCCCGGCAACGTGCGCGAATTACGCAATCTTGCCGAGCGCATCGGGGTGACCGTGCGCCAGATCGGCGCGTGGGATGCCGTCCGGCTGAAGCGGTTGATCGCACACGCGCGCAATGCGCAGCCGGCTCCGGCCGACAGCGCGAACGAACTCATCGTGGATCGAAGCAAGTGGGACATGGCCGAGCGCAATCGCGTGCTGGCGGCGCTGAGCGCGAACGCGTGGCGCCGGCAGGATACCGCTCAGCACCTCGGTATCAGCCGCAAGGTCTTATGGGAAAAGATGCGTAAATACCAAATCTTCGAGGAGGAGCCCGAAACGCGCGAAACTGAGTAATAATGACACGCTTGAGTCAGTAAAACATGCTTGCTCAGATAAAAACTATTCGCGCGGGAATCGACGATGAGGCATCTACCACAAGTACGGGGGACAGCGCTTGCGGCGCTCGTCATGATCGGGGGATTGGGCATGTTCGGCTGCGCCGGCGCGCAATCGAGCGGCAGTGCGGCGGCACCGGCAACGACAACGACGAGTGCTTCGATCCCGCCGACGGCGGGTGCGGCAACGCCCGCCATGGCGACGTCCGACGCATCGCCGGTACGCGAACAAGCCCCGGCAGCGTCGGCGGTATCCCAAGCCGAAGACTCGAAGGAAGCGGCGCAAGGCAACGTCGCCGAGTTGCAGCGTCTCATGCACGGCAGCGACTTGACCGAGCTTCGCACGAGCTACAACGGCAGCTACGGCGCGAGCCTGCTGCTCTATGGGAAAGAGCTGACCTACTACGTCGCGCTCTTTCAACAGAAAAACTTTTGGCGCGTGATCAAGACGCAGGACGAGGCCCGCGCGGAAGCGGTCTATGCCGAGTTCGCGAAAAAGAGCGCGCAGCTCGCTGATGTCGAGTTGCGCGGGGCCAAGCTGGCCGCGCAAAAAGCCTATACGGAACATTTGATCGCGCTTTCGCAAGCGCGGGCCGAGCGTTTGCAGGCCGATCTCGACGTTGCACACCAGCAGCAAGCACTCGCCGCCGATCGCCAAAAGCAGGCGCGCGGCGAGGCGGCTACGCTCGACGCGCAAAAGCGCGCCGCGCAAGATCAATTGCGTGCGCTCAAGCGTCAGGTGCGTGAGTTGCAGCGCGAGGCGGACGCGGGCTTGCCGCACCGCACGCGCTGAGCGGGACGCACGCCGTCCCAGATCGAGTGTGCGGGGCCGGGCTGGGCTGCGGGCCGGCTATCATGCGGTATTGCATCGAGCCCAGAGCCATGGATCCGCTGCTGATCGACATCCCCGATGCGTTCGAAACGGAGCGCTTGGTCGTCCGTTGCCCCCGCCCGGGCGACGGACGTCTGGTCTACGAAGCGCTCGTCGAATCGCTGGACGCGCTGCGTCAGTTCCCGGCATCATTGCCGTGGGCGCTCGAAGCTCCCTCGGTAGAACGATCCGAACTTTTCTGCCGGGAAGGTTTCGCTGATTTCGTCGCGAGACGCGACTTCCCGTTTCTGATTTTTGTGCGGCGTACGTCGACACTCGCCGGTTGTTGCGGGCTGCGCTCACCCGACTGGTCGATTCCCGCGTTCGATATCGGCTGGTGGGGCCGTGCCTCGTGCCTGGGTCAGGGGCTCGTGACCGAAGCGGTGAGCGGCCTGCTCGATTTCGCGAAATCGCGGCTCGGTGCGCGCCGGATTGCGGCGTTTGTCGATGAGCGTAACGTCAGAAGTGTGCGGGTCTGCGAGCGTGCGGGCATGCAGCTGGAAGGCGTTCTGCGGCACGAGCGAATCGATCCCGATGGGACGCTGCGGGACACTTGCGTCTACGCGCGGGTCAGCAAGTGATATTTTCGTCGGACGAATTCGGCAGGGCCGCGTTCGGCGTCTTTTATGCAGGCACATTCTTCCGCAACGGATGTAATCGTTGCCAATCAATCGCCCGCGTCTACGATTCCTCAGCAGCAAGACATTCGCTGCGATGCGCCTATTTCTCTCCGTCGAGCGCTATTCGTCGCACGGAGGCACCGAACTTGCAGACCAGAGGCACGGTGTTTTCGATATAGGACTGCAATGGCAATTCAACAGACGGAACCGGCGCGCCGGACGTATGCGCTTCATTTGGTCGACGCGGATTTGGATCATCTCGAACGGGCGATTCGCGAACCCGAGAATCGTATGCTTACGGCGCAGTATTGGCGGCAGCGGATCTTGAGCATCCGCCGGCAATTCGAACTGACTCGCGAGCAGCGCGCCCGCGCGGAGGCGTTGCTCGAGAGCCTTTCGCAGCGGCAGCGCAATGCTCGACCCGCGATGGCGGGCCTGCGCTGACATCCTGAGGTGCCTCGCGGCGAGGCACCTTATTCGTTGTTGTCGTTACTGTTGGTGTCGTCGTTGTTGGTGCTGCTGTGGTGGTTGCCGTGGTCGTTGCCATGCGGGCCCGTGCTGAACGGCCGGCGTCTGCGCGTCACGACCACCGGCGCGTCGCTCGAGCGCTCCGATGACCCATGCATGCCGTGCGATTCGCGCGGCTCGCGGCCTTCGCGAGGCGCGCCTGAGCCCTCGCGCGGACCGTGGCGCTCGCCATACCCGCCGGTACGCGGGCCGCGCGGCCCCGGGCGGGTGCCGGTATCGAGCTGAATCGTCGAAATGGCACGCTTGTAAATGCCTTGCAGCCCTACGGGTGTGCGCAGCATGACGAGATATTGATCGAACGACTCGATGCATCCAGTCAGACGGATGCCGTTCACGAGATAGATTTCGACGCGCTTGCGCTCTTTGCGCGCTGCGTTCATGAAGTCGTTCTGCGGATGGGATTCTGCGGGATTCGGCATTGCACGGACGACAGCAGGGGCTGTCCCAGGTTGGTTAGTGAAGCGCGGTGGCTACGCGCGAAATTCGTGGCTGGCGGGGATTTTAACCCGTGTGTGCCGCCGCGAGGGTCCTTTCGCACGCGCATCGGGCCCACGCGCGCGTAACGAAATGTTCCAAAAGGCGCGCGGCGTCATTCGTTTTCGCCCGGCGCGGTTTCCGATACCACGGGCGCTGCGCCTGTCCGAGCACGGCGAGTGCCCGCGCACGGCGCGGCCAGAAGAGCGCGCGCTCGTGGGACAATGTCGGCAGCATCGCATGCCGAAGCTTGCCGAGAGTCCAACAGCGCAGCTTCGCGTCGAGCGGACAAGCGGACCAGCGGACATTGCGCCGCAATCAAGGGGACTCGATGAAATCGTCAGTGCGTCTTTCGCCGCGGCGGCCTCGATGAGCGTGCTGCCGCCCCATTGCAGTGCACAGCGTTTTCACGAAGCGCTGCGCCTCTTCGGTTCGATTGTCGGCGAAACTCACGTCGTTGTTTCGGACAACGAACTGATCGAATACGCCGATCCGTTCGCACCGGGCCCTCAGGAGCCGCGCTTCGCGGCATCCGCAGCGATACTGCCCGGTTCGGTCGACGAAATCAGGGAAGTGCTGCGCATCGCGCGCAGCTATCGTCTGCCGCTCTGGCCGGTCTCGACCGGCCGCAATTATGCATACGGAGGGGCGGCGCCCCGCCTGTCCGGATCGATCGTGGTCGATCTGCGACGCATGAACCGCATCCTCGAAGTGGACGAGACCCTCGGCTATGCCCTGGTCGAGCCCGGCGTGACCTACTTCGATCTGCACGAGCACTTGCGCGCGCGCGGCGCGAAACTATGGATCGATCCGCCCGCAGCGGGCTGGGGCAGCGTCGTCGGCAATACGCTCGAGCGCGGCTTCGGCTACACGCCCTACGGCGACCATGCCGCGATGCAATGCGGCATGGAAGTGGTGCTCGCGACGGGCGACATCGTGCGCACCGGAATGGGTGGCATCGAGATCGGCAGGTCGTGGCAGCTTTACAAGCCGGGCTTCGGCCCCTCGTACGATGCCATGTTCATGCAGTCGAACTTCGGCATCGTGACCAAGCTCGGCATCGCTCTGATGCCGCGGCCGGCCAGTTATCTGCTCGCGCATCTGCGCTTCGGCGGCGAAGCGGACCTGGAGGCGATCGTCGAGACGTTGCGTCCGTTCAAGCTCGACGAAACGATTCGCAATCACGCTGTCGTCGAAGGCGCGGTGCGCTTTGCCGCGGGGGTGTCGTCGCGCGGCGAGTGGTATGACGGGCAGGGGCCGATGCCCGAGTCCGCCATCGATGCGATGACCAAGCGGCTCGGGATCGGGCGATGGAATCTGCGTTTCGGCCTTTACGGCGAGCCCGAAATCGTCGAAGCGCAGTTTTCGGTCGTCAAGCGGGCGTTTTCACGCGTGCGAGGCGTGCGCATCGAGGCTGCGCGGTATGCCGGCGACGCCCGACCGGAGGGCGGTGGCGACCGCAACATGGCCGGCATTCCGACCATGACCGCATTCCGGATGCTCGACTGGCGCGGCGGCGCGGGCGCGCACGTCGATTTTTCGCCCATCTGCCCGTTCACGGGGCGCGACGCGATGCGGCAGTATTGGCTCGCGAAGACCCGTTGTGCCGAATACGGGTTCGATTACTACGGGGGCTTCACCGCCGGCACGCGCCATTTGCATCACATCGTCGCAACGATCTTCGATCGCGACGATGCAGGCCAGACCGATGCCGCGGGCGACTTGCTGCGCGTGTTGATCAGCGATGCGCGCGCGGCGGGGTATGGCCAGTACCGTACCCATCTGGCCTACATGGACCTGGCGGCTGCACAATACGATTTCAACGATGGTGCGTTGCTGCGCTTGTCGGAAACGATCAAGGACACGCTCGATCCCGATGGCATCCTGGCGCCGGGCAAATCGGGCATCTGGCCGCGCGCCTGGCGCGATCGGCGTGGCTATACGTAGCGGGACATTGCGGGAGCCCACCTTCATGGATCGGCGAAGCTTCATCGTGGACTCGGCGGCGTTGATCGCCGGCGTGTGCGGCGGTAGCCCGGAATCGCTTGCGAGCGCGCCGCGCGCGGCGGCCAGCCGGACGGTCGCGCCGGCCACGACCGTTCTCGTCGACGCGTCCCTCGGGCGAAGCATTGCCTTTGCGGCCGATGCCGTGTCGACAGGCGCATCGACGGCCTCCGTCGCGCCCGTCGAGGGCGACATTGGCGCGCTATGGTACGCGCGCCTCGCCGGCAGTCACGGCCGCATCGTCGGCCTGTTGCGTCCGTCGGACGCATTCGTGCTGACCCGATTGGCCAGGCATGCGGGACACCCAGTGATCGAGCGATCGTGGCATGCGCATACGGTTGAGGTAGCGATCGAACTGCGTTGATGCCTATTTAGGCTCAGAGCGCCGAGCGCTGGGTTCCGCGCTGCTCCGGTATGGGCATGGGCCGCGGCCCGGATCCCGGCGCTGCTTCGGCATCGCTTGCGCCGCCGTTCGGGGCCGTCGCGCGCGGATCGTCCTCGAAGGCAGCGGGGTGACGATCGAGCGAGCCGCAGGCACTGATCGCAACGGCCGCATCGGTTCCGTCCGCGGCGTCGCCCAGCACGGCGGCGAAAGCTGCGAGTTGGGCCGCGTCGGGCAACGGTGCTTTCAGCGCGGCAACCATCAGCGACGCGAGGCGCGCAATCAATTGCAGATCGCTCATCGTCTGCCCTTGGGAGAACTCGGCGATGAGATTGTCGGTATCGCCGCCCGCGAGCACGCCCGACAGCGCGCCGATCGCAAAATGCAGTCGCCAGCCAAGCTCCTCGCGAGGCAAATGAGGCAGTGCGCGTTGGAAGGCGTCGAAGAAGCGCTCGGCGACCGACGCGTAATGGCCGCTGAGGAAGTTGTGAATGAATGTGGAGGGGTCCGTATAGGCGCGGCCCAGCAGCTTCAGGAACGCGCGCCCGCCGGCTTGTGGATCGCGCGACAGGCGCAGCGCGGGGATGAACATCGCGCCGAGGACGTGTTCGCACGTGAGCCGGTCGCCGAGCGCTGCGTCGAAGCGCTCGAGCATCTTCAATCGTTCTTCGTTGAGGCGATCGAGGCGACGCGACAGCATCGCGTGAATCAACGCTTCCTTGCTGCCGAAATGATAGTTGACCGCGGCCAGATTGACGTCCGCGCGCGACGTGATCTGCCGCAGCGACATGGCCTCGAAACCGTATTCGATGAAGATGTCTTCGGCCGCGTCGAGAATGCGTGCCTTCGTGTCGCCGGTTATCCGGTTCGATGTGCGAACTGCCATGTGCGCCTCCCATGCCGGTTAGCCGGCCGCGAACAAGCGATTCAAGTTCTTGATTGAAACTCGTTGTTTCGGGAACGATAAAAACGTATCGATACGGCGGCAAGCGTTGTTTGTGGGTGGAGTCCTCTAGAGTCCGCCAACCGGCGACGAAATGACGGGCCGAAGGCGACGCAATGTGGCGCTACTTCGGTCCGTCAAGCTCTGACGGCGGTCAGGCATCGGGTATCACGGGCGTCCCGTCATGCGGATTCGCCGACGTGTTGCGCCGAGCGCAGCATGTCCACGCCACGTTGCTCGCGCCCGAACAGAATCAGCACCGCGATGACGATTGCCGCTATTGCGGCAACGGCGGCCAGCGCGAGCGAGTAGTTGTTGTTCTGGCTGGCGGCGAGCGATGCCTGCATCGTGGCGTTGACGGAAGCGATCAAATTGCCGAGTTGATAGACGAAGCCAGGGAACGTGGCGCGAATTTCATCGGGCGAGATCTCGTTGAGGTAGGCCGGAACCACGCCCCACGCGCCTTGTACCGAGATTTGCATGAGAAACGCGCCGATCGCGAGTGCGACGGCGCTAGCCGAGAACGCCCACAGCGGAAGCACGGGCAAAGCGATCAATGCCGCGATGCAGATCGCGCGGCGACGACCGATCTTTTCCGACATCGAGCCGAAGAACAGTCCCCCGACGATCGCGCCGATATTGAGGACGATCAGGATGCGCGAGACGGTTGCCGGATCGAAGCTGTGCTGTACGCGCAAAAACGTCGGATAGAGGTCCTGTGTGCCGTGGGAGAAGAAGTTGAATGCCGTCATCAGCACGATCGCATAGATCGAGAGCGCCCAGTTTTTCTTGAGCGTATCGATCAGGCCCGGGCGTTGATGCGTCTCCATGGCGCGCCATGCGGGCGATTCCGGAACGTTCTTGCGAATGTAGAGCACCAGCAGCGCAGGGATGATGCCGACGAAGAACATGCTGCGCCAGCCCCAATGCAGCACGTCGAACAGCAGCCAGAACACCACCGAAGCAAGCAGGTATCCGCTCGGGTACCCGGCTTGCAGCAGCCCGGAGACGAAACCGCGGGCGTTGGCGGGAATGGTTTCCATCGTGAGCGCGGAACCGACGCCCCATTCCCCGCCCATCGCTATCCCGAACAGCGAGCGCATGACGAGCAGTGTGGCGAGATTCGGCGAGAAGCCAGAGAGCAGTTCGAGGACCGAGTAGCAGGCGATGTTGATCATCAGGGTCGGCCGGCGGCCGAACTTGTCGGCGAGCCGACCGAAGATCAGTGCACCGAGCGGCCGCATTGCCAGCGTGAGGGTGATCGCAACTGCGACGGCCGGGATTTTCGTGTTGAACTCTGCAGCGATATCCTTGAGGACGAAAACCATCAGGAAGAAATCGAATGCGTCGAGGGTCCAGCCTAGATAGGCTGCGATCGTGACGTTTTTCTGCTCACGCGTCCAAGCCATTTTTGCGTTCTCCTTTTTGTCTTCGGATCGTCAGCCGCGCCGCGGATCGCGCTGGCGGGGCCGTCCCGTGGGGTTGGCCTAACGAGTGTACGCGCACTTTAAGCGGTTGCATGATTGGGTTGGCCGTTTATCGGTATTAATCCCTATGTGGCTGTCTAAAATATTACGATCCGATTTTAAATGTCGGCTTTTAGAAAGACTTGTTCCCGCAACGGTTATGCGATTCATTGCTCGTCCAGCCGAATTCGAGACAGAAAACCCATTATCCTTTCGCCATGTCCGTTTCGACTCCCGAACTGCCTGCCCTGGATACCCCTCGGTTGCTGATCCGTCAGCGCACGCTCGCCGACCTCGAGGCGTGCCTCGCCATGGATCGCGATCCCGAGGTCACGCGTCATATCGCCGGGCCTTGGCGGGACCCGGTCGCGCATCGACAGTTCGTGGCATTCCGCATGACGAGGGCGTATCCCCCTGGGCTCGGCTATTGGTCGATACGCGAGCGCAGCGCGCCCGAGCGGTTCATCGGCTGGGTGTTGCTGATTCCCGACCATGGAGCGGGGCCCGAGGTCGAGATCGGTTGGCGTCTCGTGCGCGATGCGTGGGGTAGGGGAATCGCCACCGAGGCCGCCCACGCACTCGTGCATCATGCTTTCGCAACGCTACGGTTGCCGCGCGTCATCGCGGAGATCGCGTCCGCGAATACGGCGTCGCTGCGTGTCGCTCGAAAGCTTGGGATGCAACGAGTCGGATACAACGCGAGCGAAGCGCTGAGCTATCAACGGTTTCGCCTCGAACGAGAAGATCTGCGTTCGCGATGAATGCGTTTTACGGTGTCCAGTACGGCCGCGCGCTCTGGGACCCGATTCTCGGTTATTGAGTGCCGCGCTCGGCGCCGAACGCATGCGCCAGCATAGCGGCCGCGGCATACGCCGTGCCGCCCACCGCGCTGACGACGCACAACGAAACGCTCAGATGCGCGGCAAGCATCGTGACCGCGCCGGCCAACGCGACGCCGATGAGGCTACCCGCCTGGCGCAACGCGTTCAGCAGCCCCGAGGCCACGCCGGCGAGTTCTGCGGGTACCTGCTCGAGCACGGTGGCGATCATCGGCGGTACCGATAAAGCGGTGCCCGCTCCGAAAACGGCCATCGAGGCATAGATGAATGGGCGCGGTGCCGCCCATGAGAACAGCGCGGCCGTGAGGGGCGCCGAGACCGCAGCCGCGGCCAGGCCGATCGTCATCAAGCGAGCGGCGCCGAGGCGTGCGTGGAGCTTGCCCGAGAGCAGGTTGCCGAACGACAGGCTTGCCGCCATGGGCAAGAGGGCGAATCCGGTCGCCTTCGCATTCATACCGAGCGCACCGTGCAGGTAAAGGCTCAGATTGAACAGCAGTCCGAAATAGCCCACGTAGACAAGCGTTCCCGCCGCATTCATCGCCAGGAAGATCCGGTTTCGAAACCACGCCAGCGGTACCATCGGCTCGCTCGAGCGGCGCTCGAAGAAAACCAGTGCTGCGACGCAGGCGGCAAACACTAGCGAAGCCGCTACGACTTCGGCCGAGCGCGGACCGCGAGTCGGCAATTCGATTGCGGCGAAACACAGTGCGCCGAGCGCTGCCGCACTCGACAGCTGTCCGCCCCAATCGAAGCGGCGCACGGACGTGGTGCGCGCTGCCTGTCGGACTGAAACCAGCGCGCCCGCGAAAGCAACCGTGCCCGTCGGCAGGTTGACGAGGAATGCGCTGCGCCATCCGAAGCTATCGACGAGCAATCCTCCCACGACAGGGCCGATCGCGGCCGCGGCCGACGCGACGAGCGCCCACGTGGCGATGGCCCGGGCCCGCTCCTGCGCATCGTCGAACGTGGCGCGCACGATGGCAAGCGAGGCGGGCAGAAACAGAGCGGCGCCGGCGCCTTGCGCGAAGCGGGCCGCGACGAGCGCGCCGACGGATTGGGCGAGACCGCACGCGGCGGACGCCGCGACGAATGCGGCAAGCCCGGCGAGGTACACCGTTTTGGCGCCGAAACGATCGCTGGCGACGCCGCCGGCGAGAATCAGCGCGGCAAAAGTCAGCGTGTAAGCATCGACGATCCATGCGAGGCCGCTCACCGCCGCGCCGAGCGACGCACGCAACGCGGGCAGCGCGACGTTGACGATCGTGGTATCGAGCACCGCCATGAACATGCCGCCGGCGACCAGACCCAGCGTGACGCGCCTGCGCCATGCGTCGCGGCGCTGCAGCTTGCATTCGTCCGTGCGTGCGAGAACGGTATCGGACATTCGTTCCTCCGTTGGCTGAATGCCTCCAGTCTACGAACGCACCCCGATGCAATAAAGCAGTAATATCGCATTTCTATGATGCAAATTTGCATCGCCGGCGCGAATCCAGCCTCGGAGGGCCTTCGCAGCGATGATTCATTGGGACAATGCGCGTTTCTTTTTGGCGGTAGCGCGAGCCGGCACACTGCGCGGCGCGGCAGCCCGCCTCTCCGTCGATCAGGCCACTGTCGGGCGGCGCATCGCGGCGCTCGAAACGGCGCTGTCCGCGCGGCTTTTCCTGCGCACGCCCTCGCTGTACGTGTTGACTTCGGCGGGCGAAGCGCTGGTCGCACCGGCGGAGGCGATGGAGCAGGCGGCCCTGGCGATGGAGCGGCGTGTGGCGGGGATGGACGAAGCGCTGAGCGGCACGATTCGCGTGGCGACGACGGACTCGCTCGGCAAAAAGTTCGTCGTGCCCGCCATCGCGAAGCTGCGTCGTGCGCATCCGGGTATCGACATCGTCTGCGTGACATCGGTGGATATCGCCAATCTGACGCGGCGCGAGGCCGATCTCGCGATCCGGACGGTTCGGCCTGATTCGCCGGAGCTCGTCGTCAGGCGGCTGGCCCAGTTGGAAATGGGTATTTACGCTTCGCGCGCCTATGTTGCCGCGCGCGGCACACCGCGTGAAGGCGAGGCATTCGAAGGGCACGACCTCGTCATGTATCAGCAGCCGGTGGTCCCGTCGATGTGGGACGCCCTCTGCGGCGAGCCTACCAACCGCGGGCGGGTGGCGTTTCAGACTTCATCGACGATGATGCTGTTCGAGGCGGCAATCGCCGGGCTCGGTCTTGCCGGGCTGCCATGCTTTCGCGCCGACGACGAGCCGGAACTCGTGCGTGTGATGCCGCATCGCCGCGAGCACTTCGAGGTGTGGCTCGTCGCCCATCTGGACTTGTATAAGACGGCCCGCATGCAAGCACTCATCGAGGTTGTCGCCGATGCATTCGCAGCTTCGTGAAGTCCGTGTCGAAAATTTTTCGACCGCTGTAACCGCTTGCGCACATAGGGCGAATTACCTGGCAGATCGCGCAGTGCACCCGCGCCGTGCTCGGATAGTCGGGCAAGGCCGCATGATGCGGTGCACGCGATCGCTAACCACTTGATGGCATCTAGGAGCGAATTGATGAATACGAACAAGCTTTCCGCAGCAGCCCTGGTTCTCGCATCGCTGGCAACCGGCGCATTCGCGCAGAACGCTGCCGCTCAGAACGTGGAAAAATGCTATGGCGTGGCGCTTGCCGGCCATAACGATTGCAAGGCGGGCGCGGGGACCACTTGCGCCGGCACGCAAAAGATGGACTATGACGGCGAGCACTACAAGAACGTGCCGACGGGTACCTGCACGACGATGAAGACGCCGCACGGGATGGGCTCGCTCGCGCCGACCAAGTCGTAACGGGCGAGAGACTCACCGGTGCCGGCAAGAGTCTCGCCGCTCGGCTGAGACAGCCTCTTGCCTGGAGCATCCAACCGCGTTTGCGCCGATCGGCGCAAACGCATCGCGTTGCGCTCGCGGCTTTCTCGCGATGGCGGATAAACGCAAACTATGTTTCCGCCAAAACCTCTTTGATCGCTTGCTCGAATGCTTCTACCGGCTGTCCGCCGCTGACCAGGTAGCGTCGATTGAAAATGATCGACGGAACCGACTGGATGCCGAGTGCCTGGAAATCCCGTTCTTCGGCTCTGACTTCATCGGCATACCGGCCGCTATCCAGAACATCGCGCGCTTGCTCGGCATCGAGTCCGACCGTTTGCGCCGCTTCGACGAGCACGTCGCGATTGCTCGGATCCTTGCCGTCGGAATGATAGGCCTGCATGAGCGCGAGTTTCAGCGGCAACTGCTTGCCTTCGATGCCGGCCCAGTGCAAGAGCCGATGCGCATCGAATGTGTTGTAGACCCTGTTGCGCGGGCCGAACGTAAAGCCGACGCTCGCGCCGCGCTCGCGGATCACCGCCTGCGTTTCGGCGATCTCTTCCGGCGTGCGTCCGTATTTCTTGCCCAGATAATCGACGATCGCCTCGCCTTCGGGCCGCATTTGCGGATTGAGCTCGAACGCATGGATGACGATCTGTGCGTCGACGGCTTGTCCTAGCCGGGAGAGTGCCTGTTGCAGCGAGGATAGGCCGATTGCGCACCAGGGGCATGCGATATCGGAAACGAAGTCGATTCGAAGGGGCTGCGTCATTGCGTCGCCAGTAAGAAGTTGGCCAATCTCAGCCGAGCGCTGCACAGGTTAGCGCAATTCGGGGGCGCGTGCAGGCGGGGGCGAGCGGCCTGTTCGTTGCGTTCCGTTGATATGGACGACCGCCGGCCGTAACGATGAACCTGCTAATGGCGATTGAGACCGGTTCCGGTGTCGCCTAAGGCGGCGGATTCCCGATCGATCAATTGCAACGTGATCGCCTCGTCGGCGCGCAGCGCCAATTGTCTTTGCAATTCGAGCGCGGACGAAAACGCGTCGCGAGCCTGCCTGTGCCGCTCGGTGCGCGACAAGAGCGTACCCATGGCAATGAACGTGGAGATGAGGCGAGGCCGGTCGTGCAGCCGCAAGAAATGCGATTGTGCCGCCTCGAACCAGGCCAGCGCCTCGGTCGTACGGCCCGCTGCCGCCAACGTGCTGCCGCGCCCGTATTGCGCCATGGCCACGCCGGTCGTCATGCCGGTTTCGTTGAAGAGCTTCTCGGCGTCACTCAGCAGCGCGAGCGCGCGCTCGATATTGCCTTGATTCGAATGGACATCCGCGAGATTGAGCAGTGCAGCGGCTTCATCGTCCTTGCTTTGCACGTCCCCTCGCCGGGCCAATGCAAGCGCACGCTCGTAGGCGGCGATAGCGGCCGGGAAGTCTCCATGCTTTTCGTGAAGCATGCCGAGCCGAAGCGTCGTTTGCCCGACTCCTTGTATGTCGCCCATCGTTTCCCGAAGGCAGCGGGCTTCCTCGAGCAGCTTCCGGGCTTGGTCGTCGTGCGACTGGTCGGAATACAGGACGCCGAGGTTATGAAGCGTTGCCGCGAGTCCCTCGATGTCGCCGGTCTCTCTACGATTCTCCAACGATCGCTCATAGCATCGCATCGCTTTGTCCCACTCGCCCAGTTCCCGGTACGACACGGCGATGTTGTTCAGCGCGGTCCCGATGTCTTCACTCGTGCCGGCCCGTGAGAGAAGGTCCAACGACTGCTCCAGCAGTTGAACGGCTTGGGCGTGTCGGCCGATATGCTGATAGACCTCGGCCATGCGCGCCAATGCCACGGCTCGCCCGCGAAGGTCGCCTGTGCTCGTACGCGATTCCAACGCCTCGCGGTAAGCGCGTATCGCATCTTCGTGGTGGCCTAGAAGAAAATAGAGGAGACCCGCGTTTTGTGCGCCATTTCCAGCACCCGTCACGTCATTTGCGCGCTGACGGATGGCAACGGCTTGCAACTGACACGCCAGCGCATCGCGGAATTCACGCTTCATGAAGTGCCAATTCGCTCGCGCCTCGAGTTCGGCTGCTTCGATCCCAAGCGACTCATTCATGGCGATCGAGGAGACCTCGCTATCGGGCGGCAATGATTGTCTGTCCATGGAGGTTTTATCTGACCGGTCAGGCGACACTTGACGGCAATTTCGGATCGTTGAATGCGGCGACACGGATCATCGGGTTTTGCAAAGCGCGTTGCCTCGAGCGCAACGTTAAGCGCTCGACGATGGTTTGTTCGTTCGATCGCGAAAGGTTGATCTTCGAAGCGAAGCCGATGATTCGATGCGCTGCGTCGATCTTTTTTCGCCCGTTTCCGCTTTCTTTGGCAATTCTTACGATTTCACGTAATAATCGCGCGATAGGCTCACGCCGACCCTCCTACCGTCGAATCCGTTGGATATGGCTTTTAGCGAACCGAAGTCGGCTTTTTTCAAGTGGCTCGTCTCCTCCGATGCGCATCTGAGCTTCGAAAACAGACAAACGCTGCTAGCCAATCTATTCACTCGCACGCCCGAAATAGTCTTTGCATCGATATGCGAAATCAGTGTAGCGGCAACGGCGTACTATTTTCATCGCAGGAGCCTGTATGCGGGCTGGGGCGGCGCCGTGCTTGCGTTGCTCGCGGTGCGTTTGACGGTGGTTCATGTATGCCGTCGACGTAGCGCGCGCAAAGCGTCAACGCCCACCGCGCTCTTTCTTTTCGCGAGCCTCCTCTGGAGTGCGCTTTTCGGCTTCGGCACGTTTTTATGCAATACCAGTGGGGACTCGACGCTGTTCCTGCTTGGAAACGTTTGCGCCGTCGGCGTGATCGGTGGATTGGCCGGACGCAACGCGGGTACGCCGCGCCTCGTTCTGGTGCAGATTTCGGCAATCCTCGGGTTGTTGGGCTTGGGCGCAGCGCTTTCCCCTGGATCGGGCAAGCTGGTATTGCTGTTTCAAGCGCCATTTTGCGCGGCCGGATTTTTCACCGTTGCCCTGCGGAGCCATCGCGACACCGTCGCATTGCTTGCCGCGCGTGAGCGCAGTCATCGGCTTGCTCATCGCGACAGTCTCACCGGTTTGCCGAATCGCGCCCGTATCAGCGAGTTTTTGCTCGAGCGAACGAGCGTCGCTTCGCCGCGCCGAGCCCACGCATTCGCCGTTTTGCTGATCGACCTCGATGGCTTCAAGGCCATCAACGACAGCCTCGGTCACGCTGCGGGGGACGAGATTCTGCAAGGTGCGGCGGCGCGCTTGTGCGAGATCGCTCCGCAAGGCGAACTCGTCGGGCGTCTGGCCGGCGACGAGTTTGTCGTCGTGTCCGACGGTACGACGTTGTCGGCCGACGCGTCCGCGCTTGCCGATCGCATCGTCAAGGCGCTTTCACAGCCGTTCGTATTGAGCGATGCCACGGTGCATGTCGGTGCGAGCGTCGGTATTGCGCTCTACCCCGATCACGGCGATACCGGCGCCCAGTTGCTGATCTGCGCGGACCGGGCGTTGTATGCGGTGAAGCGCAGCGGCAAGAGCGCGTCGGCCGTTTTCAATCCCTCGGCGCATGCAACGAACGAAGAACTGAGTCTCATGCGCAGCGATCTCGAAGGCGCGCTGCGCACTTTCAGGGGCTTGCGCATGGAGTACCAGCCTGTCGTCGAGATCGCCACGAGGGTGGTGACAGGCCGCGAGGCATTGCTCCGTTGGACGCATCCGAGTCGGGGTGAGTTGTTGCCGGCCGCCTTCATTCCGATCGCCGAGCGAACCGGATTGATCGTGCCGCTCGGCGAGTGGGCGCTGCGCCAATCGTGCATCGATGCACTGAGTTGGCCCGATGCCGCAGTGGTTGCTGTCAATGTATCGCCGGTTCAATTGACCGAGGCCTCGTTCGCATCGACCGTTGCAACGGTGCTGAAGACAACGGGCCTGCCGCCGCAGCGGCTGAATATCGAAGTCACGGAAAGCGTGTTTCTGAGCGACGACGTGCACACGCGCCGGAATTTGGCGAACCTGCGGGCACAGGGAGTCGGGCTCGTACTGGACGACTTCGGCACGGGGTACTCGACGATGTCGACGCTCGTGCGCTTTTCGTTCGACAAGCTCAAGATCGATGGATCGTTCGTCAAAACGGCCGTGCATCAGAGCAAATCGGCGGCGGTCGTACGCGGAATCGTTGCACTGGCACGCGAACTCGGGATGCCGACGACGGCCGAGGGCGTCGAGACGAACGAGCAACTCGACTTCGTCCGCGCTTGCGGTTGTACGCACGCGCAGGGCTTTCTCCTCGGCCGGCCAGCGCGCTCGGAGGCGCTTGTTCACCTCGAACCTCAGTGATCTCACCGACCGAGTGCGGCGACCGCGCGCTCGATATCCGCCAGCACGATTTTCTTCATCTCGAACATTGCGCGCATGGCCGCCGAAGCAACCGCGCGATCTTCGTCCGATATCAGTTCGAGAAGCCGCGTCGGCGCGACTTGCCATGACACGCCGTAGCGATCGCTTAGCCAACCGCACGGCCGTTCTTCGCCGCCCGCGGTGAGCTTCGCCCACAGGGCGTCGATTTCATTTTGCGTTTCGCAATCGACCAGAAGCGAGATGGCATCGTTGAACTTCTGGTGCGCCCCGGCGTTCAGGGCATAGAACACCTGGCCTGCGAGCTCGAACGTGACGAGCATGACCGAACCGGCTTTGTCGGGCACGGCGTCCGGGTAGCGATTGATGTCGATAATGCGACTATCGTCGAATACCGACGTATAAAAGCGCGCCGCTTCTTCGGCCTGGTCTTCGAACCAGAGAAAAGGGGCGATTTTCTGCTTGATCTTCGACATGCGTTTCTCCTTTTCGCGTCTTTCGTATGGAGCCGGCGGCACGCGGATCGTGCCTGATCACGACTGCGTGCCGGCAGGATAGACGATGGTGCCGTCCGGCTGAGGTTGAGCGCTCGGCGTCATGGTGGCGGCTTCCACATGACGATCCCCCAGTATGTGTCTGACCGTTTCGCCGCGCGCCAGCAAGTAGTCGGTAATGATGCGGCGATGACAGCGCCACCAGACGGCCTCGGAACACATGATGGCGCAGCGCTTGCGCGCGCCCAAGTCGAGCAGCGCGGCCAAGCCTTGCGCGAAGGTCGCGGTGCATGCGTAGTCGGCATAGTTGCGAAACGCGGGATGCGTCCAGTATCCATTCGCCGAAGGCTCGGTGCGCTGCGATTTGCCTCGCCGTCCGCCGAGCTCCCGCAGATGACGGTACTCGATTCCGTGCGCCGCCAGCGCATCCGGCAGCGTGTCCACGTTGAACTGCGGGTTCGTTCGCGAGCGCGGAAAGCTGCGCACATCGACGAGCAGTTCGATATCGGAGGCCTCGAGCAGGCCCACGAACTCGTCGAGCGTGCGTGTCGAATGACCGATCGTGAAAAACGGGTGTCGCATCGCAGAAGGTGTGGACGAGGGCGGTCTGAGTCGGTGCGCAAGTCTCGCGCCACGTCAATCGAGGCACGCCCTGGACGGCGCATTCACTGCGCCGCAGCTTCGTGTTGCTTGCGATATTCCGCGGCGAGCCGCTCCTGCTGATTGGGCGGGATCGCGTCGTAGTGACTGAATTCGATGCTGTAGTTGCCATGTCCTCCGGCTATGGCGTTGAGGCGGGACTGATAATCGGTCAGCTCCGATAGCGGCACCTTTCCCGTTACCACGACGGCGTGTCCGGCGAGTGCGCGCGTGCCTTGTACCTGGGCGCGGCGCGTGGACAGGTCGCCGATGATGTCGCCGATGGCCGCCTCGGGCGTCATCACTTCGATATTGACGATCGGCTCGAGGACGAGAGGCTGCGCCTTCAGCGCGGCGTCGATGAACGCCTTGCGTCCCGCCGTGACGAACGCAACTTCCTTCGAATCGACGGGGTGGCTCTTGCCGTCGTAAACCGTCACACGCACGTCCTGCATCGGGAAGCCGGCCAGCGGCCCGCTTTCCATCGCCTGCAGGATCCCTTTCTCGACGGCCGGCATGAATTGACCGGGAATGGCGCCGCCTTTGACCGCATCGACGAATTCGTAGCCGCTGCCACGCGGCAAGGGTTCGACGCGCAACATGACTTCGCCGAATTGTCCGGCGCCGCCGGTCTGCTTCTTGTGCCGATGATGTCCTTCCGCTTGCGCGACGATCGTTTCCCGATACGCGATCCTGGGAGGCCGGGTGAGCACGGAGACCTTGTATTGATCGGCGAGCCGTTCCAGCATGTGTCGCAGATGCAGCTCGCCAAGACCGCGTACGACCGTTTCGTTGTTGCCCGAATGTTCGATTCGCAAGCAAGGGTCTTCGGCCGTCAGCTTCTGAAGGATTTCCCACAGGCGCTGCTCGTTGCCGCGGCGCTCGGGCTCGATCGCGAGGCCGTAAATCGGTGTGGGAAACGCGAGCGGCGCGAGATGAATATTGCCGTCGTCGGGGGAGTCGTGAAGAACGGCATCGAAGCCGATCTCGTCGACCTTGGCCGTCGCGCAGATATCGCCCGGTCCCGCGCGCGCTATCTCGACGTGTTCCTTGCCCTGGAGCGTCATCAAATGCGCGACCTTGAACGGTTGGCGTGCGTCGCCGATATAGAGCTGGCTGTCGCGCCGAACCGTGCCTTGATGAATCCGGAACACGGCCATTTTGCCGATGTACGGATCCACCACGATCTTGAATACGTGCGCGAGCACATGTTTGTCCGCGAGCGGTTGAGCTTGAACGGCCTCGCGACGGCCATCGACGTCGCGATAAAAAAGAGGCGGGTTGCCTTCGAGCGGACTCGGCAACAGCTTCACGAAGATATCGAGGAGTTCGCGAATGCCGGCGCCCGTGGCGGCGGAGGTGAAGCAAATCGGCACCAGATGCCCTTCGCGCAACGCGCGCTCGAACGGCTCATGCAGCTGTTCGGGGCTGATCGCTTCGCCTTGTTCGAGATAGAGCTCCATCAGATTCGCATCGAGCTCGATCACCTGATCGATGAGCGCATCGTGCGCCGCGGCTACCGTCAGGAAGTCCGATTCGCCCGAAGGATTGAAGAAGCAGTCGACCACCGCTTGCGCACCCTGGGCGGGCAGATTGATCGGCAGGCACGCTTTGCCGAACGTATCCTGAATCTGAGCGACGATATCGGGCAGATCGACCTTCTCGCCGTCGATGCCATTGACGACGATGATTCGGCACAGCTTGCGCGCCTGAGCCCAGGCCATCATGCGCCGCGTCGTCATTTCGATGCCGGCGCGTGCGTTGATGACGATGGCCGCTGTCTCCACGGCGGGCAGCGCACTGATCGACAGGCCCGAGAAGTCGGGATAACCCGGGGTATCGGCCAGATAGATGCGGGTGTCGCGGTAATCGACGTGCGCGATCGCCGAACTCAGCGAATGGTGATATTTGCGCTCGAGCGGATCGAAATCGCAGACCGTGGTGCCGCGCTCGACGCTGCCTGGCGCATGGATCGTACCGCTTTCGTGGAGGAGCGCTTCGACGAGCGAAGTCTTGCCGCAACCGGTGTGACCGACCACCGCGACGGTACGAATGGCTTCGGGGGAATATTCCATGGCGCCTCCGTCCTGCGATTGTTATCGACGCATTATTGGCGAAAACGGCGAACGTCGCCAGCAATCGGCCCTCGACGGCGTTCGATGCCCCGCGTTGCGCGAGGCAAGGCGCCGCGCTCGGCCAGCCGGGGCGCTTTCTGTTTTGTAATACGAATGACGTTAAGCCTGTCCGGTGCTGCGGGCGCCGCTCGCCCACGGCTCCGTGTTGTTGCGGCTTGTTTCCAGCGGGATGCGGACTTCGACGCTCGTGCCGTTGCCGGGCGAAGCCTCGATCTCGAAGGTGCCTCCCAGCAGATAGGCGCGCTCGCGCAGTCCAATGAGTCCGTACGATCCGCTCTTTCGCGGGCGGGTTAAATCGAATCCGATCCCGTTGTCGCGGACCCGCAGCAGGAGTTGGCTGTCGCTGAGCGCGACAGTAATGTCGGCGTGCGACGCTTGCGCGTGACGTGCGATGTTGGTGAGCGCCTCCTGAACGATTCGAAAGGCGGCAGTGGCGTAAGGCTCGACGAGCGCGGGATCGGCCGGGTGGAAGGTCAGTTTGCAATGAATGCCGTATCGTTGCTCGACGTTCGTCACGAGCCAGCGCGTCGCGGCCACGAATCCAAGATCGTCGAGTACCAGCGGACGGAGGTCCGAGGCGATGCGCCGAGCGGACTTGATCGTCCCGCTCAACAGCGTATGCATCGAGGCAATCTTTCGGGCGACGTGAGCGTCGTCTTGCGGAACATTGTCCATGAGCCAATCGAGGTCGATTTTCAGCATGCCGAGCGTTTGTCCGAGTTCGTCGTGGAGCTCGCGTGCGATGCGGCGCCGTTCGGCCTCCCGCGCGGTGGCGCAGGTGGCCGACAGCTCACGCACTTCCTCGCGCGATGTTTTCAAGGCTCGCTCGGCGCGCTCGCGCTCCGCGATCTCGCGACGCAGTTCCGCATTCGACGCGGTCAGTTCGCGCGTGCGCGCAGCCACACGATGCTCGAGCCGCGCGTTCGCCTCGTTGATCTGCGCTGTTTTCTCCTGCACGAGCAGGTGTTCGGTCCGTTCTGCCGCCAGGGCATTGACGACGTGCGCATAGAGCTTGGCATGCTCGAAGAGCAGCGCGAAGAGCACGGTCGACGAGGCGAGCAGCCCGTAGATGCGCCCGGCGTAGAAGCCCAAATCGAATCGGCCTCGATTGAAAATGGACGAGAGGGCGATGTCGAAAAGCCACGCGCCTAGCGCGACCATCAACCAGATATCGAGAATGGCGTGTGGCCGCCGTTGCCACAAGATGACGAGCGCGGCGAGATTGAGCCCCCATACCGTCCAGACGACGACCAGCACTGAGGGTGTCATGCGGTGACCCGCCATGATGCGGGGCAGCAGAGCGTGGCCCGTTGTGGTCAGTGTCACGAGCGCACTCGTTGCCAGCAACGCTGCGACGACGCAGGCTGCGATCCAGACTGCGCAGGCGCCGCTGCGCACATGGGCGGTAGGCTTCCAAAGGGCGTAGGCTGCGATTGCGATGGGAAAGGCGCCGTGCCAGAACATATAAAGCCATGCAGTCGTTTGTTCTCCTGCGCCAAGCAACCCGGTTGTCGTGAAGAGGCCCGGAAACGTAAGCGCGTGAGCGCTGCCCATGAAGCCGGTGAACAGGTAACCGAACGCGAGAACGAGCAGCGCGGTTGAACCCAGGATCGCGAACTGTCCGACTAAAAGCGCCGCTGTGACGAAATCATTGACGATCAAAGCCGCTTGATAGAGCGGGATGAACGCCCATACCTCCGGTAGCGGGCGATCGGCGAACGGAACCAGTGCGATGAAGAGTGCGGCCGAGACGCCCATGATCCCCGCAGCGAGCCGCCTGTCGCGAGGCCCGGGCGGCGACGTCGACATGAACATCTGGGATGGGTCGGGCAACTCGTTCATTTGCGTCACCGCGCGGCGGATGGCCGATGTTTGCCTATTCTTCTTCCTCGGCATCGATCAGATGATGACGAACCGCGTAGCGAATCAGCGCGGCCTCATGCGGCAGCTTCAGTTTTTCGAGGATACGCTGCTTGTATGTGCTGACCGTTTTCACGCTACGGTCGAGTTCGGTGGCGATTTCAGTGACCGACTTGCCCCGGGCGAGGCGACGCAGTACGTCGAGTTCACGCCGCGAAAGCCGCTGATGAGCCGACGCCTGCCCAGGCTCGCGCAACCGGCCCGCGAGCCGTTCGGCGATCGGCACGCTGATATAGACGCCGCCGGTAGCAAGCTTTTTGAGCGCCGAGATGAGTTCGAGCCCGGCGCTTTCCTTCGTCATGTAGCCCGCGGCCCCCGCACTGAAAGCGCGGGCGACGTATTGTTGCTCGGCATGCATCGTCACGATGAGGATGCGCAATTGCGGCGCTGCCTCACGGATATGGCTGATCAAGTCCAGTCCCGTGCATTCGGGCATCGACAAATCGAGGAGCAGCACGTCGGCGTCGACGCGATTAGCCAGATCGAGCGCCGCCGCGCCATCCCCCGCCTCACCGACGACCTCGAAATCCCCGGCCGTCTCGAGAATATGGCGCAGCCCCTGCCGCACGACGGTGTGGTCGTCCGCGAGTAGGACCTTGATCATCAGGCGCCTCTCATACGCATTCTCGTGCGTCTTGAAAGTGTGGTTCTTTTCATGAGAGGGCGCAATTGAAAGGCTGGAAAAAGCTAGGGAACGTGCGTTTGCCGCTAGCGGGTCTCGTGTCAGACGAATAGGAATATCCCTACATGCGAGTAAGGAAGTCCTACCCGACATTCCGCCCGAGTCCGGTTTCGGGAGCGGGGCGCTTGAGCCAAACTGCGTGCACTTTCGACGATCGATCCGACATGGGGAGCGGAATGCTGACGCCGCATGAGATCGCTTTGCTATTTGTCGCCACGGACGCGCCGGAGCGCGTCGATATCGACGACTCGAACGTCGCGTCGCTCGTTGCGCGCGAGTTGATCGATATCGAACACACGGGCGGCGGGCGCGGCCGGCCCGTGTTGACGCTTTTGGGCGCGAGGACCGTGGCGCGCCTGAGGGATACGGGAAGCTTCGCGGCGCCGGAGCCGGGCGCCGGCCGGTAACGGAGCAAACCGGTTTCGCCCGGCGCGGGCCGCGCTACCTCGATTTCAGCGACACGAACGTACGCGTGTTATCGCGAACGATCAGCAACGCGGCGACCTTCGGGCTCGCGGCGACGAGCGCGGCCAACGCTTCGCGAGACGCAACGGGCTTTCCGTTCACCGACACCACGATATCGCCGGGCTCGATGCCGGCATCCGCCGCGAGACCGGAGGCCGCGTCGACGAGCAAACCGGCTTCGACCCCGCTTGCATGCCGTTCCGCTTCGCTGAGCGGATGGACGGCTAGACCGACCCGGTCGAGATCGTCGCTGCTGGGTGCCGCGGCGTCGGCGGACGCGGCTACCGTTGCACTCAACGCCATCGGCTTGTTGTTGCGGACGATTTTCAGCGTGACCTTCGAGCCTGGCGCCAGCTCCGCGACGGCATCGCGCAAGTCGGCGGCGTGATCGACGCTCTTTCCGTTGACATGCGTGATGACATCGCCGGCCCTCAGACCGTTGGCAGCGGTGCCGTGCGTCGTCGGCGCGACGAGCGTGACGAGTACGCCTTGCGGTCGCGATAGGCCGAACGCCGTCGCCAGACCGGGATCGAGATCCTGCGTAGCAATGCCGAGACTGCCGCCGCCGACCTTCGCCTGACCCAGCAAATGTGTACGCAGTTCGATTGCCGCCTTGATCGGGATGGCGAACGTCATCGTTTGATAGCGTGGTGCGTCGACGTAAAGCTGCACGTCCACGCCGATTACCGCGCCGTCTCGGTTCAGCAGGGGACCGCCCGAGTTATCGGGGTTCACGGCAATCTCGGTCTGAAAGAACGGGAACGTCGTGCCGTCGGGCAACACATGTGGCGCGACGCTGACGATCCCCGCAGTGACCGTGTTTTGCGCGCCCTCGAGCGCGCCGATCGTCAACACGGGCTCCCCGGTGTTTACCCTCGCAGCGTCGCCAAGCCGCACGACAGGGAGTTTCGACGCGCCTTGCATTTGAAGCAGCGCGACATCGGTTCGCGGATCGACGCCGAGCACGCGTGCCTTGAACTGGCGCCGGTCGGTCAGCGTCACCGTGACCTCGTCCGCGCGGTTCACGGTGTGTGCCGTCGTCACGACGAGCCCATCGGGGCTGACGATGAACCCCGACCCGCGCCCCCACATGACACGAGCGGGCGAGGATTGATCCTGTTGCGAGGCAGAGGGCTGAAGAAGGGCGCCGATCGGATCGTCGGGGGCGATCGCGTCGAGTTGCGCCGGTCGGTCCGCGTCGCCCGCTGCACGGATATTGACGACGGCGGGCCCGTATCGGTCGACGAACATCGCGTAGTTGGGTGCGCTTTCAATGCTGCCGTTGCGGCTGCCGCTGTCGGGCGAGGGACGAATAGTCTTGGCGGGTGAGGAGGCGGGCGGTGCCGCGTAGGTCGACAGCGGCAGCACCCAGAGCGTAACGCAGAATAATGACGCCGCAGCCATGCCGTGTAAGGCCGGATGGGCGGTTCCCGAAGTCTTGATACTCACGGCTCGCTCCATTGGGTTGGCGTTGGGCACAAAGGGGACGCTACCGCTCGAAAGAGCGGAGGCCGGCCTCGCGTGTCCGTACATTCATTGTTGCTCCCGGATGTTTCGCCGCCTGTGAGAGAGCGCACGAAACCGCTCAAGTATTTATCGGGGGTCTTCGATGCGACCTGACGGCCATTCATTCCCGGTCTGGCTGTGCTCGGTGCGGGCCTGCCGATGCGGGGCGGCAAGCATCTTCTTGATTCTGTCGGCGTGCGAGCCGTCGAGCCAAGGATTCCATCGGGCTTGCCGTTCCGGGCTCTCCGACGGAACGTCGAGCAGCTCCATGCTACTGGTTCGACCACTGCCTTTGCGGTCCTTTGCTTGCCATAGCAAATGGATCGCAAGCGGCGCAAGGGGATCGAATTCCCGAACTATGTGAAGGTCGTTCGCGGCAAGCGTATTTCCGGTGTCGGCGATTGCGATTACGCCATCGAATCGCTCTGGGAACTCCCCGGCGTCGATTTCCGCCATGCCTTTGCCGGAGCGGTAAAGATACACGGGCCATCCTTTCTCGGCCGCGATGCGACGACCCGATGGAACATATTCCGTCGTGAGTATCAGCGTTTGTCCGTTGCTGATTTTTTTGAGGAGGATATCGATGTTGGCTTCATGCGCCGCCAAAACGAATCGTGCAGTCGGATGCGCGATCACCGGAATATCGCGCAGCCCGGGTGGGGCGCCGGCCGCCCGAGCGCCATGTACCTGGTGGGAGCCCGCGAAGCCGACGCTCAGTTCACGGCGGGCGACGAAATTCGGAATTTCGGCATCCCGCATGTATTTGAATCGCTTCGCTCCGCGGTTTATGAAAACCTCACCTGCTATTGCATCCCCCGACGGCTCGATATGGATGCCATGCTTGTCCTGCATATACCGCACGACAAGCGGTTCATACCTCCCCTTCGACAAGACAAGCATCTGCGCTCTGGAAAGGAGCGCAGCGACCAACGCATCTCTCACGGTAGGCACATGCGCCTTGTTGCCGGGAGCCGCAAAAGACGTCGCGCTGCGCCTGGCGACGTCGGGCTCCGAGCGATCGGGCCTGCATGTGCCGATGCGCGACACAGGTAATCCGGCCAGTGCCCCTTTCGATGTCGCCGCCGGCGCCGCCCGCTGGGCCGGAACAGCCGAGTTCCGGCTTCGAAAAGGCGACGCGAAGGTCGATTGTTGAGCGACCTCTGCCGCGTCTCTGTGCGAAATGTGTTGGACGAAAAAACGTTGCATCGTCTGCGTGCGGCGCGAGAGGTCGCGGCGCAAAACATAAAACCAAAAGAAATAGCACGTAAGCTGACGCCGCCGCGATACCGATACGAAGCGCGGGCGCTGCGAACGCAATCAAGTCTTCTCCGATCGCGTTTCGCGGGCACGGCGCGCGTTATCGTCAGCGATCGTTTTAACTATATTGAATAAAAAATATGCGTAAGGCTTGCGGGAATTTTTCAACAAATTCCGGTTGCTATGATTGAAGTTCGCGAGCAAGCTCAGGACAAAAATCGATGCTGAAAAACAAAATAATGCGTATGGCGCTTTTCGGCGCCATGGTCGCGGCGGTTGCGCCGTCATGTGCCGCGGGATACACCACGGACTGGCTCGCGAATTCTTACGGTTCGCTCGCCGAGCATGTCGGCAATGCGGCCCGTTCGATGTGGGTCGCGCCTGACGGCACGATCTATACGGCATCGATGTGGGACGAGAGCGCGGGCGGTATCGGAATCTATCGCAACGGTAAAACGATCGGCTCCATCGGCCGGCACAACGACGTTCAAGGCGGGGCCATCGCCGGAAATGCCACCTCGATCTTTGCGGAGTTGCAGTCGAGCGCGCGTGCCGGCAGCGGGGCGGTCGGACGTTTCGATCGAACGACTGGCTTGCGCGACCGGGTGTTCCAGGTCAGCAATGCGAGTGTCGGCGTTCATGCCGATCGAATCGCCGGTCTTGCGGCGTCGAAATCGTTGGTCTACGCGAGTGACTTTCCCGGCAGCCGGGTTCGCATCTATACCGTCGATGGCATCTGGCAGCGCGATATCGCTTTTCAGAAACCGGGCGCGCTGACCGCGGACGATGCCGGAAATGTCTGGGTTGCCCGGAAAGACGAGGGCGAAATCGTCGAGTTCAGCGCGGCCGGGCGTCAATTGACGGCCATTCGTTTGCCGGAGGAATCGCGGCCGTCCGCGCTTTTCTGGGATTCGACCTCGAAGCAGCTGCTGGTGGGCGACGAAGGCCCCGATTTGAACATCAAGCGATATTCGTTTTCGAACGGGCTTCCCAGACTCGTGGGCACATTCGGTGTGCGCGGCGGCTACCTCGATACCTCGACGGGCATCAAAGGGCAAACGGGCGAGAAACGCTTCAATCGCGTGGTAGGGATCGGACGCGATGACAGCGGCAATCTCTATGTCCTCAACAATCCCTGGGGTAGTGGATGGGACCTCGCCCGGACCGGCGGCACCGATATCCGGGCGTATGACAGGGCCGGTCGAATGCAGTGGGAATTGCATTCGCTCAATTTCGAAGCGATTGCCGCACCCGATCCCGGTAACGATGCCACCGATTTTTACAGCGGTACGAACATCTATCGTGGAAAGTCGGGCGGCGTCTTTTTTGCCAATACCGTCGATCCGTTCGAGTTTCCCTCGGACCCGCGCCTCGACGGCAGCCAGCGCGGTGAGCATTTCGGACAACTGGCCCGCGTGGGAGGGAATCTCATTCTGGTCGCGGCAAGTCAAAACCCTAGAACGTTTCATTTCTTTCATTTCAATCCCGCGCATGGATATATCGCCATACCGGACGGCTCGTTGCCCGGCGACTTGTTCGATACGGTGCGGGAAGTGACAGGAGGCTTTTGCCTGGACAGCAAGGGCGACGTCTGGGCAGCGCTCGATAAGACCGACGCGATCTACCACTACCGGCTTCTCGGGTTCGGCGCCGATGGGAAACCGAGGTGGAGCCCGCCCGAAACGATCCCCGTCCCGGCCAGCGTTCGTCCGCTCGTGCGAATCGTTTACTTGCCCGAGAGCGACACGATGATTCTGGCGCAGGGCAGCGGCAGTACGCTCGACTGGACGCAGATGAGCGAGCGCATCGAGGTCTATCACGGTTGGCTTGCCGGCAACACCCGTAGACCGAACCCGGTCGTGGTACTGGACAACGCGAGCGCGAAGTCGCTTGCAGCCGCTGGAGACTATCTTTTCGTGGGGTACGTCCATACGGTGCCGAACATCGACGTATTCAGCCTGAGCGGCGGCCAGCGAGTGGCGACGCTGACCAACAGCAGGGAAGGCAGGATCGACGTCGGCAACGACGTGGATTCGATGTATGGACTGCGGGCCTATCTGAGAACGAACGGGGAGTACCTGATCGCGAAGGACAACTACAACGGATCCAGTGTCGTCGTGTATCGATGGAGGCCTTGAAATCGGTCGATTCTTCGCTCGGGCCCGATACCGAAGGGGACGCCCCACATTTCGCTGGCGGGAGCGGTTTTACGCTGCCGCTTGAAACATGACAACGGCCTCGACCCGATACTCCGACGATAAATCGCGACAACGGAGAGGGCCGAATGCATGGCAGAGGAGTGGGCCGCGCCGCGAGAGCGCTTAGCCAGACGGGCAGCACCGCTGGAAAAAGGACGAACAACCGCACGGCCGAACAAGAGCCTTCCCAAGGTGCCTCACGGGCTCGCAGCGTCTCGCCCATGTTGTCGGCGCTGCCGGGCAGGCGCGTCAGCACGGTGGTGAGCGACACGAAGATCAATGAAGCAGGCGACGTCACGGATCCCGGACACATCCAATATCAAACGTCGGAAGCCGAGCGCGCAAGAGAGCCGGAGTTGGCGCGCGCCATCGGACATTCGCGACGCACCGATCCGCATGCACCGAAGGTACGCCGCTCCAAGGTGAGCGGCTATCTGCCCGATGGCACGCCGTTTCGCGTCAATGCTCTGAAGGGCCCGGCAATCAAGGCGGGTGACGACAAGCTCATCGATCCGCAATCGGCGTCGCGCGTAATCGACCATGGGGAGATGACGGATGATCAACTCGCGCGTATGAAGGCAGTTCAGCGGCAGCCGATTTATCCCGAATACGAGACGAGCGGCGCCGACTCGAGTAATTGCGTTCATGGCCACGCAGAGGTGGCGCGCACGGTGTTCGACTGGGATGTACACCCCGAACGGCACGCGCGGCCGCAGGATCTGGCCGAACAGATGGCCGGTTTCAGAACGGAGGACAGCGGAGAAAAGCCGTCGGACGGGAATTGATCGGCGGTGCGACGCCCGCTGCTGCAGCGCAAAATACGACCTGCTCCACGACATCCCATTAAGTGACGATCCCTCTCACTTCTTGACAGGGCAATCGCCACTCTCCACACTTGCCCGCATTGCGGCGATATACCTTTCGATGGGGATAGGTCAATGAAAGCTTGGCATAAAGCTCTGCATCCCATGATCGTTGGCGCACTGATGGCGGTCGCGTTATCGACTCCAGCAGTTGCGCAAGGCCCGAAGGTGATCAGCGGGCCCGGCGCCGATCCGGGCTGTTTCAAGCCGCAGGCGGCCGACACGAAGTACTTCCAGTGGCCGGCCAAACCGGGCCCCTATCGAATCGCGCTCGTCAACGGTTTTATTGCCAATGACTGGCGCGTGCAGATGATCCGCGTTGCCAAAGCTTATGTTTCCCAGCCGGCGGTCAAAAACGACATCAAGGAATTCAAGGTCGTCTCGGTTGGCCAGGACATCTCGGCGCAGATTGCGGCCGCCAACAATTTCATCGATCAAGGCTTCGATGCCATCATCGTCGATGCCAACAATTCCGCGGCTTTCAAGGGCGTGGTGCGCAAGGCCAATGCGAAGGGTGTCGTCGTCGTATCGTTCGATAACGTCATCGACAGCCCCGATCAAATCTCGGTCAACGTGAACCAGGTCGGGCTCGGTGAAATGGCGGCGACGTTCTTGCTGAAGGAAGCCAAAAAGAAGAGCGGCGATCTGACGTTCCTGCACGTACGCGGACCGTCCGGCCAACCGGTGGATCTCGCCCGCGACAAGGGCTTTCATGAAGTACTCGACAAGTCGGGCCGTAAGGTCAAGGTAGTCGACGTGATCGGCAACTGGGCCCCGGGCGACGCGCAGAAGGCGACCGCGGATGCGATCGCCGCGGGCGGCATTTTCGACGGTATCTATGTGCAGGGCGGCTCCCAAGGCACGGTGCAGGCCATGCTCGATGCGGGCAAGTTCAAGGCGCCGATCTCCGGCGAGACGGAGAACGCTTATCGGATGCTGTGCGACAAGGCAAACCTGACCTGCCAGTCGGGCGGTACCGGGCCGGCGCAAAGCGCGGTGGCGATCAAAACCGCGATTGCGGCGCTGCAAGGCAAAGTGGTGCCGCAAAGCATCGCGCTGCCCACTTCGGTCGACTATTCGCCTTTTACGCCGGACAAGAACGTCTTCCCCAAACTGCCGGGCAGCTTCTTCGCCGGCAACAACTTCCCCAGTTGCAATATCGGGTTCTCCGCCGAGGAAATTGCGAAGCAGAGCAGCCAGAACAACTGAACGCTTGAGCTTGGCCGCGCATCGTTGCCGCGGCCGAAAAGGGGAGGCACGACGATGGGGGAGGGAGCATCGGATCCACTGCTCCGCGTGGAGGGTGTGTCGAAGCATTACGGCGGCGTCCGGGCGCTCGAGGACGTGCGGTTTTCGTGTCGCGCGGGCTCGATTCATGCGCTTCTCGGCGAAAACGGCGCCGGCAAATCCACGTTCATCAAGATCCTTTCAGGCGTGGTCCAACCCGAGCGCGGGCGCATCGTGCTTGGCGGTATGCCGGTCAGCTTCCCTACGCCCGCCGCGGCGGCGGACGCGGGCATATCGTGCATCTTTCAGGAGCTTTCGCTGCTGCCTGATCTCACGGTGGCCGACAACATCAATATTGCCGATCCGCTTCGCCGTCTCGGATTGATCGATCGCGCGCAGGAGCGGCGGCGGGCGCAGGAAATGCTGGCGCGGGTCGGCGGCGAGGATATCCACCCGGCCGCGCCCGTAGGCCAGCTTCCGCTCTCGCGCCAGCAGTTGGTGGAAATCGCCAAGGCGCTGGCACGGCGGCCAAAAGTGCTGATCCTCGACGAGGCGACCTCGGCGTTGACAGCAGCCGATGTAGCCAAGGTCTTCACCTTGCTGAAGCAGCTTCGGGCCGAGGGCATGGCTATCGTGTACATCTCCCATCGCATGCACGAAATCGCCGAGCTTGCCGACGAATGCACCGTGTTTCGCAACGGTCGCTACATCGAAACCTTCGCCGCCGGCACGCGATCGGACGATGCCATCGTGGAAATGATGATCGGCCGTGAGTATTCGAGTGCCTTCCCGCCGCTCGGCGGAACGCGGCGCGAAGGAGCACCGGCGCTTGCCGTGCGTAACTTGTCCTGGGCCGGGGAATTGAACGATATTTCGCTCGAAGTCTATCCGGGCGAGGTCGTCGGTCTGGGCGGTCTCGACGGTCAGGGCCAGCGACAGTTCCTGCTCGCACTATTCGGTGCGCTGATCGGTGTGGAGGGGACGATCGAAGTGGCTGGCCGGCCCGTGAAAATCGGCAGCCCGCGTCAGGCGAAGTCGCCGGAACTCGGGCTCGCGCTGATTCCGGAAGACCGCAAGAACGAAGGGCTGATGCTGCCGATGACGGTTCGCGAGAATCTCTCTTTTGCCGCGATCGAGACGCTGAGCCGGTTCGGCCGCATCGACCGCAAGGCGGAGGCCGAGCAGCTCGACGCGCTCGTGCGGCAGTTGGCCATCAAATCGGATGGCCTCGACGGTCCCGTGGCCGCGCTTTCCGGCGGTAACCAACAGAAAGTGGTGATCGGCAAGTGGCTGATGACGCGCCCGCGCATCGTGCTCCTGAACGATCCGACGCGCGGCATCGATGTCGGCACGAAGCAGGAGATCTATTTGCTGCTGCGCCGGCTCGCGCAGCAGGGAACGGCCGTGCTCTTCTATTCGACCGACTATGACGAACTGATCGGTTGCTGCGACCGCGTGGCCATCTTCTACGACGGCACGATCAGCCGGATGCTGCAAGGCGCCGAGCTGACCGAGCGCACGCTCGTGGGTGCGGCGCTGAACTTGTCTTCGGCGGGCGAGCGGCCGGCTTCGAACGCTGCTTAGAGGTTGCCGATGCAACGGTGGAACGAGGGGCGAAGATGACGGTCGGAGCGCGCGACAAAAACTGGCGATATCGGCTCGCCGCCGAGCGCGGCGCGCTCGCGGCGGCCGTAATTTTCACAATCATGTTCACGGTATATGGCGCCGCGCAGCCGACGGGGCTGAGCTCGGATGTCGTCAATACCGCCGCGAACAAGGGTGCGCTATTGGCGCTCGTTGCGATGGCGCAGACCGTGCCCGTGCTCACGGGCGGGCTCGATCTGTCGGTCGGCATGATCTTCATGCTGACCAATTGCCTCGCATCGGTCATCGTCACGGGCAGTCCGGCCATGACGATCCTCGGCATTGCCGGCGTCCTCGCGGCAGGTCTCGCATGCGGTCTCGCGAATGGATTGATCGTCGTCTATGGGCGGCTGCAGCCCCTCATTGCGACGCTTGCAACGAGCGCGATCTACTTTGGGATTGCGCTTGCGCTGCGACCGCAGCCGGGCGGTGACGTCAACGGCGATTTCGCCGATCTGATGACGAGATCGACCTATGGCGTGCCTTCGTCGGTGGTGCTGATCGTAGGGGCGGTCGTTCTGATCTGGATGCCCTACCGGAACTCCACGCTAGGCAGAGCGGCCTATGCGGTCGGTTCGTCGGAACAGGCCGCTTATATGTCCGGCGTTCCGATTGCGCGAGCCAAGCTTTGCGCTTATACGCTCGCGGGGCTCTTCGCCGCGGTGGGCGGGCTGTTGCTCACGTGTCTGACGTATTCCGGCGAAGCGCGTGCCGCGCTGGGCGGGGACTATACGCTGAACTCGATTGCCGCGCTGGTGATCGGCGGCACCTCGCTTTTCGGGGGCTCGGGCGGCGTAGTCGGCTCTGTCTTCGGGGCGTTCGTGATGCGCACGGTCGGCGATCTGCTCGTTGTCTTCAACATCAATCCGGTGCTGCAGCCGCTATTCGTCGGCGTGGTGTTGCTGTTCGCCGTCAGCCTTGGCTCGCTGCGCCTGCTGCGCGTGCGCAACAAGCTCGATCTCTATCGCTAAAGCCGCCATGCTTCGTTCCTTGCCCAAGATCGACGTCGCGACATTGATCGCATTTGGCTGCATCGTGCTGCTCCTTTTGTTGGGCGCCGTTGCCAAACCAGGCTTTTTGTCCGTCGACTATCTCGGTCAACAACTTCAGGTTGCGGCGTTCCTCGGCGTGATTGCGACCGGAGAGATGATCGTGATTCTGATGGGACAGATCGACCTCTCGATTCCGTGGACGATCGGCATCGGCGGCATGATGGCCACCGGCGCATCGGGCATTCTCGGCAACGCGCTTGGCGTACCGCTTGCCGTCCCGTTCGGGATTTTATGCGGCGCTTTGATCGGCGTGGTGAACGGCTGGGGTGTGGCTTATCTGCGGGCGCCTTCCATGATCTTCACGCTCGGCATGAATGCCGTCGCCCAAGGCCTCATGGTCTATCACACCGGGGGGTTCGCACCTCAGGACCGGGCGACGCCACTCATGATCGAGCTTGCCAGTGGTCAGTGGATCCCCGGTTTTTCCAATCCGCTGCTCGTATGGATCGCGCTTGGGGCCATTACCGTTTATATCCTGACACGCACCGTATTCGGTCGTCAGATTTATGCAATCGGAAATCGCGAGCGGGCGGTGTTTCTTTCCGGCGTCGATAGCCGGAGGGTCACGTTGATCGCTTTCGCGTTTTCCGGCGCTTGCGCGGCGGCCGGCGGCGTGCTGCTGGCCGGATGGGCAAACCGCTCGTACCAGGCCATGGGCGATCCCTATCTATTGCCCACGATCGCGGCCATCGTGCTGGGCGGAACCAATGTGCTCGGCGGCCGCGGTACTTATCTCGGCACCGTAGCCGGCGTGATTCTGATTACCCTCTTGCAGTCGATTCTTTCGGTGCTGCAGCCGCAGGATTATTTCGCCTCGATGGGCATCAAGCTGCCCGCCGATGTCTTCCGGCAGGTCGTGTTCGGGCTCGTGATCATCGTGATGATGATGCTGTATGGGCGGGAGAAAGCGATGCGATAGTGTGGCGGGAGCCGGGATCATGCGGTGCAACGGCACGTGTCCACGTCCAGACCTGGCACGTGGCTTGCCGCAAGGATCGATGGGAGGCGGCGGGCACGATGGCTTGCCGCCGACTCGATCGATCCGCACGAACCGGGAGGTACCATGAAATTCTTCAGGCCAATACTGATAGCCGCCTGTGCGCAACTGGTCATCGCAAGCCCGCTCGCCATGGCCCAGAACACACAGCCCGCCCAGCAGCCGGACACCACGCAGCAAGGCACACAACCCGGCCAGCAGGCGCCCGGCAGCACCACGCGCTACGCGGATCCGAGCCACCCAGCGTCATCCCCACAAGGTGGCACGCTGATGCAAAAGCGTGAGCAGGGCATGTCGCCGCAGGGCGCTTCAGGTACCGCGACCGGCAAAATTCCGCAGTAAAAACTCACGAGCGTGCCGCGCTCCGCGATTGCAGGCTGTTTCGCTGTCAGGTCGTGCGATTTGCATGCGTCGGCACGCCATCCGCTCGAAAGTGATGCGCTGTTTTGCGTGAACGCTCGAATCCGCATGGCCGGCCGGCATGGCAGACAGGTAATGTCCATACCAGCATGACCGCTGAACTGGTTGCGCGGGTGTGCCGCAGGTACGATGAGCACGACTTGAAGTCGACTACTCATTGCGGACCCCATCATGAAGCGTTTTCACATTGCGCTGGCTGTTGCGAATCTCGACGAATCCATTGCGGACTATAGCCGCCGCCTCGGACAGCCGCCGTCCGCCGTGGTGCCGGGCCAGTACGCGATGTGGCGCACCGATCTGCTCAACTTCTCGATCAACGAGAACCCGGAGCGCGCTGGTCAGTTGCGCCATGTCGGGTTCGAAGACGATGCGGTGCAGGCCTATTCGAGCAGCATCGATGTGAACGGGCTCGAGTGGGAGTCGTTCTCGGCGGCCGAGCAGGATGAACGCATCGTCAGCGCTTATGGCGTTCCGGTGCGTGGCTGAGCGGGTCGGCTCTCGGTCGCGTACCCGATCGCGACACCATGCAATTACGTTGTTTGTTGCTGTTTGTCCGGCGAAAGGGCGATGCGCTGTTCGATTCGCCCGAGCCGGACGACTGTCACGCCGGGCCGCAACTGGCGTAGAGACGGCATGACGAGCACGCAGTCGTCGTAGGGTGTGGTGACGGCTTGACCGGCTGACCACCCGATGACGGTGCCGGCCTTCTCGAGCACTTCGAGGCCCGTATACGGTGCGGCGAACCGGAAGTCCATGCTCTTCGCAACGACCGGTTCCGTGACGCGCACGACGCGCATTTCCTCGGGGAGCGGCCTGAGCCATTCGGCCGGCAGATCGCTTTCGTCGACGATGCCCGCCAACAGCAGGAAGCGCGCGGTGCTGTCTCGCGCGACAGTGACCGCACCTCGCTCCCAGTGCTGCCCGCATTCGATCAGGAGGGCGTTCTTCGGACTCGCTTCATCGCCGAAGCCCTCGTAGTCGCGCATTCTGCGGCCTTCGGGGTGACCTTCGTCGAGGATCGCCGTGGCCGGTGTGCCGAGGCGGACCGCGAGTTCGGCGCCCTTTTGCAGCGGACCGGCGACGATCAATGGCGAGCTTTTCTCGTGCATCGAATGAAGGTCGAGCAGCAGATCGACGGTATCGATCGCCGGCCGCATCGCGCGGGCGCGGTCCAGTTCCGCCGAACGCGTCGCGAGATCGTCGAGCTTCGCCGCGGTCCATACGCGGTTGAAGTCCTGATCGACGAAGCGCGCCCGGTCCGGCGCGGCGGGATCGAATCGCGCATACGCCGCTACGTTGGCGAACGACAGCGTGAGCTTGCCGCGACGGGGGCGCAACCGTGCGCGCAAGAGTTCGTCGACGACGATCGCCCCGCAGACCTCGTTGCCGTGCGTGAGGGCGTTGATCATGACGTGCGGGCCGGCCACGCCCGAATCGAACGTGTACAGGTACGGGATACCGGTATTGCCAGGCGCGTGCGCGGCAATGTCGGGGAAATCGACTTCGATCGGGTAGCTATTCATCTTTGTTTCAGCCCTCGCTGACAGCGATACCTGGACTACAAATGATCGATCTTCCGGCCCTCGTTGCATAGGATGATCTTTTTGTCTTGTGGGGGACCGCTGTGCCGTTGAAAGAACGCTATGCGAAGCGCCCGCCCGTTGTGCGCCCATTCGATCGTTGCCCGGTAGTTCGCCATTGGAGAGAGCGCGGCATCACTTCTGTCACAATGGCGTTCGCCGATTCGCCGGCGCACCGTCGACAACGGACCACGATCGAGCTTCTCCAAATGCGTATTTTCGGAATAAGCATCCACATCGTCATCGCCCTCATTTTTGCGGTGCATGCCGTGCGCACGCAGCAGAACATGTACTGGTTGGTGATTCTGTTTCTCTTCCCTGGCCTAGGCAGTCTGGTCTATCTGTTCGTTGTTTACTTGCCCAGCCTGCGCCAGTCGCGTGGAGCGAGGGCGGCAACGCGGGCCTTCTCGCAGTTCGTCGATCCGGATCGAGCTGTACGCGAGGCGCGCGTGGCTTTCGATCGCGCGCCGACCGTCGCGCATCGCATGCGGCTCGGTGCCGCGCTGCTCGATGCGGGAAACGCCGCCGAAGCGCTCGAACATTACCGAGCGGCGGCTACGGGGCCGTTCTCGTCCGATCCGGGCTTGCTCCAGGGATTGGCGCGAGCGCAGTTTGCCAACGGCGACGCCGCGGGTACGCAGGAGACGCTGGAAAGGCTCTTCGCCGTTCATCCCGTCGCCCGTCAGCAATCCGAACCCGCCTTGCTGTACGCACGAGCTTTGGCGGCCATCGGCGCACCGGGCACGCGCGCCGCATTCGAGGTCGCGCTCGCCAGCGCAAGCGATGCAGCGCCTCGTTGCTTGTACGCCGATTGGCTGGCGACGCAGGGCGACGACGCCGATCGTCGGCGAGCGCGCGAACTTTACGCCGAGATCGTGCACGATGCGAGGCATTGGACGCGTTACGCCCGTGACCACAACAGCGAGTGGTTGCAGCGCGCCCAATCGGCTTTGAGCCGATAGGCTCGGGGTATCCGCATCCGTTGCGGCGCGTGAACGCAAGGCCTGCTCATCGCGGGTGGCCCCGGCAGACCCCGTCGAATTCAGCAGGGGATTCTACGCACGCCCGACTGTCTTCTCCGTGTGCGCAACGCTATGAACATCGCGCAGCGGGAAATTTTTAGCCTGGTGCCGGCGACCATGCGTGCCCTCGTCATTACTGGCTCAGCACCCATTGGATAAGCGTATGCGCGTCCTCGGGCGACAGCGGGCCGCCGCGATCCGCGGGCAGCGGCATCGACGTGTCGCCCCAGTGCGCTTTTCCGCCCAGACGTAGTTTGTGCTCGAGCATTGCGGCGGCGTGCGGCTTGTCCCGATAGCGGTCGGCGATTTGATGGAACGACGGCGCAAGAAACGGCGCGTCGACGGTATGGCAGAACATGCAATGCTGCTGATCGATCAGCTCGGTGGGTTCATGCTGCTGCGCGAATGCCGACGAGCCGAACACCGCAGCCACCAGCCAGACCGTACCCGTTGCATATTGCTTTTGCCGCACATTCATTGCTGTTTCCGGAAGAGACGCGCTCAGCGTGAAAGTTGGGATACGGCCAGGCGCAGACCGACGCACGTCGAGTGCGCTTCTCGCATACGGCGCCGGCCGCGCGGTGAATCAGTGGGACATCAGCACGGGAACCGTCATCGTTTCGAGCATCGTACGCGTGACGCCGCCCAGCACCTGCTCCCGTGCGCGTGCATGAGCATAGGCACCCATCACGAGCAGGTCGGCGTGCACGTCGCTCAACTGGTTAAGGAGCGTCGCGCCGGTGCTGACACCCGACGCGCGCGGTATCGAGGCAAACCCCGCACGTATGCCGTGCCGCTCGAGATAACCGGAGACGTCGAACCCCGCCGGCTCGTCGCTGTCCGGGTGCTTCACCACTGTCGAGACCGTTACGAAGCGCGCGCGTTTGAGGATCGGCAGCGCGTCGGCGAGCGCGCGAGCGGCTTCACGGCTGCCGTCCCACGCCACGACGACGTTCTCGCCGAACGACGCGACGCGGCCTGCGTACGGCACCACGATTACGGGACGCCCGGCTGTCATGACGAGATCTTCGATGAAATTGCGAGCGACATACGACGCCGGGTCGTCGGGGTCTTCCTGACCCACGATCAGCAGATCCGCATGGCGGGCGTACAAGGTGGCGGCGTCAACCGCGGCACCCGCGGGCGCCTGCCACTCGAACCGGCATCCGGCGCGCTTGGCTGCGGCGGTGAACTGTTCCTGTGCGCGCAACCTGCGCTCCACGCCTTGCGCTTCCAGTGTGCCCAAATTGAGGCTGTCGTCGCGCTTGAGTAGCGGGCGGAATATCTCCTGGCAGACCACATACAGGCCGACCAGGTGCGCGTTGTATTTGAGCGCGAGGTCTAGCGCGAGGTCCACGCGCGCTTCGCTATGGCGGCTGTCGTCGACATGGACGAGCAAAGTCTGATAGGTCATGACGGTTCCTTTTCGGTTTGGGAGGGCGCTGCAGCCGCCGCCGGGGCGGCGCCTTCGACGCTGCCGGGAATCAACAGCACCGGACAGAAAGCCATGCGCAAGAAGCGCTCGGCGACGCTGCCGAGCATGAGCCGCCGGACGCCGCGCCGGCCATGCGTCCCCATGACGACGAGGTCGCAGTGGTTGGCACGCGCTTGTTCCAGAATGCATTCCGCGATGTCGCCGCCGGGTACGGCGGTTTCGACCACGTACGGCTCGCCCTTGACGTTTTCCCGCTGCATGGCGGCGAGTGTTTCCGCCTTCAGGCGCTCGCCTTCTTCGAACAAAGTGTCGCGCACGATCGCCGGATTGAAGCCGGGCGCCTGATAGGCCGCGATCGGAACCTCGACGACGTACAGCGGAATCAGTTCTGCGCCGTTCTCGCGGGCTGCCTGGAGCGCGAATTCGAACGCGCGCTGTGCTGTGCCGCTACCGTCGATCGGCGCGAGGATGCGTTGGTACATGATCGAACCTCTTGGTCTGCAAGGGAACGGAAGTGCCTTTGCGTAATTAAGAGTCTAGAAGCGGCGTTTTATTGCGGATTGACACAGATCAATCGAGCATGGGCTCCCGATGCACAATCCGCCGATGCTGGAACGCATCGCATAGAGCGAATCGCATAGAGCGCATCGGGACGGTTCACGTTTGATTGATGGAAATCAACTGCGTGCGAAAGCGGCTGCGTACAGTGATCTCGTCAAGCGAATTCTTTGCGCCGCTGACGACGCTTGCCGATACGCCGCGCCGGTGTCCAGCGCATTTCTCTTTCGAGGAGAACAGCATGTCCGCTAAACGGGTTGCCTTTGTCACCGGAGGCATGGGAGGCCTCGGCGCGGCGATCAGCCGGCGTCTTCACGCCATGGGGATGACGGTCGCGATGTCGCATTCCGAGCGCAACGATCACGTGTCGACGTGGCTCATGCACGAGCGCGACGCGGGGCGCAAGTTCTACGCCTACGAGATGGACGTCGTCGAATTCGATTCGTGCGACCAATGCGCGAAACGTGTGCTCGCCGATCACGGCACAGTCGACGTGCTGATCAACAACGCGGGCATCGTGCGGGACAGCACCCTCGCGAAGATGACGAAGGCGGATTGGGATGCGGTGATGCGCACGGACCTCGACGCTCTGTTCAACGTGACGAAGCCGTTCATCGGCGGGATGGTGGAGCGCGGCTTCGGGCGTGTCGTGAATATCGGGTCGGTGAACGGCTCGCGCGGTGCTTTTGGACAGACGAATTATTCGGCCGCGAAGGCGGGCGTGCACGGTTTCACGAAAGCGCTGGCCCTCGAAGTCGCCAAGCGCGGCGTGACGGTCAACACGGTATCGCCCGGCTACCTCGATACGGCGATGATTGCGTCGGTGCCCGAGGACGTCATGCAAAAGCACATCTTGCCGCAGATTCCGGTTGGTCGACTCGGACGCCCCGATGAAGTCGCCGCGCTCGTGGCGTTCCTTTGTTCGGACGATGCAGCGTTCGTAACGGGCGCTGATATCGCGGTGAACGGCGGCATGCATATGCGGTAAAAAAAATAGGAACCGCGAGCGCCTTTACGGCGGTGCAGCGCAGATGGCTGCGAGTTGACGCAAGTCAATCGGCTGGCGACGACACTGGCTAGAGTAGTTCGTGCATGGTCTCATGCAACCGACGAGGCACGAAGCTGCCGGAGCGCGAGACGCAGGCACTGTCACGGGTGCGCACGCACCTGTGTTGTGAGTTTCCACCAAGGAGTGAGTGCTATGAGCAGCCCGACCCGTTATGACCCGTTTTCGCTCGAGCCGGTGGCCGACCTGTTCCAGGGCTTCTTCCGGCCGATGCGCAGCCTGACGCTCGAAGGCGGCGCGCCGCTCTCGGACATCAAGATCGACGTTTCGGAAAGCGATGCCGCTTATACCGTGAAAGCCGAGATGCCGGGCGTCAATAAGGAAGACATCGACGTGAAAATAGACGGCAACGTGGTATCGATCAGCGCCAAGGCCGAGCGCAACAAGGAACTGAAGCAAGGAGAGCAGGTGATTCGCCGCGAACGTTATTCGGGTGTGATGAGCCGCTCGTTCTCGCTCGCGAACGACATCGACGAGGGCGCATCGTCCGCGACGTATCAGGATGGCGTGCTGACGCTGACGCTGCAAAAGAAGAAGGACACCGAGCAAAAGCGTCTGCAGATCAATTGAGCGTCAGGCAGCACGATTGCGCATGTGGCCCGAAGGAGGGCGCGATGAAAACGGACAAGCAACTGAAGCACGAAGTCGAAGAGGAACTGGAGTTCTCGCCTCTGATCCATTCGGCGCAGATCGGCGTCGAGGTGACGGACGGCATCGTCACGCTGTCGGGCCACCCCTCGAGTTACGCGGAAAAGATCGCCGCCGAGAAGGCGGCCCAAAGAGTCGCGGGCGTGAAGGCCGTGGTCGTCGAGATGCATGTCCGGTTGCCGCACGACGACGTGCATACCGACGAAGACATCGCCAATGCAGTGCGTTCGCTGCTGCGCTGGACCGTCGGGGTTCCGCAAGACGCCATCCAGGTGCAGGTCGAAAATGGCTGGGTGACGTTGCGCGGCGAGCTCGCCAACGCCCACCTGAGCTATCTCGCCGGGCGCACGATCGGCCAAATGCGCAGCGTGACCGGCGTGACGAACCTGATCGACGTGGCTGGCCCGAAGGCGGCAGAAAATGTCGCGGAGAAGATCGGCAAGGCGATGCAGCGGCATGCCGAGCGAGAAGCCAAGCATATCCAGATCAAGGTTCGCGACGGCACGGTGACGCTGACCGGCACGGTGGGTTCGTACGCCGAGCGCTCGGCCGCTCGTGGCGCCGCATGGTCCGCGCCGGGCGTGCACGCGGTGATCGACAATCTCGTCGTCGGGTGAGATGTCGGGCTCTCTTGGTAGCTAGTGCTTCATGGGCGAGGACGGCACACGCGCCGTTTTCGCCCGTGGATTGCAGCCATCCTCATGAGCGTGCGATCGACTGCCAGATCTCCTCGGCATCCTCAGCGAACGAGAACAGCGCTGTATCGCTGGCGGCGATCGTGCCTTCCTCGACGAGGAAATCGAAGTCGATCGCACGCCGCCAGTATTGCTCGCCGACGAGCACCACGGGCAGCGGTGCGATCTTTCCCGTCTGCAGGAGCGTGAGCACCTCGAACAGTTCGTCGCACGTGCCGTAGCCGCCGGGGAAAAACACGGCGGCCTTGGCGCGCTCGAGCAGATGGAGCTTCCGGATCGCGAAGTAATGGAGCTTGAAGCAAAGGTCGGGACTGATGTAGGGGTTCGGGAGCTGCTCGCGCGGCAACGAGATGTTCAAGCCGATGCTCGGTGCGCCGGATTCGAATGCGCCGCGATTGGCGGCCTCCATGATGCCCGGGCCGCCGCCGGTGACGATCGCGAGCTGCGGCGGTGCGCCTGACGCGCACGCGCGTCCGACCAGTCGACCGAATTCGCGGGCGATCGAATAGTACGCGCTCTTCGCGAGCAGTCGCTCGGCGATGGCGGCTGCTCTTCGGCATTGTGGATCCGAGGGCGCGCCGGCGAGCGCTTGCCGCGCCGCGTCGAGGCGCTGCTGCGCCGCCGCAGGCTCGATGAGCCGGGTGCTGCCGTACACGACGATCGTGTGCTCGATGCCGTGGCGCTGCAGGATTTCCTCCGTCTTCCAGAAGTCCAGTTGCAGGCGCACGCCGCACATCTCGGGGCGCAACAGGAAGGCCCGGTCTTCGTCGGCCTGCCGGTAGCTTGGGCTCGCGATCAGTTGCCGCACGCGCTCGGCGGCTTCCTGCTGTGCCCTGACTAGCGAGACGTCCTGGTCATCGGCGGCCGGAGTAGGCGCGATCGCGTCGAGTTCCGCCGAACGCGGCAATGCCGCATGCGGCTCGGTGACTGTGCCGGCGTGTTCTTTCATTAGGTGCCTCCCAACGCTGTCGCCGAGCGCTGGCCATCAAGAATGGATACAGCCTCTTGCGCGATCACCTGCTCTTCGTCAGTCGCGATCACGAGCACGTCTAGCTTGCTCGTGCTATCGCTGATAACGCGCGCGTCGCGTGCGTTCGACGGAGCGTCGATCCGAACCCCAAGCCATGCCAGGCGTTCGCAGACCGCCGCTCGAATGGCAGGTTGGTGCTCTCCGATGCCGGCTGTAAAAACAAGTGCGTCGAGTCCGCCCATGGAGGTCGCCAGCCTGGCGACTTCGCCGGCAATGCGAAAGACGAACAGGTCCAGCGCTTCGCGCGCTTGTGGCAACGCGCTCGCCAGCAATTCGCGGCTGTCGGCGCTGATGCCCGAGACGCCAAGCAGGCCGGATTCGTGATAGAGCAATGCTTGAACCTCGGCGAGCCTGAGCTGGCGCTGGCCGAGCAGGTGCAGCACGACACCGGCATCCAGCGCGCCGCATCGCGTTGCCATCGGAACGCCGTCGAGCGTCGAAAACCCCATGCTCGTGTCGCGGCTCGCACCGCGCTCGAGCGCACAGAGGCTCGCTCCGCTCCCCAGGTGGGCTGCGACGATCTTGCCATGCGCAAGCGCAGGAAAATGACGAGCGAGTTGCGAGGCGATGAACTGATATGACAGGCCGTGAAAGCCGTATCGCTTGATGCCCTCGTCGAAAAGACGCCGGGCGATCGCAAAGCGCCGCACGAGATCGGGTTGCCCCTGATGAAATGCGGTATCGAACGATGCCGTTTGGCGTAAGTGTGGCCGCAGCGTTCGGATGGCACGAATGAGCCGAACGCTTTGCGGTTGGTGCAGCGGCGCGAGCGGGACGAGCTCCTCGATGGCGGCGAGCGTGCGATCGTCGATCGCGACGGGGCCTTTGAATCGGTCGCCGCCATGTACGACCCGATGCCCGACCAACGTGAAATCGTTCAACGAAAAATGGTCTTTGAACCATTCGAGCGTTTCATCGATGACCGCATGCAGATCCTCCGTGAGCGGTGCGCGTAACGGCACGCGCACAGCTTCGCCACCATTCGAAATGTTCAGCGACAACGGTGCGCTCCGAAAATCGATGTTGCCGCTGCCAATGCGTATCGGCGAGCCGCTGGTTACGCGAAACAGCCCGCATTTGATCGTCGATGAGCCCGGGTTGAACGTAAGGAGAAACGGATCGCTCATGATGCGGCGGCGTCGTGGTGCGTGCGTTCGGCAACGAGCTTGGCGAGCGCGGCCGACGCCAGGCGCACGCGCAGCGAATCGGCGCGGCTAGTGAGGATGATCGGTAAGCGTGCGCCCAATACGAGACCCGCGCCGTCCGCGCCGGCAAACAGCATGAGTTGCTTGACGAGCATATTGCCGGCTTCGAGATCGGGCATGAGCAGGATGTCGGCGCGGCCCGCGACCGGCGAAACGATGCCCTTCGTCATTGCGGCCGCGGGGCTGACCGCATTGTCGAAAGCAAGCGGGCCATCGACGAGGCCGCCGGTGATCTGCCCGCGTGTGGCCATGACCGTGAGCGCGGCCGCATCGAGCGTGGATTGCATCTTGGGATTCACGGTTTCGACGGCCGCCACGACCGCGACGCGCGGCTCGTCGATGCCCATCAACCGTAGGAAGTCGATTGCGTTCTGGCAGATGTCGCGTTTTTGCGTGAGATCGGGCGCAATGTTGACGGCCGCGTCCGTGATGACGAGCGGTTTTTCATAAGCGGGAACATCCATGACATAAACATGACTGACGCGCCGCTCGGTTCGCAGGCCGGAGCCCGGTGCGACCACGGCCGAGAGCAGCTCATCGGTGTGCAGGCTGCCTTTCATCAACGCCGCCACGGCTCCGGACGCACCGAGTTCGACCGCTCTGGCGGCCGCGGCATGGCTGTGCGCGACAGCTTCGATCGTGATGTGTTCGAGGCTGCACTCGGCAGCATCCGCGGCCGCCCGGATTTTCGCTTCCGGGCCGATCAGAACCGGGTCGAGGAGATTTTCGTCGCGCGCCTCGACGGCGGCCCGAATAGCTTCGGGCGAGCAGGGGTGCACGATCGCGGTTCGCAGCGGCGGCCGGCTCCGTGCGCTGCGAATGAATGCTTCGTAGCGACCGTGACCCGTGAGCCGGCTGCGCGAAAGATCGTCGTTCACGGTTATCCCTTCTATGTTTGGAAAACGTAGGTGCCAGGAGCGTCTGCCGTGGCATGGCCTTGCGCATCCAGCGCCTCGCAAACTGGCGGGCGGAGGCGTTTCGCGCCGCAGCGCGCAGCGAGCCATTCGCTCCATGCGGGCCACCACGAACCGTCATGTCGGTCCGCGAAGGCCATCCATTCGTCCGGACCCACTCGGAGATCCGTGGCGCCGGTGGTCTCGATGCGGTAATGGCGGCGCGGATGGTTCGGCTCGCTGACGATGCCAGCGTTGTGGCCGCCGCTCGTCAGTACGAAGGTGATGTCGGTATCGCAGAGATGGTGAATCTTGTAGACGGAGCGCCATGGTGCGATATGGTCGCGTTCGGTGCCGACGACGAACATCGGCGCGCGGATGTTGCGCAGCGAAACGGGCCGACCGTCAACTTCGTATCGCGCAGATGCGAGGTCGTTGCCGAGAAAGAGCTTGCGCAGATACTCCGAGTGCATGCGATAGGGCATGCGCGTGCGATCCGCGTTCCAAGCCTTCAAGTCGCTCATCGGCTCGCGTTCGCCGAGAAGGTAATCGTGGACGACACGCGACCAGATTAGATCGTTCGATTTCAGCAGCTGGAACGACCCCGCCATTTGCTCGCCGCCGAGATAGCCACGTTCCCACATGCTGCTCTCGAGAAAATAGACCTGGCTTTCATCGATGAAGAGCTGCAGTTCGCCCGGTTCGCTGAAGTCCGTTTGCGCGGCAAACAACGTAATCGACGCGAGCGTTTCGTCGCGGCGGCTGGCCATCTCGGCAGCCGCGATCGCGAGCAACGTACCACCGAGACAGTAGCCGGCCGCGTGGATCTTGCGCCCGGGCGCGATTTGCAATATTGCGTCGAGCGCAGCCATGATGCCGAGGCGACGGTAGTCGTCGAATCCGAGATCGCGATCCTCCTTGTCGACATTGCGCCACGATATGCAGAAGACGGTGTACCCCTCGTCGACGAGATAGCGCACCAGCGAGTTGTGCGGCGAAAGATCGAGGATGTAGTACTTCATGATCCACGCGGGCACGAGCAGTATCGGCTCGGCGTGAACTTTGGCGGTCGATGCGCGGTATTGGATCAACTCGATCAGGTGATTGCTAAAGACGACGCGCCCAGGCGTGACGGCGACATCGACGCCCGGCTTGAACCGTTGTGTTCCCTTGGGCGGCTGGCCGGCCGCGACGCGCGATGCGTCTTCGAGCGCGTTCAACGTACCTTGTACGAGATTGGCGCCGAAGGTCTCGACCGTGCGTTGAACGACCTCGGGATTCGTCAGCGGAAAGTTGCCCGGCGAAAGAACGTCGAGCCATTGCCGGGCGGCGAACGAGACGACGTCTTGATGATGGCGCGTCACGCCGGGCATCTCGTGCGTCGCCGCGCACCACCATTGTTCGGTCAGTCTGAACGCGTACTGCCAAGCGTGAAATGGGGGGATCTGCCAGACGGGGGCGCTAAACCGATCGTCGGTCGGCAGATCCGTATCGACAGAAGCGATACCGTGTGCGAAGTCCAGTAGCTGGCGCGCTTGGCCCGCAGCGAGTGCAGCGAGTTCCATCCGCTTGCCGGGCGCCGCGAGCAAATGAATGAACCAGTCGGAAAGAGCGAGTGCGAGCGCTGCCGGAGATAGACCGCCGGTCGCTTGCGCGATCCACGCTTCCTTCGCATGGTCGAGCGCACGAAACGGGCTGTCGCTCAAAAGGCCGGGCGTGAGCGCGGCGTCGTCGATCGGGTCTTTCTCCTTGCTGCGCGTATCCATCGAGCATCCTTCGGTTCGGCCTGAAATTCACTCTACACACGTGGCCGCGGGCAGGTATGACCTACGTCAACGTACGCGACGCTGCATTCGGACATTCGTGTGAACGTACGCGGTGGTTCGGTCCTCACTTTGCGCTCGATTGACGCATATCAACGAGGCGTACGGCCAACCGGCGAAGATGAAGGCTCCGGCGTCTGCAGCGGGCCGTCGCGCAGGCAACGCGAACCGAGGACGCGCGCGATGCGATGCGTGCACAGTGGGGGCAGTTCGATCATGCGAGCAAACTTTCGAATCGTATTGGCGACGCTGGCGGTATTCGTCGCGATTTCGGGCATCCTTGCCGCGCTTCACGGGCTGTTATTCGATCGGGATAGTGTCGTCCGTTACGGTGCGGCGGCCGTCGTGATCGGTATCGCGGCGTTCGTGTTCCTGCTCAACCCACTCCTGGGTCTCGACGACGACTCGCACCCGGATTCCTGGAAGTGAACGAGGTCTTCCGGAAGGCGTTGACAGTGGCCGGCGATGCGCGTGTCGCGAATAGCGCGTCAAGCGGCTTCGTCATCGGCAAAGACGCCGAATTCGGGTTCGCTCGTTTCGCAGTCGACGCACTGCACGTGCCAATCGCCCTGCATTCGTTTCGTCGAACCCCGATTGCACCACGACACACGGCCGACTTCGCCCTCGAACGGTCCCCCATCGGTTCCGAGGCCCAACCCTTCGAGCTTGCATAACTGCCGCGTGCCGGATGCGTCCAGTATCAATGTCCTGCCCGCCTCCGTGCGCACGGTTCCCCACGCGGGTAGCGCGAGGCCAGCGTGCGCTTCGCGCGACCATTTGAGCGAAGCGTCGTCCAGCCAAAGAATGGCGTACGCGCCAGGGTTGGTATCGAATGTATCGAGGTGTAGGGTGATTCTCATTGAAGTCTCCTGTCGACGGCTTCCTGTCAGTGCGACATCAGCACCGGCAACGTCATCGATTTGAGAATCGACCGCGTGGCGCCGCCGAGCACCCATTCGCGCCAGCGCGAATGGCCGTAGCAACCCATCACGAGCAGGTCGGCGTCGAGGTCGGCGGCTCGGGAGAGGATCGCTTCGCCGGTCGGCACGCCCTCCATACCCTCGACATCCTGCGTGGCGACGTTGGCGCCATAACGCGAGACGATCGCCGCGATATCGGAACCGGGAATCCGGCTCGACGGGGGCTCGCTCTTCAGCGCGTCGATCGTGAGCACGGTCACTTGCTTCGCGCGGCTCAGAAACGGCAATGCATCGTGTAACGCGCGGGTGGCCTCCCGACTGCCGTCCCACGCAACCAGAACGCGCGAGCCGATGCTTTTGAATTGGCGGGCATATGGCACGACCAATACCGGGCGTCCCGACGAGAGCACCAGATTCTCGACGAATTGGTCAGCGACGAACGACTCGGGGTCGCTGGGATCGTATTGACCGACGATGGCCAGATCGGCCAGACGAGCCGCCTGCGGAACGTACCGATTGGCGTATTCCGTCGACGATTGCCATTCTCCCGCGACGCCGAGGCGCAACGTTTCGGCGCGGAACAGGCGCTCGAGCGCGCCCTTGCGCTCCTCGCGCCGATGGTCGAGGTCCCTGTAAAAGTCGGCGTTGCCTGCCATCACGTAGAACGATCCGGGTTCCGGCCTGAAGACAGTGAAAAACCCCGTGAGAAGAGCGTCGAACTGCCTGGAAAGCGATAGCGCGAGTTCCAGCCGGTTGTGCACAGCCTGGCTCGGATCGAGGTGCACGAGGATGCTTTTGTAACTCATTGCCATTGCTCCCAAGAATGGAATCCCGATACCGAATGGGTGCTCAACTATTTCCCAGTCTAGGAGCGCGGCGAGTTCTACTGATTGACGCAAATCAATCCGGGGTGTTTCGCCAAGGCTTAAGGTGTTTCGTATGCAGAACGAACCTTTGGCTCCATGGAGGTACCAGCAATGAAAGCTCTCGTGTATCACGGTCCCGGCGCATGCTCGCTCGACGATCGCCCGACGCCGGCTCTCGTCAATGCGACCGACGCGATCGTGCGGGTCACCCGCACGACCATCTGCGGAACCGATTTGCACATTCTCAAAGGGGACGTGCCGACATGCGAACCCGGCCGCATCCTCGGCCATGAGGGCGTCGGCATCGTTCAAGAGGCCGGTTCTGCCGTGACGTCGTTCAAGCCCGGTGACCATGTGCTGATTTCATGCATTTCGTCGTGCGGAAAATGCGAGTACTGCAGGCGCGGCATGTATTCGCACTGCACGACGGGAGGCTGGATTTTGGGCAACCGGATCGATGGGACTCAGGCCGAGTACGTGCGGATTCCACACGCCGATACCAGTCTCTATCACATTGCGGCGGGTGCCGACGAAGACGCGCTGGTGATGTTGTCGGACATTCTCCCGACAGGGTTCGAATGCGGCGTGCTCAACGGGAAAGTCGAGCCCGGCAGCACAGTGGCGATCGTAGGCGCAGGTCCGATAGGGCTCGCCGCGCTATTGACTGCTCAGTTCTACTCGCCCGCACGAATCGTGATGATCGACCGCGATACGAATCGCCTCGAGGTTTCTCGGCGGTTCGGCGCGACCGACTGTATCGACATCGGCGCGCTCGATCCCGCTGCGGCAGTGATGAAGCTGACCGAGGGCGTGGGCGCCGACTGTGTGATCGAGGCCGTCGGTGTGCCCGCGAGCTTCGAGTTGTGCGAAGCGATTGTCGCGCCGGGCGGAATCATTGCAAATATCGGCGTGCACGGCGTAAAAGCCGATCTGCATCTCGAGAAGCTGTGGGATCGCAATATCGCGATCACGACACGCCTCGTCGATACGGTGAGCACGCCGATGCTGTTGAAGACCGTGCGTTCGGGCAAGCTCGATCCAAAGCAGCTCATCACGCATCGCTTCAAGCTCGGCGAGATCGACAAAGCTTACGAGACGTTTGGACACGCCGCCGACACGCATGCGCTGAAAGTGCTCATCGAAACATGATGGCTGGCGCAGAAACTGGCCGCGCTCGGCGTCGTGTCCGCACCGCGCGGCGATAGCCCAACGGAGGACAGATGCCGCGGATCGTGACCCTCACGCTGAATCCCGCGCTCGATGTTTCGACCGCCGTCGAACAGGTCATCGATACGCGCAAGCTCCGATGCGACACGGCGCTCAGGCATCCGGGCGGCGGCGGTATCAACGTCGCGCGCGTCATCGAACGGCTGGGCGGCGATTGCATGGCTGTCTATCTGGCGGGCGGCCCGTTCGGCGAGGAACTGAGGCGCCTCGTCGAGGCGGAGAACGTGCGCGGGCAGTGCATCGAGATCGCCGGGGAGACACGCGAAAGCTTTTCCGTCTACGAGAAGTCGACCGGGCGCCAGTTTCGCTTCGTCCTGCCTGGGCCCACGCTCGCCGAGGCGGAATGGCAACGCTGCATCGCGCGGCTGGATGCGTTCGGCCCGCCGCCGAGCTATCTGGTCTTGAGCGGCAGCTTGCCTCCGGGCGTTCCCGATGACATCTATGCGAGGCTGGCCGGATCGGCGAGGCAGAAGGGAACGCGGGTCGTGCTCGACACGTCCGGACCTGCTTTGCGATCGGCGCTCGATGCGGGCGTTTTTCTCGTCAAACCCAGTCTTGGCGAGCTTCGTGAACTGACCGGCCGGCCGCTCGCCAACGAGACCGAATGGAAAGAGGCGGCGCTCGCGATCGTGCATGCGGGACAGGCCCGCGCGGTCGTGTTGACGCTCGGCGGGCTGGGTGCCTTGCTCGTCAGTGAGCGCGCCGTGCTGCGCGCGCCGGCGCTGAGCGTGCCCGTCGCTAGCGCAATCGGTGCCGGCGACAGCTTTCTGGGTGCACTCGTTTGGGCGCTCGATCACGACGCACCGCTCGAAGAAGCGTTTCGCTATGGATTGGCGGCGGCGTGCGCCTCGCTGCTGAATGCGGGCACCGAACTTTGCAAAAAAGAAGATATCGAGCGTTTATATCGTGACATCGTCATCGGATGAGCCAAGGCCCTCCGGCGAAGGTGTCGATTGCCGCTGCCCGACAGCGATGGGAGATGAATCGTGTACAAAAAGATACTGGTTGCCGTGGATGGCAGTGGGTCATCGAAACGCGCGCTGGACGAAGCACTGCGCCTGGTCAACCTGGCGCATGCCGAGCTGCGCGTCGTGCATATCGTCGACAAGTCGCCGCTCTTCCTGTATGCCGGATACTACGATCCGGTCGCGCTGATGGAGGGATTGCGCGCCAACGGCGGCGCGGCGCTCGACGCCGCGCGGGAGGCGATGGCGGCACAGCACGTGGCGGGCGAAGTCGAGGCCGTCGAAACCGAAAGTCTGGCGGATGACGTGCCGCACTGCTTGCTCAGATACGCCGAAAGCCACGGTGCCGATCTCGTGGCGATGGGCACGCACGGGCGCCGGGGTGTGCGCCGTCTCGTGCTGGGAAGCGTGGCCGAGCGCTTTTTGCGCCTTTCGCACTGCCCGGTTCTCATGACGCGGGATACCGCCTGATCGAACGCCCGCTGAGCAGACGAGACGACCGGCCGATTCCCGGCCCGCGCGACTCCGCATCGATCGGGGCGGACTCGCGCCGAGGCGTCTGTGAAGCGATCCATTGACGCGGATCAGTGACTGCGCGGCACGGCCGCCTATGCTCACGATAGGGTTACTGCAAAGGGCGGAGAAAACCGCGCGTCCCAATGGAAAAAAACGACTACTTCAGTCTCGCGGTCACGCTAGGCTTGGCGATGCTGCTCATGTTCCAACTGCTGACGGGCAGCCCGCCGGCACGGGAAATCGCCTACAGCGATTTCCGCACGTTGCTCGCCGCGAAGCAGGTGGATGCGCTCGTCGTCACCCCGACGCAGATCATGGGCGAAATACGCATGCCGGCTGCGGCAGCGCTGCTGCCGGCGTCGGATGCGGCAGCGATCCGGAGCAACGGTGCGCCGTGGCGCTTCTGGACGCACCGGATCAGCGACGATCATCTGACCGAAAGCCTCGCTGCAGCGGGTGTCCGCTACCGCGGTGCACCCGATAGCAACTGGGGCGGGGCGATTTTGTCATGGGCGCTGCCCGTCGTGGGATTCGTCGTGCTCTGGGGCTTCTTGATGCGTCGTGGCGGCGCGATGCGCGACTTCGCCGGCGTCGGCAAGAGCCGCGCGCGCGTCTATGCGCAAACGGAAATGGGCGTCACCTTCGGCGACATTGCCGGCATCGACGAGGCCAAGGCCGAGCTGCAGCAGATCGTCGAATTCCTGCGCCACGGCGAGCGCTATCGCCGGCTCGGCGGCAAGATTCCGAAGGGCGTGTTGATCGTGGGCGCGCCGGGCACCGGTAAGACGCTGCTCGCGAAGGCCGTCGCGGGCGAGGCTGGCGTGCCGTTCTTTTCGATCAGCGGCTCCGCGTTCGTGGAGATGTTCGTTGGGGTGGGCGCGGCGCGCGTGCGGGATCTGTTCGAACAGGCGCAACAGAAGGCTCCGTGCATCGTCTTCATCGACGAGCTCGACGCGCTCGGGAAGGTGCGCGGCGCGAGCGCATTGTCGGGCAACGATGAGCGCGAGCAAACGCTCAATCAATTGCTCGTGGAAATGGACGGCTTTCAGCCGAACTCGGGCGTGCTCATCATGGCCGCGACGAATCGCCCGGAAATACTCGATCCCGCGTTACTGCGCCCCGGCCGCTTCGACCGGCACATCGCCATTGACCGGCCGGATTTGATCGGACGGCAGCAGATTCTCGCGGTGCACGTCAAGCAGGTGAAACTGGCTGCCGACGTCGACCTGGCCGAGCTGGCGTCGCGCACGCCGGGCTTCGTCGGCGCCGACCTGGCGAATGTCGTGAACGAGGCGGCGTTGCACGCAGCCGAGCAGGACAAACCGGCCATCGAAATGGCGGATTTCGACGAGGCGATCGATCGTGCGATGGCCGGCATGGAGCGCAAGAGCCGAGTCATGAACGAGCAGGAGAAGGTCACGATCGCCTATCACGAGGCAGGGCATGCGTTGGTGGCGCAAAGCCGGGCGCATTGCGATCCGGTCAAGAAAGTGTCGATCATCCCGCGCGGCGTCGCGGCGCTGGGCTACACCCAGCAGGTGCCGACCGAGGATCGCTACGTCCTGCGCGAGAGCGAGCTGCTCGATCGTCTCGACGCGCTGTTGGGCGGCCGCGTGGCGGAGGAGATCGTGTTCGGCGACGTGTCCACCGGCGCGGAGAACGATCTCGACCGCGCGAGCGCGCTGGCGCGCCACATGGTGACGCGCTGCGGAATGAGCGAGCGGCTCGGTCTCGCGACATTCGCCGACACGCAAGCGGCAGGGAACATGCCGGGAACGCCAGCCCATGAGCGCTACAGCGAGGGCACAGCCGCGCTGATCGACGAGGAAGTGCGCCGGCTCCTGGGCGAAGCGCACGAGCGCGTGACGCGAACGCTGCGGGAGCGGCGCGAGCCACTGGAGCGTATTGCGCGGCGTCTGCTCGAGAGCGAAGTCATCGATCACGAGACGCTGCTAAAGATGATTGGCGAAGCGCCTCCGGCTACGGTCGGCGTGGCGCAAGACGTGGCGTGATCGTGGGTGTAATCGACCCGGATGGGGCCGAGCGGAATATGGACCGCGTAGCAAGAAACCCAGATGTGGGCACACGCGCGAATAGCGCTTGCCAGTATTTCCGCGTTTGGAATTCTGCAAGCGGGACATCGGCGTCGAATGCGATGGCGAGCGCCGATTCGTTGTCGGTGAGCGGCTGCGCGTTTGCGAACTGCAGCCGTAGCACGCTCACGTCGGCATCCGAGGGGCTGTCGGCGCGCGCCAGGCGCGTTCGTACGCGTTGTTCCAGACGAGCGGGGTCTGCCTGAAAGTCCAGTATCTCGACCGGGGCCGCGTGCGTCGAGGCAAGCTCGATGAAACGCGCGCGGTGCACGTGCTTGAGAAAGCTCGCATCGACGATGACCGGGTAGCCGTTTTCCAGCAGTGCGTCCGTGGAGGACAGCAGTTTCTCGTACTGCCTATCGATCGACTCCCCGGTGTATGCGGCAGCCGGTAACGGAGCCCGGCCCGGCGCCGAGAGCGCCTCGATGCGCTTGCGCTCGATGTCGCTACTCACGCGCACCGCTCCGATCAGCGGCGCGAGCGCTTCGCTGGCGGCCGACTTGCCGGACCCTGAGAAGCCGTGGCACAGGAGCAGGAATGGCCGCTGCGCAGCGGCCGCGCGCTTGGCGATGCGCAGATAGCGGGCAGCTTCCGGCACGACACCCCGGCGCTCCGATTCCGCTGCTTTGAGCACCGCGACGAGCGCGCGTACCAGGGCCCGGTAGACCACGAAGAGGCGCAACGCCGCGAGGCCTGAAAAATCGCCGGTCGCCGTCACCCAGGCGTTCAACAGGCGACACGCGAGATCGGCTTGGCCGTATGCAAGAAGATCCATCACGGGAAACGCCAGATCGTTGACGATATCGATCCAGCGCAGGGCACCGCTGAACTCGATGCAGTCGAACATCAGCACGTCTTGCCCACGCCGCACCACGTTGGCGAGATGCAGGTCGCCGTGGCAGCCGCGCACGAAACCCGCCGTGCGGCGCGCATCGAAATGCCCGGCAAGGCGTGTCAGTTCCACATCGCACCAGTCGCGCAGCGTGCCCGGCACGAGCCCGGGCGATTGCCGATCGAGCGAATCGAGCACGACCTGGACTTGCGCGCGAATACACTCGGCTGTGCCGAACCGGTGTTTGGGCGGATTGCGCGGCGCGTGCCGGTGCGATTGTGCGAGGCGCTGCGCGAGGCGGTCGATGTCGGTGGCCGCGAGCTCGCCGCGCGCGGCCAGTGCGGAAAATACACCGCGTTCGTCGAAGCGTCGCATCTTGACGGCGTACTCGGCGACTCGCCCGCACGAGGCGAAGGCAAAAGAACGTCCCCGCCGCGCGATCGGTACGACGCCGAGATAAAGCGGCTGCGCGAATTGCCGGTTCAGCTTGAATTCGTCGAGGCAAGATCGCGAGCGCGCTTCGTGCGTCGAGAAGTCGACGAAGTCGAAACGGACGGGCTTCTTGATCTTGTAGGCATAGCGTCCAGCCAGATAGACGACGGACAGATGTGTTTCGATGCGTACGACGTGTCCGGCGGGATGCGGATAGGCGCAGGCACGCTGCAATGCGCGGACCAACGCTCGAAAGCCACGTTTCATGGCGCGCGCACGTAAGGTGGTGTGTAGCGTCATCGCAGCTCCGCAAGCTGGCAACCAGGGGGCGCACTTGTCGAAAGGTCCTCCTGGCATGTCGGACAACGCGGCGCAAGGGACGCGGTAGCTTCGTCGTCGGAAGTCAGTACGGCATCGAGCGAGGGGTCCGGCCGGAATATCGTGATGCCCTTCAACCCTTTTTCCCAGGCATCGAAGAACAGGTCGGCGACGTCGGTCTCGCGGCACGTCTGCGGCACCGCAACCGTCTTCGAAATCCCCGCGTCGACGAACGGTTGCAGCGTCGCGAGCATGGCGACGTGGTCGGCTGGGGCGATGTCGCCCGCTTTCGCGAAGTAAGCGGGCAACGGCACTGCATCGCCGTGCACTGAGCGAAACAGGCGGTAGGCGCGGTTTTGCGCGACGGCGACTTGCCGTTCGCCGTTGCCCAGGCGTATCGCGCGGCGAAAGACCCAGTCGTAGGCGGGTTCGATGCCGCTCGAGCAATTGCCCGCAAACGCAATACTCACGCTGCCGGTCGGCGCGAACGACAGCAAGTGACTATTGCGCAGTCCGTGGCGCGCAATCGCCTCGCGTACCGACGGCGGTAAGTCCGAGGTGAAGCGGTTTCCTTCGAGATACCAAGCTGAATCGAACGACGGGAACGGACCGCGTTGCGCGGCCAGCTCGGCCGATGCGGCATACGCCGCGTCACGCATGCAGGCGGCGATTCGTCCTGCCAGCTCGCGTGCGACGTGCGAATCATAGCGCAGCCGCATCATGGCGAGCGTGTCGGCCAATCCGGTGACACCGACGCCGATCCGGCGCTTGGCCAATGCCTCCCGCTCGTGTTCAGGCATCGGCCAGCGCGTGATGTCGAGCACGTTGTCCAGCGCGCGGACCTGAACGCGCACGAGCTGACCTAGCCGCATGAAATCGAATCGCGGGGTGCCTCCGGTCCCGAACGGCGCATCCACGAGCCGGGATAGATCGATAGGGCCGAGCACGCAGCTTCCCCAGGGCGGCAAAGGTTGCTCGCCACATGGATTGGTCGCGGCGAGCGTTTCGAGCCGGGCGAGGTGATTGGCTCGATTGACCGTATCGACGAACAGCAGGCCCGGTTCGGCGCTGTCGCGCGCGCAGGCCACGATCTGCTCCCAAACCGCACGCGCGCGCACGATGCAATAGCACCAGTCCCCGGTACGCAGCCGGAACGCGCCGGCGCGCAACTGCTGCGCCGACGGCGCAGCGTCGTGCCGGAGCATCCATGGGCGGTCGTCTCGGACCGCATTCATGAACGCATCGGTGACGGCGATGGACACGTTGAACGACCGCCAGCGCCGCCGCCCCGTTTTGGCCTGCACGAAGGCGGGGAGATCGGGATGGTCGCAGCGCAGCACAGCCATTTGCGCGCCACGGCGTGCACCGGTGAAGGGTGCTTGTTGGCATGCGGCGTCGAAACGATCGACTATCGCGCAGGCGTCGCAAACGCGGCTTTCGTCATCGGTGCGTGCGTTCGCGGGCGGTACCGGCGAAAAGTCGTAGCCGATGCCGCCGCCCATGAGGAGCGTGGTGCGCGCGGCCGCCAGCGCGCGTTCGATATCGTCCGCAGACGCCACGTACCGACCGGCGGGTTGCGAGCAGAGGGGATGCACGAAGCAATTGACCATGGTCGCGTCGTTCGCCGTGCCGGCATTCGCCATGATGCGGCCGGCGCCGATCGCGCCTTGCAGCAGGTTTCGATAGAAAACGCGCGCAAACTGACTTCGCGCGTAGGGCTGCTCGACGCGCGCGAGCGCCCGGGCGACACGCTTGAACACGTCCTCGAGCGTGTGTTCGCCGGGCGCCAGGTAGCGGTCGGCCAGTACCGACGCGCAGACTGCCTGTGGCTCGCGAGTGCCGGAAGCGATATGCATGGAAACGCGTCCGCCGAAAATGCTCAGAAGCGGCAATGATCGGTGCGTTCGTCGGACGTCCCGATCGCGACGTCTTGCGCCGGCTTGTCGTACGGCGCCGCCGGCAGTTCGACCGATTCGAGGTAGGTCGGCACCTCGCAGGGCCAATGCAGCGTTTCCTCGATCCGACGCCTCAGCGCATCGGCCGCCGCCGGCTCGCCATGCGTGACGAAGGTGCGCTCGGGCGGGGTCGACAGCGAGCCGAGCCATGCGAGCGTCTCGCGGTAGTCGGCATGTGCCGACAGCGACGAAATCGATTCGATCGCCGCCCGCACCGGCACGTATTCGCCGTGAATCTTGAGCGTGGGCGCGTGCGCCTCGAGGGCCGCCCCGCGCGTGCCCGCCGCCTGATAGCCCACGAGCACGATCGTGTTGCGCGAATCGGGCGCAAACGTCTTCAGGTGATGCAGTACACGGCCACCCGTGGCCATGCCGCTGCCCGCGATGACGACCATCGGGCCGTGCCGGGCCGTCAGCTGCTTTGACTGATCGACGGTGCGTACCATCGTCGCGGCCTTGCGGATCGAGTCCGCTTGCGACATCGTGAGCCGATGTTCGCGCATGTGGTGCCGGTAAAGTTCGGTCACATCGATGGCCATGGGGCTGTCGAGATAGACGGGGACGTTCGCCATCCGTCCCGATTCCTTCAGCAACGCGATGTACCGCAGGATCGACTGCGTGCGGCCCACGGCAAAGGAGGGAATGACGACGACGCCGCCATGCTTGAACGTCCGCGCGAAGATCGTCTCGAGTTCGGCCGCTGGATCGCTGTCCGGGTGGAGGCGGTCGCCGTAGGTCGATTCGACGACGAGGTAGTCGGCATGCGCGAGCGGCATCGGCGCGCGCAGGATCGGATCGACGGGTCGGCCGATATCGCCGGAAAACGCGATCAGCTTTCCGCCCATATGTATGAGCAGACTTGCGGCGCCGAGGATATGTCCGACCGGGAGCAGGCAAAAGGACACGCCGTTTTGCAACCTGACGGGCTGGTCGAAATCGCACGGCACGAGCTGCTTGAGCACGCGCTCGGTGTCGTCCATCGTATAAAGCGGCAGCGCGGGGTGGTGCTTCGAGAAGCCATGGCGGTTCGCAAAGTCGGCTTCTTCTTCCTGGAGCTTGGCGCTGTCTCTGAGGAGCACGCCGCACAGGTCGACGGTGCCCGACGTGCCGTAGACGGGGCCGCGGTAGCCCATGCGCGCGAGCACGGGTAAGTACCCGGAGTGGTCGAGGTGAGCATGGGTGAGGATCACGGCGTCGAGCGTATCGACGGGCACTGGGAGCGGGGCCCAATTGCGCAGCCGCAGGTTTTTCGTGCCCTGAAACAGTCCGCAATCGATCAAGAGGCGCAGTCCTGCGCCTTCGAGGAGGTATTTCGAGCCGGTGACCGTTTCGGTTGCGCCCAGGAAAGTCAGTTTCATGCGTGGCTCCGTGAAGTCCCGTGATTCTCGATGCTCTCGAGCATGACTTCATGATGGGGATTCTCCGAAGCTTTCTCCTGATCCACATCAACGAAATCGGGACGCGCCGCGCGAAACTGGAAGCAACGACCCGGCTGTGCGCAAAGGAGCAGGAGATGACTGACGAGATCGCTCATATCATCTGGTTCGAAGACCTGCGCCGGGCAGACGTGCCGCGTGTGGGCGGCAAAAACGCGTCGTTGGGCGAAATGGTCGCCAACCTGTCCGCTAAAGGGGTGAAGGTGCCGCCCGGCTTCGCGACCACGGCGCACGCGTATTGGCGCTTCATCGACGCAAACGGGTTGCGGCAGACGATTGCCGCGACGCTCGACGAACTGGCCGCGCATAAATTGACGCTTGCCGAGGCCGGGGCCGCCATTCGCCGCGCCATCGTGCGCGGCGAATGGCCGGCCGACACCGCGCAGGCCATTCGCGACGCGTACGATGCGTTGTGCCAGCGCTCGGAGCGGCAGAACGTGGACGTGGCGGTGCGATCGAGCGCCACCGCGGAGGATCTTCCGGACGCGAGCTTCGCGGGGCAGCAGGAAACGTACTTGAACGTGCGCGGCGAGCGGGCGCTGCTCGAGGCATGCCGCCGCTGCTATGCCTCGCTCTTTACCGATCGGGCGATCGCGTATCGGCAGGACAGGGGTTTCGATCATCTGCAAGTCGCGCTGTCGGTCGGCGTGCAGCGCATGGTGCGCTCCGACCTCGGCAGTGCCGGCGTCATGTTCTCGCTCGATACCGAGACCGGTTTCGATCGGGTGGTGCTGATCAATGCCGCGTGGGGGCTTGGCGAGAACGTCGTGCAGGGCACAGTCGATCCGGACGAGTACGAAGTGTTCAAGCCTTTGCTGAACGATCCTGCGTCGTGCCCGATCGTCGGCAAGACATGCGGCGAGAAGGACCGCAAGATGATCTATGCGAGCAGCGGCGATGCCCCCACCCGCAACGTGCCGACCTCGAAAGCGGAGCGTGCCGCCTTCGTGCTGAGCGATAGCGAGATTCTGGCGCTCGCGCGCTGGGCCTGTGCGATCGAAGCGCACTACGGCCAGCCGATGGATATCGAATGGGCGAAAGACGGCGCAAGCGGCGATATGTTCGTCGTCCAGGCGCGCCCCGAAACCGTTCAGTCGCGCCGACAGGCCGGCGCCGTGAAGACTTATCGGATCGGCAGCACAGGCCGCAAGCTGCTGTCAGGGGTGAGCGTCGGCGAGGCGGTGGCGACGGGGGCGGTGTGCGTGATCGACAATGCTCGCGACATCTCACGCTTCGTCGACGGCGCGATTCTCGTGACGCAGACGACAGACCCCGACTGGGTACCGATCATGCGGCGCGCCTCCGCCATCGTCACCGATCATGGCGGACGAACCTCCCACGCCGCCATCGTAAGCCGCGAGCTCGGGCTGCCTGCCATCGTCGGCACCGGTAACGCGACGCATCTGTTGCACGACCAGCAGGACGTGACGGTCTCGTGCGCGGAGGGCGGGCAAGGTTTCGTGTATGAGGGCATCGCCGAATACGAGGTCGAGGAGATCGATTTCAGCGCGATCCCTGTCACGCGAACGCAGGTGATGCTGAACCTGGCGAACCCCGCGGCCGCATTTCGCTGGTGGCGGATTCCTGCCGACGGCATCGGCCTTGCGCGTATGGAATTCGTCGTGAGCAACCATATCAAGGTGCATCCGATGGCGCTCGCATGCTACGACACCTTAAAGGACGAAGAGGCGAAGCGGACTATCGCGGCGCTGACAGCGGGTTACGACGACAAGACGGAGTATTTCGTCGATCGGCTCTCGCGCGGTCTGGCGCGCATTGCCGCGGTCCGCTATCCCTATCCGGCCATCGTGCGCATGAGCGACTTCAAGACGAACGAGTATGCGCATCTGATCGGCGGCGCTCAGTTCGAGCCGAAGGAGGAGAACCCGATGCTCGGCTTCCGGGGCGCGTCCCGCTATTACTCGCCGCGCTACCGGGACGGTTTCGCGCTCGAATGCCGCGCGATCGCGCGCTTGCGCAACGAAATGGGCTTCAAGAACGTGGTCGTGATGATCCCATTCTGTCGATCGACCCGGGAGGCCGACCGCGTACTGGCGGTGATGGCTGAGCATGGCCTCGAACGCGGCCAGGCGGGCTTGCAGGTGTACGTGATGTGCGAGATCCCGTCGAACGTGATCCTGGCGAAGGCGTTCGCCGAGCGTTTCGATGGCTTTTCGATCGGCAGCAATGACCTGACTCAGCTGACGCTCGGCGTCGATCGCGATTCGGCTGAACTTGCCGAACTGTTCGATGAGCAGGACGAAGCGGTGAAATGGATGATCGGCAGCGTGATCGGAGAAGCGCACAAGGCGGGCGCCAAAGTCGGCTTGTGCGGACAGGCGCCGAGCGACCATCCCGAGTTCGCGGAATTCCTCGTGGGGTGCGGGATCGATTCGATCTCGGTGAGCCCCGACAGCTTCATCGCGGTGAAGCAGCGCGTGGCGGCCGCCGAGCAGGCGGCCGGCTTGCGGATGGGGGGCGAGCGTTGAAGCGCCGCATGGCAAACCGTCTGGCCGGCAGCGTCCGCGCAGCGATACCGGCGATTCAAGTCGTGGAGTCTCCGATGTTAGTGAAAGATGCGATGAAAAGGGCGGTCTGTGTGGGGCCGGACGAATCCGTGGCCGCGGCTGCCCGTAAGCTCAAGCAGAGCAACATCGGCTGCTTGCCCGTATGCGACGCCGAGCGCTTGCTCGGCATGATCACCGACCGCGACATTGCGATGCGCAGCGTCGCGGACGCGCGGAGTGCGGAGCAAACGACCGTGCGCGAGGTGATGTCCGTCGATGCTCTGTGGTGCTCGCAAGACGATTCCGTTCACACGGCCGCAGCGTTGATGCACGGCGCACACGTGCGGCGCCTCGTGGTGCTGGATCGTCAGCGGCACGTCGTCGGCGTGATTTCGCTCAGCGATTTGGGCGGTGGCGCTTCGGAGCGCCGCCCGTTCGAAATCGTCTTCTACAAAGAGATTCTCGACCATGCCGGCCTCCCGCATCGCAGCGAAGTGATGCGCGTGACGGTCGCGCAGGAGTCTCGCGAGGCGGCCATAGAAGATGCGGTTTGGGAGTTCCAGGCCTACACGCACGTGGGCGATTGGCGCGTCGCGGCGGATGGCTACGAAGTAATTGCGACGCATGCCGGCCAATGATGCCGCGATCCGCGTGGAGCCTGGCCGCCCGGTGCCGCTCGGCGTGGAAGAGGGCCAGGACGGATTCAACTTCGCGGTCTTCAGCCGGCACGCAGGGCGGATCGAGCTGCTGATATTCGACGAGGCGGATAGTGAGTCGCCGGTCGCGGCCTTCGATTTGCAAAGTGCCGCCCATCGCACCGGGGACGTCTGGCACGCGTTCGTCACCGGCTTGCGCTACGGTCAGGCGTACGCGTACCGGGTCTGGGGGCCGTGGGCGCCGGAACACGGGCACCGATTCGATAGCAGCCGGATCTTGATCGATCCGCGTGCGCTGGCGGTCGTGTTGCCGCAGGAAGTCGGCCCGGCACGGCCGCCGGCCGCCGACGAGCGAACTCGCACGCTAAGCGGCGGCAGGGCCCTTCTGATCGATCGGCGCTTCGACTGGCAAGGCACCACGCCTGCTCGAACCCCGTGGTCCGATACCGTGATCTACGAGACGCACGTGCGCGGTCTGACGATGCATCCGTCTTCGAACGTTGCTCATCCAGGGACCTTTCTTGGGCTGGTGGAGAAAATCCCCTATTTCCTGGAGCTTGGCGTGACGGCGCTTGAATTGATGCCAGTGCAGGCATTCGACGACCTGCGAGCGCTTCGCGTCGATCCAGCGAGCGGGGTGCCGCTTCGGAACTTCTGGGGCTACGACACCGTTGCATTCTTCGCGCCGCACGGCACGTATTCGACCCGCGGCGCGCCGGGCGCGGAAGTCCGCGAGTTCAAGACCATGGTGCGCGAGCTGCATCGCAACGGCATCGAGGTGATACTCGACATCGTGCTGAGCCATACGGCCGAGGGAGGCGAGGCGGGGCCGCTTTTCAACTTCCGTGGTTTCGACAATGCCATCTACTACATGCTTCAAGAAGACAAAGCGGCCTATCGGAACTACTCGGGTTGCGGCAACACATTCAACTGCAACCATCCTGTCGTTCGCGAATTCATAATTGACTGCTTGCGCTACTGGGTCGCGGACATGCATGTCGACGGGTTCCGGTTCGACCTCGCGTCGATCCTCGGCCGCGACGAACAAGGGCGTCTCGTTTCTAACCCGCCGCTTCTCGAGCGCATTGCCGACGATCCGATCCTGCGGCACGTCAAGCTCATCGCCGAGGCGTGGGACATGGGTGGGGCCTATCAAGTCGGGAGTTTTCCGGGGCAGCGCTGGGCGGAATGGAATGCGCATTTTCGAGACGACGTGCGCAGGTTCTGGCGCGGCGACGCCGGCATGACCGGAGCCCTGGCCAAGCGTCTGTGCGGCAGTGCCGATCTCTATCAGCACCATGGCAAAGAGCCCGTGAACAGCGTCAACTTCGCGGCGTGTCATGACGGCTTCACGCTCCGCGACGTCGTCAGCTATGCACACAAGCATAACTGGGAAAACGGTGAGAACGGACTCGACGGCACGAACGACGACAGCAGTGCGAACTACGGCTTCGAAGGCGTCACGTGCGACGCGAAGATTCAGCAAATCCGGCTGCGGCAGAGCAAAAACATGCTCGCCGTGCTTCTATTCTCGCGCGGCGTTCCGATGCTCCTCGGCGGTGACGAGTTCTGCCGCACGCAGAACGGCAACAACAACCCTTATTGCCAGGACAATATCCTTTCCTGGTACGACTGGCGCTTGTTGGAACGGAACCGGGAGATGCATCGCTTCGTTTGCGAACTCATTGCATTGCGCAAGCGGCATCCGGTATTGAGCCGCGACGCGTTCTACACGGATGCCGAGATCGAGTGGTTCGGCGCGGCGGGCGAGGCGCCCGATTGGAACGGCCCGGCGCGGGCATTCGGCTGTGTGATCAAACCCGCCGGGACCGCAGGCATTCAAGAACCCGCCGCTACGCTCTGCCTGCTCGTCAACGGGGCAAGCGCGCCGGTCGAGTTCACGCTACCACCGGCGCCGGCGGCGCGCTGGCGGATGGCCGTCGACACGGGACGCGTGGCGCCCGGCGAGATATGGCCAGCGGACGACAAGGTCCCTGTGCCCGATGACGCTCGTCATGGCCTTGCGGAGCTCTCGCTTGCACTTCTCTTGTCTGCCTAGGGCCTGGGCGCGGCATCGAATGGACGCGCGCCAATTGGTTGACGTACCTCAACGCCATGAGGATCGCTGACTCTATGCTGGGATGGCAGACGGTTGACGGCCCTTGTTTTATCGATCTGATGAGCGTGCGGCTAACCGTCGACCGCGCATCGCCAAAACGTTGTATGGGGCCGGCGCGAGCGCGAGAGCACCAAGGCCGGCCGAACATAGGAGATGGCAATGAAGGTAAGCGACATTTACACCCCGGCTACAGTTCATATTCCAACGTCCTGCAATTTACAGGATGCGGCGATTCAGATGCGCGACCAGCACGTCGGTGCGCTGATTGCCACGAGCGGGGGAGCAATCAACCGCATCGCCGGAATCGTGACCGACCGCGACATCGTGCTACAGGCAGTGGCATTCGGCGCTGCGCTGAACGACATGCTCGTCGCCGACGTGATGACGCCGCACGTCGTGGTCATCGGCACCGATGCGGATCTGACCGATGCGATGCAGACGATGTCGAGCCACGGCGTGCGCCGGCTCGCCGTCACGAACGCCGAGCAGGACATCGTCGGGGTGCTCTCGCTCGACGACGTGATCGAGGCCATCGGCCGGGATCTCGTGCTGCTGTCCAGCATCGTCCGCTGCGAGCAGAACCGCGAGAGCAGCGGATCCGTGCAAGCGCCGCTGCATCTGTGATCTACCCCGTTCTGACGGTTCGCCGCGGCGTGTAGTCGAGCGCCTACAGGCGCGGAGATACGACTACGCTATTCTCAGTCCGCTCTGATTTCGCTCCTCGAGCGCGCAAGCAATAATGGTTTTACGGACTTGAATTGCGACGCTCCGCCGCAGTCCGAGCAGAACCGGGAGCAGGCGATGAACGGCAACGATATTTCCCTTCGGGCACTCGTGGACAAGTGGCTTGCGCCCACGCTTTCGATGCCGGCCCGCGTTACGCAAGTCGGGCGCCTGCTGGCCACGCATAGCCGCTACGTGCGGATCGAAGGCCGCACCTCGAGCGGCCCGTTCACGATTGTCTTCTTTCGGCATGGCGATGGTTCATGGTGTGTGTTTCCACCCGTCACGACAACGCCGGCGATGTGCCCGCGTCTCAACGCGCATTGAGGGATCAGACACAATCGGCGCGGCCTTCGCGCCGGCTTGGCAGGGGATTCGTGTTTGAGAGCAAGCTCAACTTGTTGACATGCGTCAAGCCGGCGGTTGCGGCTTGCGCTCAGCATGGGCTTCGGATGCATCGCTGCAAACTCCAAACGCAAAAGAAGTTGGGAGGACGTCATGGGTAGGAAGGTACGGCGTGCCGTCAGCCGGACGGCAGCTGGCGAATGCAGCAGTAGCGGTTCGCGCCCCTGGCCTCCCATAGTCGGCACAGCCGCGCCGCGCTGAAATGTCTACATCGATCGATCTGTTCCTTTTGCGCACACACATCGCGTACTTCTCGATGGAGATTGCGCTGCGGCCTGAGATACCAACTTACGCGGGTGGACTGGGCGTCCTCGCTGGCGATACCGCACGCTCCTGCGCAGATCTCGAGATTCCCGTCGTCTTCGTAACCCTCGCGAGTCGGGCCGGATACTTCCGTCAGTCTATCGACGCCGATGGTCGCCAAACTGAGGAGCCAGACTGGTGGGAGCTGCGGCGCTGGTGTACGCCGCTAGACGCGATGGTGGCGGTGGAGATCGAGCAAAGACCCGTGTGGATCCGGCCGTGGCTGTATGTGCACACGTGTCCGCACGGACATCAAATCCCGGTTCTGCTTCTCGATACGGACGTCGATCAAAACGATGAAGCGGACTGCACGCTGACCCATTATCTTTACGGGGGCGACGACAGCTACCGGCTTAAACAGGAAATCGTGCTGGGAATCGGTGGAATACGAATTCTGCGTGCACTCGGCTTTTCCTTGCACACGTACCACCTGAACGAGGGGCATGCGGCCCTCCTCGCACTCGAGTTGCTCACACGCACCCGTACCCCCGCCTCGGATCAGCTTGAAAGTGAACTGCAGTACGATGTTCCTGAGGTGCGGGCACGGTGCGTATTCACGACGCACACGCCCGTCGAGGCCGGACACGACCAGTTTTCCTACGCTCTTTTCGAGCGTCTGTTGCCTGGGTTCATCGAGCTCGAACTTCTGAAGCGCCTGGCCGGACAGGCGAAGGTCAACTTGACACGTCTCGCGCTGAACCTCGCGGGCTATGTCAACGGCGTAGCACGACGGCATGCGCAGACTACGGCACATCTCTTTCCGGGCTACCGTATCCACGCCATCACGAATGGTGTGCATGCGGGAACATGGACGCATGCGGCGTTCGCCGAGCTCTACACGTCGCATTTTCCGGACTGGCAGCATGAGCCTGAGGTCCTGACACGTGCGTTGCGATTACCCGACGATGACGTCTGGCGCTGCCATCGGAGCGCCAAAGCGGATTTGCTCGGGATCGTGAAGGACCGGACCGGCATTAGCCTCGACCCGAGCATCCCAGTGTTGGGGTTTGCACGCCGGATGACGGGCTACAAGCGCCCGTTGCTGTTCTTCGAGGATCTGGACCGCGTAACGAGCATAGCGCAGCAGCATCCGTTCCAGGTGGTGATGGCGGGAAAGGCGCACCCGCGAGACGTCGAAGGCAAGCAGGCGATCGAAGAGATCCATGCGGCCGCCCGCAAGCTCCGCGACAAGGTGACTTGCGTTTTTGTCCCCGGTTACGACATGCAGCTCGCGATGGCGCTCACGGCTGGCGCCGACATCTGGCTCAACACGCCTTTGCCGCCGCTGGAGGCATCCGGAACGAGCGGCATGAAGGCAGCGCTGAACGGTGTACTCAATATCAGCGTGCTCGACGGGTGGTGGATCGAAGCCTGCATCGAGGGCGTAACTGGCTGGTCGATCGAGACGCGTGACGAAGAGGCGCACCACCACGCGGCCGATCTGTACGAGAAACTCGAGCGCGTCGTACTGCCGCTCTATTACACCGATCCGGCGCAATGGCGCTTGATGATGAAGCAGACCATTGCCAATATCGCCTGCTATTTCAACAGCCAGCGCATGATGCGCAGATATGCGAGCGAAGCCTACCTGCGGTGAGAGGGTTTCCGTGCCCCGAAAGCGGGTGGCGAAGACGTCCCGGCGCTACGCCCGCTACTGGTCGGCTTCAGTAGAGCAGATAGCGGGTGCGAAGCCGAGCAAAGCTCGTCACGCCGAGTTCCGCGAGCTGCGCAACGCGATCGGGGTCGGCACCGGCGGCGAGTGCCGCCCCGACGGCAGACGAGCCGACCGCCGGTTGCGTGGCCGCCAAATCGAACGTTTGCGGATAGAGCGCATGCAGCGTGGCGAGCATCGCCAGGCCCAGGCGGCCCGGCTCTCGGCTCGGATCCGCAGCGACGATGCGCACGCCGTGACACACGACGCCGTGCCAAACCGATTCGGTCGGCACGAAATCGAAGGGCTCGAAGCGCGCTCCGGCATTCGCGGCGTTGAGTGCCGCCGCAAGGCGCGGCCCGTCGATCCACGGTGCGCCGATTACGCCGAAGGGAGCGGGCGTGCCCCGTCCGACGCTGACATTCGCGCCTTCGAGCAGCACGAGATCGGGGTAGCGGTCGAGTTGCTCGAGCGTGCGCAGATTGGGCGAGAGCGGGATCCAGCCGAGACCGGTATCGGCAAAGCGCATCGAGCGCGTGTAACCGTGCATGCGAATGACGCGCAAATCGGCGCCGATATGCCGTTCGTCGTTGAAGAGGCTCGCCAGTTCGCCTACGGTCATGCCCGACACCAAAGGCAGCGGGTGGTAGCCGGTGAACGACTCTTGCCCCGCATCCAGCGTGGGGCCGCCAAATCGATCGCCGCCGAGCGGGGCCGGACGATCGAGCACGAAGATGGGAATGTGCTGGGCCGCTGCCGCCTCGAGTGCATAGCCTAGCGTCGTTTCATAGGTGAAAAGGCGCACGCCCGCATCCTGGATGTCGACCACGAGCGCGTCGAGACCATCGAGCGACTCGGGCGGAAAGCGCTGGAAGCGGCCGTACAGGCTGTGGACGACGAGGCCGGTCGCTGGGTCGCGCGTGTCGGAGACCGGGGCATCCACGTCGGCGTTCATCCCGTGTTCGGGCGAGAACAAGGCCGCGAGCTTGACTCCGGGGGCCTGCATCAGCACGTCGATCGTCCGTCGGCCCAGTGCGTCGAACCCGCTGCGATTCGTCAGCAGTCCGATCCTCAATCCCGCAAGTGGGCCGAATCGCTGCTCTTCCAGCACGTCGATTCCTGCTCTCACCGGGCCGGCCGACGCGGGTAGCCGCCCAGCCTGCGCGAGCGCCGACGCAACCTCGGGCACACTGCGCACGATATCTGAGGTCGATGCGGGTGCCGAGCGGCTTGCGAGCAAGGCGAGCACCTGCGCGCGCAAGGGCCTCGCGTCGCCGCTATCGTCGGGATGCACGCGATTGGTCAGGATCACCGCGAAGCGGCCGGAGACGAAATCGATCCAAAGGCCCGTGCCCGTATAGCCGGTGTGGCCGATGGCGCCTGCAGGCGGCAGACGATCGCGGTTCGTCACCATTGGCGCCGCGAGCTCCCAGCCGACGCCGCGCCACGGCGTCTGCGCGAGCGGCGAATTCGGCGTAGCGAACGCGGCGATGCTGGTGGGGGCGAGCACGCGCACGTGTCTCACGGACGTGCCGTCGCGAAGCAGCATTTGCGCGAAGCGGGCGAGGTCGTCCGCGGTGGAAAAAAGGCCCGCGTTACCCGCCACGCCCCCCATGCGCGAGGCCACGGGATCGTGCACCGCGCCGCGGCGCATTCCGACGCGATCGGCGGTGGTGGGGGCACTGCGGGAAACGCGCAGTGCGTCGGGAAGGAACATCGTGTCGCGCATCCCGAGCGGCGCAAAGATGTGTTCGCGGCAATAGGCGTCGAGCGATCGATGCGTCATGCGTTCGACCAGCTCGCCCAAGGCGATGAAGTTGACGTCGCTATAGATCACGCGATTGCCAGGCGCCGCGACGAGTGCCGCGGCAGCGACGTCGCGCAGGATGCGCGCGCGCCCGTGACCCGGGGGCGGCAGCGGCAGTTCCGCCGGCAGGCCCGAGGTGTGTGCAAGAAGCTCGCGCACGGTCACCGCCGCTTTACCGTTGACGGCGAATGCCGGCCAATAGCGCGCCGCCGGCGCGTCGAGTTGCAAGCGCCCACCCTCGGCCAACTGCATGATGGCCGTGGTCGTCGCGACGACCTTCGTCAGCGAGGCGAGATCGAATTCGGTATCGGGCGTCATCGGCTCCGAGCGCGGTACGACCGCACGCTGTCCGAACGTGGCGCGGTACAGCACGTGCTGCGCATCGCCGACGACGATCACCGCGCCTGGCAGCCGCTGTGCTTCGATTTGAGCTGTGACGATCTGCTCGATCTGCGCTTGTGCGGCTCGATCGAGTTGCGCGCCCCAACCGGCCGACGCGATGCCAAAGAGCACGCACGCTCGCGCCCAGGCGGCGAGGGCACGCGTCAGCGCGGCAATTGCGCGGGGTCGTAACGGTTGCGGGGATTCCATAGCATCCAGCCGTCCGAGTCGGCCGCGTCGGCCGCCTCGACTTGCGCGCGCATCTTGGCGGCATCGAACTCGCTGCGATCGAACGCGTAATCGCGAAAGGCCTGCAGCCAGGGCCTGAAACGCACGCCGGGCAAGCCCGTGCGCTGGCGGGCTTCCATGAGCGAGCGCCTGACGATCTGCCCAGGGTCCGCGACCGGGTTCGTGCAGCCCGGCAACCCCCAGGTGAAGCTCGACGGATAGAGCATCGGAGAGATGTAGTCGAGCGACGCGCCGAGCGCCTCGATCTGCTGTCCGATCGCGGTGTCGTCGAGGTTCCAGCAGACGTAGCCGAAGATGTCCGCGGCCAAGAACACGTTATAGGGGACCAGCCGTTCGCGCGCCGCCTGCAAAAAGCCGACGATCGCCGCAGTGCGGTTGGCACGCGTATTCGGCAGAGCGAAGCGCAGTCCGGCTGCATCCGGGAAGCGCACATAGTCGAACTGGATTTCGTCGAAGCCGAGCTGCGCGGCTTCCTCGGCAACGTCGAGGTTGTGCGCCCACACCGCTTGCGCAAACGGGTCGACCCACTGCAGATGCTCGCGATCGCGCCATGCACGGCCGCCCGCATCGTGGACGACCCACTCGGGATGTGCGCTCGCGAGCGGATCGTCCTTGAAGACGACGATGCGTCCGATCAGATAGAAGCCATCGCGATGCAGTCGCGCGAGCAGGCCGGCGAAGTCCTGCACGAGCGGCGCGCGCGGCTGGGCGCTGCCGGCCGCGCCGAGCGCGTCGCGCGCAGCACTGCGGTACGGTGTCAAGCCGCGATCGCCTTTCACATCGATCACGAGCGCGTTGATCCGATTGGTCTGTCCCAAACCGACGGCCGCTTCGCGCAGCGTGGCGCTGGCAATGCCGTACACGGACAGATAAACGGCATGAGGACGAAACGGCACGAGGGACAGCGTGAGCGGTTCGCCCGTTGCCGCGCGAATCTGCGTGCGCAGATAGCCGGGCGCGCGCGCGGCGACCGCGGAATCCGCCGACGCAATGGTGAAGGCGCCGTGCGCGTCCGTGGATTGGGCGACGCGCCCCACGGTTACGGTCGCGCCTTCGATGGGATGCCGCGTTTGCGCGTCGATCACCGTGCCCGTCACATCGGCGCGAGCATGGCCCGCGGCGAAGCAGCCGATGAACGAGAGCGCGATCGCGAGGGTTCGGAGATAGCGTTTATTACCTTTCATGGCGGGCTTCCTACCGCGGACAAGCGTGCGTCTTGTCATCGCCGAACAGCCGCGCGAGCGCTGCCGGACCGTATGCGTCGATCATCAGAAAGCGGGGCAGTGCAAGCAGGCGTGCATGGCGCTCGACGAAGTGCGGGTCGAGCGTCACGCCCGCGATGTAGCGGTCTTCTCCCGCAAGCGCCATGAGGCCGTCGTCGTAGATGCCGAACGGCCAGGCAAGCGTGTCCACGCGCGTGCCCAGTTCCGCTTCGAGCCGCTGCCTGGAATGCGCGAACTGGAATCGAGCGAACTGCCGAAAGTCGTCGGCCGAGCGGCGCCGGCGCTCCGTGTTGAAATTCGGGTGCCAGTAAGTGTGCGACTGGACGTCGAAGAATCCGGTCCGCTGCAAATCGCGCAACTGGTCCCACGTGAGTGCGTAGCTCGCGTTCGAGATCGCGGACGGATAGATGAACAGCGTGACGGGTAGGCGCTCGCGCAAGACGATGGGCCGCAGCGCCTCGTAGACGGAGCGATGGCCGTCGTCGACAGTCAACGCGACGCTTTTGTCGGGCAGCGTGGTGGATGCGTTCTCGATCCAGCGCACGACGTTATCGAGCGGCACGAAGCGATAGCCGTGCTCGCGGAAGAACGCCAGCTGCGACTCGAAGGTGGTAACGCGCACGGTCATCGAATCGTCCGCCGTCGCGGAGAAGCGGTGGTAGACGAGGATCGCGACCCGCGGCTCGCAACCGGCGTCTGGCGCCACCTCATACGCCGCACCTGCGGCTCCCGCGATCTGCAACGCACAGGCGAGAGCCGCCATCGCGCGAACGCCGCGCGGCAGCCATGAGGAGCGGCGGCGCTGCATCGGTGGTCACGCCAGGTCGCCAGACCACTCGTCACGCTCCTGCATGCCCGCAGAGGGCGACGGACGGTTCGCCACCATGCAGTCCGTCGTGAGCAGCAGCGAAGCGACGGAAATAGCGTTTTGCAGCGCCGAACGCGTCACCTTGACCGGATCGACGATGCCGGCTTCCATCATGTCGCCATAGCTTGCGCGGGCGGCATCGTAGCCATATGCGCCGCTGCCGGCCGCTACCTCGTGCACGACGGCCTGCGCGTCCGCGCCCGCATTGTCGGCAATTTGTCGCAGCGGTGCGGCGAGCGAATCGTAGACGATCTTCGCACCGGTACGTTCGATATCGGAGGCCGCTTGCTGCGCGAGGACGCCGCGCGCGCGCAGCAACGCGACCCCGCCGCCCGGCACGAAACCTTCTTCGACGGCCGCGCGCGTCGCGTGCAGCGCGTCCTCGAAGCGGTTCTTGCGTTCGTGCAGCGCTGTTTCGGTGGCGGCGCCCACGCGGATCACCGCTACGCCGCCGGCCAGCTTGTTCAGTCTGCTCGAGAGCGCGTCGCGCTCGTAGCCCGGGTTGGCGGCATCGATGCGCTTTTTCAGGCCCGCGATGCGCTCTTCGATGCGCTTTCTCTCGCCGTGGCCCGCAATGATCGTCGTGGTGTCGCGTGTGATTTCGACGCGTCTTGCGGAACCGAGGTCGGCCAGCGTCGCGTGCTCGACCGTGCGTCCCGTCTGCGGCGAAATGACCGTGCCTCCCGTCAACGCGGCAAGGTCGGCCAGCTGGTCGGTGCGCGCATCGCCGAAGCCGGGTGAGCGGATCGCACATGACTTCAGCGTGCCGCGTACGTGGTTGACGACGAGTGTCGCTAGCGCCTCGCCTTCCACTTCGTTGGCGATGACGAGAAGCGGATTGCCGGTCTTGCTGACCGCTTCGAGCACCGGCAGCAAATGCGCGATCGCGCTGATGCTGGCATCGCACAGCAAGACGCGCGGCTCCTCCAGGATCACCGCGCGGCTCTCCGAATCGACGAAGAGCGCAGAGAGATAACCGCGCTCCAAGAGGGAACCTTCCACGGTCTCCAGCTCATCGTCGAGCTTCGAGCCGTCTTCGATGCTGATCGCGCCGTTCTTGCCGACACGCTCGACGGCCTGAGCCACGAGCGAGCCGATGCTGCTGTCGCCGCTTGCGGAGATCGTGGCGATCTGGCGCATTTCGTCTGTGGTGGAGCAGGGCAGCGCCAGCCGGTGCAGCTCGGCGATCACCTGACGCCCCGCATGCTCGATCGCGCGCTTCAGCGCCATCGGGTCGTGCCCGGAACTCACGCACTTGATCCCTTCGGTCATGATCGCCTGCGCGATCGTCGTGGCGGTGGTGGTGCCGTCGCCAGCCACTTCGCTGGTCTTGGTGGCGACTTCGCGCAGCAAGCGCGCACCCATTTGCTCGAACGGATCGGGCAGCTCGATCGAACCGGCGACGATGACGCCCGAGTTCGCAACGAGCGGCGCCTGGCCGGCGCGCTCCACGATGACGTTGCGCCCCCCGGGACCGAGCGTCACTTTGACGGCTTCAGCAAGCGTATTGACGCCGTTGAGCAGAAGGTGGCGAGCGCGTTGGTGAAAAACCAGGGTTTTGCCTGACACGATGGATCTCCGACTCGGAAGGCGTGCCGATCAACTTCGTCTCGACGCGTGCAAAATCTCGGGGAGCGGGGCGGACTGCGTCGGCCAGGCTCACGCGTGGGTACGTTGCTCTTCGATCTGTTGCACTCGACCGATTCGCGACACATCGACGAGGATGGATGCGAAATACTCCATCACGTCATCGAGCGCCACGATACCGGTGAGTCGTCCGCCGTCGTCGACGACTGGAAGGCGCCGAACACCCGATCGCCGCATCTCGTCCAACGCGACGGTGACGTCGTCGCTTTCGGCCGCCACGATCAATCCGTGCGACATGATCTGGCCCGCCGTCACCCGTTCCGGGTCCAGCTTGGGCGCCATGACCGATGTGACGAGGTCGCGATCGGTGACGATGCCGATCGGCACCGCTTCGCCGTTGCGATATTCGATGACGACCAGGTTGCCGACATGGCGGTGCTGCATCCGGCTCGCAAGCGTTGCGGCGTTTTCGTCGACTGTGCAGGTCTCTACGGGGCGCGTCACAAGTCTTCCTACGTGCATGATCGACTCCATTGAACTGGGGTTTGGGGCTGATTTACCGGCCGTGGTCCTGCAACGATCCCTTTCCGAGAAAGACTGGCCCGACTGACGCCTTCCATGTCAGCGTACGGCGCCGCAGGCGCCGGCGTTTGACCAATGTCAAGCTTGAGTGTCAGAGGCGATCCCATATCGCTTTCAGTGCGCGGACGGACGCATCGCCGGATCGTCCCAGGATTGCCACCCGCCACCCATCGAGACGAATAGCTGCGCGGTATCGATGTACCGTTGTCCCTTTGATTTCGCATAACCGACACGCGCCTGGCCGAACAGGCGCTGAGCCTCCAGGACCTGAATGAAACTGGACTGGCCATACTGGTAGCTTGCCTGCGACAGCGCGAGCGATGCCTGCGCCGCATCCAGTGCATTGCGTTGCGCGTCGAGCGCCGCGGCGTCATGTTCGAGCGCCCTCAGGGTATCGGCGACCTGGCCGAAGGCCGACAGTACCGTTTGCCTGTAAATGCCGAGCTGCGCCGCGAAGGCATCGACCGCTTCCTGTCGTTGTGCCTTGAGCGTGCCGCCGTGAAAGAGCGGCGCGGTCAAGCCGCCCGCCACACTCCACAACCCGCTCGAGCGATCGAACAGTTCGCCGACCGTACCGGCCGCCTGCGTCCAGGAAGCAGTCAGTGCGATGTTGGGGTAAAGCTGGGCGGTCGCGACGCCGATGGCTGCGTTTGCCGCGTGCAGTCGAGCCTCGGCGGCGAGGATGTCCGGCCGATCGCGCACGAACCGGGAAGGTACGGTGACCGGCAGGGCGTTCGGCAGATAAAGCCGCTCGAGGTCGAAACGCGGCGGCGTCCACTCGGCAGGGGTCTTGCCGACGAGGATCGTAAGTGCATCGCTGGCCTCGCTCAATTGCTGCTCGAGCGGTGGCAGCAGCGTACGATCAGCGGCTAGCTGGCTTTGTGCACTGAGTACATCGGTCGTCGCCGCTTTGCCTGCTTCGCGTTCGATTCGCACCAGTTCCAGATTGTGTTCATCGACGGAGATGATGTCCTCGACCGCGCGAATCTGCTCGCGTGCGGACGCGATGTCGACCGCCTGTATTACTGCGTTGCCCGTAAGCGTGAGCCAGGCTGCGGCAAGTTCGTATTGCGCGACCTGAGCGAGCGCGATCTGCTCCTCGATCTGGCGCGGGACGCGGCCAAAGAGATCGGCGTCGAAGCTCACCGTGGGTCCGATGCTGAACAGATTCTCGACACGGGAATTCGATCGTCTGTTCGATCCAGCGGTCACGCGTGCCCGCGCAACGCTTGCTCCGAGATCGATTTGAGGATAGTGTCCGCCGCGCGCCGCGGCGATGGCCTGTCGTGCTTCGGCCAGCGTGGCGCGTGCCGTGTCGAGCGTCGGGCTGCCGGCGAGCGCCATCGTCATCGTGTCATCGAGCTCTCGCGATTGGAACAGCGTCCACCATCGGCCCGATATCTGTTCGCCGGGCACGATGTGCTGTTGGACGTCCGTTCTTCCCGCCGATGGCAGCATGAGCGGCGAGCGCGTGTATCCCGCAGTGGGCGACGGTACTGGCCGCGAATAATCCGGCCCGACGACGCAGCCGGCGAGGCTCGCCAGCACCACCGGCAAGACCCAGCGTCTGTGGGCCCAACAGGCGCCGATGCAGGTTGACGGCCGGCTACTCATAGCGCAGTGCCTCGATCGGATCGAGCCGGGAGGCCTTCCTCGCCGGGTAATAGCCGAAAAAGATCCCTACGGCCGCCGAAAACGCAAAGCCGCCGATCACGGCCGCTGACGAGAGTACCGTCGGCCAATGCGCGACCACCGTGATGAGTTCGGAGGCAACGACGCCGAATACCATGCCGGCGAAACCGCCCGTCACGCTCAGGAAGACGGCTTCGACCAGGAATTGCAGAAGCACATGCAATCGGCGCGCTCCGATGGCCATGCGCAGGCCGATCTCGCGCGTGCGCTCCGTCACCGAAACCAGCAGGATATTCATGATCCCGATGCCGCCTACGAGAAGCGAGATCGAGGCGACGGTGGCGAGGAGCATGGCCATGATATGACTGCTTCCTTCGGCGGTTTCGGCAATCTGACTCAGATTGCGCACGGCGAAGTCACTCGTGTCCTGTGCCCGGATGTGGTGGCGACGGCGTAGCGTTTCACTTACCTGTCCGATCGCTAACTGTACCTGCTGGGGACTCACGGCTTGCACATAGATCTGATTGACGAAGCCGGTCAGCCGGGGCGGACGACCGTACGGGTCGGTTGGAGGCGGGAAATGCGAGTTCGCCGCGGTCTGCACCTGGCTGGGCACGGCTACGCCCAGCACTTTTTGCTCGGCGGCGGTGAATGGGATCATCAGAACGTCGTCCTGGTCCTGCCCATAAGTGCTCTGTCCCTTGCCGGCGAGCAGGCCGATCACTCGGACCGGGGTGCCCTTGACCAGCAGCATCGCGCCCACGGGATTTTCGGCGGCGCCGAACAACTGCTGGTAGACCGTCTGGCCGATCAGCGCGACCATCGATGCGTTGCGTTCATCATCGACGGTAATGGGCCGGCCTGCTGCGATGCGCCAGTTGGCGGTCTGCAGATAGGCTGGCGCGATGCCCTGAATACTCGTCGACCAGTTCTGGCTGCTGTATTGCACCTGTCCGATCTGCCGAATCAGGTAACTGACTGCGGCAACTGCAGGGTCTTCGCGGCGAATGGCCTGGGCGTCGCTGACGGTGAGTGTCGATGCGCTTCCGCTGCCGGAGCGGACACCGCTCGCCGTCGTTGCACCGGGCAAGACGATCAGAAGATTGGTGCCGAGGCTTTCGATCTGCTTCTTGACAGCCTCGTTCGCGCCTTGCCCGACGGCCACCATCGCAATCAAGGCCGCGACGCCGATGAACACACCGAGCATCGTGAGCGCCGCGCGCATCTTGTTGCGGCCGAGCGCCTGCGCTGCTGCGAGGACGATCATCGAGGCGAACCCGAGAATGGGATCGGCCAGCGCAGCGGTGTCGGAGGTTGCCTTTTCTTGCGTGCTGAACGACAGATCTGCCGAGGCCGATAGCTGGTCCGGTCGCGACATCGAGCGACGCTGCTCGTCGGTGACGATGCGCCCGTCACGCATGGTCACGACCCGATCCGTGTAGTCTGCGATGTCCCGTTCATGGGTGACTACGACGATCGTCACGCCGTGGTCGCGATTCAGCGAGCGCAACATCTCCATGATTTCGTGCGATGTTTTCGTATCGAGGTTGCCGGTCGGCTCGTCAGCGAGCAGAATTGCCGGGCTGCTGATCAGCGCGCGTGCGATGGCGACGCGCTGCTGCTGACCGCCCGATAGCTGCCCCGGAGTGTTGCGCTCCCTGTCGGCCAGCCCGACGAAATGCAACGCTTCGCGCGCGCGTTGGAATCGCTCGGCGCGCCGCGCCGGTCCGGACGCCGCGTAAAAGAGCGGCAGGGCGACGTTCTCGATGGCGCTCGTGCGCGCCAGTAGATTAAAACTCTGGAATACGAACCCGATCCGTTCGCTACGGATTCGTGCAAGCGCCGGCTCGGGTAGCGTTGCGGTGTCCACTTTTTCGAAGATATAGCGTCCGCTCGTCGGTCTGTCGAGGCAGCCGAGAATGTTCATCAGCGTCGACTTGCCCGAGCCCGAGGAGCCCATGATCGCGACGAATTCGCCTTGCGCGATCGTGAGGCTCACGCCATCGAGCGCGCGCATTTGCACGTCCCCGAGCGCATACACTCTCGTTACGTTCTCGATCTCGATGACGGGCTCTGTCATGGCCGCACACCGCAGCGTTAGAAGCGGAACAGCCGCGGACCCGACGCGGCGCCCGATTCCGTCGCCGTGTCATGCTGTTCCGCTACGATCGCCAGGTCGCCAGGCTTCAGGGAGCCGGCTAGAACTTCAGTGTGCGTGTCGTCGTCGAGCCCCGTCCTGATCACGACCGATACCGGGTGTCCGTCGCGCAGTACCCAGACGCGGGCGGTGCCCGCGCCCGCCTGTGAGAGCGGTGCGCCAGCCGGGCTACTCGATGCCTTGGCGACACCCGCAGGCGAGAACCGCAGCGCTTGATCGGGCACACGAACTACGTTTTCACGCTGTTCGATGACGATGCGTGTCGTAGCCGTCATCCCCGGTTTGAGCAGGAGCGCCTCGTTGGCCGCGCCGATCACGACGTCATAGGTGACGACATTCTGAACGGTCTGCGGAGCCTGCCGGACTTGCACGACTTTCCCTTCGAATGACCGCTTCGGATAGGCCTCCACGGTGAACGACGCCTTGTCGCCCTCGCGTACCCCGCCCACGTCGCTTTCGCTCACGTTCGTATCGACCTCCATCTGCGTGAGGTCCGTCGCAATGAGAAAGAGCGTGGGTGTCTGAAAGCTCGCGGCGACCGTCTGTCCAATCGTAACGTTGCGTGAGACGACGGTCCCATCCACCGGCGAGACGATGTTCGTGTAGTCGAGATTCACCTGTGCGGATTCGAGCGCTGCGGCTCGCTGCTCGATGATCGACCTGTCGACCGCGATTTGCGCAACAGCCTGACCGTAGATGCTTTTGGCGTTGTCCACCGTATCCTGCGAAACGATGCCGCGGGTCAGTAACGCCGCGTCCCGCTCATACGCGACCTTCGCATAGGCGAGTGCCGCCTGATCCTTGATCAGCTGTGCCCGGGCGTTGAGAAGATCGGCTTTGTGCTGATCGACGATCGTCTGATAAGGACGCGGGTCGATTTTCGCGCAGACCTGCCCTTTGTGTACCCGTGTATTGAAATCGCAGTACTGACTCTGGATGACACCTGATACGTAACTGCCAATGATGATGGTCAGAACCGGATTCACAGTTCCAGTTGCCGTTACGGAACGCGTTACGTTGCCGCGCGTGACAGGGAGGCTGACATAGTGGACGGGCACCGCCGTGCGCATGAGCCACCAGGCTGCACCGCCTCCTGCCAGACAGACAGCGACGACCGCCAGCCAGATGGCGAGGTGCCATTTGTACGACACGACCGGTTTCGAACCGGCTGGCGCCTCGCTTTTGCGCAGCGGCGGCAACGGGGTGGTCTTCGTGGTTTCAGCCACGTCCATGATCTCCAGACGGTTGTCGCGCACGCCGCGCGGCCGCGTGGCGGCGCGACGCGTGCTCCGTTCGATGAGGAGATATTGCGCTGCGGATGAGGCTGGCCATTGATCGACGTCAACGCGCCTGCTTTCCCGACATAACCGGCGAATTCCAACCGGCAAGTTCGATGACAATCCGCCTGCGCTCGTGCCGCCGCCGGCTAGCGGTTTCTTCCGATCGCCCGCAGCATCGACTCGCCGCGGTACGTCACGCGTGCGCGGATGTCAGTGCTCTCGCGGTTTTCGAGCGTGATCAGTTCGTGCTCATACAGCATGTCCAACTCGGCGCGATCGATCTGTTTCAGCGCATGCCCGTCCTTGACCAGCAATAGCGCAGCGACCTCGTGAAGGCTCAGCATCATTCGTCTCCTTCCTGTCTGCCGCGATGGAGCAGGATCAAGAATCGCGCCGGGGAACCTTCATTCTTCAGCGCAGGGTTCGCAGCAAGGAATGGTTTGCATGGGATTGGCGTTGCAGGCGATTGCGACGCGAGGCTTTTATCCTACGCGCGCGCCCTGCAAACTGGATTGACGCAAATCAAGCCGGTGTGGCGAGACAGTCACTACATTGATCGCGTGCCGATAGCATTTGCGCAGAGGGGAACACGATGCCTTGGACAACGCGCGATAGGCAGGCCGCCTTCCAATGACGACATGCGGTGACGGGATCCGCCCACGCGCCGCTCGATCGCCACATCACCATAGAACGTCGTCAAGTGGCCGGCGCGGTGCACGTTCTGTCACTTCGGGCCCATAACCGATTCGCAGCAGCAACTGCGGCTGAGCGTCCATGCTGGCGATCGTGCGCAGTCGCTCGCGAAGCGCCGCGGCCTCGATCGGCTGGTTCAAGTACGACACACTCAACCCGCCATTTGCCGCGGTCAACAACACGCGCTCCAGCGCTTGGCCCGCCGCGAGCCAAGCTTCGCGGCCATCGCTGTCGGTGCCGATGACGACGATGAGCGGCGTACCGGCAATGAGCTCGTGATGCATGGCGGCTGCGCCACCGCCCAGATCGAACGTGCGAATCGCAGACGTGGCGATCGGTACCGCGAAATCGAGCAAGGCCGCCATCCCCGCGGCCTCGGCCGGCATGCCGTCGCTGGCGCGCTGCGGATGTATCCAGCACGCCAGTTCGCGTCTGAAGCGCGGATCGGCGAATTGCAGGGCATCCGCCTCGGCGATCAGTTCCGCGATTCGGTCGCGCTGCGCCATTTGGTCGATGCAGACGACGTGCGCTCCCTCCGCTTCACCCGCTTCGATCAGGTAGCGCTGCGAGGTAGCTGTCACCGGCGTGCGGGCAAAGGGCTTGCGAGTCGTGGCGCGCCTGGCGATCGCCCCAAACAAGCGCTCCAGTGTGGGATCGGAAAGCGTGCCCGCATGCAATCGTAGCCGGGCAAGGACGTCGGGATCGACTTCGGACGGAAACAAACTGATTTCGTAGGCGAGGCCGAAGTGATTCAGCGCCACGCGCAGGTTGAAGAGGGCCGCTCCGCAACTGATGATCAACTCGCGATCGAACGGATCGACGACGGGCAGGGCGCGGGTACGGTCGGCGCACAGCGTGATCGACTCGTCGTCGACGACGAAATGCCACGGTTGCGAGTTATGGCTCGACGGAGCTTGCACGGCCGCTCGAAGCGTGGCGTCCAGCTTCTTCGCCATGCTGATTTGCGGTTCGAGCCGATGTTCGCTTGCATCGCGCGCGCCGCCTTGCGCACCACGGTTCATGATTTTTCTCCTCGGATGCGTTGTTCGGATATATGGAAATTCCCGCTATTCGAATTCTGGGCGTCCGGTCGAGGCATAACTTGAGGTCGATCAAAGAAAGAAGGGGTGACAGGTGGCACGCTCGTTTCCATTAATGGAATCGGTAAATGAACATCGACCAAGCGCCATGCGTCAACGCCTTTCGGGGGCTTTGGGAGCGTCTGAAGGAGCACCCCTTGTCACGGATCGGGCCGGGACTGATCACCGGGGTCGCTGACGACGATCCAAGCGGCATCGCGACCTATTCCCAGGCGGGCGCTCAATTCGGCTTCAACATGCTGTGGACGATGCCATTGGCGTTCCCGTTGATGGCTGCCGTTCAGTCGATGTGCGCGAATCTCGGCCGGGTGACCGGCATAGGACTTGCCGCCAACATCAAGTCTGCGTTTCCGCCCATCGTGCTTCGGGGCGTCGTGCTGCTGCTGCTCGTCGCCAATACTCTGAACATTGCCGCCGACGTCGCTGCCATGGGGGAGGTCGCGGAACTGGTCAGCGGCGTCGACCGCCATCTGATGACGGCATGCTTCGTGTTCGGTACGCTTTTACTGCAGATGTTCGTCCCCTATCATCGCTACGTCTTCTTCCTGAAGTGGCTGACGGTCTCGCTGCTCGCCTATGCAGCGGTACTGATCGCCGTCGATGTTCCATGGAGCCAGGTTGCGGTTCGTACACTGTGGCCCAGATTCACACTGGACGCAAACGCCGCAGCGGTGGTCGTCGGTGTGTTCGGTACGACCATCAGCCCATATCTCTTTTTTTGGCAGGCATCCGAGGAAGTCGAGGACATGGCGGCACGCCGCGGCAGTGAGGCGCTCCTGCGAGACCCGCGTTCCGCCGTCGTGGAACTTCGACGAATCAGGTGGGATACATGGAGCGGCATGCTCTACTCCGACGTCACCGCCTATTTCATCATCCTGGCGACCGCGGTCACGCTGCATGCGGCCGGCGTCACCGACATCTCGACTGCAGCGCAGGCAGCCAGCGCGTTGCGCCCGCTGGCCGGCGAGTTTGCTTATCTCCTCTTTGCCCTCGGCATTCTCGGGGTCGGCCTGATCGGGGTACCCGTGTTGGCCGGATCGGGAGCCTATGCGCTTTCCGAGGCGATGGGCTGGAAAGAGGGGCTTGAACGCAACGTGAACGACGCGCGGGGCTTCTACGCCATCATTGCCGTTAGCGTGCTTGCGGCGCTGGGTATCCAGTACTCGCCGATCAGCCCGATGAAGGCGCTCTTCTGGAGTGCTGTCATCAACGGTGTGGTCGCCGTGCCGTTGATGGTGGTCATCATCATGCTGGTTTCGAAGAAGTCGGTGATGGGCGCTTTCACCGCGAGTCGTTTTCTGATCGTTCTTGGCTGGATCGCGACGGCAGTGATGGGCGCGGCGGCGGTGGCAATGCTGCTGCCCCGGTAGGGCGGCAGTTCTTTCAAGTCGAGGTATTCATCATGACGGTGTCAGGTAAAGTCAACGAGCACGATTGGTCCGTCTCGGCGGATGTCCAGCCTGCTTCGGGCGGTTTCGTCTGCACGATCCACGTCGATCACGTCGACCACGCCGATCCGAACGGCAAATTCGAGCACTGCTTCAAGCATCACAGGGTATTCGGCACGGAGCGCGAGGCCGTGCTCGAAGGATTGCGGGAAGGGATGATTTGGATCGAACAGAAGATGGCGCACTCCATTCATCTATAGCGCGACGAGGCGTGCGCATCGAGTATTGCGATCGTCACTCGGGTAATACAGTTATCACATCGGCTTTGACCTCCATCAAACGACGAGACGTCGCCGACCCACAGAATTCCAGTAGACGAGAGAGACCTCACACCCATTCGCAAAGGGCGAACCATGAACACGTCGACTTCAAGCAGCCCGACTTCAACGCTACCCGGCAAAGTTCTCATTGCGGTCGATTCGTCTGCGGCATCGCGGCAGGCCGTCGCTTATGCACGAACTATCGTTGCGCAGGGCGGCACGGTTCGTCTCGTGAGTGTCGCCGAAAACCCTCGCACGCTCGTTCCGACGGGTTCGTTCGTCGGCGAAGCGCTAGGTTCAGCGCGCGCTGAATTGTTGCGCGACGCGGCCGACGCGCTGGCCGTCGCGAGCGAGGCCTTCGCCAAATGCAACATCCGCGTCGAAACGGATGCGATCGATCTCTCGACGCACGGCGGCGATGTCGTCCACGCGCTCATCGAAGCGGCCGACACGTGGCAGGCGGAGCTGCTCGTGGTTGGGACCCGGCAACACCACGGTTTGCTGCGTTGGATCGAAGGCACTATCTCCGAGCCCTTGGCAAAACTTTCCCGCTGCCCGATTCTGATCGTGCCCGCGGCCTATACGGTCAAGGCCGATCGCCCGCCGGAGCGCATTTTATACGCGGTGGATGGCAGCCGTCAGGCAATGGCGGCGCTGCATTACGGCGTCCGGTTCGCGACACATGACGCCCATGTCCGGGCCGTCTATGTGGTCGATCGCGCGGTGCGCTTGGGCGACTTCGTACCTATCGATGCGCTCGAGGCCGGCTTCGTTGACGAAGGCACCCGTGCAATTGCGCAAGCAGAGCCGATTCTCGCTGGCGTATCAGGACGATCGAGCACGGCACTTATCAGGACAGCCCGCACCGACGACGACGTTGCCCACGCGATCGTTCGGGAGGCCGGCCATTGGCAGGCCGATTTGATCGTAATGGGGACGCATGGGCGACGCGGCGTGGCTCGCTGGATGCTGGGCACGGTCGCAGGGCGCGTAGCGCAACTTTCCGAGATTCCACTTCTGCTCGTCCATGCGCTAAAGGCGTGATCCATCGGCGAATCACGACCTGTGCAGACGTTTGCAGAATATCGATTGCACGCATTCTTGGTGAGCGAGCGGTTCTGCAAAAGAGGAAGGATGCACGATGAATCGATCTTGCGAGAGCGTGCTGCTCACGGACCTATACGAACTAACGATGCTGCAGGCCTACTTCGATTGCGCCATGAACGACAGCGCCACGTTTGAGCTCTTCGTGCGAAAACTGCCGGCGGATCGAAATTTCCTGATGGCAGCCGGGTTGGAACAGGTGCTCGACTATCTCGGCGGTTTGCATTTCGACGCGCCGGATATCGAGGCGCTCGCGCGCACCGGGCGCTTCACTGCCAGGTTTCTTGCCTCACTCGAAACGCTGCGCTTCACCGGCTCTGTGCATGCGATGCCGGAGGGGACGGTGTTTTTCCCCGACGAGCCGATCTTGCGCGTCACCGCGCCGTTGCGCGAAGCTCAATTGATCGAAAGCCGCATCATCAATCTCATGCATTTTGAAACGGTCGTCGCGAGCAAGGCGGCGCGCTGCGTGCTTGCGGCGCCCGGAAAACTGCTCGTCGACTTCGGCTTGCGCCGCGCGCACGGTGCGGAAGCGGCGCTGCTGTCTGCACGGTCGAGCTATCTCGCGGGCTTTGCGGGCACGGCGACGTTGCTGGCAGGTCTGCGCTTCGGGATCCCCTTGTATGGGACGATGGCGCATTCCTACGTGCAGGCGCACGACGAGGAAACACAGGCATTCGAGCATTTCGTTCGCTCGCAGCCCGACAACGCGATACTTCTGATCGACACCTACGACACGGAGGCCGCCGCGCGCAAAGTCGCAGCGCTTGCACGCGCGCTCGAACGCGAGGGGCTTGCCGTCAAAGGCGTGCGCCTCGACAGCGGCGATCTCGGGGTGCACGCGTGCAAGGTGCGGGCGATTCTCGACGATGCGGGACTCCGCCAGATCACGATCTTCGCGAGCGGAAATCTGGACGAGTACCGGCTACGCGATTTGATGAGCGCTCAGGCGCCGATCGATGGTTTTGGGGTGGGAACGCGAATGAACACCTCAGCGGATGCACCTTACCTGGACTGCGCGTACAAGCTGACGGAGTACGCCGGCAAACCACGCCGCAAGCGCTCAGAAGGGAAGGCGACGTGGCCGGGCCGCAAGCAGGTGTTTCGCCGGCTCGACGCCGAGGGGCGACTGGCAAGCGATTGCATTGCACTTGCTGGAGAGCGGCACGCGGGCAAAGAACTGTTGGAGCCGGCGATGAGCGACGGCGCGCGGACGAAGCCACCCGTGCGCCTCGAATCGGCGCGAGAATATGCGCGCCAGCAACTCGATCTGCTGCCCGATTCTCTGCTCGATCTCGAGTCGGCGGTTCCGTTTCGTGCCGACGCTTCGGAGCCGTTGAGGAATCTCGCACTTCGTTTGGATGCGCAATAGTTGCGCGCCGGGCCGGCGCATGCAGGCCTGTGATGTCGGTTGAGGCATGAATCGGCCATGGCACATTTCGACGTTTTCAACGGCGATGCCGACGGCATCTGTGCGCTGCATCAGTTGCGGCTCGCCGCGCCGATGCCGGCGAAACTCATCACCGGCCCCAAGCACGATGTCAGCCTGCTCGCGCGGGCGAACGCGCGGCATGGCGATTCCATAACGGTGCTGGACATTTCGCTGGATGCGAACCGCACTGCGCTGAACTCGCTGCTCGAACGAGGTGTTCGCGTCGAGTATTTCGATCATCACTTTGCCGGCACGATTCCCACACATGGCGGACTGATTGCGCATATCGATACGTCGCCGGACGTGTGCACGAGTATCCTCGTCGACCGACATCTGTCCGGACGGCATCATCTCTGGGCGATTGCCGCGGCCTTTGGCGACAATCTGGTCGCGCCCGCGCATGTGCTCGCGCAATCTGCCGGTTTGAGCGCCGGGCAAACGCAGCAATTGCGTTCACTCGGAGAGGCACTCAACTATAACGGCTACGGCCGCACCGAGGCGGACCTGCTGATCGCGCCGGACAAATTGTATGAAGCGCTGCGGCCGTATTCGAACGCGTTCGAATTCATCGCCGCCGAACCGCTCGTGCCGACCTTGACGGAAGAACGCGAGGCCGATCTTGCGCGGGCGCGGCAATGCCTGCCTCACGTAGTCCTGCAGTGTGGCGCGCTGCACGTGCTCCCCGACGCTGCATGGTCCTGGCGTGTACAGGGGGCGTTTGCGAACGAGCTTGCCAATGCTGCGCCGAAACTGGCCCATGCGGTGCTCGTTTGCGACGCCGCGGGTGGCTATGCTGCCGCGCGTCAAACAAGATGAGAGCAGCGCGTCAA
>NZ_JAAAYE010000023.1 GCF_013282575.1 Paraburkholderia sp. NMBU_R16
GCGCGGCTACACGCGCTTCGAAACAATGCGAACCGTGCTGTTCCTCATCGCCGGCAAGCTAGATTTCTCCAGCTTCAACCCGCATGCCTCGTGAGCCGCGTTACCCACTGCATTTTCAAAAGAGCCAGTAAAAAGCTGTCGTCCACCTTCTTGCCGATGAGATCGCTGAACAAGGCACGGACTGCATCCGCATCATGGAATGTCAACCGATTGAGAGCGGCGGTGATCGCCATCGCTCGTTTGATGTTTGCTGACATGGCCGCTGATTCCGGCGTTCTCCTGCGAATTATTATGGTGCGGTCATCATTCGCCATTCGTTCTTTCCTTCGATAGCCAAACGGTCCGTTCGATTGTCGATGATCCGCGCCTCCTTGTCGATTGACCGTAGCTGGCCGAGTCTTGCCACCTCATTGCAGGGCTAGAAGCTGACGGATTCGAATCGCCTCATGCGGAAGGATCTGTTCCGGCGCTTTCAACCATTGCGCATGCGTGCAACCAACGCGAGCAAGCGAGCACTCATTTCCTTGGCCGGCACGTGCGCCAGCCAGCCGTGACCGGGAAGCAGCCATTCGAAACGATACGCGGCCAGCTTGCCGAGCGATTCGGCGAGCTCGGTCCATGAGTACCAGCACGCGTCCCTGAACGCGACGAGGTCTTGCTCGCGTGGGCTCCAGGCAAGTGAATCACCCGAGAAGAGCACGCGATCCTCGAGCAGGTATACAACGCTACCCCGAGTGTGGCCGGGCGTCGAAATTGCGCGCACGCCGGCCGCGATACTCAGTGCCGATCCGTCGTCGAGCAGATCCGTGGCATAGGGCGCAGCCGAGCTGTCATGGCGGTGGATCCAGACACGCGCTCCGAAACGGCGCGCGTATTTGTCTGCGTCTGCGACGTCATCACGATGCGACAGGAGGATGTGCGCAATGCCACCCGAAGCATCAAACCAATTCACCAGTTCGGCCGCATACCGCGGCGAGTCGATTAGCAGATTGCCGTCCGGGCGCGCGACAAAATAAGAATGTGCGCCAAACGAAGACCGAGCGTTGAATCCGCAGCGCCATACACCCGATATGATCTGCTGCGGAAAGATCGCGACGTTCGGGCGAGGCTGCTTCGTTTCGCTGCGTACCGATGCCGTAGGACATACAAACACCGCACGCCAAGCGGCAAGCTGGTCATCCGACGTGACGGGCTGTCGAACGAAGACGCTTTTATCGTTTCGTTCAGCAATTAGCCCGGGCGCGACGTGACGCGATGCACCGCAATTGATGCACGCTGTGTCGATGTACCAGTCCCCTGGCACAGAGTCGGTATTACGTGGCGGCTTCATTCGATGCTCGGTGCTGACAACGCATGGCGACCTCACAGTTCCCATGATAGACCTTTCAACCGTCCAGACATGACCGGAGCAGCGCGGGGAAGGCGGAGGCTGGAGCTTCGTGGCACTTCACCTCTTGACTGGCCGTCATTGCACTGAATCTAGTCCGCCGGGCCGCCCCGGACCAATGAGCGCATCGGCTTGCGGCGTCGGCGCCATGCCGCCCGGTGTGCGGATGAATAACGGGTCCTGCAGGTGTATATACGCAGTGGATAGTTCATCCCCATCAAATAGTGCCCGGCGGGACCGCTCACTGCTTGTCCTCCGCTTCTGCGGCCTTCTTTCGAGGCTTGATCATCAGGGAGGTCAAACCGGCCGCTCCAAGCTCTTGAACAGCCTGTTGCATATCAGTGCTGGCTTCCACCTTGGCTCTTGTCTCTTCTGTTTCGTTCTTGCAGTTCGCGAGCCATACCTCCTTTGCCTTAGCTATGTCGGACGATGCTCCTGCTTCTTCCAGAAGCTCACGCGTTTTCTTATACGGCGGGGTGGGATTAGATGTGTAGTAAGGCTGTGTAACTAACATCGGCACTAACTTGAACGGATTGTCGACTACTGCAGGATTGCATGCCCACAAACTCTGCCTCATAGACAAATTCGCGGCGATCCACGGTGTCACACCCATTTCATCGGCGTCGTCGATATGAGCCCTTACGAGACTGGAGGTGAGCAGCGCGGCTACAACGTTTGGGTAGCCCATGTAGGCGGCGGCCACGAGAGGGGATTGCTCGCCTCTTCCTCTTGCGATAAGTCCTTCGGTCGAGCCTCCCGCTATGTACTCGCGGATTTCCTTGGCCGCGTTTGCTTCGGCTACGACCATATCGTCGACTTTGCCGGTCGTCTCCCCCACAACGTAAATGCGGTCCGCCAGCGAGTTGAGGACGGCCGTCGGTTCGCGTTGTGCATCCGCGGCGGTCGCGGCGCACGAAATCATTGTGGAACCCAGCAAAACCGCAGTATGTGCGAGTAAATCTTGGGCAAGGTTTTTCATGATTTCTATTGAGCGCGCCTTTCAGTCGTGTGGAATATTCACCACCAGTATAGCAATGCTCTGACGGTCAAAATCCTCGTGAATGGCTGTTCTGGAGATGCGCGATAGACGGGCTGCTATCGGCCGTTCAGAAGAACTTCGTCGGCGACTGTGTTTCAGAATACTTCGACCGAACACCAGTCAGGCACGAATGCTTCGAATATGAAGAAATCGTCGATGTGCGCGAGCCCGAGCTCTTCCAAAGATCTCGAGCACGCGTCTGCCGCATCTCCGCCGAAAAACGGGCCAATCGAAATCAGATTGTTTGATTCGTCAAAGTATGTCCGAAAATTGAATTCGACCATAACCGCCGAGAGATCGACATTCTTGGCCGTGAGTGCGGCTCGTCGGACAACGATTCCGAAATCTCGCGATACTTTCATCTGTAGATGGCCGGAGCGAATCTGTAGCCGCGATTGTTAACGATCTACCTGCCGGTGTCGACCGTCCGGTTGTGGGCCGACTGCGGCCCATTGTGAGCTGCAGCAGTCGCCCCATCGCCCAACGACTGTTCGACAACGTCGAATCTCCGACCGCCACGTTCCAAACGGACGCTCGTACGGCAAGTCGAGAAGCGCGGCGTCAATAGCCTTGCTACCTCTACCTCGGCGAGCCGTCGATCCCAATAGTCCGCTTTCATGGAATCTTTTGAAATCTCGACACTCGGGATGCCCAATTTGCGCCATCCCTCGTTCACCCCCGCGCCAACTTAAACTCCCCCACTGCCTGTGCAAGCTTGGCCGCCTGCTCGCGCAACTGCTCCGCCGCCGCGGCAGACTCTTCGACGAGTGCCGCATTTTGCTGCGTCGAATGATCGAGCTGCGAAAGCGCCTGATTGACCTGACTGAGCCCTGTGCTCTGTTCGGTCGTGGCAACGGTGATCTCGTCGATGACGCCGGTAATACCGCGCACGCTCTCCACAATTTCGTTCATCGTCGCACCGGCCGTCTGTACGAGTTGCGACCCGGTCTCGATCTTCTCGACGGACGAGTGAATCAGCTCCTTGATCTCCTTGGCGGCCTGCGCGCTGCGTTGCGCGAGTGCACGCACCTCTGCGGCAACGACGGCGAAGCCTCGCCCGTGCTCGCTGGCCCGCGCAGCCTCGACCGCCGCGTTGAGCGCAAGGATGTTGGTCTGGAACGCGATGCCGTCGATGACGCCGATGATGTCGGCCATCTTGTCCGAGGCTTTGGTGATTTCGTCCATCGTCGAGACGACCTCCCCGACGACTTCACCGCCGCGCGTGGCCACGCCCGAGGCCGAAGCCGCAAGCTGGCTCACTTGTGTGACCGCATCGGCCGAGTTGCGCGCGGTGCCCGCGATTTCTTCGAGCGCGGCCGCGGTTTCCTGCAAGCTCGAAGCGGCGAGCTCCGTGCGGCTCGACAAATCCTGGTTGCCCTGCGCGATTTCCGCGCTCGCGACATTGACCGATTGGCTACTCTCGCGAATCTGGAGCAGGATCGTGCTGATTTTCTCGGCAAAGAGATTGAACGCATGTGCGATTTGCGCCGCTTCATCGTTGCCCGCCGTCGGCAATCGCATCGTCAGATCACCGCTGCCACTGGCAACATCGGTGAGCGCATCGCGCACGAGCAGCACGCGCTTGAACGCGGCGTTCGTCAGCATACCGACCAGCGCCGCTGCGATAGCGGCAACGACGATGATCGCAATGAGCGTGGTCGTTGCCACCGCATGCATGCCGGCCGTGACATCCGACTTGTCGAGCGCAAGCACGAGAGACCAATCGGTGCCGGCGATCGGCTGCGCCCGCAGCAGCTCCGTTGCGCCGCCGATATCCACCGCAACCGGCGCGGAAGCCGATTCGAGCGCTTTGAGCGCCTCGGGCGTCAGGCTCGGCGACAAGCCTGTAGCGGGCTTCATGATCAGATCGGTCTTGGCCGATGCGATCACTTGACCGGTCTTGTCGACGAGAAAGGCAAAGCTGGAGGGAGTGGGATGCACCGATGTCACGATGCTGCTCACGCTCTCCATATAGAGGCTGGCCGCCATCACGCCTTTCACGTTTCCGTCACGGACGATGGGTACCGCAAATGCAAACGCGGGCTTGCCGTTCGATGCGTCTTTGTAGAGCGCCGTCACGACCAGGTGTCCCTCGGCGATCGCCTGCTTGTACCACGGACGCGCGGTCGGATCGTAGCCGGGCTTGAGCGGCACGTTCGAGAATGCCGTCTTGTCCGGCAGCCCGAGCGTCATGACCTCGAAGCCGCCCGATTTGGCGAGCAGCTTCAGCGCGGGCAGCGGATCGCCTTCGCCGATCGTCATCGTATCGGCAAGGGCTTGGGTCTGCTTGGCGCGACCGGCGATCCATTCGTCGATCGCGAGCGCATGCCCGGACAGGATGGACTTGAGGTTCTGGTCGATCGCCGCGTCATTGTGCTGCTTGACGACGACATAGGCTACGCCGCCGGTCACGGCCAGCGCTACGACGACAATGGCGACGCAAGCCGCCAGAATTCGGGCACGAATCGATGCGAGCATGATCTTGTTGTTTCTCCTGGCGTCGCTTTAGGGAGTGGACGAAGCTTGCGACAGTTGTTACCTCCCCCGTTTAACGGCCGCAACGCGCTAGACTTGAGCATCGCGCGGCCGAACGCGCCCATTCGAGCAGGAGCATTCATGAAAATCGACGTCGACGCTCTCGCGCCAACAGGCAAGCTGCGCGCATCGATCAATCTCGGCAATCCGATTCTGGCCAACGCCGACCCGGAAACCGGCGAGCCATTCGGCGTATCGATCGATCTCGCGCGTGCATTCGCAGATAGGCTGGGGATCGAGCTCGAACTCGTCGTATTCGACTCGGCAGGCAAATCGGTTCAGGCAGTCGGTGAGGAGCGCGCGGATTTCGGTTTTTTCGCGGTCGATCCATTACGCGGCGAGAAAATCGCGTTCACGGCGCCTTATGTATTGATCGAAGGCTTTTACCTCGTACGCAGCGATTCGCCGATCCAAACCAATGACGAGGTGGACCAGCCGAACAATCGCGTGGTCGTCGGCAAAGGTAGCGCTTATGACTTGTTTTTGACGCGCGAGTTGAAAGCGGCGCAAATCGTTCGCGCGCCGACGTCGCCGGCCGTCGTACCAACGTTCCTCGAGCAAGGCCTCGAAGTCGCCGCCGGCGTCAAGCAGCAGTTGGAAGCCGACGCCAGGCAAATCGCGGGACTTCGGCTGCTCGGCGAACGGTTCATGGTCATTCAGCAGGCAATGGGCGTGCCGAAGAGCCGTGGCGAAGCCGCGGCGCTCGCGCTCGGCGAATTCGTCAAGGAAATGAAAGCGTCGGGGTTCGTGGCCGACGCACTTCGAAGGCATGGCATTGTCGGCGCGTCAGTTGCTCCAGCGGCTTAAGCCCATCAACACCGGCCGTATAAGCGTCCCACCTCATAAAGACTTTCAATTCGCGCGCTGTCGTCTATCCCTTCGTCGCCGATAATGTCCGCCGGATGAGCGCCACGCGCGATGGCTCGCGCGTCCAATAGCTGCTGATCGACCTCGCGCGGCAGCTTTGGAACGGCCTTATGCGGCCTCGTCCCGGCATGCTCTCGTAATCCTCTCAAGCTCTCGTCCAATTGCCCCCACGTAACGCCCACTAGCGATCCAAAACCGGCCGCGCGGGCACGTTCTGCGTCCTGGCACACAGGTTCATCGTAACGCAGCGCCACAGATGTCGAAACAGGTACCATGTCGCGGCCTCGCTCTATAAAATCGTCGCCAGAGAATACCGGGCCAATCGCTACAGCACCGCTCGCGAGCGAAGTCGCGTCGTTGCCAGCGTAGTTTGCCAGGTGACGCGCCGCGTCGACCTCGTACGAAAACCTCAGCCCCGCTTCGCTACCAGCCGGCTATCCACACGCGTCGGCTTTGCGCGGCTCACCGATGCAAGCGCGGCAAGACTGATCATCGCGGTCGCCATCAGATAGAAGCCCGGCGCACTGCGGTTCGCCGTCACACTGACGAGCCACGTGACGATCGCAGGCGTGAAGCCACCGAACACGGTCACACCGATGTTGTAGCCGATCGACATGCCCGTCGAGCGCGTCGCCGCCGGAAAGATCTCCGACATCAAAGCCGGCAGCGCGCCGAAATAGATCGACTTCAACAGTGCGAGCCAGATGACGAGCCCAAACAGCGCGACCGCGGAACCATGCTCGACCGCATACGAGAATGCGGGATAAACCGTTACGACGAGCACGATCCCTACCGTCACCATCTGCTTGAGCCTGCCGATCCGGTCCGACACATGCCCTGCCAGCGGCGTAACGCAGGTCAGAATGATCCCGCCCATCATCGTCGCGGCGAAACCCGTCGATGCAGGCATGTGCAGTTGGCGGATCGCAAACGTCGGCAGGTATTGCAGCAGATAGTTGACCGAAGTCGAGACGGCCAGCGCGCCGGCAGCGACCAGCACCATCCCCTTTTGCCGCATGATCACATCGCGCACGGGTGTTTGCGTGCGTGCGGCCTCGGTAAAAGCGGGCGCGTCTTCGAGGAAGCGGCGCAGATAAAGCCCGAGCGGCCCGATGAGAAGCCCGAAGAAAAACGGAACCCGCCAACCCCATGATTCGAGCTCGGCATGCGGCAGCAGCCGGGCGAGCGCAAAACCGAACGTGGCGGCGAGCAGCGTCGCGAGACCCTGCGTGGCGAATTGCCAGCTTGCAAGAAAGCCACGCCGGTGCGGCGCATGCTCTACGAGCATCGCCGTCGATGCGCCAAACTCGCCGCCTGCCGAAAACCCCTGGATGAGTCTCGCCGCGAATACACCGAGAGGCGCGGCCAGACCGATCCGATCGTAACCGGGAATCAGCGCGACGATGGCGGTCCCCACCATCATCAGGCCCACTGAGGCCATCAGTGCCGCTTTGCGGCCACGCTTGTCGGCATAAGCGCCCAACACGACGCCACCGAGCGGGCGCACGAGATAAGACGCGCCGAACGAACCGAACGTCAACAACATCGAGGCCGTTTCATTCGTCGTCGGGAAAAAGTTCTTGCCGATATAGATGGCAAAGAACGCATAGATTGCGATATCGAACCATTCGAGCGCATTGCCGGCCGACGTCGCAACGACGATTTGCGTCAGGGTCAATGGCTTGCGCAAGGCCGGAGAAGAAACGGGAAGGTGACTCATGCCGACACTCGATGGTTGACCGACGATGCACGAAGCTCGACGATGCGCCTTGCATCGTCGCCGAGATCCCACCAGACGCCCGCCATCACGCCCAGCGCTTCGCGCGCGACCGAGCCGAGCAGATGCTCGTTCGGCGCATGCTGTGCGCACGCGGGATACGAATGCGGTATCCAGAGCGTCGGCAAGCCGAGCGTGTCGGCGAACACGTCGTTCGGCACGGTGCCGCCAAGGTTCGGCAGTAGCGCGGGTTTCTTGCCGGCCGTGACCCGCATCGACGAAAGGACCCAATCGACCCACGGATCGTCCGGATCGAGCCGGGTCGCGGCCGCAATCCGCTCCACCGATACCTCGACCTCCGAAAAACCATGGCGCGCGAAATGGGCCTCGAGATAGCGGGCCGCATTGGCACTGTCGGTGCCGACCACATAGCGCAATTGACAGGTCGCGCGAGCAACGGGCGGGATGGCATTGACGGGCGCGTCCGGATTGCCGGCCTTGAAAGCGAGGACCTCGAGCGCATTCCACGCAATGACGCGCTCGGTCGGCGTCAGCCCCGGTTCGCCCCAGTCCGGATCGATCCGCGGGCCATCGTCATCGCCGCCGAGCTCGATGTCGGTGAGCGCGCGGCGCACGGCATCGGACACGGGCGGCGGGCGCAGCCCCTCGACGACGATCGCGCCACGCTTGTCGACGAGGCTCGCAATCGCATGCGCAAGCACGATGGCGGGATTGCGCAGTACACCGCCCCAGTTGCCCGAGTGGTGTGCGCCTTCGCGCAAGTCGACCGTCAGATCGAAGTTGATGTCGCCGCGCGAACCGAGAAACACGGTCGGGCGCTCAGCGCTCACGCGCGGGCCATCCGATGCGATGAACACGTCGGCCGCGAGCGCGGCACGCTCTTGGGCGCAGAATTCCCCGAGACCCGGCGAGCCGATCTCCTCGCCTGTTTCGAAGATGACCTTCACGTTGTAGCCGAGCTTGCCGTCGCGCGCAGCGAGCACCACGTCCAGTGCCGCAAAGTTGATCGTGTGCTGGCCCTTGTTGTCCGCCGTGCCACGGCCGTACCATCGGTCGCCCTCCACGGTCACTTGCCATGGGGCCAGGCCCGCGCGCCATTGCTCGTCGTAACCGCGCACGACATCGCCGTGGCCGTATAACAGCACAGTCGGCAGCGCCGGGTCCTCGATGCGTTCGGCAATCAGAAACGGCGCGTTTGCGGCTACAGGGTTTTCGGCCACTCGGCAGTTAAAGCCGAGACGCTCGAGCGTGGGCGTCATCTCGTCGGTCAGATAGGCGCGCAATTCATCCGCTCTCGCCGGGTTCTGGCTCTCGGTCCGAAATCCGACACGGCGCGCAAGATCTTCGAGCAACTGGCCCGAATCGTAGACCGCGAACGCCTGGTCGATCGCCTCCCGACGAACGTTCCGTGGAATGTGGCTTGTAGTCAAACGGCCTCCGTGGCCAATCAGCGGGATGGGAAAAGGGATTCCGGGATTCGGACTCAATAGCGAAAGATTAAAAACGCCAAAAATTCGCAACAATCTCAAATTTGTCGACTACAGTTGCCGAAAAGGCAACGCAACGGGGACCCCGAGCCATGCTGCACGGAATCGCGCTTCGCTACTTCGTCGAGGTAGCCCGTACGGGCTCGCTCGCGGCCGCGTCGGACAATCTGCATGTGGCGGTGTCCGCGATCAGCCGGCAGATCAGCAAGCTCGAACACGATGTGGGTGCCCCGCTCTTCGAACGCATGCCGCGCGGCATGGTGCTGACGGAAGCCGGCGAGTTGCTGGCTGAGCACGCGCGCAGAACGTTACTGGAAGCCGATGCGGTGCTCGGCGAGATTTCGGCGGGCGAGGCGCGCGGCGGCAAACTCGTGCGGATCGCGTGCACGGAAGGCTTCACGCGTTCGCTGCTGCCCGCCGCGCTCGCGCATCATCGCGAGGCGGCGCCGAATGCACGGTATGCGCTACGCTCGGGAACACCGGCACAAGTGGAGCATTGGGTCGCGGTCGGCGAGGCCGATATCGGCATTGCATTTTCGAGCGGTAGCACGTCGGCGCTGAACATCGTCTATTCGGCGCAGGTGCCCGTGTGCGCGCTGCTCGAGCCGCGCCACCCGCTTGCAGCGCATTCATCGCTGACGCTCGCCGAACTTCAGGGATACCCCGTCGCACTGCTCGAACGCGGAACCACCGTGCGGCAGCTGTTCGACCTGGCGTGTTCCATGCGCGGCATTCGGATCGAACCGGTGCTGAGCAGCAATAACTCGGCGGCTTTGCATATGTTCGCGGTCCTTGCCGGTGCGGTCACGCTGGGGAGCGCCATCGCGCTCAAAGGCGTGAGGAGCAGAGCTTCGCTCGTTTCGCGGCCGATCGACGAACCGGTATTGAACCAGCGCATGCTGCAAGTGACGACGATGCGCGAAAGGCGCCTGCCCGCCGTCGTGAAGGGGCTGCTGGCAACGATCGTTGAAATGGTCGCGGAGGGCTGATTGACGACCAGCCGTCTCCATGTGCGGCATATTGCATCACGTTATGATATAAATACGCCCTTTACGCGACCGATCCGCGGTACAGGCAAAGGAACCATGAGCGAGCACAAAGGCGATTTCGCAACCGATGTACGACTGCTGCGCATCAGCGCGATTGCCGCCGTTGGCGGCGTGCTGAGCACGCTCGCCGCCGACTTTTTGCTGCATCTGATCCGCTTCTTTTCGAATCTCTTCTTTTTCCAGACGATTTCGACGGCGAATCTGTCTCCTGCCGGCAATACGCTGGGGCTGTTCGTCATTGCGGCACCGGTCGTCGGCGGGCTGCTGGTCGGCCTCATCGCCCGGTTCGGGTCCGAGCAGATTCGTGGGCACGGCATCCCCGAAGCCATCGAGGCGATCCTGTTCGGCAAGAGCAAGATGTCTCCGAAAGTGGCCGTTCTGAAGCCGCTTGCTTCGGCTATCGCGATCGGCAGCGGCGGCCCATTCGGCGCCGAAGGCCCGATCATCATGACCGGCGGCGCGATCGGCTCGCTGGTGGCGCAATACTTCCATCTGTCGAGCGCCGAACGCAAGGCGCTGCTCGTGGCGGGTGCGGTGGCCGGCATGACGGCCGTATTCGGCACACCGGTCGCCGCGGTGCTGCTCGCCATCGAACTGCTACTGTTCGAATTGCGCCCTCGCAGCCTCTTGCCGGTCGCCATCGCATGTGCCGTGGCCGGCTTCACGCGGCCGCTTCTGCTGGGCACCGGCCCGTTGTTTCCGCTCCAGACGTTACCGCTCGGCCCGATCGGCCTGCTCTCGTCCGCCGTCGCGGGACTTATCGCCGGCGCATTGTCGTGGGGGTTGTCGACCTGGCTCTATAAAGTCGAGGATATGTTCGGCAAGCTTCCCATCCATTGGATGTGGTGGCCCGCACTGGGTGCGGTCGCGGTCGGCATCGGTGGCTATTTTCAGCCGCGCACACTTGGTGTCGGATACGACGTCATCGGCGACCTGCTGCAAAATCATCTGGCCATCCACGTCGTGATCGCCATCGTCCTCGTCAAAGCCATCATCTGGGTCATTGCGCTCGCTTCGGGCACATCGGGCGGCGTCCTCGCACCGTTGCTGATGATGGGCGCGGGCGTCGGCGCGATAGTCGGCCCGTATATGCCCGGCGGCGACCCCGCTGTCTGGCCGCTCATCTTCATGGCCGCGGCGCTCGGCGGCATGATGCGCGCACCCGTGATGGCAGCCATCTTCGCGTTCGAGCTCACGGGCGATGCAAACGCGCTGCTGCCGTTGCTCGCCGCCGCCGCGGTGGCCTACGGCTTTACCGTCCTGCTCATGCGCCGCTCGATCTTGACGGAGAAGATCGCCCGCCGCGGGTACCACATCTATCGCGAATACAGCATCGATCCGCTCGAACGACATTACGTCGAAGAAGTCATGACCCGCGCCGTCGAAACGATCGATGCGAGCACAACATTGGCCGATGTCCTGCATCGCTACTTCGGGCCGACTCAGAAGTATCGCGCGTACCCCGTGGTCGCCTCGGGGACGCTCGTGGGCATGGTCGATCGCGTGCTGCTCGATCGAATCGCACCGGGTCAATCGGACAAGCCGATCGGCAGCTTCTTCGCGCATGAACGGCCCGAGATCGCGCTGCCGGGCGAGACCTGCAGGAACGTGGCGGCTCGCCTTGCGATTACGGGCCTTGCACGCGTGCCGGTGGTCGAAGACGAAAGATCGCTTCGTCTCGTCGGCATCGTATCGCGGCACGATCTGGTCAAGCCTTCATCGACCGTGTTCTCCGAGGAACGCGAAGTCGAGCAATTCCGCCGCGTCTGGATTCCGCGAAGCACCCTCTTCGCGCCGACCAACAGGCGGCAGGAAGCACCGCGCGAACACGCCGATACGAGCCGCTGAATATCTCCCGGCGGCGGGCAAAGATCAGCTTAAACAGCAATTGCGAATTAAAAATCCGATAAATATCAATTCTTCATATATGACAATGAACCAGCCGCCTTATTAATCTGCTTTATTCGCACTATGCGATGCATCATTTTTCCTCGCTCAAGTGTTGGCTATCTTACATAAGGTTCGATTCCAGCTAACGTAGACTCCTGCCTAACAACGATCCGCCTTCGATCCGATTCAGTTTAAATAACCAATTTCGCTTAAAACCTACGAATCGGCGATTGCGTCTCGATGCCGCCGTATTGCATTCGCCGGCCAACCCAAGCCCGCCACCGTTCTGACCCAGGTCTCACGGGGAAGGAGAGAGATATGCGTTATCGATACCGTCGGTCGCGCGGGCATCCATGGCCGCTTAAATTTCGCGGCTTTCTTTTTCTCGGCATTTCGCGTCTTCCGCTTTGCTGCTTGAGCCGAGAGACACGATACCCAGTTCGCAGCGGTCGATATATGTCGGCGTGCATGTGCTGATCGCCACGCAAATCGTCGCTCTCACCAGCCGTAATACGCCAAACGAGGACGGAAATGAACAAGGTATTGACGGTGTTCGGCACACGCCCGGAAGCAATCAAAATGGCGCCGCTCGTGCGAGTTTTGGCGGCTCAGTGCGGCGTCGAAGCAAAAGTGTGCGTAACGGCTCAGCACCGGCAAATGTTGGATCAGGTACTGCAGTTGTTCGAGATCGTGCCGGACTTCGACCTGAATCTGATGCGCGACGGTCAAACGCTTGGCACCCTCACTTCCGACATCCTGCAGTCGATCGGCGCCATTTATGACCACTGGAAGCCCGACGTCGTGCTCGTTCATGGCGATACGACGACGACGCTCGCCGCGAGCTTGGCCGCGTTTTATCGCTATATTCCCGTCGGTCACGTGGAGGCGGGCTTGCGCACGGGCAACATCTGGTCGCCGTGGCCCGAGGAACTGAATCGGCGCGTGACCGACGCCGTGGCGTCATGGCTGTTCGCCCCGACGGAGCACGCGAAACACAACTTGTTCAGTGAAGGCGCGCCGGCATCGCATGTCGTGATGACGGGCAATACCGTGATCGACGCGCTGCTGCAGATCACGGACAAGCTCGAGCATGACCGCGAGCTCGTCGAACGCGTGGCTTCGCGCTATCCGTTTCTCGATCCCGCCCGCCGCCTGATTCTAGTGACAGGACATCGGCGCGAAAGCTTCGGCGAACCCTTCAAGCAATTTTGTGAGGCACTGCGCCAGATCGCGCTCAAGTACGACGACGTTCAACTGGTCTATCCCGTTCATTTGAACCCGAAGGTGCAGGAACCGGTGCACGCCATACTGCACGGCGTCTCGAACGTGTTCCTGATCGAGCCGCAGGACTACTTGCCATTCGTCTTTCTGATGTCGCGCGCCCACCTCATCATCACGGATTCCGGCGGCATCCAGGAAGAAGCCCCAGCGCTCGGCAAGCCGGTACTCGTCACGCGCGAAACGACCGAGCGCCCGGAGGCCGTCGAGGCTGGCACGGCGCGGCTCGTCGGCACGCAGACGGAGCGCGTCGTCGCCGAGGTCAGCAGCCTGCTCGACGATCGCATCCAATACGATGCGATGGCGCATGCGACCAACCCCTATGGAGACGGCCATGCGAGCGAAAGAATCGTCGACGCGTTGCTCACCTTGCCGGCCAGGCCCTCGGCGGCACAGAACGTCATGAGCTCGCTGAGCCCGCCCGTCAACCCTATTGCCTTGGGACTGCACGCTCTGCGCTCCGCCTGATCGCGGCGCTCAATGCGAGCGAGACTGTCATGATCGAGAGCGATGGGTCGTCGAAGCTTCGCCGGGGCGCCTGGTGGTACGGCAAGCGCCGGGGGAACAGCATTCGGGGCATCGAGGCGGTGTGTCGTCTGTCGATGAACGTGGCGCTGGCGTCGGCCTTATCGCTCGCGCTTCAGCCCGACGCGCATTCGGAGCCTGTCGCTCAGTCTGTCGCTCAGCATCGACTTCAATCGGCCACGGCGCAAACCGCCGAGCACCCGCGCTTATCGGCCAGCGCCGATCGGAGTGCCATGGTGGAGATCGCGGCGAACGACATATCGACCGTGGACGAAGGTCAGCTGCGACTGTCTCCGACCACGCCACCTTTCTCGACTTCACCGCCGCGCGAATCCGGAAATGGCGTCCGCGGCATATGGGTCGTATCGGCGGACGCCATTCTGGTGCTGGTGGTGATGTTGTTGATCGTCTATACCGTGCGTCACTACGTATTCAGCCTGAACCGGCTGTTCACGCGGCAAAGCGCCATTTACCGTTCGATCGTCAACGGGCCCTGGCCGGCGCTGACCGTCTTCGTGGCCGCGCACAACGAGGAATCCGTCATTGTCGATTGCCTCGAAGCGCTGCTCAAGACAACCTATCCGCGCGACCGGTTGACGATCGTTCCGGTCAACGACCGCTCCACCGACAACACGCGCGCGTTGATAGACGAAGTACAGGCGCGGGCTCCGGACATGATTCAACCGTTTCACCGCGTCGACGGAAAAGGGGGCAAGGCCGCCGCACTGAAAGATGCGCTCCGTTTCATGAACGGCGACATCCTGATCGTATTCGATGCCGACTATCTGCCAAGACCAGGGCTTTTGAAGGAACTGGTCGCTCCGTTTTTCGACCCGGAGGTGGGCGCGGTCATGGGCCGTGTCGTCCCTCACAACGCGAATCAAAATCTGCTGACGCGGCTGCTCGATCTCGAGCGGGCCGGAGGCTATCAGGTCAATCAGCAAGCGAGAATGAATCTCGGGCTGGTCCCGCAATATGGTGGGACGGTCGGCGGACTGCGCAAAAGCGCCCTCGAAGAGGTGGGGGGATGGCGCGACGACACGCTAGCGGAAGACACTGACATGACGTACCGGCTATTGCTGGCCGGATGGCAGACGGTCTATTTGAATCATGCCGAGTGCTACGAGGAAGTGCCGGAGCGATGGGATGTGCGCGCCCGCCAATTGAAGCGTTGGGCCAAGGGGCACAACCAGACGATGTTTCGCTGCCTCGCTCCTTTGCTTCTCAATCACACAGTGCCTCTGGTGCGCCGAATCGATGGTGCGCTACTGCTGGGCGTGTACGCGATGCCCGCCATGCTGCTTGTCGGTTGGGTCGATGCAATCTTCCTCTATCTGTTCGGCGCCGAACAAATGTCGTTCGCGTCGTCGCTGGCGTGGCTACTCGCGCTGTTCACGTTCAATACGTTCGGAAACTTCGGCGTTTTTTTCGAAATTGTCGTGGCGACACGTCTTGACGGTCATTCGACGCGGCTCAGGTTGATGCCGCTCAATGTAATCGGATTCGGCGTGACCATCGCATGTGTGCTCTCGGCGCTGTCGGGGCTCGTGCTCGACGCGCTGCTCAAGCGCGAACTGCGATGGGACAAGACCGAGCGCTTCCGCAAACCTTCAAAAGCGAGGTGAGCGGTGAACGCGCTTCTGTTTGTACTGGTTCTCGTCGGCTTGTTCGTTTTGCCGTTCATTCCGCTCATCGTGGAGTTGTGCGCGTCGCGCGACGTCGCGCCGTTGGCGATCGACGAGGATTTGCCGATCGATGCATCGCGGTTGACATCGTGCACCGAAGGCAGGGTGTACGTACCGCACATCGATTCCGATCGCGAGGATTTAATAGGCGTCGTCGCGACATCGACGATGCGAGTGCGCAGCGCCTGCCGTTTTCGGCATCTGCACGGGATGCCGATCGTCTTCGGTATACCCCGCGATCCGCCAGCCGAGCATCGCGCAGACCAACTCGATGCGGTCTCGATGACCCGCCTGCTGGCTGGGATTCGGCACCGCGCCGGAATGTCGCGCTATTTGGTTTTCGGCAATCTGCGACTGCCCGCCCACGCGCTCGTGGAGGCCGATCTGGTCGTCAACGGGTCGCTCCATATTGGCGAGTCGAGCCTCGTTCGAGGCAGCATCAAGGCAGGCAGCATCGAAGTAGGCGCCGGCGCCATGGTGCGCGGCGCCGTGTTTGCCCGGCGCGAAGCGCGGCTGCGCCGCGATTGCGTAGTGGACGGTGTGCTCAGTGTCGACGGTCCGCTATGGATCGATCGCGCCTGGATCGGTCGCGCCGACAATGCCGTCAGCGTATGCGCCTCCGAAATCGGCATTCGAGGCGGAGTCTGTGTTTTCGGCCAATTGATTGCAGAACGGGCCGGCCGGTTCGACGAAGCGAGTATAGCGAGCACGGCGTTCGATGTTTCAGGCGGCGGGGGGCGGGAATGCAACTAACAAAAACGAAATCGACCGGGTCGGGGCGCGTGCGGGACACAGTCGCCGCTGTGTTTTTCCTCACGGCGTCATCGATGACATGTGCGCAGTCTCTCGAGCAGCAGGCCGCGGATGCGTTGGCCAACGACAAGGCCGCTTCCGCTGCGAGCAATGGCACATCTGCGCCGTTGCTCGCAGACGTGCCGAACCGGCCGAGCGAGGGAGAACTATCCAAGGCCGTCACCGAGCACGTCGCGCCGCCGAGCGCGAGCCGGTCGGAATTGGACCTCGGCTACTCGAGGGCGTACGTCACCAACAATTACGGGGATTGGTATGGCGTCCGCTTGCGCGGCCTGCATCAATTCGGCAACCAGACAGTCACCGGCGAGCTGTCCCAGTTGCGCCGCTTCGGCCAAAGTACGACATTCGGCGCCGTCAATTACGTGCGCGATTTCGATGCGGACTGGTTTGGCGCAATCGGCTTTTCCGGCACGACGTCGGGCACGATCTTGCCGAGCGAGCGCGTGGACCTGTCGCTGAACAGGAAGGTACTGCCGCAACGCAACCTGGTGCTATCGCTGGGTGCGGGTTACGCCTGGAATCGCAGCGGGCATCGAGATCAGCTCTATCACGCCGGCGTCATCTGGTATGCAACGCCGAAGCTGATCGGCGAGATCGGCATGAACTACAACGTCGATGCGCCTGGCTCCGTCAAGGCACCCGCCTACTACGCCGCGGTTTCGTACGGCACGATCGGCAAAAGCGTTCTCGGTATCCGCGGCTCGTTCGGGCGTGAGGCCTATCAAGCCATTGGCGCGGCCAACCAGATCGTGGACTTCCGCAGTAACGAAATCGACGTGCAATGGCGCTACTGGATCACCAAGACGTGGGGGGCGCAACTCGAGTTCAACGCTTATCACAACCCGTACTACAGCCGGCGCGGTTTTGAAATCAGCCTGTTCCATTCCTGGTGAGAGCAGCCATGAAGTCATTGGAAGGCAGCAGCGAATACGATCGTTCCGTGAGCGCCCTGGCGTCGCCGCGGCATTGGTTGATGTCGTCGCTGTTGCTGTTGCCCGCGTCGTATGGGGTGCTGGCTTACACGTGGCCGTCGGTCCTGCAGTATTGGTCCACCGCCTTCGCGTATGCAAGCCGCTGGGTCAACGTACCGATGAGGATCGACGACATTCGCGACAAGGGTGCCTGGCTTGCCTCGCCCGCGGTCGTGCTGCAATGGGCCGGTCGATACCCCGGGAAAGTGCTCTTGCTGGTCACGGCGCTCGCCTGCATGGGTGCGTTCGGGGCGACTTTCGTGCACAAGGAACGATGGCTTCCCATCGCTTACCTCGTACGTGCACTCGCGGCAGTCCAGTTCGCCGTTTGCATCTACTTCCTGCCATCGTCGAACGGCTTTCCGTACTCCGCGCAAGAACATATGCGCGAGATGGTCCTGACGCAAATGATCGGAATAAAGATCCTCCCGATTACGATGTCATTGACGTACTACACGCTGAATTTCACGTTGACGCAAAAGGCGCTCGCCACGCTTTTGATAGTCAGCTACTTCGTTGCGATCGCACCTTTTTTCTTTGCGCTTCACGCCTCCATCGTTTTCTACGGGTCTTTGCTTTTTGTTCCGCTTTGTTTTTTTGTTCTGGGGGCGCCGCTGCTGCTCGGCCTCCTGCTGGGCCTGTACAGCTACTGCGCGAGCTGGCCCGGCGTGAATCGGCAAGTTGGTGGGCGCGCAGGGTTTCGAAGGTGAATCGCCGCAAGTATTCCCCGGCCGCACACTCAGCACGTCAGTGCGGGATGGCAATTGGTCGAACTAGTCAAGGAGATGTTCATGTTCAGCATATCGGTCTTCATCCGGCGCCTGCTGTACGCGCTCGCGCTCTGCTTGCTGGTTTCGGCCGGCCCCGCCAACGCTGCAACGAATCAGTTGCTGCTGCTATTGCCTGACAACTTCGCGCTGCCCGATCCTCGAGTATCCGCATGGCTCGATGCGGCATCCGAAGACGGCGTGCAAATCACGCTGATCAACGACACTGCATTCGAGCAGACCGTCGCATCGTTGCCTCAGCAGTACAAAGGACTGATCTTGCCCGATCAGATCCATACCACTGCCGACGACACGCTCGTCAGCGCGATTCACAACTATGCGCTCAACGGCGGCAAGGTCATGCTGGTCTATGACTTCGGCGTCCTGAACGCGGCCGGCTTTTACCCGATACCGCAGTCGAGATTCAGCGACATGGCAGGCGTCAATTACGTGCTCTACGACTCGCTTCTCGGCAACATGATCGGCCTCGGACCCGTGACGGGGATGGGCAGCACGTTGCGTACGCTGCTGGTCCCGCCGGGGAAATCCATGACCTGGAACGGCACCGGCACCACAGCAGCCGCGACGACGATGACAGCGACTTCGACCTCGACGAGCAGCACGCCGTCTTTGCAGACATCCACACAACCGTTGTACCTCCAGCCGAGCCCAACGAACCCCGGCGGGCTGACAGGGTATAACCACCAGGCCTATTTCAACTACCGGACGACTTCGACCGGAACGCTGAGCGCGACGAGCTTGAATCTCGGCGCAGTGAAAACCGGTCCGTCGGTCAAGCACGGCACCTATTCGGCTACATCGACGACGACTACGACTACGACGACGCTCAACGTTGCAGCGCCGTTGGCGAGTACCGCCGCGACGGCAGACGTGCTCGAAGGGATCTCCGGCTACGTCTATGGGTTCCTGACCTACCCGAGCTTCGTCACGCAAGGGACCTACAACGGCACGACGCTGTTGACTTCGCCGAATTTCGGGCTCGTGGCAGGTTATCAACAATATGGCAACGGCGGGGTGCTTTTCGTCAACATGCCGCTCTCCTATCTGGAGGGACAGACGGACGGGATGCCGCTGCACGGCATGTTGAATTACTTCGCTGTCGACCTCCTGCACATGCCCATGCTGTCGCTGCAGCCGAAAGGCCTGGGCGGCATGATCATCGACTGGCACTTCTGCGAGAAGGATGCCATTCAGCCTGCGCAGCAACTGAAAAACTACAACGTATGGAAGAACGGCCCATTTACCATTTCGGTCACGGCCGGCCCGGATAGCGCGGCCTTCGGCGACGGGTTGGGAATCAATATTCTCAATAACTCGTCGGCACAAAACCTGATGCACTACCTGATCAAGCTGGGGCACAACGTCGGCAGCCAAGGCGGGTGGATGCACGATTACTGGGGCTTCAACGCCAGCGAGACCAACGAGAGCACATTCGAGCAATACCTCGTGCTCAATCACTCCGCCATGCAAAAGGTGGACGGCACGCCCGACATCGAGTGGGCCGCGCCGGAGGGCAACGCGCCGACGTGGGCCATCGCCTGGCTGCAAAACAACGGCTACTCGAGCTACTACTTCACGGGGCATACGGGGATGGGACCGACGCGCGCCTATCGTAACGGTGCGTTGCTGACGCCCAATATCTGGGCAATTCCCGTCTCGCCGTTTGGCGTGTACGCGACGTTCGACGAGTTCCAGCAGTACAACGTACCGACTACCGATGTCACCAACTGGTACCTCTCGCTGATGAACTTCAACGTGACGAACCGCACGACGAGAATGGTGTACATGCATCCGCAGGGCGCAATCTTCTATACGAACACGCTTGCGAGCATATTCACGTACGCCAATCAGCTTGCCGCCGCGGGCCAATTCAAGTGGTACAAGTTCGACGATCTCGCGCAGTTCGGCAAGCGCCGCCTGCAGACGACCTGGGCGGCAACCGACAACGGAGTCGCTTGGTCGTTCAATGCTTCCAATCCAGCTGGACTTCAGGACATGACGTGGCTTCTGCCGAAGTCCGCCTACCTGCTGCCCATCGTCACGAGCGGTTCCGCAACCGTCGTGGCCACCGATGCGACGAACTGGCTCGTGATCGCCGGAGCCGGAACGTCATTGACCTTTACGAGCGCCAAGGCTCCCTGAGCGCGTACGTTCACTCACTGGCATGCTCCCGCTGTTATATGGCGGGAGCGCGCCACCTCGTGTCGGCAATCTTCGGAGGCTGCCCCATGCAAAGCTCGTTCCGGCGCGTTTCGTCGATTTTGATCGGTTGTGCGGCCGTCTTCTTCGGCTCTCAACCGGTGCTCGCGCAACAATCTGCTCGTCCGCCCGTCGGCTACGCCCGGCCGCCGTTTCATGTGCACGGCAATACGACGCAAGGGCCGAAGGGTCTATCGCCGCAGCAGATTCGCCACTTCTACGGCATCGACCAACTACCCCAAGTCGGCCAAGGCAGCGGCCAGGTGATCGCGATCGTCGACGCATATGACAATCCCGACGCCGAGTCGAGCCTGAAGGTGTTCGACAACACGTTCGGTTTGCCGGCATGCACGACCGGGAACGGCTGTTTCTCCAAGCTATACAGCGGCGTCAGCGGGCACCGTCTTCGAGCGGATCCGGGCTGGGCGCTCGAAAGCTCCCTCGATGTCGAATGGGCGCACGCAATCGCCCCACAAGCGAAGATCGTGCTGATCGAAGCGGCATCCAACAGCTTCCAGGACCTCATGAGTGCCGTCGCGATGGCGGTAGCACCGAAGCCGAGCGGTGCGGGCGCCAACATCGTGGCGATGAGTTGGGGCGGGCCCGAGTTTCTGTCCGAAACGCAGTATGACGGGCAGTTCATCAATGCCAACGGTGTCTCGTTCGTCGCCGCATCGGGCGACGGAGGCGCCACGGTCGATTACCCCGCTGCATCGCCCTACGTGCTCGCCGTAGGGGGAACCTCGATCAGCGCCGACGCCAGCGGAAACTACCTCGGAGAAAAAGCGTGGTCCGGAAGCGGCGGAGGACAAAGCGCCTATGAGGCAGAACCCGCTTATCAGTCGAGCTACGGCATTCCAGGCGATTCGATCGGTGCGCGAGGCGTGCCGGATGTCGCATATAGCGCGGACCCGGCATCGGGCTTCGCAGTGTACGACGCCTACGGCTATCAAGGGCAAACCGGTTGGTTCGTCGTTGGCGGCACGAGCGCCGGGGCGCCGCAATGGTCAGGCCTGCTCGCGATCGCGAACGCGGTACGCGTCGCCAATGGAAAAACGACCCTGAACGCCGTGAGCACCATCAATGGAATGGTGTACGGCGCTGGGGCTACCGCATCCGCAACGAATTACCACGACATCCTCTCGGGTACCAACGGTTCGTGCGGAGCGTTATGCACTGCTGTGCCGGGATACGACTACGTCACCGGACTTGGCAGCCCCATTGCCAACAACCTCGTCGGGACCTTGATCAATGCGCCATAAATACTTTGACCTTCCGCCGCCGCTGGCGGCACGCGCCTCAGACTGCTCGAACGGGCGGATGTGGCTCCGACTCGCGCGGACTGGCCTAGCCTCTATCGTGTCCTCGTGCCTGCTCAGCGCGCCGGCGCCCGCGGCCGAGCCCTTCCTGCTCGGCTACCAGCGGCCCGACGGTGCTATCACCGTGTTACTGCATGGCGATGTCGTGGATCCGTATTTCGCAGCCAAGGCACTGATCAGTGCCGACGCCGCGCACGCCGATGTGCGAAGCGCCGCGCTCAAATGGATCGAATGGTTGATGCCACGGCAAAACGCCGATGGAACGTTCGACCGCTTTTGCGAGCGCAACGGAAACATCGCGTCATGCGCGCATGCCGATGCCGACGATTCGGCACTCGCGCTATGGATCGAACTGCTGGCCCGCTATTCGCCATCTCCAAAAATGCCGCCCAATTGGCAGTCGAGCCTGGACAAGTCGGCCACTTATTTGGCACGCCTGTACGATCCGAAGACAGGCGTTTATCAAATATCGACGACCCTGCACGTCGCGTTGCTGATGGATAACGTCGAAGTCCACGACGCGATGCGGACATTGAGCGCCTATCGCGCGCGCATCGGGGATGCCCGCGGGGCAGGCAAGTGGCGAAGCCAGGCGGACCGGCTATCGAGCGCCATCGTCAAGGTCTTCTGGTCTTCGGGGAAGTACGAGCCCAGCACGCAGCATCTGGCCGACCAATCTTTTTATCCAACGGCTGTCGCGCAGATATTTCCGATCCTCTCCGATATCGGCGTCCCCGGACACACCAGCGCCGCGTTCTATTCAACCTGGATGAAGCAAAATTGCCAGGCATGGCTCGACTTGCCGGCACATGACTATCCGTGGGGCTTGGTCGCGCTGGCTTCACAGAAATTCGGCGATAAGGCCGCCGTTTCCTGCTGGCATGCGCACTCCGCGCCATTTCGGCACGGAGCGCACTGGAACGTACTCGAAGAGGCGCTCTTCACTTCGTTCGAAGCCCAGTTGAGCGACCCGCTCGCGCCGGCTCAGTGCTGCATGCCGTTCAGCGCGTGATGCGTCACCGCCCGTGGCCACCGTTGACTGGGGGGGAACCTGTGCATAATGAGAACCTTCGCACCAAGCGGCCCTCCCGCCCCTCCCGCGCCGACACGCAGCCATGGAAATCAAGTGGATCGAGGACTTCATCGCCCTCGCGCAATATCAAAGCTTCTCGCGGGCGGCCGAGTTCCGCAATGTGACGCAGTCGGGTTTCAGCCGCCGCATCCAGTCTCTCGAACAATGGGTGGGCGCGGAGCTGATCGATCGCAGCAGCTTTCCGCCTGTCCTGACACCGGCCGGGCAGCTGTTTCGCGAAGTGGCCGACGACATTCTCGCCAAGCTGTTCGATACGCGGGCGATCATCCGCACCGAACAGCGCATCGCGGGTAAAAGCCTGCAAATCGCGGCCGGCCATACGATCGCGCTCAACTTTCTGCCGGCTTGGCTCAAGGCGCTGTCCGCCCGCCTCGGCGATGTGCGGGCACGCGTCATTCCCACGAATGTCCATGATTCGATACTGATGCTCGTCAACGGCAATTGCGAACTCATGTTCGCCTATCATCATCCGGAGCTGCCGCTGCACCTCGATCCCGCACGGTACGAGCACGTGACCGTCGGGATCGATACGCTGATGCCGATCAGCCGACCGAACGCGCGCCTTGCACCGCTTTTTCGGCTGCCCGGCACGAAAAAACAGCCGCTTCCCCTCATTTCGTACACGAATACGAGCTACTTCGGGCGTTGCCTGGCGGTCCTGCTCGCGAGGGCGCCGGACGCACCGGCGCTGCAGCTGCATTACGAGTCCGACATGGCCGAAGTACTCAAGAAACTCGTCGTCGAAGGCGAAGGCGTGGCCTGGCTGCCCAAGAGCGCCATTACCACTGAGCTCGCGGCCGGGGACCTCGTGCCGGCCGGAGGCACCGCCTGGCATCTGCAGATCGAATTGCGCGTCTACCGGGACTCGTCGAACCGAAGCGAGTTTCTCGATACGCTTTGGCACCATCTGCGTGCTGGAGCCGCTGCCCTCGGATAGGGCTTTCCCGGCTTATGCGAATTCCGCATAGGCGCATGTCGGAGCCGCATCGCCGGCTTTTTTGACCCGCCTACCATCCGTTCGTGTGCTGAACGCGACGCCTTGGCCCAGCGTCCGCTCAGTCTTCTCCGCGCGAGCCGGTCGTCCTGCGACGCTGCCGCGCCAACCACGGACGGACCCATGAAAAATCGACTTACCCTCAGCATCGCAGCCGGCATGCTGCTCGGCGTCATCGCTGGCTATCTTTGTCATACGGGCTTTTCGGATGCGGCCACGCTGAAGGCCGTCGCCGGATATTTCTCGATCGTCACCGACATTTTTCTTCGGCTGATCAAGATGATCATTGCGCCGCTCGTCTTTACCACGCTCGTATCCGGGCTCGCCGGTATGGACGGCGGTCAGGATGTCGGCCGCATCGGCCTGCGCTCGATCGGCTGGTTCGTCTGCGCCTCCCTGGTCTCGCTGAGTCTCGGACTCCTGATGGCCAACGCATTGCAGCCGGGTGCCGGTCTTCACCTGATCGCGGGCGCGGGAGAAGTCAGCACCGGGCTCAACACATCGGCACTGAACGCCAAAGACGTGATTACGCACGCGTTCCCGACGAGCCTCGTCGACGCGATGGCGCGCAACGATATCTTGCAAATCCTCGTATTCGCGATTTTTCTCGGTCTCGCGCTGGGCGCGCTGAAGCGCGATTCCCGCGTTGCCATCGTCATCCAGGCGATCGACGGAATGGTCCCCGTCATGTTGCGACTGACCGATTACGTCATGCGCGCCGCGCCATTCGGCGTCTTCGGGGCCATCGCTTCAGCAGTCACGCTACGCGGTCTCGACGTGCTCTATACCTACGGCAAGCTTATCGGCTCGTTCTATCTGGGGCTGTTCGCTCTCTGGGCCATTCTGATCGGCCTCGGTTATCTCTTTCTCGGACGGCGTATCGGAGCTCTGCTCAAAGCGGTACGCGAGCCGGCGATGCTCGCATTCTCGACGGCCAGCAGCGAAGCAGCGTACCCGGCCCTGACCGAGCAACTCGAGAAATTCGGCGTCGATAAAAAGGTGGTCGGCTTCACGCTCCCGCTGGGCTACGCATTCAATCTCGATGGCTCGATGATGTATCAGGCGTTCGCGGCCATTTTCATTGCTCAAGCGTTCGGCATTCAGATGCCGCTCTCGCAGCAGATCTTCATGTTGCTGATTCTCATGCTGAGCAGTAAAGGCATGGCGAGCGTGCCGCGCGGATCGGTGGTCGTCGTGGCCGCGGTTGCGCCGCTTTTCCATCTGCCTGCCGCCGGCGTGGCGATGGTTCTCGCCATCGACCAGGTGCTCGACATGGGCCGGACCATGACCAACGTCATTGGCAATAGCGTTGCAACGGCCGTCATCGCAAAATGGGAAAAGGCGCGTCCCAGCACATCGGACGAAGCACAATTCGATCGGCGCGCGGCGGAAATACGATGATCGCTCGAATGCCGGAAAGGCGACGTAAGTATGGGGTCATCGGCGGCCTGGGCCCGCTGGCCAGCGCCGACGTTTTCTTCAAGCTTGCGCAAGCAACGCCCGCATCGTCCGACGCGGATCATGCCGACGCGATATTCGAGCAGTATCCGTTCCGGTGTTCCGGCACAGGCAGTGCCGCGACGACCGCACGTAAGCTCTATATCTTCGACATGATTCGCGATTTCGAAAAACGCGGCGTGACGACGATCGTACTGCCATGCTTTCTTAGTCATACGTTCATCGACGAGCTGAACGAGAACACGAATCTGCGGATCGCCAACATCGTCGAGGCTGTCCGCAGTCATGTACAGAACAAGTACCCCCGTGCCCGGCGTATCGGGGTGCTGGCATCCGACTACTCGCGCGAACATCGGTTGTTCGAACGATACTTCGCCGCCCCGCGGTTCGAAGTGCTGCATCCCCGGTTGCACGAGGGTATCGATCTCGTCACGCAAGCCGTCTACGGACGTGACGGCATCAAGCGCGGCAATCTGCGCGGATATCCGGCCGAACTGCTGCGCCGTGCATGCCAGGACCTCGCGGACCAAGGGGCGGAGGTCATCGTGCCCGGCATGACGGAGATTCCGCTTCTCGCGGATTCGATCGCGCCCGGCAACGTACCGGTCATCGATTCCAACATGGCGTATGCGCAATACATCGTGTCGGGATGCCTCGATTCACCATCGCCGATGTTCAAGGTTGGGGTGGTCGGTGGCGTTGGGCCGGCCGCCACCGTCGATTTCCTGAACAAGATCGTCCGCCATACGCCGGCCTCGCGCGATCAAGACCATATCAAGCTGCTGGTCGAGCACAACCCGCAGATTCCGGACCGGACGGCGAACCTGATCGGCGACGGCGCCGACCCGACCGTTTCTCTGTATGCGACATGCAAAAAGCTCGAAGACGGGGGAGCGGACATCATTGCGATTCCTTGCAACACCGCCCACGCGTTCGTCGATCGAATCGAGCCGTATCTGGGGATACCGATCGTGAACATGCTCAGTGTCACGACCGACTATCTGCGCGAGACGTTTCCCTCTGTGCGCAATATCGGCGTGCTGGCCACCTCGGGCACGATTGAAAGCGGTGTCTATCGGGCGGCGCTCGCGGCGGGTGAGTTGAATCAGGTTGCGCCCGAGCCGGCACTCCAGGCGCGCGTGATGGCCGCCATCTACGGCGAGAACGGGGTGAAAGCGGGCTTTACGACCGGTCAATGTCAGGACGACATTCGCGCGGCCATCGAGGGGCTGCTCGAAGCCGGCATCGAAGTCATGATCCTCGGATGCACCGAGCTTCCGTTGCTGGTGCCCAGCGGAGTATTCATCGGCCGCGCGGGGCGGCGCGCGCAACTCGTGGATCCCACGGAGGTACTCGCCCGGCGCTGCATTGCCTATGCGGGAAGGCTTGCCGATTGAGGCTGGCAACCGCGCCGCCGGGGGCGAAGGCCCATCGTCCGATAGTAGAATGGGCGGCGTTGCGCCGATCCATCCCCCGCTTTTCGGATACCGCTTTCCATAGTGAACGCCTCTCTTGAACAACTGCAGGCCGGACAACTCATCGGAACCCGGGAGCTCAAGCTTGCTTGCGGGTTGACCGAGTTCCCGCGCGAAATTTTCTCGCTTGCCGAGACGCTGGAAGTCCTCGATCTTTCGGGAAATGCACTGTCGACGCTGCCCGACGATTTGCCCCGGCTAACGAAACTGCGCATCCTTTTCGCCTCGAATAACTGCTTCACCGAGTTGCCCGATGTCCTTGGCGAATGCCGGCAACTCGGCATGGTCGGCTTCAAGGCGAATCGGATACGCCGCGTTTCGGCCGAATCGCTGCCGCGCAAGCTGCGCTGGCTGATCCTGACGGACAACGAGGTCGAAGTGCTGCCAGCCGAACTTGGACAGTGTTCGCTGCTGCAAAAGTTGATGCTTGCCGGTAACCGGCTTAGCGCGTTGCCAGGCGAAATGGCTGCCTGCACCCGGCTCGAACTGCTGCGTCTTTCGGCGAATCGGCTGGCAGCGCTACCCGAATGGCTCGCCGACTTGCCGCGCCTGTCGTGGCTGGCCTACGCCGGCAACCCGTTCGGCGCATCGCTCGAAACAGCGGCCTCGGCCGAAACGACGATCGCCGATATTCGATGGGAATCGCTCGTTCTCGATGAAAAGCTCGGCGAAGGCGCGTCGGGCATCATTTATCGCGCCAAGCTGCTTGTTCATGGCGAAGAGCGCGATGCGCGATCGGTCGCGGTGAAGCTTTTCAAAGGCGCGGTCACGAGCGACGGTTTGCCGGACCGCGAGATGGCCGCCTGCATTCATGCGGGACGCCACGCGAACCTGATTCCTGTGCTCGGTAGGGTAGCGGGCCACCCCATGGGCCAGCACGGGCTGGTCATGGAGCTGATCGATCCTGCGTTCGCCAATCTGGCGGGGCCGCCGAGCCTTGATTCCTGCACGCGCGACATCTATCCGGCCGATGCGCGGTTCGATCTGGCTGGGGCCTGCGGTATCGCCTATGGCATTGCGTCGGCTGCTCGACATCTGCATGAGCGCGGGATCATGCATGGCGATCTCTATGCCCACAACATCTTGCACCGCGGTGGCGGGCGCGCGTTGTTGGGGGACTTTGGGGCGGCGTCGTTGTACGACACCACGGATCGAAGACTTGGGTCGGCGTTGCAACGGCTGGAGGTACGGGCATTCGGGTATTTGCTCGAAGAGCTGATCGCGTGCTGCACCGAGCGAACGGCGCCTCTGGCGAGCGGACTCGAAGTGCTCGCTGCGGCGTGTCTGAGCGAAGACGCCGCGAGCCGGCCTTCGTTCGAGGCCATCGTTTCCGAATTACAGCGCTGGGCGTGTGCTTCGTGCATGGAGGAATGAAGCGAAGCCTCGGCTTCGCGGCAAACCTGGCCAAATCGGGCGACTCACACCACCAACGTCACCCCCGCCCAAACGATCAACACTGCACCCAGCGCGCGTCCCACGTACTCGCCGCCAGGCAACAGCTTTTCCACGAACACCAAAAACGACAGCGCAGCAATCCAGACGAGATTCATGACTCCGCCAACGAACAGCAGCGCCATCAGCATCCAGCAGCACCCCACGCAATAAGCGCCATGGCGCATCCCGAGCATCAAACTGCCCAAGACACCGGGGCGCCAATGCGCCATGAGGAAATTCACCGGTGACCGGCATTGCGCGAGACAGGCACGTTTGAATGGCGAGAATTGATAAAGCCCCGCAGCAACCAGCACGATCGCCGAAAACAACGCACTCCGTGACCAAAGCATCATGTCGGACATGAGCCCTGTCGGCTGCAAAATGCTCTGCAGCAACGCCATGCCGATCGAGAATCCGAGCCACGTCGCCAGATAGCCGGCCAACAGCATGAGCGAAGGCACTGCCGTACCCATCCCGGCAGCGCCGTAGTGCCGTAATACGCGTCGATACAACAGGACGAGCGGCGCGGCACTGGGCGTCATCATCGCGATCATCATCGTCCACCACATGAGAATCGCGGTCGGCAAGGACGGATCCATGCTGCCCGATCGATCGGTCAAGAGATGGGGAAACAGTGCGATCGAGGTCATGCGCAGCGCGGACATGCCCATGCCCGCGCCAGACCAGAGATAGGACCACGACAACGCGACGACCGCGATCAAGCCGAACGCGGTAATGGCGCGCTCGCGCCGAAGCAGATCGTCGATACGGCTCATGCGGCAGCGCGATGCCGGATCAAGCCCTTGTTGTTCATGTGCAGCCGCGCGAACTGCGCGTAAGTGCCCTTGATATCGAGCGCGATATTGCCCTGGGAGCGGCCCGTGCCCGAGCCGATCTCGGCCAGCTCATACTCGAAACCTTGCGGTAGATCGATCCGGGCGCGATGCTCGGCGCCGGTCACGATATTGCGAATCGGCTCCCCAACGAGATCGAATACCCCGTCGACATGAACGCGCCCACGCCTGGCATCGACATCCACGTCGAACTCGATCTGCGTGAAGATCGGATCGAATGCCTGCTCGAGCGTCGAAGCATAGACCGAGAACATCGTTGCAAACGGTTCGGTGTCCTGCCCCGTCATGATCTTCAGAATCGCTTCGCGTTGCTCGGGGCTCGCCTGCTCGTCGACGACCGGCTGGCATTTCCCCTTACCCTCGTGAATGGGTCCCGGCCACTGAAAAACCACCGCGATCTTGACGCCGTTAAGACGCACGTCGCCGTAATAACCGCTGCTGATGGAAATGGCCCCCATCGCTTCGCAAAAGCCATGAGTTGGCGTTGCGCTGAACTGGCAAGGGCAACCGTATGAACAATTGCAGCTGATTAATTCGGTACCTTCGATTTCCCACGGGATCATGATCGCCCCCCTTCCTTCTCTCGAGCGACGAGAAGCTCGAGTAGCTGGTTGGAATCTAGTTCCCCGCGGGATGAAGTCAAGGTCACAACACCGATTACATCGGCCACTCCGTAAGCAGCCGTCCGACGCCCGCCGCGTCGCCGCAGGTCGGCCAAACGAGCACTTCGAAATGCTCGGGCGCAACGGGCTGCGAATACAGGTAACCCTGGGCGAAATCGCACCCGATGGCGCGCAGAAAGTCGCGTTGCTCCGTTGTCTCCACGCCTTCCGCAATGACTTTCAATCCCAGCTTGTGCGCCAGTACTACCATGGCCTCGCAAAGCGCCTGATTGTTGCCGTCGAATCCAACGTTATGCACGAACGACCGATCGATCTTCAGGTAATCGATATCGAACCGCTTCAGATAAGCCAATGACGAATAGCCGGTGCCGAAGTCGTCGATCGACACCCGGATTCCGGCGTCGCGGAAGGTCAAGAGCTTTTCGTTGAGCTCGGCATCGAGCAAGAGACCCTCGGTGATTTCAACGGCGATGCTTTCGCCGGGCAGGCCTTCCTGCGCAAGATAATCCGACCAGTGGGCGCAAACCTGGCCGTCTTGCCGAATTTGCACGGGCGACATGTTGACGCTGATCTGAAACGCCGGGTCGAAGCGGTCGCGCCATTGCCGTGCGAACTGCACCGCCTGTTTGAAGACCCAATCGCCGATCGCGACGATGAGGCCCGTTTCTTCGGCCAACGGAATGAAGTCATGAGGGCTCACCATCCCGCGCTCGGGATGCAGCCAGCGGATCAGCGCCTCCGCCTTGCGGATCTCCCCCGTCGCGAGATCGACGATCGGCTGATAGTAGACCTGGAACTGATTGCCCTGGATCGCGGCCCGTAGATCGCTCGTCAAGCGAAGGCGCCTTTGCGCGGCGACGCGCAAATCGGGCGTGAAGTAGCCGACGCGGTTGCGCCCGGCATTTTTAGCCGCGTACATGGCCTGATCGACGTTCTTGAACAGCACGTCGAGCTGGGCGGCATCGTCGGGATAGATCGTCACGCCGATGCTCGCCGAAATGAAAGCCTCGTCCGAACCCAGATCGAACGGCTCGACCAGCTTCTCGATGATCGCGCCAGCAATCTCTCCGACACTTGCCGTATCGTCCAGTCTAGGCAAAATGATCGTGAATTCGTCGCCGCCAAGACGGGCGACCGTATCCGACTCCCGGACACACGAGCTGATTCGCCGGGCGGCTTCGATCAGCAAAACATCCCCTTTGTCGTGTCCGAGGGAGTCGTTGACCTCCTTGAAGCGATCGAGATCGATCAACATCAATGCCATTTGCTTGCCGCAACTTTCGGATAACCGCGCCTCGTGCTCCAAGCGGTTATGAAACATCTGACGATTGGGCAATCGGGTCAATGCATCGAAATTGGCTTGCTTCCAGATGGTTTCCTCGAACACCATGCGGTCCGACAGATCGCGGCCGATGGCAAGCACGGAACTGACGTTGCCCGAGGAGTCGATTTCCGGCGTCAGGGAAATATGCGAGCATTGCTCCCGCCCATTCTCGCCCTTCCATTTCAGTTCGAATTGCGTCCTTTTCCCGGTCGAAATCGCTTCGCCGATCTTGTATTCGTAGCGCAGCGTGTCCGGGCCACCCGGAAATTCGGAGGGCCGCTTGTTGAGCGCCTCTTCGAGCGTGCATCCGGCCATCGCGCAAAAGGCCGGATTGGCGTACGTGCGGCGGAAATCCCGGTCGTAGCGAGTTATCGTATCGGGCGAGTTTTCGATGAGGGTCCGAAAAGCCCGCTCCCGCCTCGTCAGCGCCACCGTTCTTTCGGCGACGGTCTCCTCGAGAGACGCGTTGATTTCGTTGATCTTCTGTATTTTCTGGCCGATCGCGGCACTCATTCGTTCGAATCGCTGCGCCAATCTTCCCAGTTCGTCGACGCGACGCGCATCGCCGCTTGCGTGCACCAACGCGTCGGCGCCCGCCCCTGCCTCGTTGCCCGTATCGTCCATCTTGCGTACGAGCTCGTTCAGCGGGCTAGTAATGCTGTGCGAAATGAAGTAGGCAAGAAAAATCGAAAGCAAAAGACCCGATATGCCGACCAGTATGATTTCGTTGCGAGCCGATTGCGCCTCTGCGGTCAGCTTTTGTTCGGCAATCGCACTGATGACAAACCACGAAGTCCCGGGAATTCCGGTGTACGTGGCAAGGTAGTGGCCGCCACTGTTGCCTGCGAAATCGATGAAACCGTTCGAGCTGCGATTCGATCCCCGGCTGGCCATTTTCGTGACCAGTTCGGGCGGGGCCAGCCCTCCGAGGTCGCTCGAGCCTCCGCCCGCGCGCAGAACGATGCGATTGTCGCCGGCATCGAAAACGCAAATCTGGGTCCCGCTGCCTACGGCGAATTCATTGAAGATCGCCGAGAAGTGTTCGGGACGAATGATGAGAACCAGAGTGCCGATCTGGCGATTGCCGTTTTTACCGATAATGGCTCGCGCCATGGCGAGATCCCGGCGGCCGCTGCCGACATCATGGCTGCCCCAGTATGGGCGTCCATTCAGGCCGCGGGCGCGCTCCACCAGGTGCATCACGTCGTGGGTCAGCAGCGCGAATGCCTGCGTGTCCATGATGCGGTCGCGATTGTCGAGCAGGTACTTCTGGTTGATGAAATCCATCGAGCCATAGCGCTCCAGCAACAGCTTCGTGACCTGCTCCCGCGCCTCGCTCTGTTCTTTCGCGGAACCGCTGACGGCTTTCACGAGGCTGTCCTGAACCCTGTCCGACAGCATGAGATGAGTGCTTTCGGTCTCGATCTGCGCCATCTCCAATTCGATATTCTTCGATACCTGTCTGACCGCCTCCTTCGAAAAAATCTCCGCCTTCTCCTTGATTGCGGCCGTGGATTCGGCATACGAGATGTAGCCCGAAATCAGCAAAGGCAGCAGTGAAAGCAGGACGAATGCCGTCATCAGCCGGTAGCGGATCTCGACGCGGCGCAGTACGTCCAGCGAAAGGTAGGCGAACATGCGTCGCAACGGAACGATGATTGGGTTCATTTGTAGTGCATCGTTGCCTGATTCTTGACCGACTGGTCGAGAAGCGTCGCCGCTTGCGCGGCCGTCGTCTTTCCGAGTAGCACATCCTGCATCAGCCGATGCAACTCCTCGATCGAGTTCGACGGCAGCACCGAATAGTAGGGGCTCGAAGTCACGGGAAAACGGCCGACCCTGTTGGTGTAGTCGATCATGATCTGATCCGTCACGATCGGTCCCGTCACATGTTCGAACGGCGGAATGTTGTGACGCTTTCGTTGGAGAATGGAAAAACCCTTTCCGGCGATGAATTCGAGAAAACGCATGGCGGCAGCCTTGCGCGGGGTTTCGCAGACCGCAAATCCGGTTTCACTGCCCATTACGGGCACGACGAGCTTGCCGGGCGCGTTCCAGGGTGGGATAAAAACGCCGACTTTGAACGGGTTCCCGTGCAGGAGCAGCCCGGCTGCCCAGCTGCCATGCAAGACCATCGCGACCTTGCCCTGCTTGAAAAGCTGGATGCCGCCATCGTAATCGGTGGCCATGAATCCTTTCTGCACGTATCCGCGGTCGGCCAACAGCAGCATCTTGGCAAAGATGTCGGCCACCTCTGGCGTATTCAGATCGAGCGAGCCGTCGCCCATCTTCCGCTTCCAGCCGCTCTCACGTGCCGCGACATCGTTGGCGAAGCCTGAAGCGAACGGACCGTTCCCGAGCATGTTCGGAAACCCGCCGTTGAGCATGATCGGTACGAACCCTGCGCGCTTGAGCTGCTCGCAGACCAGCAGGAACGCTCGGAAATCCGTCGGCAAAGCCTTGATTCCGGCTTTTGCGAATATGGCCTTGTTGTAATAGATCGGCGTCGTCGCCACGCCGCCGGATATGCCGAAGTCCTTACCCTGGCGGCTGGTCCAATCCTCCTTCAACGGACCGAGCATGTTGGCCCACGCCGCGGTCGAGCGGACATCGGCAAGCACCCCCTCGTCGGCCAGCTCGGCCGCATAGGCATTAGGGTTGACACTGACGACATCGGGCAGATTGCCCGATGCGATTCGCGGCTTGATATTGTCCTCGACCGTGTCGCCAATCATGAACTGTACGTTCACGCGGATATCCGGGTTCAGCCGCATGAACTCGGCCGCGATCTGAAGCATTTGCTGGGGCCAGTCAGGCGCCCAGATCAACGCGGTGAGGGTCGTGGCGGCCGGTCTCGGCACGCTCGGCGACACAGACGTCCGCTGCCGGCAGCCGCACAGCGCTACCAGAAGCAGTGCAGCCATGGCGGACACGCCGAGGGCAATACCGATTTGTCGCACTTCAGATCGCCTTTGGGTCTGCCAGCGCTGAATGCTGGCAACGGTTGGACTGCGTGAGTAAGTTCATGGCGGCCGGCGAGGCAAACGAGGCGTTAACCGCATATCGGCAACAATCGGTGAACCTTTAGGCATCGGTCCGCTCGACGATCGCCGCGCGGCATTCCGATTGCTTACCTTGCCTACTCCTGTGAACGGTAGGAGCGCCATGCCCCCGACAAGCGCGAGCCTTGGCCTCACGAGGTTTCGACGAATCGTGATACGTTCACGCGGGTCGCCACGCCATGAGTGTCAAAAGAGGAAACATCGTTAATGAAAGAGAGGGGCTATACGACCGACGACGTCGTGAAGCGCGCCAGCGAGCCGGACCTTGAAGGCATGCCACCTGGCGTCGCACGGCCGCGCAGGCCCGCCCGAATGCTCCGCGCCGCTATCGTCGCGGTGTTGCTCGGCTTGGCGCTGCTCGCGCTGGCGGGCGTCGGCGGACGCGCGCTCTTGCGTGCGGGCCTGCCCTCGCTCGACGGTACGCGCCCGGCGCCCGCGCTCAGCCACGAGGCCACGATCGAGCGCGACGCGCTCGGCGTGCCGACGATCAGCGCGGGCAGCTCCGCCGATCTCGCCTACGCCACCGGCTTCGCCCATGCGCAAGATCGCTTCTTTCAAATGGACCTGCTACGCCGCGTTGCGGCCGGCGAACTCGCCGCACTGATCGGGCCGGCCGCGGTGGAACTCGACCGCACTCACCGGTTACACCGGTTCCGCGCCCGTGCGCACGAGATTGCCACAGCGCTCGACGCCAACTCGCGCGCGCTGCTCGAACGCTACGCGGCAGGCGTCAACGACGGGCTCGCATCGCTGCGGAGCCGGCCATTCGAGTACTGGCTGCTGAGCAGCCAGCCGCAATCGTGGCGTGCCGAAGACACGCTGCTGGTCGTCTACGCGATGTACTTCGATCTGCAGTACGGCGAACTCCGTCGCACGCTGGCCCGCGCGGCACTGAGCGAGCGGGTGTCGCCCGATCTGCTGCGATTTCTGCTGCCAACCTCGAGCCACTGGGACGCGCCGCTCGACTCGATGCCGGCGCCCGATGCCGCGTTGCCGACACCACCGCCCGCACCTGACTGGCTGCGTGCGGCGCCACTACGCACGGCTGCGCTCGATCCCGGTGCACCGGGCTTGGACTCCTCCATGATCGGCAGCAACAGCTGGGCGATCGATCGGAACGCAAGCTTCGACGGCCGGGCGATCGTCGCCAACGATATGCATCTCGGCCTGTCGCTGCCGAATATCTGGTACCGCGTCGTGCTGCGCGCGCCCGACCGAAACGGCGTACTTCGTCAATTGACCGGCGTCAGCCTGCCCGGCACGCCGGGCATCGTCGCCGGCAGCAACGGCCGCATCGCATGGGGCTTCACGAACAGCTACGGCAACTTCATCGACGTCGTCGAACTCGACGTCGATCCGCACGACCCGCTGCGCTACCGGACACCGACCGGCGATTGGGAGCGCGCGCGGGTATATCGCGAACGGATCGACGTGCGCGGCGCGCCGGCCGCCGAACTCGATGTCGCCGATACGCGCTGGGGGCCGATGTTGAAGGCAGATGGGCACAGCTACGCGATCCGCTGGGCCGCGCACGACGCGCGCGCGGTGAACCTCGGTCTCGGCCGGCTCGCCGATGCGGACGACGTGCCGACGGCGCTGGCTGCCGCCGCGGCGTGCGGAATCCCTACGCAGAACATCGTCGTGGCGGACGCTGCCGGGCATATCGGCTGGACGCTCGCCGGGCCGTTGCCGCGCCGGGCCGTTGCATCATCTGAATCCGCGCCATCCGCAGCGCCCTCTTTGCCGGATTTACCGGTGCGCGCGAATGCGTACCGCGGGTGGGACGGCTACCTCGATCCGAGCGACTATCCGCGCCGCATCGACCCGCATGCAGCGCGGCTATGGACCGCGAACAGCCGACAATTGAGCGGCGCCGCGCAATCGTTGATCGGCGACGCAGGCAGCGACGTCGGTGCCCGCGCAACGCAAATCCGCAACGCGCTGTTTGCGCGCGAGCATTTCGCCGAGCGCGACCTGCTCGCTCTGCAGATCGACGATCGCGCGCTCTGGATCGAGCGATGGCGCCGCATCGCCCTCGACGCACTCGATGCGAACGCGCTCGCCGGCCACCCGCAGCGCGCCGAGTATCGACGCCTGCTCGAGCAATGGAACGGCCGTGCCGATGCCGGCGCGGTGGGCTACACGCTGCTTCGCGCGCTCCATGCGGCGATGTACGACGCATGGTTCGGCCGCCTCGACGAGACGCTCGCCAAGCGCGATCCGAATTTTGGCTATCGGCTCGCGACCTCGCGCTCGCTCGCGGTCATGGAAGCGCTCGCGCAGCATCATGCGTGGCTCCCGCCTGGCGTTGCCGACTGGCACACATTCGTGCTCGACCGGATCGATCGCAGTATCGAGGTCGTCACCCGCGACGGCACACGGCTTGCCGATGCGCGCTGGGGCGAGCGCAACCGCGCGGCGATTGGGCATCCGTTCGCGCGGATGATTCCCACGTGGCTGCCGATGCTGCGCGGCCTGCTGATGGCTCCGCGCGAGCCGCTGCCCGGCGACGCGAATATGCCGCGCGTGCAGGCGCCGTCGTTCGGCGCGTCGGAACGGTTCGTGATATCGCCCGGGCATGAGCGCGATGCGCTCTTCGAGATGCCCGGCGGTCAATCGGGCAACCCGATGTCGCCGTACTTTCTCGCAGGCCACCGCGCATGGGTCCGCGGTGAAGCGGAGGCGTTGCTGCCCGGTCCGGCCGAGCATCGACTCGTGCTGACGACTACACAGACTCGATGACCGTTCGATTCGAAAGACGCAGCTGAAGCGCCCGGCAGGCGTCAGTGCGGCGGCGACAAGCGACGAAAGCGCTTCCACAACTTCTTCAGCGAATCGTGATCCGCCGCAACGCGCGACGCGAGATAGCCTCTCGCATACGCCACACCTGCCGCGGTCTGCTCGTGGTCCGATGCCAGTGCTTTGAGGAGGGCCTCTCCCACCGCCGCATCGTTGCGCCAGCCGAGGTCGTCCTGAAGCTTGCCGAGCGCCTCCAGGTAATGGCGCACCACCTCCTTCGGATACAGTGAACCAAAGAACTCCGTGGCATACCGCAGTTTCTTCGCGGCAATGCGCGCGCGGTGACGCCGCTGCGCATCGAGGTCCGGCAGGTGCCGGCCACGCTTGATCAGCTTTCGATGGCGCCTGCGCAGCGTCTCGCTGGCGAATGCCTCGATCGATCGATCGAGTGCGGCGAGCTGGTCGCCGTCCATTTCGTCGCGCCACCCCGCCTGATCGACCCAACGCGTCAATTCGGTGACGAGCTGCGTGTAGCGTGCGGAGTCGACTGCCGCCGCCGCAGCCGCGCGATTGAGCTTACCGATATCCGCGGCCGCTTGCCTCACCGCACCCGTGTCGGTATCGCCTGGGGCACCGGCGAACGCCATGCGCAGCGTCGAATTGAGCATGACGTCCCAGTCGCGAGCGGCACCGAGTTCCCCCGCGATCCATCGCAGTTCTTCCTGCAAGAAAGATGGCGTCGGAACCACACCCTCGAAAAGATCGAATGCGGAACGCAAACGCCGCAGGCCCACGCGCATTTGATGAACGCTCGAAGGATCGTGACCCGACACGACGCCCCGTTCGTTACCGTGGACCTGTGCGAGGCAATTCTGGGCAACGCGCCGAAACGCGCCCTCGACCGTATCGTTTTTCTTGAGCTTGACAGGAAGCGCATGTACGGCCCGGCTCTGTTCCTTCACGCGAAGCTCCCGTTCCATGGCTTTCGCTCAGACCGCGCACCGGCGGCGGTGGTTAGCGATTCTTGCCGTTGCCGGTAGTTTAGTCCGGAAGCCATTGAGCCCGCGGGCGGCCAGCGCGGCGACTCCATGTACCGGCCGATTCGTTCGGGCCATCGAGCGGGCACGATAGATGCTCCACCGGGGTAACGCCACAACCCCATCGTTTGAGTGAAGCCGACAATCCCACTACTCGCGGTCAGTTTCTTTGCAGCCGATGTCCAGGCGGGTGCCGGCCCGTTCCTCGGCATTTATCTGCAGGAACACGGGTGGCGCCCCGATACGATCGGCTCCGTCTTGACGATGGGCGCGATCGTCGCGATGCTCGTCACGACACCCGCGGGTGCACTTGTCGATGCCATCTCCCATCGGCGTGCTCTCGTCGTGGGTGCCAGCGCCCTGACGATCGTCGCCGCGATCGTGATCTGGCTCTCGCGCGCGTATTGGCCGATCGCGTCGGCGCAGATCGCGACCGCCGTTGCGGGTTCAGTCATGGGGCCAACGCTGACCGGCTTGACACTCGGGATGGTCGGCCGAAAGAACTTCGATCTGCAATACGGCCGCAACCAAGTAGCGAACCACGCCGGCAACATCGCGGCAGCCGTGTTCTCCGGTGTGGCCGGATGGCGCTTTGGTATTTCGTATGTGTTCGTGCTCAGTGCCGTCTTCGGCGTTGCGTGCATCGTATCGGCGCTTCTGATTCCCTCGCGCGCGGTCCATCGGCACTATGCACGCGGCCTCGCGCACGCCGACGACAAAGATCGCTCGCAAGCGCGTGCGCAAAGCGTGCGCGTTCTGTTGCAGAACCGGCCGCTGCGGCTACTTGCCATCGCGCTGGCCGCATTCAGCCTAGGCAACTCCGCGATGCTGCCGCTATACAGTCTTGCCGTTGCGGCCGATCACCACAGCCTCGCAAGCCAGCTCACCGCGGCCAATCTCGTCATTTCGCAAGTGGTGATGTTGATCGCCGCTGTGTATGCGTATCGCGCCATCCGGCGCTGGGGATTCTGGTGGGTCATTCTAGCGACGCTCGTCACGCTGCCGGTCAGAGCACTGACCGCCGCATGGCTGACGACACCCTGGGGCATTGCGCCGGTCCAGATTCTGGATGGCGTGGGCTCCGGGCTGCAAAGCGTCGCGGTACCGGCGCTGGTCGTCCACTTGTTACACGGTAGCGGGCGGGTCAATCTGGGCCAGGGCGCGCTGTTCACCGTCGAGGCCGTCGGCGGCTGCCTGAGTCCGCTGCTGGGCGGATGGCTTGCCAGCCGCCTCGGTTTTCCGACGGCGTTCGTGATACTGGGAAGCCTCGCGGCCGTTTCGCTGATGGTGTGGGTCTTACCGGGGGCGACGATCCGTCGAGCGTGCGACAGCCGCCGCGACGAACTCGAGCGAATCCCGGACATCGACGTCTCTGCGTTGTTTCAGCGATGAGCAAGCCTCGGCGACGGGAATTCAATCGTGTGCCGGGTCGTCGATCGGCATGCCCAACTCGGCTGCCATGCGCTCCACGAGTGCCCGCAGTTGGGTGACTTCGTTGGCCAGGCGCTTTTGTTCGGCTCTCAACGCCTCGAACTCGGAGGATGGGATCGAGGATTCGGTGAATTCGCGCGCGCCGGCCATTTCGTCGATGTTCACCTCGCCGCACAGCAGATGCATCCAGCGGTTTCCGCGTTCGCCGGGGGCACAAGGCAGCTTGATGGCCAGCGCTGGCGTGCGTGCGGCGAGTTCGTCGAGGAACGCCTCGACCGAGGAGTTGTCCGCGAAACCGTGCAGACGTGCTGCGTTCAGTCGCAATTCGGCAGCCGTTTGCGGGCCGCGCAGGAGCAGAATGGTCAGCAGAGCGGCCGCTTGACTTGGTATGCCGAGGACGCGATTCATGTTGTGTTCGTACCGCGTGACTCGGCTACTGCTCGCTTCCATGACGAGGCTCAAACGCTTTAGACCATCGATAGCGGTCTGGACTTCGGATTCGGTGACGTTCATGACGGGCGAACGCGCAGTCTTTTGGTTGCAGCCCGCCGTCAACGCGTTCAGCGACAGCGGGTAGGTGTCCGGGACGGTGTGCTGCTTTTCGACCAGGACGCCGAGGACACGGGCTTCTAGGGCAGTGAGGTCGCGCAGGGTTTGGGTCATGGGACAGGTGCGGGTAGTAAACATGGACAGCGCCGGGACGCCATGCGTGCGCATGCTTCGCGACCGGCCCGAGGGACCCAATTGTAGATCGTTTGCCGAGGGCAGCTTTGCGAATGCGAGCGGTAGAATCTGCTCGAGAGCGATGCCTTCACCGACACTGGATTAGCCAACATGAGCCAGACAGACAGCAGGCAGGACGCGACGCGGGAAACGGAGGAGCAGTTCCGAATTCTGGTGCAAGGCGTCACGGACTACGCGATTTTCATGCTTTCGCCAGCGGGCGTCGTGACCAGCTGGAATGTCGGGGCGGAACGGATCAAAGGGTACAAGCAGTTGGAAATCGTTGGCGAGCATTTCTCGCGTTTTTACACCGACGAGGACAAGGCGGCCGGCGTGCCCGCGCAGATTCTGGCCACCGCGGCACGCGAAGGCCGCGCCGAACGCGAAGGATGGCGGGTTCGCAAAGACGGTAGCCGCTTTTGGGCGCACGTCGTGGTAGATGCCATCCGGGACGATGACGGTTCTCTCGTCGGATTCGCAAAAGTGACGCGCGACATCACCGAGCGCAAGGAAGCGGCGCTGGCGCTCGAGAAAGCGAACGCCGCGCTGTTCCAGTCGCAGAAGATGGAGGCGATCGGGCGCTTGACGGGCGGCGTCGCGCACGATTTCAACAACCTGCTCGCGGTGCTTTCCAACGGTCTTGAAGTACTGGCGATCCAGTCGCGCACGCCGATCGACAGGAAGATGATCGAGGGGATGCGACGGGCGATCGACCGCGGCGCATCGCTCACTCAGCAGTTGCTTTCGTTCGCGCGGCAACAGCCGCTGCAGGCGCAGTTGCACGAGTTGAACGCACTGATTCGCGATTTCGCGCCGATGCTTTCACGGGCTGGCAATCGCAACATTCGTCTGGAGTATTCTCTTGACGCCCAGCCAGCCCTGGCAATTGTCGATGCAGCGCGTTTCGAGGCGGCGTTGCTCAATCTCGTCGTCAACGCGGTCGATGCCATGCCTGACGGCGGCACGATCACGATTCGCACGCAGATAGTCGAATCGGGCACGGGGGTGACCCCGGCACTGCCTGCCGGTCGCTACGTCCGCATCTCGGTCACAGACACAGGGACAGGCATGGACAGCGATGTGCTGGCGCAAGCGTTCGAGCCGTTTTTTACAACGAAGCAGGCCGGCAAGGGGACGGGGCTCGGGCTCAGCCAGGTGTACGGCTTCATCGCGCAATCGGGCGGCGACGTCCAACTGTCGAGCGAATTGGGCAAGGGCACGCGAGTCGAACTCTATCTGCCGGCCGCGGAGCCGGCGGCACCGGTGAAGGTGCCCTCCGCACCGAAGGCCGAGACCGTTCTGCTGGTCGAGGATGAGCCCGACGTGTTGGGCTTGGCGTCGGAGCTGCTGGTGAGCATCGGGTACGAGGTGGTGCCGGCGAGCAGCGCATCCGAGGCGGTGGAAATCCTCAGGGATCGCACAGACATCGGCGTTGTCGTCAGCGATATTTCGATGCCCCACGGCATTAGCGGGCTCGATCTTGCGCGTCAGGTCCGGTCGCAGTATCCGATGATCAGGATGGTGCTGACATCGGGGTACCTGCCCGCTCCGCTTCAGGACGATAACGGCCAATTGAGCGACGTGACGTTCGTGCCGAAGCCCTATCGACTGGCCGATCTCGCGAAAGCGCTGCGAGCGAGGCAGTAAGGTCGGACAACGCGCTTCGCGCGAGGGGCGAGGCCCGAACGCGCTGCGGGCTGCGTATGCCGCCGTCATTCACGCATGCTATATTCGCCGCGCATAACGATTGCACCGGCGATATCCGATATCTCAGAAAGTGGCGCAGGCCCCTGGGGCCTTAAAACAATGACGCTTTGCAGTGCCACCACCCGCTCTATTCAAAACACGGTTGGCCTGCTTTCGGGAATAAAAATAATGAACCGCATTTATCGACTCGTTTGGAACCCTGTCCGGCGCATGTTGCAAGTCGCGTCCGAACTCGCCGTTGCGTCGCGCGGCGGCGCGAGCAGCGTACGCGTTCGACGTCGTGGCTCGCGTCGCGCGACACGGCGGGCGATCCCCTCCATTGCCATGGCGGCGAGTTTTGTTGGTATGTCGCTTCCCGTGTCGGCCGTGACGTGTTCGGCGACCTCAACCACCGCATGTAGCGCGGCAGGCGGCTCAGGCGTGCCCGCACGCACCGGCAGCGGTGGCGCAGGCAATGGCGACGGCGGGGGAGCGAGCACCTTCAATTCGGGGACCGGCGCGACCGATGTACTGGTGGGCACCGGCGCCACCAACGGCTCGGGCGGCGCCGGTGCGGCGACGATGGACGGCTTGGGCGGCGCGGGTGGGGTCAGCGGCGGCGCGGTCAGTGGAGCGATCGCAATCAACGTTTCGGAATCCGGTAACGCGGGCTCGCCGGGCTCACTCGGGACCAACTTCGGGAGCGGCGGCGGGGGCGGCGCGGCAGACCTCTTCTTTACCGGCACGGATCTGACCGTCAATCCGGGCGCCACGGTTACCGGCGGCGCGGGTGGCGCGGGCGGCGCCGGCGCGTCGGCGGTCGTCTCGAACGGCGGAGGCGGCGGCGGAGGTGGCGCAGGTGTCATTTCCACGCTCGGCGCAGCGTCGATCACCAACAACGGCGCCATTGTCGGCGGCGCCGGAGGCGCAGGCGGTGGCGGCGGGGCGACAGGATTCGGCGGGGGCGGCGGAGGCGGCGGCGACGGCATGGTCGCGCTCGGGGGAGGCACTCTCTTCGTCAATACCGGGAACGTGACCGGGGGTATCGGGGGCAGCGCGGGCGTCGGCACATCCGCGACGGGCAATGCTGCCGGCGATAGCGGCGCAGGGGTTCGATTAGTCGGCGCGAGCACCGTGCTAGAGAACGTCGGCACTATTGCGGGCGGCGCTAGCGGCGGCGCGGCGGCCGGTGCTGGCGTCGTGACATACGGCAGTGCGGTCATCGTCAACGCCGGCACCATTAGCGGCGGGACCACCGGCGGCTCGAACGCATCGTCGATCGAGTTCGGCGGCACGGGCAATATCCTCCAACTCTTGACGGGCTCGGTACTGAATGGCGCCATCACGCTCGATGCCGGTGCGACCGCCAAGATTAGCGCGCAAAACACCGGGCTGTCGCTCACACCATCGGTCGTGCTGACCGACGCCGCATCGGCGGTCACGTTCGACGCCAGGACGGCGCCGCTGACCGTTTCCGGCGTTGTCACGGGCGCGGGCAGCGTCGCCGTTTCCGGCGCGAACGTCCCCATCACCATGAGCGCCGCCAATAGCTATACGGGCAGCACCACGATTGCCAGCGGCGGCCAACTCGCGCTGAGCGGGGGCGGCAGCATCGCCGCATCGAGCGGCGTGGCCGACAACGGGCTGTTCGATATCTCCGGTACGACCAGCGGCGCGTCGATTGCGAGCCTGACGGGCTCGGGCGTCGTCACGCTCGGCGCTCGAACGTTGACGATCACGAATGGCACGGGCACGTTCAGCGGCGCGATCGGTGGCACGGGCGGCTTGACCGTCAGCGGCGGAGCCATGACGCTCACGGGCACCAACACGTACCGGGGCGCGACGACCATCGGCAGCGGCACGCTCGCGCTCTCGGGCTCGGGAGACATCTCCGCGTCCAGTGGCGTAGCCGACAACGGCACGCTGGACATCTCCGCGACGACGAACGGCGCGACGATCGCCACTGTCTCGGGAACAGGCACGGTGGCGCTCGGCAGCAAGACGCTCACCGTCACCAACGGTTCTGGCACTTTCGGCGGTTCGATCGCGGGCACGGGGGGCCTCACTTTGGACGGCGGCGCCCTGACGCTGACATCGGCGAACGGATACACCGGGGCCACGACGATCAACGGCGGTACGCTCGCATTGACGGGTACTGGCACGCTGTCATCGGCAACGTCGGTGACGCTGGCGTCGGCGGCTGCCACGCTCGATCTGTCGGCCGCCGGCAGCCAGCAGATCGCCGCGTTGAGCGGCGCTGCGGGCTCGAACGTGGCGCTCGGCGCGAGCTCGCTGACCGTCGGCGACGCAACCGATCGGACTTTCAGCGGCGCTTTGTCCGGTACCGGAGCGTTCATCAAGCAGGGAACGGGCATGCTCACGCTCGACGGCGCAAGCAACGCCTTCTCCGGAACGACGACGGTGGCTGCCGGTACGCTGGAAGTAGGCGATGCCGCCAATCCGTCCGCGCTGCTGGGCGGCAACGTGCAAGTCGCGGCAAATGCCACATTGCGCGGCCATGGGACAGTTGCCGGCAACGTCGCGAACAGCGGTGTCGTGGCGCCGGGCGGCTCGATCGGAACATTGACCGTGGGCGGCGACTATGCGCAGGCGGCGAATGGGACGCTCTCCATCGAAGTGAGCCCCACTCAAGGCTCGCAATTGAGGGTGGGCGGTACAGCGACGCTGAACGGCGTCTTGCAGATCGTCTACGATCCCGGTACTTATACGGCCCGTCGCTATGCGCTGCTCACGGCCACGAATGGTGTGCATGGCACTTTCTCGAACGTGACGAGCACGACGTCCGTCGGCGCCGACCTCGGCTCGCTGCAGCAGTCGCTTGCCTATGGCGCGAACGAAGTGGACCTTGCGTTGGCGGCGGCGGCGTCCAACACGCCGGGCGGAAGCGGGGCGATCGTCGTCGCGCCGCAAGATACGACGATCTACACGACCGAGGGCACGTCGGCGCTGGGCCGCGCGCAATCAGTCAACGAGGCGCTGCTCGGCCGCTTGGGCCGAAGCGCGGGCGCCGGCGGCGCAGCAGCGTCGACCAGCGGCAGCTGGATTTCGGCTACGGGAACGAGCACGAACGTTTCGGGCACGAACGGCCGACCGGGATTCCTCGCGCGGGAGTATGGCTTTCTCGCTGGCTTGGACCGCCGAGAAGGGCCGTACACGATCGGCGTTGCAGCCGGTTATTCGCATACGTCGATAGACGAATCGGTGACCGGCGATTCGAGCGCCGCGGACACGCTGCGCGTAGCGCTGTATGGCGCTCGCTCGTTCGGGCCCATCGACGTGGCTGCAACGCTCGGATACGGGCTCGACTTCCTCTCGCAGAAGCGCCCGTTCGGCACGATCGGTACGGCCGAGGGCGATCACTACGGCAATGAATTCACGGCTGCGCTGCAGGCGGGCGTGCCGATGTCGGTGGGCGGCCTGACGGTGACGCCGCGCGCCGGACTGCGCTTTGCATACTTCCGCGGGAACGGCTTTGGCGAGAGCGGCGCGCAAGGGCAGAATCTATCGGTCGATTCCGACAATGCGCGAAGCCTTCAGCCGTTCGTCTCGCTGGCGATCGACAAGTCGTTCGGCGATGCAATCAAGCCGATCGACGTGCAATGGCGCGTGGGTTACGCCTATGAGACGATGAGCCGCAGTCGCGCTTTGGCAGTGACATCGCAAGACGGGACGACGTTCTCGGCGCCGGGCACCGACTTGCCGCGCGCTTTGCTGACGACAGGCGCAAGCGTCGGGTTCCACCCGACAAAGGCCATTGCGGTGGCCGTTGGCGTGGACGCGCTCCTGAACGTGGGACACGCATCGGCGCGGTCCGCTTATGCGAGGTTCGACTACCGGTTCTGAGCGCAGTGGTGTTGTGTCGGATCAATGTACCGCGAAATGGCGGTAGAACAATCGCTTCATCCATTCCACCGCGAATAAATAGCAGAGCAGCATCGCCAGCAAAATCAGGAAGAACTGAGGCGGCGGCGCGACGAATCCGAGAAGCGCAGCAAACGGCATGAACGGCAATGCGCCCGCGATTAGCACGACCGCGAGCGAAGTAATTGTCAATACACGACTTGGCCGGCTCTTGAATGGGCTGCCCTGGGTTCTAATGATAAATATCACCAATACCTGGGTGGCAATCGACTCAATGAACCAGCCAGTATGAAAAAGCGCCTCGCCCGCATTGAACGCCTTCAGCATGATGAAAAACGTCAAGAAATCGAAGACCGAACTCACTGGGCCGACCACCCACATGAAATTGCGAATGAACTTCGTATCCCAATGCTTGGGATGGGTAAGGAAATCGTCATCCACGTTATCCATCGGAATAGGCAGCTCCGAAACATCGTAAAGCAGATTATTGAGCAGAATCTGCGCCGGCAGCATCGGCAAGAAGGCGAGAAACATCGTTGCACCCGCCATGCTGAACATGTTGCCGAAATTCGAGCTGGTTCCCATCATGATGTACTTCATGATGTTGGCGAAGGTCCGTCGGCCTTCCAGCACGCCAGCACGCAATACGTTCAAGTCCTGCCTCAGCAAGATCATCGCCGCCGCCGCCTTGGCCACGTCTACTGCGCTATCGACCGAGATGCCGATATCCGCGGAATGAAGCGAGGGTGCGTCATTGATACCATCGCCAAGATAGCCGACGGTATGCCCTCGCGCTTTCAGGCTCAGGATGACGCGGTTTTTCTGCGCCGGCGTGACCCGGCAAAACAGGTTGGCCTTCTTTATCTGCGCCGCCAGCGCGGTGTCGTCCATTTGCTGGATCTCGTTGCCGGTGAGCACCCCCGCGACTGGCATGCCAAGTTGTGTAAACACGTGTCGGGTGACCAGCTCGCTATCACCGGTGACGATCTTGACTTGCACGCCGATTTCCGCCAAGTCTTTGAGCGCTTTGGCCGCGCTGGGCTTAGGGGGATCGAGGAAGGCCGCAAAGCCGGCGAAGATCAGCTCGGTTTCATCACTCAGTACCGCGTGCGGGTAGTCCGGCGCGACCGATCGCCACGCGATGCCAAGCACTTTGAAGCCTTCTTGCCCAAGACTGTCGTGCAATGCTTGGATGGTCGCCAGCGCGGCTTCGTCCAGAGGCTGCGTCCCGAGCGCCTCGCCACGTGCGTATTGCGTGGAAAGTTTGAGAATATCCTCCGGCGCCCCCTTGACCACCAGCAACCGCTGCTGAGCATCGTCAAGCAACACCGAGACACGCCTGCGCTCGAAATCGAACGGCACCTCGTCGATCTTGCGCCAATGGCCGACCTCGATCTCCTTGTGCTCGAGAATGGCGGCGTCCAAAGGGCTTTTGAGGCCGGTTTCAAAATAGCTATTGAGGTAAGCCAACTGCAGCACCTGCTCGCTATCTCGCCCTTGCGCATCCAGATGTCGTTCCAAATGGATGCGTGCCTCGGTCAGCGTGCCGGTCTTGTCGGTGCACAGGACGTCCATGCTGCCGAGATTATGAATCGCTGCGAGCTGCTTTACGATGACGTGTTGCCGGGCCATGCGCAGTGCGCCGCGCGAGAGCGTTACCGTCACCACCATCGGTAGAAGTTCCGGCGTCAACCCAACCGCAAGCGCGATAGCGAAGAGAAACGACTCCAGGAAGGGGCGATGGAACAGCGCATTGACCAGAAACACAAAAAGCACCAGCAGCACGGTCAAGCGCATGATCAACATGCCGAAACTGTGCGTACCCAACTCAAAAGCCGTCGGCGGAGCCTTGGCCACGAGCGAATCCGCGACATTGCCAACGGCTGTATTCGCACCAATCTGGCACACCATCGCCTTTGCCATCCCGCTGATCACGGATGTTCCCATGAAGACAGCGTTCGCAGCCTGGCTGAGGTCGCCCGTCGGCTCGGCAAGATCGGCTGCGTGCTTCTCAACTGGGTAGGATTCGCCCGTCAGCAATGCCTGGTTGACAAAGAAATCCTTGGCCTCGATCAAGCGGCAATCTGCCGGCATGAGATCGCCAGCGGCAAGCAGAACGACATCGCCAGGAACCAGCGTGGCGATCGGCATGTCCTGCGGATGTCCATCGCGTATCACGTTAGCGCGAACGGCAACCGTTTGTTTGAGCTGTTCCGCAGCTCGCCCGGCCCGATACTCTTGAACGAAATCGAGGGTCACGCTAACAAGAACGATGAGCCATATGACCACGAATCCGGTGACCTCGCCAGTTAGCGCCGACACGGCACTGGCGGCGAGCAGGATCATCACCAGCGGGTTTCTGAAGTGACTCAGATACTGCAGCACTTGGGAGCGTTCACCGCGCGATCGCAGTATATTGGGGCCGAGCCGCATTGCCCTTTGGCGTGCGTCCGACTGGCTTAAGCCCTCCGGCGATGATGCCAAACGTGCCTGGAGTGCGGCAAAAGGCTGGTTCCAAAAGTGGGATTCCGGACGATCCATTGGGTATACCTTCTGCGGCAACTGCGCGTTCGGCCAGGCGAACAAGGACGGGCGGAGGTCAACACGTTAGCACGAGAGGCCGTGGCGGTCCGCCTGGGCCAGTTCATGCCGATTGACTCCCCGACATACCTATGACTGCTGCGCCATATCCTCGTGCACAATACGTCGGTATAGTCGGTGCGGCTTCACGCGGCCTGGGCGCTCTCGCTTTGGATGATCTGATGGGAGTGTTGGGGTTTATTACCGTCGTTCTTGTTGCCCAGCACTTCGGCTCGCTCAAGAAGATGGCCGCGCTGCCTCGGAACCTTCGAAGGCGCATCCGTGGGCATGTTGAGCTTGCTCGGTGTGTCGGGCGGTCGGAAGTTTGATTGCCGGGATCGTGAATTGAACGTCCATCGCCGGTTGCGCTGCACGAAGCGAGGTCAGCGAGCTCGACCGCGTATGACCGCATGAACAGGAACCGACACCACAATACTGAAACCATCGTGCATGAGCGACCTTCCCATGCTCACCGTACCTCCCAACTGGCGAACGCGCTCCCGGATGCCGGAGAGTCCAGATGGATACGCATCCGAAGTGTTGCGATAGTCAGTCGCGGTTGCTATACCGTTATCGCTTATGGTCTGCACACAAACGCTCCCATGACGCGCGAGTTCCACCTTGACCTCGGTTGCATCCTTCGCATGCCGGGTTACATTAGTCAGCGCTTCCTGCACGATTCGGAAGAGCGCCGTGCTTGCCGGATCGTTGAATTCCATATCGCTCGTATGGTCCTGCAGCGTCGCATAAATGCCCGAACTCTTGCGGAAGTCATCGACGAGCCACTCGAGCGCGGGAAGCAATCCCAGATCGTCCAGCACGGCCGGTCGCAGACCCGCCGCGACTCGTCTGACCGATGAAATCGCCCTATCGATTGCACGGTGCAATTCGCCGATACGCAAGATGACTGATTTCTGAGTGCCACCTACGCGGAGCTCCGCCTCGAGCGCCGCCAAGTCCATCTTCAGAGCGCTAAGCTGCTGTCCAAGTTCGTCATGCAACTCGCGGGCAATACGTTTCTTCTCTTCCTCGCGGGTCGATTCGATGGCCGAATCAGGTTGTTCGCCCAGATGCTCGGATTGCTTCGGACGATCGCGCTCCAGCGCATCCCGCCAAATCTTTCCCGATGCAAAGAACATGCTAAAGCGCACGTACCCCGGTTTGGTCGGGATATCGGTCCAGCAAGTCGAGCAATCCTGATACGAAAGCGAGAGCCCATGCCCGGTTTCATCGCACGGTTCGAATCCATTGAGCTTCCTTGTCCCAGCATCGCAGCTCGTCTTGCAGGAATAATGCGCTCGAAGCGAATAGGCGCCTTGCTTAGATCCCGTGCATTCGACGGTTGGAGTGTTCATGATGCGGGCCTGCAAGAAGGTTGACCACCAGTCACGCACGTCGATTCCGATGCAGACTATGCGGTTATGTGCAGCGGATGTCTTGCAGCATATGCAATGGCCACGTCGTGCAGATAAGACTATCCTGTGACAAATCGATCTGCGAGAGCCGCCTGTTAAGGCGGCGTGCACTCGCAGCGATCCGCGTTCAAGCTCTCACATGAGCCGAAATGAGTCTGTACGGTAGCGGTCCGAGGCGCCACCCGCATAAAGCGTTGAAATGCGCCTCGCAAGTTTAGGCGGGCAGCGGTGTCATGAAGGTCTCTTGATCTTCAATTGAGCGTGCATGTCGCTGATGCGTTGCTCGACAACGTCGGCGCGGTTTCTTTGCTTATGACTGGTATCGTGCTGCGCACTCGAAGTCGTCGTGCTGGCACTGCCCGACGCCGCCGATTGCGCGGCGGCGGACGTGGCGACGAGGACAAGCGCCAACATTGATCGCCGTGCAATCTGTCACGGCCGAGAGACCTCCCGTGATCGCCATGCTCTGGCCGATGAGTTGCTATGGCTAACATGATACGCGATGCGATGATTGGAGCTTAGCGATCGATCACTGCGCATCGATGACCTGCGCCAATAAATCTTTCAACGCATGATGCGCGTTGTGCTCCCATAACGGGAGGCCGCGTGGAGAAGCCGCACATAAACGTCCACGTAACGCTGTGCCATCAATCGTGCACTGAACCGGCTGGAGAAATGCTCGCGGATGACCGGGCGCGAGAGCACATCGAGTCGCGTCAGGGCATCGACGGCCCCAGGAACATCCTCGACGATGTAGCCCGTTACACCGTGTTCGATCACCTCGGGCACCGAGCCGCGGTTGAACGCGATAACCGGGGTCCCGCACGCCAGTGCCTCTATCAACACCAAGCCAAATGGCTCCGGCCAATCGATCGGAAACAACAACGCCTTGGCGCCTGACAGAAATGCGCGCTTCTGCGCTTCGTCGATCTCCCCGACGAATTCGACATGCGGTTTCGACAGCAAAGGCTCGATCACGGTCGTGAAGTACGCTTGATCGGCTTTGTCCACCTTGGCGGCAACTTTTAGCGGCAGACCGGCGCGCGCCGCGATCTCAATGGCTAGATCGGGGCGCTTCTCCGGACAGATGCGACCGAGAAACGCGAGATATCCTGGTTGCGTTTCGGGTTGCGGTGTCAGCAGACTGTCGGGCAGGCCATGATGGATCGTGGCGAGCCAGTTTGCCAGCGGTAACGGCAAGCGTTGGGCATTCGAAATGGATACCAGCGGCACATGTGGGAACAAATGGAACACCGGTTCCAGTTCAGGTAGATCGAGGCGACCATGCAGCGTCGACAGAAACGGCACACGAGATTCAGAAAAGAAGGGGTAAGGCAGGTAACTGAGATGAAAGTGCAATACGTCGAACTCGTGAGCGACGCGGCGCACCTTTTCAAGCAACACGAGATGCGGGGCAAAAGTGTCACTCATCGTCGGGTCGAGGCGTAGCGCCTGCGGCCATGCCGGTTCAAGATGGGCGGTCGTTTTCGAGTCACCGCTGGCGAACAGGGTGACGTCGTGGCCGAGATCGACCAGCGCTTCCGTGAGGTAGGACACCACGCGTTCTGTTCCGCCATAGAGTTTCGGCGGAACGGCTTCGTACAGCGGAGCGATCTGTGCGATACGCATCGACTACGGTTCCTTCTCGCGCCAATCAACGACATTCAGCGCGAACCGTGGGGGGGCAGGACCGCAGACAGTATCTGCCCATCTTTCTTGGTAATCTATTCGCTCGTCTTCCTACAGCGTCTCGGACACCCGGGACGCTGTCCGACCGATCGCCCCGTCACTTGATCCGCATCGCGTTCTTGACGGATTTGACGCCTCCGACGCGATGAGCCACCTCGACGGCCGTATCGATATCGGCCTGCGAGCGGACAAAGCCACTCAGTTGCACGACACCCTTGAACGTCTCCACATTGATCTCGGCGGATTTTAGCGACGGCTCATTCAGCATGGCCGCCTTCACCTTGGTGGTGATGACGGAGTCGTCGAGGTATTCGCCGGTTGCTTCATGGGTGCGCGAACCCGCGCAGCCGAGGAAAAACGTCAGCAGAAACATCATGAAGAATGCGTAAATGCGATTGCGTTTTGTCATTTCTTGCTCCTTCGGTAAACGCGGGTTGGCGCGCCAACTCGGCTCGATAGGCGCTGGCAAACGTGTGGCACATTCTGCGGTGCGGCCGATCCAAGGTCCGCGATCACGGCCGGGGCAGGCGCATCGCGGCGTGACTCGACGACATCGACGCGCTCACAGCCTGCCGAGCAGAAGCAGGACGACGACCACGACGAGGATGACACCGAGAATGCCGCTCGGTCCGTAACCCCATCCCCTGCTGTGTGGCCAGGTCGGAATCACTCCGATGAGCAGCAGCACCAAAACGATCAGAAGAATTGTTCCCAGCGACATGTTGTTTCTCCTTGACTGGCCCGATTTCGGAATACCACATAAACGGCGCGTCTTTACGAGCCATCTTCACAGATGGGGGCGGCAGGGTATGTTGCCGAACACCCATGTTTTTGTAGTGCGCTCAAAATGGGGACCGTTTGATCTAAGGCAATGAGAACGTCCGACGTGGGTCAATGCCGGGCTGGGAGGAATGCAGCGATCGCAGCCTCCGGTGAAAGTGCCAATTCGCCAGATAGGCCCTTAGCGGCGCAACTTTGACGTGCGTCAATGGCGAACAAGGCCGGTAGCCAATACTTTGATGGCAACGTTCACGAACTGAACGCGGTTGTCATGAAAGTTGCGCTGGCTCAATAACGGCGAGCCGGACCGACGTGGTTCAGTTGGCTTCCGGCTATCGAGCATCGAAGATGCTAGCTGCCGCTGTGTACGATGACAACAAGCACAAGATCGGAACGATCCGAGATCACCGCTATCTGGCGTGACGCCGGCATGCGAGCCGCAACGCACCGGGACATGTGCCAGCGACGCTGACGAACGAAGTATGTTGCGATCGATCAGCACTATCCGTCTGCCGTCAGGAGCCGAAGCATGTTCATGCATGCATCTGCCGCAGTCCCAGCGAGCCGCAGGCTACGCAAGGCGGCGCTCATGGCGTCGGTGCTCGTGGCGTGCTGTTTGCCATGCCCGGGCGCGCCGGCCAACGGCGCGGACGACGCGGCCAACCTGCGCGAGATGTACCAGAAGTTAATGCCCCGGCTTGAGCACAATCAGTTTGAGCGTCCGTTGTCTCTGATTTCGGAGGAGTCGCCGTCCACGCTCAAGGGGGAAGTCTACGCGGTGATGGCTTATCCGTTCGCGACCTTGAACGCGGTGTTCGGCGATCCGACGCAAGGCTCGAAGAACTGGTGCGACGTCATGATTCTGCACCCCAATATCAAGTACTGTCATGCTACCAGCGGTGAGAGCGGCAATACTTTGGTCGTCAACGTCAGCAAGAAGGAAGTTGCCGAAGAACTCGGCACGACGTACGTGGTGCAGTTCGAATACGACGCGGTGACCGCCGGCCCGGGATACTTGCAGGTGAAGCTCCATGCGGACCGTGGACCATTGGGCACCCGGGATTATCAGATCGTTGTCGAAGCGGTAGAGCTTGGCGGCGGCCGTACGTTCCTGCATCTCACGTATGCCTATAGCTATGGAGCGATCGGACGTCTTGCCATGAAAGCTTATCTGACCGCCTTTGCTCACGGCAAGGTCGGCTTCACCGAGATTGTCGATCCGTCCGCTGCCCGGCCGGAATATATCGGCGGGATGCGCGGCCTTATGGAGCGCAACACCATGCGTTACTACCTGGCGGTCGATGCCTATCTCGGCGCGTTGTCCGCCCCGCCCGACAAGCAACTGGTGCAACGCCTGACCAACTGGTTCGACGCAAACGAACGATATCCGCTGCAACTGCACGAAATGGATCGACAAGAGTACATGCGGATGAAATTCGACGAATACCAGCGCCAGCAGACAGGGCAGGCGCTCGGGAAATAGGGGGCAGCCTTAGCCGAGCAATCTGTTCAGCCTGCAGTCAAAGCGGCATCGGTTTGATCTAACGCAATGGCTTCTGCCCCGTACGGGTCAATGCCTGGCTGTGGGGGCATGCGGCGAGGGCACCGATCCGGTGAAAGGGGCAATTCGTTGGAACAATTCTTTCCGGACTAACGTTGATGTTTATCAACGGCGAGTTGGATTGTTGGACAATACTTCGTTGGAAGCATCCACGTTCATAGCGAGGTTTCCATGAAATTCGCGCTTGCTATTCCCACTGTGGCGATGGCAATCGTGCTCTCCTCCGCCACCGCGCATGCACAAGGAACGGCACAGTCGATTACGGCGAACCGGACTGACGTAGTCCAGTTGGCGTCTGGCTATCGAGCATCGAAAATGCTGGGCGCGCCTGTGTACGATGAAAACAAAAACAAGATCGGTAAGATCGACGACTTGATCGTTAGTCCAAAAGATAGTGTCACCTATGCGATTCTGTCGATAGGTGGATTTCTGGGCGTGGGAAGACATCTCATTGCGGTGCCCTTCAGCGATCTGCAAATCGTCGACAAGCAGTTTCGATTGCGGGGTTTGACGAGCGACTCGCTGAAAGCGATGTCAGAATTCAAGTACGCAACACCAACACCATGACCGGCAACACGGCTAGCCCCCGCGAGATGCTGTCGGCAAGGTCCTGCGGGCACGTCGATTGTTGATGTCTTCGTGCGCAGGGAGCCGGTACGGCTGACGACGAAGGTAGAAGATCGCCGCAGCGTTCTTGGGTGCGCATGCGATCGAAGCCTGCATACGTGCCATTACGACACATGACTCGAGTCAAGCGTGTTTTTACGCCCACATGACTGCGGGCGATTGCTGTCTTTCAAGTCCAGCCAGCTCGCGTGCATCGCATCGAGTTGTCGATCGCGGCGGACGGCGGGTCATTCAACGAGCGGTTGCGAACGGAGCGTTCATCATGAACAAGAATCAAGTCAAGGGTGTCGCAGAACAGGTCAAGGGTAAGATCAACGAGGCGGTTGGCCGTGCCACGGGCGACACGAAGCAGGAAATCAAGGGCGATGTTCAGCAGGCAGTCGGAGGCGCGCAAAAGAAGCTCGGCGACGCCAAGGCAGCGATCAAGGCACAGGTGAAGAAGGCCCATTGATCGCTGCGGAGGTCATATGACAGGGCGATGCCGCGAAGCTGCGGCATCCGGTCGGCGCACGATATTCGCTACGACTGCACGGGCGGAACTGGTCCGCACTGCACACGTGGTGAGTTCGCAGCAGAAGTCGGTATTGCTTGTCGTGCGCAATCTCGCTCAGCAGCGGCGTCATTGCGATGCTGCTTGCCTGCGCGCTTTATCTTCGCCTGGCAACGGTGGTTTTTGCGGTCGTGCTCGACGGGCTGAATATTCGCGTGTTCGCCCACCTGAGGATCACGTAGTACGTCATGTTGTTTCTGTTGATATGAGGGCTCGCGATAGATTGGCGACGACTGATGTGACTTCGACCGTGAACAGGATCGAGATGAAAACCAGATCGGAAGATTTTCGTGTGCTAGAGGGCAATGAAGTCAGTCTTGGAAAATGGCCAACCAGGGTGGATCCCCTGTACACCTCAAAAGAGCACTACAAGGAACTGCTCACCGAGCACGTGGCACGACTGAGTTCGATGCAGCAGCGATTCTACGCATCGAACCGCCATGCACTCCTGCTGATCTTCCAGGCCATGGACGCGGCCGGCAAGGACGGTGCAATCAAACATGTGATGTCGGGCGTGAATCCGCAGGGTTGCCAGGTTTTCAGCTTCAAGCATCCCACGCCCACCGAGCTTGAACACGATTTTCTCTGGCGCACCACACGGGATTTGCCAGCGCGCGGGCAAATTGGCATCTTCAACCGGTCGTACTATGAGGAAGTTCTAATCGTCCGCGTCCATCCGGAGATTTTGCTTGGCGAAGGGCTGCCGAGTGCGTCGCTCGACAAGCAAGCGATCTGGCACGACCGGTATCGGTCGATCGTGGATCTGGAGCGCCACCTCGAGAAAAATGGCACGCGCATCATAAAGTTCTTCCTTCACCTCTCCAAGGCGGAACAACGCAGGCGCTTTCTGGACCGCATCGACGATCCGGACAAGAACTGGAAATTCAGTGCAGCGGATATCGAGGAGCGCAAGTTCTGGAACCAGTACAGGAAGGCATACGAGCAATGCCTCGCCGCAACGAGTACCCGTTGCGCCCCGTGGTACGTCGTGCCCGCCGACGACAAGAAGAACACGCGGTTGATCGTATCTCAGATCATACTGGACGCACTCGAGTCTCTTAAGCTGACTTACCCCAAATCGACAGCAAGCCGGCGACGGGAACTGCAGGCAATTCGCAGACGCCTCGAAATTTGATGTCCTTGCGTTTCGAGAGTCGACAATTCTTAACGGATAACGGACATGACGGACGCTTTGGCGCATCGACGGAACAGCTCCGCAATCACCGAATGAACGGCCGACATAGAGTGCCCTACCGACACGACCCACATGGACGATTGATGATGAGTATCTCGAGTTTTGATGACCTGATTCGCGTCGCGCGGCAACAACCCGAACCTCAGCGTTTGTTATTCGTATTTACCAGGGTTGAGTTGCCCGACGACTGTACGCCTGAACAGCGGGCCCGCTTCGAAGCTGGTAAGGGCGGCGCCTTAACGCCACTGATGTGCTTGGACAAAACGCTCGAAGAACTCGGCACGTTCAGCGATCTGCTCGAAGAATCCCAACGGGTGCTTCAGGACTGGACAATAGTCTTCGTCGCAGCACTCTCGGGCAACAACGGATGTGTGCCGCGGTCTGAAGACGCCGAAGCGCCGTTGAACAGGATGGTGGAATCGATCAAGGCCGGGTCCATCGGTTCGTTCATTCCGTTCGATGCACATGGTCAGCCCGTGCTATTTGGTCCGTCGTGAACGGATGTCCCTACTCGCAGAATCGGATCGCCGAATGACGGTGCTTCACGGCGCAAACATTTCGCCAGTGAGGATGCTCGATACGCTATCGTCCGGCCGGCTCCGGCAGGACCACTCTCGGGAAACGCGAAAGGCCGTTCCGCAATATCAAGCCCCGACGGTCACTGGCAATTAATATCACAATATGACATATATTCGACATCTTGATCTAAGGCAATGTTCTCTCGTTCCGTCAAGGTAAGGTAAGGACACTCCCGCCTACACCGCACGGGTGCCCAGCCGCTACGGCACGGCGATCTGCCGATCCACATCGGTCCATCAATGCAGGGGGCAGTTATTCAGCACCTTTCATCGCCCCGACCTGCATCTCCAACCGGCTGAGTTCGCCAGTGCGCGACCCCTGTTGCTCACGCCGGAATGCAAAACGGCTGTGGTAGGGGCGTAAGAGCTGGCCGGCTAGCCGAGGAAGGAGGTTCAAATGCAGGCGGTGACTCAGGACACTTGGAAGGAACGGGTAATCCGCATCGGCACCTTTCCCGTTCGCCGCATCACGGCACGCGACGCGGTGCCCGACGGGTACATTGCGACTATCAGGATCGAGAGAGGCAGTGAGGTACTGGCCGATTGGCATCTGCCATTCTTCGCTGAACGTTGGCTGTCCGAGGGCGAGGCACGACGGGATGCATTGGAATACGCTGTGAAGCTGATCGATAGCGGCGTGCTGGAGAAACCGCCAGCTTTGCGCGAACGCGCCGCTTGACGGGGACTTGCATCAGTCGCTCAAGAGGTGAAGCTTTTCAGACTCATCGACTCCAACATGGACACGCAGGCAGCAGATGTTTCGGGTGCTGCTCCCGGCTGGCCTGGGATTGCACCTACCTGGACCTCGAGCGCGAAGGACCTCGTGACGACCGCGCTAGGCCATAGCCGGGTATGGGCGTCGATCGGCCATGGCATCCTCAACGAGGTCTACTGGCCATCGGCCGGCGAACCTCAAGTGCGAGACCTGGGCTTCATCGTCGCCGGTCCGGGCGGCTGGCACGAACTGAAGCGCGCCGGTCGATACCGGCTATCGCTCCCGAGCCCTTGCATTCCTCTGCCGCGGATTGTGCATGAAGGCGACGGGTATCGCCTCGAGCTAAACCTGTCGCCGGACCCGATTCGTGACGTGATGCTCGTCGCCTTCCGGCTCACCGGAACCGACATCAAGCTCTATGCCCTGCTCGCGCCCCACCTAGGCGGCAGCGGTCTGCATAACAATGCGCGGGTAGCAGACGGTCTCGTGGCATGGAAGGACAGCGTTGCACTTCAACTTGCCGCCGATTGCGGCTTCTCACGTGCAAGTGCTGGATACGTTGGGTATTCCGATGGTTGGCAAGACTTCGCCAACCATGCGCGCATGGACTGGACCTTCGCGGAGGCAGTGAACGGCAACGTAGCCCTGATGGGGGAACTGGCTGCCTCCACAGGCGTGCTTGCGCTCGGTTTTGCCGAGACGCCGGAAGGCGCTTGCACGCTCGTGCGATCGAGCCTTTCCGAGGGGTTCGATGCCGTGCAGCATTCGTGCGCCGCAGGCTGGCAAGCGTGGGCCACCGAAATCGCTATTCCCGAAACGCCGGAGCCGGTTCGCTACGAGGCTTACCTTTCCGCCACGGTGCTGAAAGCTCATGAGGGACGGACGTATCCCGGCGCGCTGATCGCCAGCCTGAGCATTCCATGGGGTAACACGAGCGACAGTATCGGCGGGTATCACCTCGTCTGGACGCGCGACGCCGCCGAAGCCGCCCTCGCGCTGCTAGCGATCGGCTGTGTGGAAGATACCCGGCACACGCTTGACTACCTGATTGCAACGCAACGAGCAGACGGAAGTTGGAATCAGAACAGCTATCCTGACGGACGGCCGTTCTGGACCGGCGTCCAGCTCGATGAAGTGGGCTTTCCTGTACTGCTTGCGGCCAAGCTGGCCGGGGGCGGTGCGATGGGCGGACTGACAGGCTGGACCGAAATGATTGCACGTGCCGTTGGCTACATCGCGCGCAATGGTCCTGGCAGTCCCCAGGACCGCTGGGAAGAAAACGCTGGCATTTCGCCGTTCACGCTCGGCATCGAGATCGTGGCACTGGTCTGCGCGGCCGAACATTTGCCGAGAGAAGAGAACGCGTACGTCCTCTCGCTCGCGGACTATTGGAATGAACGGCTCGAAGACTGGACTTACGTCGAGAACCGAACATTTTATGGGGCGTTTGGCATCGACGGTTACTACGTTCGAATTGCGCCACCGCTATGCAAGGGCGGATTGCGAGGTCGAATCGACATCGCCAATCGGGGAGGCAGCAGCGCGCCCGCTGTCGCGCTCATCGGTATGGAATGCCTCTACCTGGTTCGTCTCGGATTGCGGGATGCACGCGATCGGCGAATTCTGAACTCGGTGAAAGTCATCGACGGCATACTGGGTGTCCAGACGCCGCACGGCATCGCTTACCGGCGTTATAACGGCGATGGTTACGGCGAACACGAAGACGGCGCACCATTCGATGGTACAGGCGTCGGGCGCTTGTGGCCCCTGCTGACCGGCGAGCGAGCACATCTCGATCTGATGCAGGGAATCGATCCGTTGCCCTACCTCGAGATGATGACGCGCATGACCGGAGCAATTGGCCTGATTCCGGAACAGGTGTGGGACGCCGATCCGATACCCGAGCGCGGCCTCGAGCCTGGCAAGCCGACCGGCAGCGCCATGCCGCTCGTGTGGGCACATGCCGAATTTCTCAAGTTGCTGATTGCACGGCATCAAAGGCGCCCGATCGAACTGCTTTCGAGCGTTGAACGGCGCTACCACGCCCAGCGGCCCGAAGCGGCGACCTGGCATTGGCGTCAAGCGCAGCCGTTCGATGCACTGCCCGCGGGCCGAGCGCTGCTCATCGAAAATCTGGAGCCCTTCTGGCTGCACTATGGGTTCGACGGGTGGTGCGAGGTTGCTGATAGACCTTCGCAGGTGCGAGCGTTTTCGATACACAGCGTCCGATTCGATCGTGCCGACGTTGCCGGTCATTCAGTCGTTGATTTCACTTTCTATTTCCCTCAGTCCCAACGCTGGGCCGGCGCCGACTTTCACGTTCTTCTGGGAGATGCCAAAACGGGAGTATCGCGATCATGAAACACGCAATCGATATTCAATGTGTATCGCAATGCGGTCGGTCTGCGGTGGCAAGGAATGGATCGACGTAGGGAACAACGCGCGCCGCATACGAGATCGGTTCCACAGAGGAGGAACATCGTGAGTGACACAAGAACCTTTGAAATTTTCCGCTACGATCCGGACCGGGATTCCAAGCCGTACATGCAAACGTACGAGATAGACGTAACCGCGTCTGACCGGATGCTGCTCGATGTACTTATCCAGCTCAAGGCACAGGACGAGACGTTAAGCTTTCGGCGCTCGTGTCGCGAGGGCGTGTGCGGCTCAGATGCGATGAACATCAACGGCAAGAACGGGCTCGCCTGCATCACCAACCTTAATGACCTTCCCCGCCACACAGTTTTGCGTCCGCTGCCCGGATTGCCGGTCGTTCGCGACCTTATCGTGGACATGACCGGGTTCTTCAAGCAGTACCATTCGATCAAGCCTTATCTGATCAACGACACTCCACCGCCCGAGCGGGAAAGGCACCAGACGCCCGAGGAACGCGACCAGCTCGACGGTCTCTACGAGTGCATCTTGTGCGCGTGCTGTTCCAGCGCGTGCCCATCGTACTGGTGGAATCCAGATAAATACGTCGGTCCTGCCGGGCTCCTGCAAGCCTATCGCTTTCTGGTCGATTCCCGCGACGAGGGCACGGCTGAGCGGCTCGACAATCTCGATGATCCGTACCGTCTTCAGCGCTGCCGGATGATTCTGAATTGCACGGATGTCTGCCCCAAAGGCCTGAATCCGGCAAAGGCAATCGCGGAGATTCGCAGCATGCTTGCGCGCAGAGCAATCTGAGTGTCACAAACTGACGTAGGGAGGCTGATATGGCAATGCCAAGGGTGACAACTCGCGAGCCAAAGGCGATAGACGTGACGTGGGCTTCGCGGCCCATCTATTTCCTGGCGGCGTCAGCACCGACACGTCAGGCCTGATTAAGTGCGACGATGTCGACCGCGAACGTACGCGTTTCTCGCAGCTATAACGGTGTTCCCGTCGTCTCAATACCGGTCGCCGCGTTCGTCGTGACCGGCCTGGGTTCAGGATGGACGGCGGGAGGATCGCTTGCCGGGAAACTCTCCGCCCCGGCCTCGTCGATCAGGGCTTCAATGTGATCTGCGCGCTGACGGGCCGCGCGCTCAACTTCACGAGAGGTTTGCATGATGGAGCCTCAATGATGGTCTCGACTGCGATTAGGGCCCGAGGATGCGTCTTTCGATGTCCGACGCGGCGTCCTACTTGAGTCGGACAACTCAGCACATCCGACACTACCCGTCCCGATCCCCGGTTCAACCTTTGCTGATCTTCGCCTTGTAGCCGGCGTCCTCGAACGCAACCAGGAATTCCTCGGCCATCATCCACGAGTCGATCTTTACGATTCCGGCATCAACGTCGACATCGACCTTCGCGTCAGGGTCGACCGCGCGGATGGCCCGGGCAAGCGTCGGTGCGTCGACATCACCGGTCATCTTTTCCATCTCGAATTCCATATGTTCGAATTGCATGCTCTGCTACCTCGATTCTGGTTATCGGCCTGCCCGCGGCTATTCAACCTGTGGCGGTATCCCGAACGTATGGAACGGCGCCGGACTCGGCACCGTCCATTCGAGCCCCTGGGCGCCGTCCCAGGGTTTATCGGCGGCCGTTGCTAGGCCAGTGCCGCGATAGGCCGGCAATGCAACGAAAAACAGGATTGCATCATGAACTTCGGCAATTCAATTGAATCCCTTTCCGCGTAGAGACGACCGTGGATTTCGACCAGTTCCTGTGACATGTTTTCTTCACGGGCCGCCGCTTCGAGATCCCGGAGAAGTTCGTGACCCTGCGAAATCAGTGTCGCGTGTTGCGCCTTGATTTCCCGCGCAATCCCGTCGGGCAACGCATTCTTGCCCCGCAGCGTCTCCGTAATGCGATCCTCGATCGCGTGATGGGTGACATCGGGAAAGCGTGTCAGATAGTAAAGCGTATCCACCAGCAGCGCGATGTGCGGGGCGTCCGGATCGGTGCGTAGCGACCGCTCGCCGTCGAGCAGTTGCACCAGCCGTCCCAGCCTGCCATGTTCGGCCTGCAGGCGCTCAATGACCGTGGGCATGGGGCGCCTCGTCCGGATTCGGATTCGTACTCGACTTCTCTGCCATCGTGTCGAGTGCCAATGCCGAATGCGCATACGCCGCGCCGGCACGCATCTCGGCCGCGACCCAGATGGCCTCCATGATCTCCTGTTCGGTCGCGCCGCTTTTCAGGGCGGCCACCGTGTGGCCGCGTATGCAATACGGGCACTGGGTGACATGGGCGACGGCAAGGGCAATCAGCTGTTTCGTCTTCGCGGGCAGCGCGCCGTCGGCGAAGACGCTGTCGCTGAATGCCTTGAATGCGGCGAGCGGTCCGGGCGCCAGTTGCTTGCGCCTTGCTGTGATTCCGGGGTCCGACGGCGGATACATTGCTTTGTCCATGGCTTGGCTCCCCATGCTGGTTCAATGACGGCGCCACCTCGCTATAAGCCGTGAAGCCGATGCACGCACAAAGCGTGCCGCACGGTGCTGTCCCCGCGATGAACTCATCCAGCGTCGCCAGATGCGTACGACGCCCTCGTCTCTTGTGCATCATGAACTTCGGCAATTCCATTGAATTTAAACTATGTCACAACATGACCTATAGTGAAGCACAGAGGGCAATATGAAAGTGTGAGTTGAATGCAGGGCAGTGCCGGCGTGTCCTCACATCAGTGCATTGCACGCGGTACCGAACGGAGGGCATCCATCATGACTACGAGATTCAAGGTTGGCGATCACGTGACGTGGAATTCGGAGGCCGGCCATGTCAGCGGCAAGATCATCAAGGTGCATACGAGAGACACCGACTACAACGGATACACCCATCACGCCAGTGTGGACGATCCACAGTACGAGATCAGGAGTGAGAAGACCGACCACATCGCGATGCACAAAGGTGGCGCGCTGAAAAAGATGGCTTCCTGAGAGGCGTTGACTGCTACCGTACAGATGAGGCGCCAACGAACGTGAAACCCTATCGCTGCAAGCCTGTGTGCATTGGCCATTCCGGGTTCCTTACCGTGAGGCATGCGCGCAGGGACAAGGGACCGCAGATGCCGCAATCCGCTTCGCCCATCGAGAACTCACGGTCGTCGTGCTGTATGCGATCAATATCTGGCTGCGCAAGCGGAGCCCCGCGAGCGTGAGTCCGGGCCTGAGCGCGCCAGTTCTGCTTTCGATTGTCGGGGTCGCACTGCTCTTTGTTTCAGGCTGGCTTGGCGGCCAGATGGTGCATGTCTACGGAGTCGGTGTCGAGGGACGGGAATAGCGTCACTGCCAAATCTGTCCTGAGAAGTGGCGGGTGAGACCCTGCCGCGCATCGCGAATTCGAGCGGATGATCGCCGCGACAGACTGGCGGCATGCGAGTACAGTGGACTGAAGGAAGCACAACCGTCCCGGGCAAAGGCCAACGCAAGCGCGATGGCTGCGCGACTCGGGGTCAGGCGGACTGTGGGATGAAATACAGGGACTACTACGAGGTTCTCGGACTGCCACGCACCGCGACGCAGGACGAGGTCCGGCGCGCGTATCGCAAGCTCGCGCGCAAATATCATCCGGACGTCACCCAGCAGGCTGACGGCGAGGACCGTTTCAAGGAACTGGGCGAGGCCTATCAGGTCCTCAAGGATACGGAGAAGCGCGCAGCCTATGATCGTTTGGGCCGCCAGTGGCAGAACGGCCAGGATTTTCAGCCGCCGCCCGACTGGGACGAGGGCTTCGAGTTCAGCGGCGCAGGCAACGGGACCAGCACGAATGCGGATTTCAGCGAATTCTTCGAAGCGATGTTCGGCGGTGCGCGAGCGGGCAGCGATTCGCGGCAAACGAAAAGGCATGGCGCGGCCCCCGATCGGGGCGGCGCCACCGAGGACGATCTGGATGCTGCCTATCGTGGCACGCAGCGCCCGATCCACGGACAGGACCATCACGCCAAAGTCGCGATCGATCTGGTGGACGCCTATCACGGCGCGCAGCGCTCCATTTCGCTGCAAATGCCGGTCCTCGATGCGCAGGGCCATGTCATGCTGCAACAGCGTACGCTGAACGTCGGCATTCCCAAGGGCGTGCGGGCTGGGCAGCACCTGCGCCTTGCCGGTCAGGGCGGCGCCGGCCTGGGACATGGGCCAGCCGGTGACCTGTATCTGGAAATCGCCTTCCGCGAGGATCCGCGTTTTCGTGTCGACGGACGCGATGTTTCGCTAGATGTACCGGTCGCGCCCTGGGAGGCCGCACTCGGCGCCCAAGTAACCGTTCCTACACCTGATGGCTCGGTCGAGCTGACCGTGCCAGCGGGATCGGCCAGCGGCCGGCGGCTGCGCCTCAAGGGGAAGGGCATTCCGGCGAAGACGCCGGGCGACCTGTACGTGATATTGACGATCGTGCTGCCACCGGCCGACAGCGACAGCGCGCGGGCGGCCTACGAAGCGATGCGGCAGGCGTTCCACTTCGATCCGCGCGCGCATTTTACGGGTGATCGACCATGAAAGAGTCGGTGACGGTCTTCGTGGAAGGTGAAATTGTCGAGGAAGACGTCGAGTTCACGCTCGTTGAATTGTGCCGGGCGAGCGGCGCGTCCGAAGAGCAGCTGACGTTATGGATCGCAGAAGGCGCCATTGAGCCGCAAGGCACCACGCCGCTGGAATGGCGCTTCAGTGGTGCTGCACTGCGCCGCGTGCGAACCGCCCGCCGGCTCGCACAGGATCTCGAGATCAACGCACCCGGCATTGCGCTCGCGCTCGACCTGCTCGATGAAATCAACGCGTTGCGGGCGCGTTCCAGGCGCTCGTCCGCTCGCTGAGCGTGTTTTTCGCGTTTCTCATCGGCTCAAAGGCGAGCCGGACATCAAGGCCCAGGTTATGCGGCCAAGACATGGTTGGGCTGGCCGGCTAATCTGAATTACGGCGGTTGAGGCGCGACTGACGGAGCACGGGTTGCGAGACTGCAAGAAGGAGAGGCGATGTCACACATTCACCCGGCACCGCCACATGATCCGGTGGAGGCAAGTCTGAGTCCCGCGGACGACCGGGTTCGCCTGAATCGCTGGCTACCGCCGCAAGCGGGCGTGGTTCCCCGGATCCGGATCGGTCAGCGCTGGGTCAACGTGCTGTGGGCATTGCCGATTGCTTTCGTACTACTGGTTATCGGCGTGGCTATCGCACAGGCACTGCGGCAAGTCCCGGCGGTGCAGGAATTCCTCGTGCGCTACCCGGGTATCCCGCCATCCGCAGTGGCTGTCGTCACGGGATTCCCCGCGTGGCTCAGGCTGCAGCATTTCCTGAACCTCTTCTTCATGGCGTTCATTATTCGCGCCGGACTCCAGATTCTCGCCGATCATCCGCGCTTGTACTGGAAACGCGACTGCACGCCCGGCACGGAATGGTTTCGCTTCCAGAAGGCCGTGCCCGCCGGCCGGGTGTGGACTGCGAAGGACGATTCGGTCACGCTTCCCGCGTGGCTCGGTATTCCTGGAATCCGTCACTCCATCGGCCTTGCCCGATGGTGGCATTTTTCGATCACGCTGTTGTGGATGATCAACGGCATCGTCTTCTACGCGCTGCTGTTCACGACCGGCCAGTGGCAGCGGCTGGTGCCGACAACATGGGAAGTGATTCCCAACGCAGCCTCGACCGCCCTTCAGTACCTGTCGCTCACGTTCCCCGCCGATCACAGCTGGCTGCGCTACAACAGCCTGCAACAGATCACCTATTTCATCACGGTGTTCATCGCCGCGCCCACCTCCATCGTGACCGGCTTCATGCAGAGCCCGGCGATCTCCAACCGGCTCGGCTGGGTCGGCCGGGCGTTAAACCGGCAGCGGGCCCGTTCGATCCATTTCATCGCGCTGTGCTGGTTTCTGTTCTACATCCTCGCGCATGTGACGCTGGTGTTCATCACCGATGCCCGGGTTAATCTGAACATGATGTTCGCGGGCGTGAACGGCGACTCCTGGAGCGGCGTGCTGGTCTTCCTCCCGGCCATGGCGCTTGTCGCCGTCACCTGGTGGCTGGCGTCTCCGTTCACGCTCCGTCATGCGCGCCTGGTTCAGCAGATCGGAGCGTTCCTGGCCCGGCCGTTCAATAGCGTGACGCAGTGGTGGGATCCGACGAGCCAGCTTACCGAACAGGACATTTCGCCGTACTTCTGGCCCAACGGGACGATGCCGGCGTCGTCCGAGTTCGACGAGCTCGTGAAGGACAGTTTTGCGCATTACCGGCTGAGAATCGATGGGCTGGTCGAACAGCCGGCAGAGTTCTCATACGCCGAGCTGAAGGCCATGCCGAAGCAGGAACAGATCACCACGCATTTCTGCATTCAGGGATGGTCCGGGGTCGCCCGGTGGGGCGGGGTTCCGATGCGTCATCTCCTCGATCTGGTGAAACCGACCACCGATGCCTGCTACGCGGTGTTCTATTCATTGGCCGATGGCGGCGACGGTGGACGCTACTACGACGTGCACAGCATCGCCAACATGCGGCACGAGCTGACCATCCTCGCCTACGAGATGAACGGCGCGCCCCTTAGCGTGCTGCATGGCGCGCCGTTGCGGCTGCGCTGCGAGAACGAACTCGGCTTCAAGATGGTCAAGTGGATTGCAGCGATCGAGTTCGTGCATGATTTCGCCGACCTCGGCGCGGGTGAAGGCGGCTACAACGAGGATCACGAATTCTACGGCTACCGAGTGCCGATCTGAGAAATCTGCATGGACAGATCACACGCGCGTTCGCCTTCCATCGCTAACGGGGCAGCGCCAGCGCACGTGCGCAGACGTTGTCCGTGGTGAAACCATACTCGCGCAACAGGACATCGGCCGGAGCCGACGCGCCGAAACGCTCCATGCCGAGCACCTCGCCGCGTTCGCCGACATAGCGATGCCAGCCTTGCGGCACGCCGGCCTCCACCGCCAGCCGGGCGCTGACCGAGGGCGGCAGCACTGTATCCCGGTACGATTGTGGCTGCGCATCGAACAGCGTCCAGCACGGCAGCGAGACTACGCGCACCGCTATGTTCTGCGCCGACAGACGCTCGCGCGCGGCCATTGCAAGCGCGACTTCCGAGCCGGTGGCGATCAGAATCAACGCCGGCGTGCCGCCGGGCGCGTCCGCGAGGATGTAGCCGCCACGTCGCAGGCCGTCGGCGGCAGCGAACTGGGTCCGGTCGAAAGTCGGCACGCTCTGGCGCGTCAGGACGAGCGCGGTTGGCCGATCACGCGTTTCCAGTGCGACGCGCCAGGCTACGGCCGTTTCGTTGGCGTCGGCGGGGCGAATGACGTTGAGGTTCGGCACGGCCCGCAGGCTGGCGAGCTGCTCGACAGGCTGGTGCGTCGAGCCGTCCTCGCCGAGCGCCAGACTGTCGTGCGTGAACACATAGATCACGCGCAGATGCATGAGCGCGGCGAGCCGGATCGGCGGGCGCATGTAGTCCGAAAAAATCAGAAACGTCGCGCCGAACGGGATGGTCCCGCCGTGAGCGGCCAGACCGTTCAGGATCGCACCCATGCCATGCTCGCGCACGCCGAAGTGCAGATTGCGGCCGGCACGACTCCAGCCGCCTCCCTCCGAACCTTGCCGGTCGCGGGCACTGGCGCCGGGGGCTTCGAAGTCGCCGAGGCCGGACAGTGCGGTAAACGTGGACGGATCGAGATCCGCGGAGCCACCGATCAGCGACGGCAAATGCGACGCGATCGCGTTCATCACCTTGCCCGATGCGACCCGCGTGGAGATGCCTTTGGCGTCGGCGGGAAAGAGCGGAATGTCCCGGTCCCAGCCGGCCGGCAATTCACCACGCATCGCGTTCAGCAATTCGTCCGCGAGTTCGGGAAACGCTTGCGTATAGGCGGAGAAACGGGTGTTCCACTCAGTCTCTTTGTGCAGTCCCTCTTCCAGCGCGCGACGAAAATGTGCCTGTGCGGCCTCGGGAATATAAAACGCCGGCTCGGTCGGCCAGCCAAGGTTCTGTTTTGTCAGGCGCACCTCTTCCTCGCCGAGCGGCGAGCCGTGTGCCTTGTAGGTGTCCTGCCGGTTCGGCGAACCGTAGCCGAGATGCGTGCGCACGAGGATCAGCGAGGGGCGGCGCGTTTCAGCGCGTGCACTATCCAGCGCCTGCTCGATGGCGGCAAGATCGTTGCCGTCGTCGATGGCCTGGATATGCCAACCATAAGCCTCGAAACGTCGCGCGCGATCTTCGGAAAACGTGATATCCGTGCCCGCAGAAAGCGTGACCTGATTGTCGTCGTAGAGGTAGATCAGCTTGCCGAGCTGCAAATGGCCGGCGAGCGAAGCCGCTTCGGACGCGACGCCTTCCATCAGATCGCCGTCGCTGACGATGCCGTAAGTGAAGTGGTCGACGATGTCGAAGCCCGGGCGATTGTAGCGTGCGGCGAGATGTGTCTCAGCCATCGCCATGCCGACCCCGTTGGCGAAGCCCTGACCGAGCGGCCCGGTGGTCGTTTCGACACCGGGTGTAAGGCCGCGCTCCGGGTGGCCGGGCGTGAGACTTCCCCATTGGCGAAACTGTTTGATCTGTTCGAGGGATAGATCGTAGCCGGTCATGTGCAGCAGGCTATATAGCAGCATCGAGCCGTGGCCGGCAGACAGCACAAAGCGATCGCGGTCGAGCCACGCCGGATTTGCCGGGTTGTGTTTGAGAAAGCGGGTCCATAGCACGTAGGCCATCGGCGCCGCGCCGAGTGGCAGACCAGGATGTCCGCTGTCGGCCTTCTGCACAGCATCGACGGACAGAAAACGCAGCGTGTCGACGCACAGAGCGTCCAGCTTCGCAGCCGTAATCGGGGCGGAAACCGCGGGTCTCATGCATGCTCTCCTGGTTGCTGGCGAAACGAGGCACGGCCGAGGCTCATGACGGCTCCTCGCGCAAAGAGCGGTAGCGCCGGATCAGCGCGTTGGTCGAGCTGTCGTGCGCAAACCCGGACTCGTCTGGGCTCTGGAGCTCGGGAGCGATGCGTTGCGCCAGCACCTTGCCCAGCTCGACACCCCACTGATCGAAAGAGTCGATATTCCATATTGTCCCTTGGGTAAAGACGCTGTGTTCATAAAGCGCGATGAGCTGCCCCAGCGCTTCCGGGGTCAGGCGTTCGGCGAGAATAGTGCTGGTCGGGTGATTGCCCTCGAAGACGCGATGCGGTACGAGCCAGCGCGGCGTCCGTTCGGCTTCGACTTCGGCTTGCGTCTTGCCGAACGCCAATGCTTCGGTCTGCGCGAACAGGTTCGCCATCAGCAGGTCATGCGTATCGCCGAGCGGGTTCAGGCTCTGGCAGAAGCCGATGAAGTCGCAGGGAATGAAGCGGGTCCCCTGGTGAATGAGCTGGTAGAACGAATGCTGGCCGTTGGTGCCCGGCTCCCCCCAGTAGATGGGGCCTGTCTGATACCTGGTGCGCGCGCCATCGAGCGTGACGTGCTTGCCGTTGCTCTCCATCGTCAACTGCTGCAGATAGGCGGGAAAGCGCTTCAGATATTGCTCGTAGGGCAGCACCGCGACTGTCTGTGCGCCGAAGAAATTGCTGTGCCAGATCGCAAGCAGCCCCATCAACACAGGCAGGTTGCGCTCGAACGGCGCGCTCCGGAAATGCTGGTCCATCGCATGAAAGCCAGCTAGCATGGCGCGAAAGTGCTGCGGTCCGATCGCGAGCATCGTCGACAGCCCCACCGCGGAATCCATCGAGTAGCGGCCGCCCACCCAGTCCCAGAAGCCGAACATGTTGGCGGTGTCGATGCCGAAACTGGCGACGCCCTCGGCGTTGGTGGACACCGCGACAAAGTGCCGGCGTATCGCGCGCTCGTCAACCAGCTTGCGCAGGCTCCAGGCGCGGGCGAGGCGAGCGTTGGTCAGGGTCTCCTGCGTCGTGAAGGTTTTCGAACAGACGACAAACAGTGTCTCCTCGGGATTGAGATCGCGGGTGGCTTCGGCAAAGTCCGTGCCGTCGACGTTCGAGATGAAGCGCAATGTCATGTCGCGCTGGCTGTAATGACGCAGCGCTTCGTAAGCCATCGCCGGGCCGAGATCGGAACCTCCGATCCCGATATTGACGACGTTGCGAATGGGCCGATCCGTGTGACCGCGCCAGCGGCCGCTCCTGACGCTTTCGCAGAAGGCGGCCATGCGGCCGAGAACCGCGTGCACTTCGGGCACAACATCGACGCCGTCGACAAGAATATGCTCGTTTTCCGGCGCCCGTAGCGCGACATGGAGCGCAGCCCGTCGCTCGGTCACGTTGATCGGTGCGCCGCTGAACATGGCGTCGATCCGCTGCGCAAGACTGCATTCGCTGGCCAGCTGCACGAGGAGCGCGATCGTCTCGTCGGTCACCCGGTTCTTCGAGTAGTCGAAGTAAAGACCGGCGGCTTCGACTCTCAGGCGCTCGCCGCGCAGGGGGTCGTCGGCGAAGAGCTGCCGCAGATGGAGATGACGCACCTTCCGGTAATGCTCCGCCAGCGCCTTCCACGCTGGCCGCTCAGTCAGCGGCTCAGGCACAGCGGCGCGTTTCGTGGTCACGATTGTCCCGCACGCGTTGGATCGCCCTTTCCCAGCATGGCGCTCTTCGCGGCGATGCGGCCGATGAGATCTTTCCACGACTTGTCGAACGCTTCCGCTCCTTCACGCTGGAGTTGGGCGGCAAGCGCCGCATCGTCGACACCGGCTCGCTCGAATTCGGCGAGCACGTCCTCGGCGTCGCCGCCATCGACCGGCAATACGCCCTTCAGTTCGCCATGATCGGCGAAGGCGTGCAGGGTTTTGTCGGGCATGGTGTTGATCGTGTCAGGGGCCGCGAGCGACTCGATATAGAGCGTGTCGGCCGCGTCCGGATCCTTGGTGCCGGTGCTGGCCCAGAGCAGGCGCTGCGGCCGGGCGCCGGCAATTGCGAGTTGCTGCCAGCGGGGCGACGCCAGCAACTCGCAGTACGCTTGATACGCGCGTTTGGCGATTGCAATCCCGAGGCGGTTGCGAAGTTGTGAGGGGACCTTGTCCTTCACCGCGACATCCCAGCGGCTGACAAAAATCGACGCGACGGAACCGACGTGCGGATCGAGTCCCGCGGCGATCCGCCGCTCGATGCCGCGCATGTACGCTTGCGCTGCGGCGAGGTATTGCTCGCGCGAAAACAGCAGCGTGACATTCACCGGCACGCCGGCGAAGATCGACGCCTCGATCGCGGGAACGCCTTCGGGCGTGCCCGGAATCTTGATGAACAGATTGGGACGCTGCGCGGCTCGATGCAGTTGCGCAGCCGCGTCGATGGTGCCGGCCGTATCGTGTGCCAGCAAAGGAGACACTTCCAGCGACACCCAGCCGTCAACTCCATCGGTGCTGTCGTGAATAGGACGGAACAGGTCGGCGGCCTCGGTCAGATCCTCGAGCGCCAATTCAAAAAACAGCGCCTCTCCTGATTTCCCTTCAGCCGTCAGTTGCCGGATGGCGGCGTCATAGAAATCCGCCTCCGTGATGGCTTTATCAAAAATCGTCGGGTTGGACGTCAACCCGGTCACTGAGAGCTCGCTGATATAGCGCTGCAGCGTGCCGTCCGTCAGCAGAGCGCGCGTGATGTTATCGAGCCAAAGGCTTTGGCCGAGGTCATGCAGTTGTCGGGTCGGCTTCATCGATGCCTCCTCCTGTTACGCGTTGCCCGCAGTGTCGTTGCCGAACAGCGCGGCCAGATCAGCATCGGCCAGCTCGCCGATGCGCTCGATCGTGATGTCGGCCGGCGGATATGCGGCGAGATTCGCGGGGTCCAGCGCGTAACGTCCCTGGCGTGGGAAGACCGTTGTCAGGCGGTCTTTCCATGTCTTTTTCATCGCCGCCAGAATGCGCAATTTGTCGTCGATCATCACGTAGCGCCGGGCCGGGTAACGCCGCGCAACTGCATCCAGTTGCATTTCCTTATGGATATAGATCAACACATGGCCATCGACAGCCGCCCATAGGCCGGAGCGCTCGATCTTGCGCGGCTGAAATACCACATCGCCATCGGAAAGAACCACGGTCAACCCCCGGCTCCGAAGATGCCGGATGGCGTCAAGCGCGCCAGGGTATAGCACACCTGCAAACGGGTAGTCGATCAGGAACGAGGACATGAATAGCAGCCGCGTATCGCTCAGATTTTCCAGCCGAAAGCGTTGCAACGCACCCAGGTAGTCCGCGTAACCCAACTCGGAGCGCAGGATTTCGAAGATTTCCCAGTATCGGTCGCTGTTCCCGGAACCAAACTCGCGCGTGAGATGCGCGCGAAGATCCTCCTGTACGCGATCGTTGTCGAGCAGGGTGTTGTCGCAATCAAGTAGAAACACCACTTCATCGGGCGCGCTCATCGAGTCGCCTCCTCCGCGCCGGGATTGCGGTGTGGGCATCGGCTCATCCTTGCTGCTTATCCGGTTGATCAGCCGTCTTTTCCACGTGCCCGCCGAAATCATGCCGCATGGCAGACAACACCTTGTTGGCAAAATCCGCTGCGCCGCGCGAACTGAAGCGCTGATAGAGCGCAGCGCTGAGGACCGGTGCCGGCACGCCTTCGTCGACGGCAGCGGAGAGCGTCCAGCGCCCCTCGCCGGAATCCGACACTCGCCCCTCGAAGTTTTTCAGTCGGGGGTCATTCAGAAATGTCGTGGCGATGAGATCCAGCAACCACGAGCCGATGACGCTGCCACGGCGCCAGACTTCCGTAATCTCGGACAGGTCCAGTTCGTACTGATAGTGCTCGGGGCTGCGCAACGGCGTCGTCTCGGCATCCGCGTCGCGCGCCCGCTTGCCGGCATCGGCATGGTGCAGGATGTTGAGCCCTTCGGCATACGCCGCCATCAGGCCGTATTCGATCCCGTTGTGGACCATTTTGACGAAGTGGCCTGCACCTTGCGGACCACAGTGCAGATAGCCCTGCTCAGCAGTGCTGCCGCCCTTCTGGCGTCCGGGCGTGGGCGGCGCCGCGTCGACGCCGGGGGCCAGCGTGGCAAAGATCGGCGCAAGATGCTGCACGACATTCTTTTCGCCGCCGATCATCAGGCAATAGCCACGATCGAGCCCAGCGACACCGCCGCTCGTCCCGACATCCACGTAGTGAATCTCTCGCGGCGCCAATGCCGCTGCGCGCCGGATATCGTCCTGGTACCACGAGTTGCCGCCATCGATGATCACGTCGCCGGATTCGAGAAGCGGCGTCAGCCCCCCCAGCGTCGAATCGACCACCGCCGCGGGCACCATCAACCAGACTGCGCGCGGCTTCGCCAGTCGTGCGGTCAGGTCTCCTAGTGAAGACGCACCCACGACCCCATGCTGCAGAAGCTTCTGGATGGCTGCCGGCTGGGCATCGTAGACGACGCATTCGTGGCCGCCCCTGATGAGGCGCCGCACCATATCGGATCCCATGCGTCCCAATCCAATCATGCCGAGCTGCATGTTGCCCTCCTTAATGCGACACCTCTCCGAGACCGGCAAGCGGAAAACGCGACGCGAAACAGGCAGTTCGCGCGCGCGATCTTGCTTAAATATAGACGACTATTGGCAAGGATCACGAATCCTCGCAGAGAAGCATAGCGCTCGGCGGTCATCTAGTCCTCGGCCGTAGCGACGCATCGCCCATCCGTCCCCAAGACAGACTTTTTCTTCCAACACGGACTTTATTATTTCGCATGAAGGTCCCTCCGCCCGACTATGCCCCGATGCGCTTTACTTGACATCTAAACTATTCCAACCTAAATTTCCTCCATCGCCAAGGAGGATCGAACATGCGCATCGTCTGTATCGGAGGGGGCCCAGCCGGCCTCTACTTCGGCCTCCTGATGAAACTGCGCAACCCCGCGCACCATGTATCGGTCATCGAGCGTAACCGCCCGTACGACACCTTCGGCTGGGGGGTAGTGTTCTCCGATCAAACGCTCGGCAATCTGCGCGCGGCGGACCCGACGAGCGCGGATATGATTCTCGATGCGTTCAATCATTGGGACGACATCGAAATCAACTTCCGCGGCCGGACCATCCGTTCGTCGGGTCACGGGTTCTGCGGCATCGGTCGCAAACGTCTGCTCAATATCCTTCAAGCCCGCTGCGAGGCGCTCGGTGTCGAACTCGTGTTCGAAACGAACGTGACGGACGATGATCGCTACGACGCCGACCTCATCATCGCGTCCGACGGTGCCAATAGCGTCATCCGACAGAAGTACGCCTCGACGTACCAACCCGATATCGACCTTCGCGACTGCCGCTTCGTCTGGCTAGGCACGAAAAAGCGCTTCGACGCCTTCACGTTCGCGTTCGAAGAAACGGAATGGGGTTGGTTTCAGGCGCATGCCTATCGATTCGATCAGGACACCTCGACATTCATCGTCGAAGCGCCCGAGCGCGTGTGGCGCGCCGCTGGCCTCGAGGAGATGAGCAAGGAACAAGGCATTGCGTTTTGCGAGCGTCTTTTCGCGAAGTATCTCGACGGTAATTCCCTGATCTCGAACGCGACACACTTGCGCGGCTCCTCGCAATGGATCCGCTTTCCGCGCGTCGTCAATCGCGAGTGGGTTTACGTCAAGCCACGTCCCGCTGGCGGCTCGACGCCCGTCGTCTTGATGGGCGACGCCGCCCATACAGCACACTTTTCCATCGGCTCGGGCACGAAGCTCGCGCTGGAAGACGCGATCGAACTCGCCAACAGCATCGATGCTCACCCGGACGATCTGGCCGCCGCACTGGACCGTTACAAACGCATACGCAGCGTCGATGTCCTGCGGCTGCAGAACGCCGCCCGCAATTCGACGGAATGGTTCGAGCATGTCGACCGATACGCCGCGTTCGAACCCGAACAATTCGCCTATTCGCTGCTGACGCGATCGCAGCGCATCTCGCATGAAAACCTGCGCGCCCGCGACGCGCATTACGTGGCCACCTTCGAAAACTGGCTGGCCACGCGCGCGGGTGCACCCCAACCCGTCAAAACGCGATCGACTCCCCCGATGTTCACGCCCTTCGCTGTGCGCGGCGTGCACCTCAAAAACCGCATCGTCGTTTCGCCGATGGCGCAATACTCGGCAGTCGATGGCACTGTCGGCGACTACCATCTGACGCATCTCGGCGCCCGCGCCATGGGCGGCGCGGCACTGGTGATGACCGAAATGACGTGCGTCAGTGCCGAAGGCCGGATTACACCCGGATGTCCGGGCATGTATACGAGCGAACATCGGCAAGCGTGGCAGCGCATCGTCGATTTCGTCCATAGCGCAAGCGACGCGAAAATCGGCATGCAGCTCGGCCATGCGGGCGCCAAAGCATCGACGCGCGTCAGCTGGGACGGCATCGACCAGCCGCTCGACAAAGGTAACTGGCCGATCGTTTCCGCCTCACCGCAGCAATATCTGGCAGGCATCAGCCAATGGTCGCGCGAAGCCACCCGCGACGACCTGCGCGAAATCGAAAACCAGTTCGTGCAGGCGGCAAAGATGGCCGATGAAGCGGGCTTCGATTGGCTCGAACTGCACTGCGCGCACGGCTACTTTCTTTCCAGCTTCATTTCGCCCCTGACGAACCGGCGCACCGACGAATACGGCGGCTCGCTTGAACATCGGCTGCGCTATCCGCTCCAGGTGTTCGCCGCCATGCGCCGTGTATGGCCTCAGAGCAAACCCATTTCGGTGCGCATCTCGGCGCACGACTGGGTCGCAGGCGGTACCACGCCGGACGATGCGGTACAGATCGCGCGCGCATTCAAGACGGCAGGCGCGGACATGATCGACGTCTCGTCGGGACAGGTCAGCAAGCTCGAAAAGCCGATCTACGGACGCATGTATCAGACGCCGTTTTCAGATCGCATCCGCAATGAGGCCGGCATCCCGACGATCGCGGTCGGCGCGATTTCGGAAGCCGATCATGCGAACAGCATCATCGCGGCCGGCCGCGCCGATTTGTGCGCCATCGCGCGGCCACATTTGGCGAACCCGGCCTGGACGCTTACCGAAGCAGCAAGAATCGGCTACTTCGACATCGCCTGGCCGAAGCAATACACGGCCGCGAAAGCTCAGCTCGAGCGCAACGCCGAACGCGAGCGCGCTCAAGTCTCATCCTCGTCGACATCGGAGACGCAATGAACGAACACTCGCTCAGCGGCAAGCACGCCGTAGTAACGGGCGGCGGCAGCGGCATCGGCGCAGCGATTGCGCGCGCACTCGCACAAGCGGGCGTCCGCGTCACGCTGACGGGCCGCCATGCCACGAAGCTTGCCGCGCAACGCGAACAGCTCGCCGCCTTTGACGATGTTGGCTGCGTCACGATGGATGTGACGAAACCGGACGAGGTCGCGCAAGCATTTGCCGCAGCAGCGCAAGCGATGGGGCCGGTCGATATCCTGATCAACAACGCCGGTCAGGCGCAAGCCTCGCCCTTCACGGCGACCGATCTGACGCTGTGGAACCGCATGCTCGAGGTCAACCTGACAGGGGTCTTCCTGTGCACGCAGGCGGTGATGCCCGCCATGCTCGAACGGCGATATGGCCGCATCGTCAACGTGGCCAGCACAGCAGGGCAGATCGGCTACCCCTATGTGGCCGCGTACTGCGCGGCCAAGCATGGCGTCATCGGCCTGACGCGCTCGCTCGCGCTCGAAGTGGCGACGAAAGGCATAACGGTCAACGCGGTATGCCCTGGTTATACCGAAACCGAACTGCTGCGCGGCGCGCTCGATCAAGTCGTCGCCAAGACGGGCCGAAGCATGGACGAAGCACGCGCCGCGCTCGAGCGTGCCAACCCACAGCAGCGTTTCGTGTCACCGGAACAAGTCGCACACGCCGTGCTTTGGCTTGTACAACCTGAATCGTCAGCCATGACCGGCCAATCGATTTCGATCGCCGGTGGAGAAGTGATGTGAACCGCCCTGCCCGCCCTGCAAAAAAAGACGCCCCTCAACCGGCGCAAACACCGAAGCCGACGCGCGGCGACAACGTCGTCGACATGGAAGCCCGCACGGGTGCGGACAGCCATATGAGCCTGCGGCTATGGTTGAGGCTGCTGACCACCACGAACCTCGTGCAAGCGGAGCTGCGACGCCGACTGCGCGACGAATTCGGGACGACACTGCCGCGCTTCGACTTGATGGCCCAACTCGAACGTCATCCCGAAGGACTCAAGATGAGCGAAATATCGCGGCGCCTGATGGTCACCGGCGGCAACGTGACGGGCATCACCGATCAACTCGAGAACGAAGGCTTCGTTGCGCGCGATGCGGACCCGAACGACCGTCGCGCCTTCAGCGTGCGGCTCACACCCGCCGGACGCCTCGCTTTCGACAAGATGGCGCGGGCACACGAGCAATGGGTCGTGGAGCTGTTGGGCGGCCTGGGCCGTGACGAGAAGTCGAAGATGCATCAGCGTCTAGCCAAACTGAAAGCGCATTTGATCGACAGTACTCAGCGCTGAGCCAGCGCCTTGTTCACGGCTGACACTGACATTCAACGCTGATCCAACGAACCACTCAAGCCCATGACTCATCCGTCCTCACCCGCCACGCGGCTTCACGCAGGCAACGCCGTCCGGCTCGCCGGCTACGCGGCTCACCACTTCGACTGGTCCGTTAGCGACGGCGTAGGCACGATCGTCCTGAACCGTCCAGAACGCAAGAACCCGCTCACATTCGATTCGTACGCCGAACTGCGCGATCTGTTCCGCCAGCTCGCCTATGCAACGGATGTCAAAGCGATCGTCATTCACGGTGCCGGGGAAAACTTCTGCTCCGGCGGTGACGTACATGAAATCATCGGGCCATTGATCGGCTTGCCGGTGCCCGAGCTGCTCATGTTCACGCGCATGACGGGCGACGTCGTGAAAGCCATGCGCCACTGCCCGCAGCCGATCGTAGCGGCCGTCGACGGCGTATGCGCCGGAGCGGGAGCCATCCTCGCCATGGCGGCCGATCTGCGCTATGCCACCGCGCGCAGCAAACTCGCTTTCCTGTTCACACGTGTCGGACTAGCAGGCTGCGATATGGGCGCCTGCTCGATCCTGCCGCGCATCATCGGTCAGGGCCGTGCATCGGAGCTGCTTTTCACGGGCCGGGCGGCGAGCGGCGAAGAAGCCTTTACATGGGGTTTTTACAACCGCCTGTGCGAACCCGTCGAGTTGGTTGCGCAAGCAAGCGAGCTCGCGCGCACGCTCGCGAGCGGCCCCACGTTCGCGCACGGCGTGACGAAGCGAATGTTGCACCAGGAATGGAACATGAGCGTCGACGAGGCCATCGAGGCGGAGGCCCAGGCACAGGCAATTTGCATGGCCACACAAGATTTCGAGCGGGCTTACCGCGCGTTCGCGGCAAAAGCGCGTCCGGAATTCAAGGGAGATTGACGTGGCGACCGATTCCCAATCGAGCATGCTGGACTGGCCGTTCTTCGAACCACGGCATCGCGCGCTCGCCGCGGAAATAGATGCCTGGTGCAACGCGCATCTGCCCGCGCTCGGCCCGTCGTTGCACGAACGGGAACGCGTCGACGAGGGATGTCGCCGGCTCGTCCGGATGCTGGGCGAGGCCGGGTGGTTGCGCTACGGCATCGGCGGACGCATCTACGGCGGCGAAGGCGAGCAGATCGATACACGCGCGATCTGTCTGTTGCGCGAGACGTTGGCGCGGCATGCGGGTCTCGCCGACTTCGCGCTGGCCATGCAGGGGCTGGGCTCTGGCGCGATCACGCTCGCGGGCACCGAAGCACAAAAACAGCGGTATCTGCCCGCCGTCGCCAGCGGCACGGCAATTGCCGCGTTCGCGTTGACCGAGCCGGCGTCCGGCTCGGATGTGGCCGCGCTCGCGCTGAGCGCGCGCGATGACGGCGACGCCTACGTTCTCGACGGCGAGAAGACCTGGATTTCGAACGGCGGCATTGCGGACTTCTATGTCGTGTTCGCGCGCACAGGCGAGGCGCCGGGCGCGCATGGCATCAGCGCATTCGTTGTCGATGCCGATACGCCCGGACTCACGATCGCCGAGCGTCTCGAAGTCATCGCGCCGCATCCGCTCGCACGGCTGGCATTCGAGGGCGTACGTGTATCCAAACACTGCATGCTGGGCGCGCCGGGCGAAGGATTCAAGCTTGCCATGCGCACGCTCGACATCTTTCGCACTTCGGTCGCGGCAGCCGCACTCGGCTTCGCCCGCCGGGCGCTCTCCGAGGCGCTGGAACGCGCGAGCACGCGGCATCTGTTCGGACAAACGCTCGGCGGTTTGCCGTTGACGCAGGCGAAACTTGCGCATATGGCATTGACGATCGATAGCGCCGCACTGCTCGTCTACCGCGCGGCCTGGATGCGCGATCACGGCAAACGCGTCACGCGCGAAGCCGCGATGGCGAAGTGGCACGCCACGGAGGGCGCACAGCAAGTCATCGACGCGGCCGTACAGATCTGGGGCGGCCAAGGCGTCCAAAGCGGAACGACTGTAGAAACGCTCTATCGCGAGATTCGCGCGCTGCGCATCTACGAAGGCGCGACAGAAGTACAGCAATTGATCGTCGGGCGCGATCTTCTCGCCCGCTACGCCGAACGCAACGAGGCCGACCGATGAGCCTACCTGGTGGTATCGTCTTCGAGCGGCCGGTAAAAATCCGCTTCGCGCACTGCGATCCGGCCGGCATCGTATTTTTTCCGCAGTATCTGACGCTTACGAATGCGCTCGTCGAGGATTGGTTCAACGATGGGCTCGGTATCGACTATGCGGCAATGATCGGAACCCGCCGTATCGGCCTGCCGATCGTCAAGCTCGAATGTGAGTTCGTCCGGCCGAGCCGCATGGGCGAATCCCTATCGATGCGCTTGTCGCTCGATGCGCTCGGAGGGCGTTCGATTTGCCTCGGTATCGACGCGCTTCGCGATGACGGCGTCCGCTTCCGTTCGAAGCAAGTCCTCGTAACCACATCGCTCGAGTCGCACAAATCGATCGATATTCCCAACGATATTCGCGTTGCGCTCGAGTGCGCCGCATCGTCGCCTTTGACCTTCGAGGTTCCTTCGCCATGAAACGCACCTACTTGCCGGCGGGCTGGCCGAAGCCGCGCGGTTATGCCAACGCAGTAGCCGCGCGCGGCACGTCCGTCTATATCGCCGGGCAGATCGGCTGGGACGCCGACGAACAATTCCATTCGACGGAGTTCGCGACGCAGGCGCGTCAAGCGCTGCTCAACGTCGCCACGGTGCTCGAGGCGGCCGGTGGCCGGCCGGAACATCTCGTGCGAATGACATGGTACGTGACCGACAAGCGCGAATATCTGGCGTCGCTGCCGGAAGTGGGCCGGGCCTTTCGCGAAGTAATCGGCGACTATGACATCGCCATGAGCGCAGTCCAGGTGGCGGCGCTGATCGAAGACGCGGCCAAGGTCGAAATCGAAGCCACCGCCGTCATTCCCGACTGATCCCGGAGGGATGCCATGGAACCGTCCGCACATGTCGATACGTTCGCCCGCGACAACCTGCCCCCGATCGATCAATGGCCCGAAATGCGGCTCGACGATCCTGAACTTGCCTATCCCGCGCGCTTCAATTGCGCCGCGGTCTTGCTCGATGGCGCAATCGATGCCGGACACGGTGAACGCGTGGCGATCTGGTCGGAAGTCGACGGGCGACCGCAGGCGACGACCTATCGCGAGCTTCGCGAGATGGTCGATCGCTGGGCGCACGTGCTCGTCGACGATTTGGCGCTGCAGCCCGGCAATCGCGTGCTGCTGCGCGGGCCCAATACGCTGCAAATGGCCGCGGCGTTCCTGGCCAGTCTCAAAGCCGGGCTTGTCGTCGTGCCGACGATGCCGCTTTTACGGGCGAAGGAATTGAAGCAGATCATCGATAAGGCGCGCATCGGCGCGGCCTTATGCGATGCACGGCTCGCCGAGGAATTGGCACGTTGCCGCGAGCCCGGCGGCGAATACTTCGCCGCCGATCTCACGCAAGTGATGCTGTTTCATAGTGACGAGCCCGAGTCGCTCGACACACGGGCCGCCACGATGCCTACACATTTCGAAGCCTGCGATACGGCTGCCGACGATGTCTGCCTGATTGCCTTCACGAGCGGCACGACGGGCGCGCCGAAGGGCTGCATGCATTTTCATCGCGATGTGCTGGCAATGTGCGATTTGTTCCCGCGGCATGTCCTGCGCCCGAGCGCCGACGACGTCTTTTGCGGCACGCCACCGCTCGCCTTCACATTCGGTTTGGGCGGCCTGCTCTGCTTTCCGCTGCGCGCCGGTGCATCGACCGTGCTCATCGAAAAGCTCACGCCAGAGACGCTGTTGAGCGCGATAGAGCGTTTTCGCGCGACGATCGTATTCACCGCGCCGACGTTCTATCGGCAAATGGCGCCGCATGTCGCGCGATTCGATCTGTCGAGCCTCGCGAAGACCGTATCGGCCGGCGAAGCGCTACCCGATGCCACGCGTGCGCTTTGGCGCCAGGCGACAGGCATCGAGATGATTGATGGACTCGGCGGCACGGAAATGATCCATATTTTCATCTCGTCCGCACCCGAGGATATACGCCAGCATGCTATCGGCAATGCCGTGCCGGGCTATGAAATCGCCGTCGTCGACGACGCGATGCAGCCGTTGCCGCGCGGTACGGTCGGCAAGCTCGCCGTGCGCGGGCCCACCGGCTGCCGTTACCTGGCTGACGAAAGGCAGAAGAAATTCGTCCGCGACGGTTGGAATCTGCCCGGCGATGCGGTCTATCTGGATGAGGACGGCTATGTGTTCTACCAGGCACGCGCCGACGACATGATCGTTTCCGCCGGCTACAACATCTCGGGGCCCGAGGTGGAGAGCGTGCTGCTCGAGCACGAGGCCGTTGCCGAATGCGGCGTGATCGGCGTGCCCGACGACGAACGCGGACAGATCGTCAAGGCATTCGTCGTGATCAGACCGGGTTATACACCCAACGATGCGCTCGTCGCCGAATTACAGGCCTTCGTCAAAGCTCACGTCGCGCCTTATAAATATCCGCGCGTCATTCGATTCCTCGAGGCATTGCCGCGTACCGAAACAGGGAAGTTGAAGCGATTTGCATTGCGGACGATGTAGACGCGCAGACCACTACTAAGCAGCGACTCCGCATTGAAGGAAATATTACCTGAGTGCGCATTTGCGCTCGGTAAAATCTCCTTATGCTGCTTATCGATTGTCTGTTCTACCTTCCGTAATAGGTTTGTGTGTAAAATCGCGCGACTATTGAATATCGGCGATCTGTCAGCACACAAAATGAATACTGACCTGTCCGCTCAAGACCTCCGGACCCTCGCTGCGGGAGCGCTTAACAACCGATTTCTGACGCTGTCGTTTCCCGATGGCGACGCCCCCTACGATGTCTTGCTGGCGAATCGCCTCGAGGCGGAAGAATTCCTGTCGCGCGATTTCAGATTCGTTGTCGAAATACTTTCGGACAACGCAAAGCTGGACCCGAAGGATTTCGTTGGAAAGCTGCTGTCCACACGATTGCTGCGCAACGACGGTAGCTTTCGGTATTTCAACGGCTTTGTATTTTCATTCCGCTTGACCAAAACGGATGGCGGAATTGCGTTTTACGAAGCCGAGGTCGGCCCGTGGTTGCGCTATCTGACGCTGCGCAAGAACAACCGGTTGTTCTGCGATTTGACGATACGCGGTCAAACCGAAGCGATCTTCCAGAATTATGGCTACCGGGCGGTCTGGGACTGGACGGTTCGGGAGGACGACCCGCGGATGAAGATGGCGTGCCAGTTCGAGGAGCACGACCACAATTACGTGCATCGCCGCTGGGAGCATCTCGGCCTGTGCTACTGGTATGAACACACAGCCGCAGCCCACAAGCTCATCGTGTCCGATCCTCTGCGCAACGAGCCGGCGATCGATGGAAGCACACCGGAAATTCGCTATCAGAGCGAGGCGGGCTCACAGGAAGCGGATGGCATTACGTCGTGGTCGCCCGTTCAGACGATCACGTCGACGCACATCGCGCTCGCCCGGGCCGATTTCAAGGATCCCGGGCGCACAGCCAAGTCGGGCGGGGTGACCGATGCGCAGGTCGACGGATGGGAGAACAGCGGCAATCCAAAGTTGGAGTGGTACGAGTACGCCGGCGCGTACGGGTATCGCAATACGGACGACGGCCAGCGATGGGCGCAGCGGCGTATCGACGCTTTCGGGGCGAACGCACGGCAGTATGAGGCACGCGGCCACTGCCGCTTCGTGATGCCGGGCCGCTGGTTCCGGTTGACCGATCACTTCGGCGGCATGATCAGCCGCAAAAGCCATGAAGACGAATACCTAATCGTTTCTGCACGTCACGTCGCCACGAACAACTATCTCCAAGGCGTCAACGCACCGGCCACTTACGAGAACGCCTTTGTCTGTGTCCGTCGCGACCAGCGGTGGCGGCCAGCGCCCGGATACAACAGCGTCGATACGCGCATCCTGGCGCCACAGACTGCGACCGTCGTCGCGCCGCAACCCGTCCTCGACGCGAAGGGCGACAGCATCTTCACCGACGAGCACGGACGGTGCCTTGTACGGTTCCACTGGGACAGGGAGGGCCAGGACACAACCTGGATCCGCGTGTCGAGCGGCTGGGCGGGCGGCGGCCAAGGCATGACCGCGCTGCCGCGAATCGGCTCGGAAGTGGTCGTTCAATGGCTCGACGGCAATCCGGACCATCCGATCATCACGGGCCGGGTCGGCAATGCGACGAACCCGCCGGCGTGGCAGTTGCCGCATCAACGCGCATTGACCGGCATTCGCAGCCGCGAGTTGCTCGGCGATGGCGGCAACCGGAGCGCAGGCAACAGCAATCATCTGGTTTTCGACGATACGGCGGGCGCGATTCAGACGCAGTTGCGCAGCGATCATAAGGCCAGTCAATTGTCGCTGGGCAGCATCACGCGTATCGAGGACTGGCAGGGACGGCAGGATGCGCGCGGCGAGGGCTTCGAGTTGCGCACCGACGGAGTCGGGGCTGTCCGCACGGCTCAAGGTATGGTGGTGAGTACCGAGGGACGCCCGCTGGGTAAGTCCCACATCGCGGACGTGAGCGAGCCGTTGACGCGTCTCGCGAAAGCGCAGACATTGCACGATCAGCTTGGCAAGCTCGCTCAGAAGCATGATGCCCAGGACACAGGCGCCGATCAAAGCCAGGTCGCGGATGAACTGAAATCGCAGACGGATGGCATCAAGGGCTCAGGCGGTGGTAACGGGTCTTTCGCGGAACTCAACGAACCGCACCTGCTGCTTGCAGGGGCGGCCGGTCTCGAGATGACGACGCCGGCGACTGCGCATCTCGCGGGCGACCAGCATGTCGGGGTTACGGCTGGCCAGCACGTATCGATCGCCGCGGGCAAATCGCTTTTTGCGAGCGTATCGGACAAGTTTTCGGTGTTCGTCCACCGGCTGGGCATGAAGCTCATTGCAGCCAGTGGCAAAGTCCAGATTCAAGCGCAAAACGACGACCTCGAATTGCTCGCCAAGAAGGTCGTTGCGATCATCAGTACAACGGATTGGATCAATATCACCGCCAAGCAGGGTATTCGGCTGACGGCGGGTAACAGTCAGCTCGAGGTCAGCGCCAAAGGTATCGTCGGCTATACGCCTGGCGAAAACAGGATTCATGCGGGTAGTCACGACAGCGTCGGGCCGGAGAGCGTTCCGTCACAGTTCCCGGGCAACGATCTATGCGGACAAGTCGCAAGCGCTGCCGCGCAGACCGGTCAGGCATCGGTCGCGCTAACCTGAGGGGACATCGATGACGATTTCTCAACTGCAGCCCGCCCCGAAGTTTTCTGGACCATTGACGCACGGTTTTCTGCTCGTCGAACCCACTACGCTTGTCCATGTGCCCGCACTGGCCGCGGTGGACATGCGTACGTGTACACACCGCACACTCGCGCACCGGGAAGAGCTGATGCCGCAGTTGATCGAAGTCGCCGCATTGGATGACGAAGCGCGCGCGCTGGCTACCGAGTGCTGGATGGCGGAAATATACGCCGAGCGCCCGCCCGTGGTGTGCGCATGGCTCGACAGTGATGCCGACGCCGATGCCGTTAGCGCACATGTCGCACGCTACTTGGTAGGCCCAGGAGCTAACGGCAAATCGGTGTTTTGGCGTTACTACGATCCCCGTGTCTTGACGTTGACGCTTGCAATCCTCGATACGACGCAGCGGGAGGCGTTGCTCGGGCCGGTCAAGCTGTGGCAGTTCGCATGGGCGGGACACCGCTGGAGCGTCACGGGCGCTGGCACCGGCGCTGAGGAGATCGATCGACAGCCAGGCTGGCCCCGCGCGGAGCAATGGGGACGTGTCAATCGTAGCGAAGCTGCGGATCGGGTCCTGCGCCGTCTGCCCGCTATGTCCGTCGAGCAAGCTGCTCGGCTGCCCGCCGCCCTGGATCTGTTGTTTTCCGACGTGGCGTTAAGCAACGAAGCCGAAGATGTCGATGTACTTGTGGAGTTCATGTCGGAGCGCGTACGCAATGACCTCGCGCTCGATGCCGAAATTCAGGGATCAAAACGATGACAACCAAGGGATGCCCGTTGTGCGATCGACAATCGCTGCTTATCTACCCTGTTCGATATGCAGTTGCCTGCCCGCGAGGCGCCGCTAAAGCGCCGGCGTTGTCCGGCAACTTCAAGATCGATAGACGCGCTCCCCAGGCGATCGGCACAGCCAAATACACGTTGCGTGCGCTGCGCCAAGGCTATCTGTACACCTACGATGAGAAGCGCAAGCGGCTAAGTGCGTACATGGTCCTCGACGATGGCTCGCTATGGTACTTCCCGCCAGATACGACGCCGCCACCTGGTGCGAAGGATGCACTCACCCAAAGCTGCATCACGCGCGGCGAAGCCGATTTCGAATCGCTGGGTCGGTGCGTCAGCGTCGACCACACGCCCGGCAGCGATAGCGATGAAGCGACCAATCTTTGGATCGGTTGGTCGAACGTCCGCTGGACCAAGGATCTGGTGCACAACAAGATCGGCGACGCGGGCTGGCGCAAGCAGCACATGCAGTGCATCAATATCCCTGCGATGGTCGCCGGGGGCGCCGCGGATACCGGAGAATTTCAGGCCGCTCATGAGAAGGTCGCGCATTTCGCGATGGACGGCCAGGCAATGAAGGATGCGTTCGGCTTTAGTAATCGCGCGCCCAAGGACGAAATGCGCTTGCGCCAACGCAACGTCGCGAAGCGCATCGGCGATGCCATGGCGAAGTCGCCACTCAAGAAGGGTTTCATCGTCGCGGTCAACGATCCCGTCGGTATCGCGAACGATCTCGCGGAATTGACGGTCCCGAATCTGAGCAACGGCTTCGACGAACAGATCTACTGGAAATACATTTCGGCACAGCTGCTGGAGCGAGCCGAAGCCGGTATTCGCGCCGACGCCAAGGCATCGACTGGGCTGTCTTACCGAATGTCTCAGACGGCCCAAAGTGTCAACGACCTCAATTCGCGAGTCGGAAATTACAACGCCCCGCCCATGGCCGATTTGACCGGGCTTTATCGTTTGGTCAAAGGCGTCTTCAAGACCGGTAGCTTTGAACAAGCCGCGAAGGAAGAAGATGCGCGGATGGCCAACCTTCCCGCAACGATAGAGGCTTCAGCCAACGAGGCTTGGGAAGACGCGTCGACCAAGGTCGGGCCGGATGGCAAGCGGACCAGCGTCTTGGACGAGGAAGCACTGAAACGCTTCCCGCAGGAGTATCAGCAAGCGCTCGAAGCGTTCAAGCCGAAATGGCAGCCGCTAGTGCAAGCGCATGCCGACTGGCTCAATTCGAAGCTGCTTGCGGAATGGATGGCGGGTAATCACGACCCGCAGGATCTTCGCAGCGGCTACGCGTACAGTGAGTCATGTGCACAGGCAATTGGGTCGGCCGCCGGTACCGAACCATGCAAGAAAGTGATAGATGAGTGGCTGAACGGCCAGGCCGCGAATGTCCGAAATGTCTACGTACGTGCCCTGCTGTTCAATCAGGACGCGATGATAAAAGCAGCGGATGCACAGGTACACGGTTCCGATATCCAGTACGAGAACTTCCTGAACTTATACAAGGAAGCGTTCAAGAAGGTCGAGAGTCTAGGTAACGCGGCCAGCTTGCGGGATCGGCTCATCGTGACAACCGCCAATCATATTGTCGACGTACTCACGAGTGCGGCACGCGGCGCGGCGATCGGTTTTGTGACCATTCGTTTGGCGATGCAGTCGGGCGTTCGCCTCAAACCGTCGCAGGTCAGCAAGCTTGCAATTCGAGACTGGGTCCTGCGGGAAGCCCGGGCAGCGGGCGTCCAACTGGACGGCGATCGTACCGACCAGCGAGCATCGGCGACTCAAGTCGGTAAGCAGGTCATAAAAGCCGCGCCACCGCGCGATCCGAATATCGTTGCCTATGAGATGGATGTGGATGCCCTGGTGAAGGACGGAAAGTTGGACGCCGATGCGATCAAGGCCATCACAGTGCCTGGTGTGGACGCTGCAAAGAAGTGGCTCAATTCGTCCCGAGAGTTCAATCTCGGTGTCGTGACGGTGATCTTTCAGATGGCGACACTTACGTTCGCGGCTAAGGACTGGGCTGGCAGTGACCGGTTCAATCAAGGGGAAACCGGGCTCAAGGCAGTCGGCGCCGTGGTTTCAATCGTCGGAACCGTCGTTGAAACTGCGTCGGAGACCGTGGCGAAGGCACCAGCTCATCCGTTATCGGCATTCATCATGAAACAGTGGGCTGGCGCCAGCGAATGGGCCGAACTCGGGGCGAAGATCGGGCGGGGGCTGGGAGCGATCGCTGGCATTGTATTAGCTGGCTTCGATCTTCTCAAAAATGCACCCGAGGCACACCGCAATAAGGAAGACGCGCTTTCCATTCTTTACATCGCAAGCGGAGCTCTCGGCATATATATTGCCGCTGCCGCATTCTTCAGTTTCCCACTTTTCTGGCCAGCCCTGATCTTGTCAATTCTGGTCGGAATAGCGATCGCGTTTTTCAAGGCGTCTGCCCTCAAAGACTGGGTCTCCCGCTGCAAATTCAGCAAGGAGGAACACTACGCTTCGCTCGAAGCAGAACTCAAAGCTTTTAGCTCGGCCGCAGGAGACTGAGAATGGACGAACGCGTCATGAAGAAGTGCATTGGTAGACCCGTTCCGGAGTGGGATCTAGCCCATCGCTTAGCGACCGATCAACCGGTAAGCCCAGACATTCAAGACTTCGGTTCGACGTTTAACATCAATTCCGTCTTTATGGATGTAATTGAACCGTCCTTTCTAGAGAAGCAATGGTTCATCACGGGTGTGTTCGTTCTGTTTTTGGCCGCCCTATACGGCCCTTATATGTACAGTTACACCCACACAGGTGATTCCTCGGCGTTTTATCTGTTTGTGGCCGATGTGATGGCTCTATGCTTCGTGGTGTTGTTTGGCGGAATGGCTTGGAGGCTTGGGCGAGGTCTGTTCTTCGGCTTGCGCTACCGTCCGATTCGCTTTCATCGTGAGACCCGCAAGCTATATGCGATTCGCTCGCGACGCTTCTTCGCGAAGGCTGGCGCGGGTGACGTGGTTTGGGAGGCACCTTGGACGCAAGATTCAATCTTCTGCCTCCACCGCGAGATCACATCCTTCGGCACGATTTTTCACATTCGGCACTATACGGTAGACGATCACGGCAATGTCACGCGTGTGTTCTCAATCGGCCGCGAATGGACCGGTAGACTGCAAGTCGAAATGGCGCTCGCACAGTGGAACTACTGGTGCGCATACATGAACGATGGCCCTAATGGGTTGCCCAAACCGATGCTGTTCCACACACAGCGGGAGACGCTGCGCGAGTCGTTCCTCTTCTCGATGTACAGCTTCGGAATGCGGGCTCCCGTTGTCATTCGTTTGGTGATGATGCCGCTGATCCTGGTGTTCACGGTCATGCGAACACTGGCCAACGCGACCTGTCGCGATCCCGTCTGGCCCGATGCGATCGAACGAATTTCGGCCGTCGCTTCCGACGATCCGTACGCCGAGCCTCGCTCCGGCACGCCAGTCGGCTGGGGCGATACCGTCTTGGCTCAGCAGCGCGGCGAGTATCCGAATGATCCGAAGGCACGAGCTGACGGCTGGATGGGCGAGCCCGATGGAAGGACGCACGCAACAGCGTGGCTCGAGAATCCTCGTGTCAATATGACGCACCCGGCGGCACGTGTGTAACGATGATTAATGAGGAGGCTCTTTCGGCCGTTCCCGCCTGCCTTGATCGTCTTCTTTCTGGCGCACGTCGCAATTGCACGTCCAGCAACGGCGAGCACTACTCACAAAACGCCGAATTGGCGGCATTCAAATCGGCGGTAGGGAATTGACGCATGGACGAACGACTATTGAAAAAGTGCGTCGGTCTTCCCGTGCCGAAGTGGGATCTGGAGCACCGACTGTCGACCGACCTTCCCGTTAGTCCCGACATATGGGATACAGGCACGGTGTTCAAGATCAATGCGACGTACATGGATGTGACGGAACCTTCGCTTCTGGAGAAACACTGGTTCATCACGGGTGTCTTTCTCGCGTTTATTTTCATAGGAATCGGGCCATATGTTTACTGGCTCACCAACGTCCGTTACCCGTACGCGGGGGGCGTAGCGGGGGATATCTTTGCTGCATTTATCTCGCTCGTGTTTGCAACGATTGTCTGGAAGCTTGGCCGCGGTCTGTTCTTCGGTCTAAGTTACCGGCCGATCAGGTTCCATCGCGAAACGCGCAAGCTGTACGCAATCCGCGCCCGGCGATTCTTTGCAAAGTCGGGTCAGGGCGATGTCGTTTGGGAAGCGCCGTGGACTGCGGAGTCTCTTTTCTGTTTGCACAAGGAAGTGACCCAGTTCAACACCGTGTACCATATCCGTCATTACACCGTCGACGAGAAAGGCAACGTGACTCGGGTGTTTTCGATCGGTCGAGAGTGGGTCGGCGCAGTCGAAGTCGAGTTGGCGCTCGCGCAATGGAACTACTGGTGCAAATACATGAACGACGGTCCAAACAACTTGCCCAAGCCCCTGCTGTTCCATACCCAGAACGAGACCCCGCGCGAATCGTTCTTGTTCTCGCTATATGGCGTCGGCATGCGCGCTCCTGTGTTATGGCGCGTCATCATGATGCCGTTCATCCTGGTTTTTACTGCGATGCGCATCTTTGCCAACGCAACGTGTCGCGCCCCGGTCTGGCCGGAGGCGGTCGAAAAGATTTCCACGCTGGCACCCCAAGACCCGTATGCGGAGCCGCGTCCCGGAACGCCGGTCGGGTGGGCAGAGACCGTGCTCGCACAGCGACGTGGGGATTATCCGAACGATCCGAAAGGCACTATTGACGGATGGTCCGGGGAGCCCGATGGGCGATTGCACGCAGCAGCTTGGCTCACTAGTCCAGGTCGATGATGCAACGCCGAACATATTTGAAACGGCAATTGGCCCACAGCTTCGCCGGTACTTAAATAGGCCAATGTCACGATGACAGACGAGAACAATCGAGAGACAGGCCGCGTGCAAGAGTTGTGCGCTGCCGACGAGATGGCTCATGACTTATCCGATCCGGCTGGTCGCGCCGCGACTGCAAACGGCGGTTCGCATAACCTCACGTGCCTCAACACGCTTTGGACGCTTGAGCTGATCGACCAGCCTCTCTACGAAGAGGCAAAGAAGCGGTTAGGCGATCGTCCCGATTTTGCGAAAGAGGGCCAGCAGCCAGCCATAGGCGGCCCTGCGGCTGCGCTGGCATGGATGATCGAAAGCAATCTGCTGACACGGGCCCAATTTGAGGCACTTGCGGAACGCTACATTCGGGAGGGTGTCGGAAGAGAGCAGAATCAAAAGGCCGATCTGCATCGCATACTCATCGTCGAAGCCGTCGATTCTGGCTTCTCCGATAACGTCTTCCGGAAAGAAATGAGCTTGAAAAAGGCGAGAATCTATAGCCCATATATGGCTCTTTTGAAAATGCAGTGGGTAAAGCGGCTCACGAGGCATGCGGGTTGAAGCTGGAGAAATCTAGCTTGCCGGCGATGAGGAACAGCACGGTTCGCATTGTTTCGAAGCGCGTGTAGCCGCGCGCCTTGCGCTTGGCAGCCTGA